>DATDHW010000034.1:0-101133 GCA_036521375.1 Candidatus Cybelea sp.
GAGGCGCCGCGCGAAGCCGGGATCGTTGCGTTCCTCTTCGGGGTGAAAGCGCACGTTTTCGAGCAGCAGGATCTCGCCGTCATGCAGCTGTGCGATGGCTCGTTGGGCGACTTCACCGACGCAGTCGCCGGCGAACGCGACGGTCGTGCCGAGGGCTTGCGAGAGCGCCCGTGCGACCGGCGCGAGCGAGAGCGCCGGATCCGGCTTTCCATCGGGCCGCCCGAGATGGGAGAGGACGATCGTCTTTGCGCCGCGCTGTTCGAGCCAGCGCAGCGTCGGCAGCGCGGCGTCGATCCGCGCGTAGTCGCCGATCGTTCCCTCGGCGATGGGCACGTTGAGGTCCTCCCGCACGATCACTCGCTTCCCCGCAACGTCGAGGTCTTGGAGCCTGCGAAACGGCACTCGGAGGAGACGATCCCTATGCTTTGGCGGGAATCGCCGAACCCACCATCGCCGTCAGCTCGGCGAGACGGCACGAATAGCCCCACTCGTTGTCGTACCAGGCGGCGATTTGGACGAGATCGCCGTTGGCATTGGTGAGCTTCGCATCGATGATTGAGCTGTTCGGGTTCTTTTTGAAGTCGCTCGACACGAGCTCTTCCTCGGTGTAGGCGACGTATTTGCTCAGCTCGCCTTCGGCCGCACGCCGGAGCAGCGCGTTGAGCTGCTCTTTGGTCGTCGGCTGCTTCGTCTGCGCGACCAGATAGATCATCGAGACCGTCGGCGTCGGAACGCGCAGCGAGAAACCGTCGAAGCTCCCCTCGACCTGCGGGATCGTAAGGTAGAGCGCCTTGGCGGCACCCGTCGACGTCGGAATGATGTTCGTCGCGGCGTTGCGCGCGCGCCGCAGATCGCGGTGCGGGCCGTCGAGCACGTTCTGGTCGTTCGTGTACGAGTGAATCGTGGTCATGAAGCCCTTGACCCAGCCGAGCTCGTCGACGATCGGCTTGAGGGCGGTGGCCAAGCAGTTCGTCGTGCACGACGCGTTGGAGATGATGTTGTGCTTTTCGGGGTCGTAGTTGCGGTCGTTGACGCCGAGCACGATCGTGATGTCCTCGCCCTTGGCGGGGGCGGAGATCACGACTTTCTTCGCTCCGCCGCCGTCGATGTGCGCGCGGGCTTTGGCGGCATCGGTAAAGAGTCCGGTAGACTCGACGACCACGTCGACGCCCAAATCCCGCCACGGCAGCTTGCCGGGGTCTCGCTCGCCGAAGACGCGGATGCGCCGCCCGTCGATCTCCAGCGTCGAGTCGGACGAGCCGACGTTCCCAGCGTAGATGCCGTAGTTGCTGTCGTACTTAAAGAGATGGGCGCACTCTTTGGCGTCGATCAAATCGTTGACGGCCGCGATCTCGATCTCGGGATGGCGTTCGGCGAGCGCCTTTGTAAAGTTACGTCCGATGCGGCCGAAGCCGTTGATTCCGATGCGCATGCTGCGCCGTTACCCGACCGCTCTGGGGCTCCCCTGCACGCCGCGCAGGGAGTCGGCGAGCCGGGTTAGCGCACCGAAGCGACTGCTCACGGTGGGCTTCCCGATAGGGGGACTACAGCGGCGGCCGAGCTCGGCCAACGACTCGTCGGGATGGCGCAGGCGCAGCCCCGCCAGCTCGCGCAGCGGCGGCGACAGCGCCGGCAGGCCATAGGCGTTGGCGAGGAATTCGATGACGCGGCGCTGCTCGGCCGCGGCCGCAGCACTGCGCTGCAGGTTCGCGGCCTCAGTATTCACCAGGCGGTGGATACGGTTCTTGGTCTCCCGCAACGCGCGTACGTCCTCCAGCGCAAGCACCGCGGTAAATGCGCCGATGCGCGTGAGCAGCTCGGCAATCGCGTCGAACTCCTTGAGGTAGAGCACGACGCGCCGCTTCCGGCGCGCCTCTTTTGCGGGGACGCCGTTGCTTCGCAGGGTCCACGCCAAACGTTGGGCGATGCGCTCGTCGCGAAGGACAAACTCCAGGTGGTATCCTCGGGCGCCCGCCGCGAGCGATCCGCAGGCTAAAAAAGCCGCACGCAGCTCGACGAGCCGGTCGCACTTGTGGACCGGCTTGGCCGGGATTTCCCTCAGGCGCTGCGGGAGCGCCACGGCAAAGGTCGGTAAGCGCGCGAGCCGGGTGGGTGCCCGCGCCTCGATCGGATAGAGCTTTCGTTCGTCGAGCAGCGACCAGAACAGGCGTGCGACCGAGTTGCGGTGGGTTACGAACTCCTCGCCGGCTCCGCCGTAGAGCGCCAGCGAGGCCAGCAACGCCTCGCGGCAGTGCCGCTCGCTTGGAAGCTCTCGCGCGAGGGCGTCCTTGGTATCGGCCGAGATTACAGCCACTCGGCCTCGTCCTTTCGCGAGTCGACGATCTCGTACAGGTCGGCGGGCTTGACCGCGGGCGTGACGCGCAGCGGCACGTCGCGAACGCGGACGGTGACGAACTTCGTGGCGTAGTGAATCTCGAGGACATCGCCCGGCTTCACCTGGTAGCCGGGTTTGAGGGACTTGCCTTCCCGCGTAATTCGCCCATGCTCGAGCGCCTCGTGCGCCTCGCTGCGCCGTTTGGCCAGCCGCGACACCTTCATGAACTTATCCAGCCGCACGAAGCCCTCTTTCGGCGCCATACCGATTTTCTCGCCTGCTCCCGCCCCACCAGCGCACCCCTCGTGTCATCCTAAGGTCCCCCGTGTAATCCTGAGCTCCCCCGTGTCACCCTGAGCTCCCCCGGTGTCATCCTGAGCTCCCCCGGTGTCATCCTGAGCTTGTCGAAGGGCAGTCGAAGGACGGTGTCGACAGGCACGGATGGGAGAGGCGCCGGCCCGGCATGCGCCGGTTTCGCCGAGGGATTTTGAAGTTTGCCGTACTCAAACTGCTGGCCGAGATGCCGAGCCACGGTTACGAGCTGATCCGAGCCACGCGCGAAAAGGGGTGGGGCGGGGGTGCCGGTTCGGTCTACCCGCTGCTGGCCGCGCCCGAGGCGGCAGGCTTCATCTCAGGGCGAGAAGAGGGCGACCGGCGCATTTACGAGCTTACCGAAAAAGGAAGAAAGATGCTGGACGAGCGTGCGGCCGACATCGGCCGGTTTTTCGAAGGCGACGAGGAGGAAGAGGGCACGGGCGACGTGCGGGCGCAGATGCGCGAGGCGGCCGACCGGTTAATGCACGCCGTCTCTCAAATGAGTTATTCTTCCAAGCCGGAGACCGTCGAGCGCGTGCGCGAGCTGCTCGATGACGCCCGCAAGAAAATCTAAGACGTGCTCGCGCAAGAATAAGGGGTTTCCCATTGGCGCAAGCGCGACCGGCGCACCGCGGGGTCAACATTTTCGAGGAGGGCAAGCCGATGTGGCAGATCCTCCTCGTCTTTCTGGTACCCTTGATGCTGAGCAACGTTTTGCAGTCCGCATCCCAGACGATGGCGAGCATCTGGATCGGCCGCTTGATCTCGACGCACGCGCTCGCCGCGGTCTCGGCCGTCTTCCCGATCGTCTTTCTGCTTTTTTCATTCGTCTTCGGCGTATCGAGCGGCAGCAGCGTACTCGTCGGTCAGGCCTACGGGGCGCGCGACCTCCACAAGGTTAAGAAGATCGCCGGCACCGTGCTGGGTGCGGCGCTGTACCTGGGCATCATCGTCGCGATTCTCGGTGCATTCGGCTCGCCGATCGTCCTGAAGTGGCTGGCGACGCCCGCCGATATCCTCCCGCAGTCGGATGCCTACGCGCGCGTGGTCTTTTTGACGATGCCGATCTTCTTTTTCTATTTCGTGTACGTTACGATCTTGCGCGGCACCGGCGACTCGACGACGCCTTTTTACACGCTGCTCGTCTCGAGTCTGCTCGCGATTGCGGTGACGCCGCTCTTCATTGTCGGCGCGCTGGGCCTGCCCAAGCTCGGCGTGGTCAGCGCGGCGGTCTCGGGCTTGATCGCCAACAGCGCGGCGCTGGGGTGGCTGCTCTTTTATCTCGCGCGTAAAGATCATCCGCTCAAGTTCGATCGCGAGACGCTCTCGGATATGCGGATCGATTGGAAGATTCTCGGCGCGGTGGTTCGCATCGGCGTGCCGACCGGCATCCAGGTGATGATGGTCTCGCTGGCCGAGCTCGCCGTGATCTCCTTCGTGAATCGTTTCGGCTCGGACGCGACGGCCGCGTACGGCGCGGTGAACCAGGTCGTCGGCTACGTCCAGTTTCCGGCGATCTCGATCGGCATTTCGGCGTCGATCTTCGGGGCGCAGTGCATCGGCGCGCGCCGCGAGGACAAGCTCGGCAGCGTCGTGCGTTCGGCGGTCGGATTGAACTACGTCGTCGGGGGCTGCATCATCGCTCTCTGTTACGCGTTTGCCTGGGCGATTCTCGGGTGGTTCATCACCGACCGTCATACGCTCGATATCGCGCACCAGCTCTTGATGATCACGCTCTGGGGCTACCTGCTCTTTGGAAACTCCGCGGTGCTGTCGGGCCTGATGCGCGGTAGCGGCTCGGTGCTCTGGCCGACGATCAACGGCGTCTTCGCGATCTGGTGCGTCGAAGTGCCGGTCGCGTTCTTTTTGATGCACCGCATCGGCCTCGACGGCATATGGCTGGGCTATCCGATTTCGTATTGCGTCGTCTTAGCGCTGCAGTTCAGCTACTACGAGTTCGTCTGGAAACGCAAAACCCACGAACGCCTCGTCTAACCACTCCGCCTTGGCTTACTTGCGTTTTTTCTTGCGCGGCGTGACGCAGGTGCCGGTCGCGCGGCAGACGACGACCGGCGTTTCGAGCAGGTCGGCGGCGCTCTCGTTGACATCTGGGCGCGCCGCAATTACCTTGCGCGCTTCGAACTCCATGCGGCGCGACGTTTTGCCGACGTTGACGATCGTCCCGCTCACCTCGACGTAATCACCCGCAAAGACGGGCGCCAAGAACTCGACGCTGTCGTAGGAGGCAAAGAGCCCCTCGTCGCCGTCCATGCGAATCAGCAGCTCGGTCGCAACGTCGCCGAAGAGGGCGAGCATGCGGGCGCCGTCGACGAGGTTGCCGCCATAGTGCGCGTCGTGCGCGCCCATGCGCGTCCGTAGCGCAGCGGTCAGGTTTTCGCCAGTTTCCATAGCTCCTCAAGTTCGTCGAGCGAGAGATCCGAGAGCTGCTTTCCCTCCTTACCGGCGCGCTCTTCCATGAAGGAGAAACGCCGGTAGAACTTTTCGTTTGCCTCGCGCACCGCGGTTTCGGCGTCGATGCCCAGCGCACGAGAGAGATTGACGAGGGTGAAGAAGACGTCGCCGAGCTCTTCGCGCACGTGGGGATCGTCCTGCGGTTGGCGTCGTGCCTCGGCCAGCTCCCCGAGCTCCTCGGTAAGCTTTTCCAGAATGCCGGTTACATCCGGCCAGTCGAAGCCGACCCGCGCCGCCTTCTCCTGCATTCGTTGTCCGCGCTGTAACGCGCCTAGCTGCTTGGGGATTCCGTCTAGCCGGTTCTTGCGCTCCCGTCCGGTCTTTTCCAGGGCCTTGAGTTTTTCCCAATTGCGCCACTGCGCGTCGACGTCCTCGATCACGGCGTCGCCGAAGACGTGCGGGTGCCGTCGTACCATCTTGTTCGAGAGCGCGTCGACGACGTCGGCGATGCTGAACTTGCCGACTTCCGTCGCGAGCTGCGCGTGAAAGAGGATTTGCAGCAGCAAGTCGCCGAGCTCTTCGCAGAGCGCGTCGAGCTGCTCTCCTTCGATCGCTTCGACGACTTCGAACGTTTCCTCGATCAAGTAGGGAACCAGCGTGCGGTGCGTCTGCTCGCGATCCCAGGGGCATCCCATGCGCAGCCGCGCCATGATCTCCACGAGATCGTCCCAGGAATGATGCGCCGATTGCGGCGGCAGCGGCACGAGCGGCATGGTGATCGAGGCGGAGAGCGTCGCTCGCGGCATCCCGGGAACGATCTCCGTGGCGATGCCGCGGGAGTCGAGCAGCCGCAGCAGCGGCGGCAGACCGGGGAAATCCGAGAGCGGATTGCCGAGCACGCCCAACCCAATCGCCTCAGCGGAGAAATCGCCCTGCAGCCGCTGCGCGAATCGTTCGATCTCGTCGCTGCCGCCGCGTACGAAGAGCGCGGGATCGTCGACGAGATCGCGGACGATCGTGATTCCGTTGCGCGACAGGTAGCCGGTAAGGTCCGGGGGCGCCATTAGCGCCACCGCCTTGCCGACGGCGCGCAGTGCTTCTAGGGAACCGATGGTCAGAAGCCCGGGATCACCTGGGCCCAGGCCCGCGATGCGAACCAGCACGTCGCGTCCTTCGAAAGGCGACGGCGGCGCCCCCGGTTGGGGGCGCCGCCGTCACGATTCTAGGTGGAGGCCGGTGCCGGCGACGCCGCAGCCGGCGACGCGGCGGCTGGTGACGCGGCAGCCGGTGAAGCGGCCGCATTTCCCGCAGCCGGCGGCGCGCCATTGGTCTGTGCGTTCGCGCCCGACGGCGGGAAGAGCTGCGCGAAGTTCGAGTTCGTGCTCTTGATGTCGGCCTTCTGCTGCAGACCCTGCAGGAAAGGCTGGATCAAGGGAGCCTCTTGCTGTTGACGCAGGATATCGGTGATCTGCGGCGTCGCGCTCGCGACCGTTGCTTTCTTGCCGGGTACGCGCGCTTCGACCTGGATGATGTGATAACCAAACGGCGACTTCACCGGCTCGCTGATCTGGTTGACCGGCAGCGTGAAGGCAACTTTATCGAAGGCCGGCACCATCTGTCCGCGACGGAAGGTACCGAGTTCGCCGCCCTTATCTTTACTGCCGGGATCGGTTGAGTATTGTTTGGCAACCGAGGCGAAGCTCTGTCCCGATTTAAGCAGCTGCTCGACTTTCTGCGCCTCGGCAAGGTTCGGCACGAGAATGTGCCGGGCCGTCACCTGTTCGGGTGTGTCGAACGTCGAGTGATTCTTGCTAAAGTAGTCGCTGATCGCGGACGGCTTGATATTCACGTCCTTGGCGAGGGCTCGGTCGAGGATGATCTGCTCGCGTAACGCTGCTTTAACGTCTGCTTCAGTCAGACCGCGCGACTTCAACATCTCGTCCCAGGAGCCGGAAGGGAAGTTTTGTTTGAGCTGCGTCTCACGCGTATCGACTTCGGCGTCGGTGACCGTGATGTTGTTGCTCTTGGCGTACTGCTGGATCAGCACGTCTTGCACCATCTGCTGCAGCACGGTACGTGCCAGCGGCGTGGTTTGCAGCCGCGCGTTGAACGAGGCTTCGCTGATCGGTTGACCGTTCACCGTCGCGACCGCGCCGCTATCGGAGCACGCCACTAGCGACGTGCCCAACAGAAGGGCGGCCAGGCCTACGGTGAGGCGTTGGGCTTTCGACATTATTGCTCCGTTGGATCTCAGTGCGTAGGAAGCGGGGCCAAGAGCCCCGCATCACGTGCGGCCAGGTTCGCGCGACGCGCCCCCGTTCCTCCGATGACGGGAGGCCTGCCCTGCGTCTTATATCGCTTCGAGAAGCCTGCGCAGGAGGGGCATCCAATCTTGGCTGCCGGGGAGATCGACGAGAATCCGCCCCTCGGAGAAGCGGAAGCGATTCTTCGTCAGCGACTGCAGCTTCGGGACCGCGGCGGGGTCGAGCGCGAAGCCGGTACCCACTCCCAGCGTGAGCCGACGTTCGTCCACCACGACCCGCGTGACGTGCTTGCGCAGCGCGATCGCACGGAGCTTCGTGAGTTCGACCAGATTCGCGAGCGGTTCGGGAAACGGACCGAAGCGATCGCGTACCCCGGCCGCTGCCTCCTCGACCTCTTCTTGCGTGCGAGCCTTTGCTAGCTGCTGGTAGACGGCTATCTTCTGGGAGACTTGGCCGATGTAGTCGTTGGGAATGAAGGCGTCGATCTTCACGTCGATAACGGCTTCGCGCCGATCCTCGAGCGAGGCTGGGCCTCCGCGCCGCTCCGCGATCGCCTGCGCCAAGAGTTCGCAGTACGTATCGAAGCCAACCGACGCGATAAATCCGGACTGCGCCGATCCCAGGAGATTGCCGGCACCGCGAATCTCGAGATCGCGCATCGCTATTTGCAGGCCCGAGCCGAGATGTGCGAACTCCCGGATCGCTTCGAGGCGTGCTTTGGCCTCTTCGCTGAGTGCCTTGTGCCCTTGGTAGAGCAGGTAACAGTACGCCTGGTGATTCGAGCGCCCAACACGCCCGCGCAGTTGATAGAGTTGTGCTAACCCGAAGCGGTCGGCGTCGTTGACGATCATCGTGTTGACGTTCGGGATGTCGATCCCGTTTTCGATGATCGTCGTCGCGACGAGCACGTCGAGTTCGCCGTCGATAAAACGCTGCATCACCGGCTCCAGCTCCGATTCTCGCATCTGACCGTGTCCGACACCGATTCTGGCTCGCGGAACGAGCTCCGCGAGCGCGTTGCGAACGGCGTGGATCGATTCTACCCGGTTGTGCAGGTAGTAGACTTGGCCTCCGCGATCGAGTTCGGCCGCGATGGCCCGCTGGACGACCGCATCGCTCGCCGGGACGACGAGCGTTTTGATCGACATGCGGTTCTTCGGTGCGGTTTGGATGAGCGACAGGTCGCGCACGCCCATCAGCGACATGTGCAGCGTGCGCGGAATAGGCGTCGCCGAAAGCGTCATGACGTCTACGCTCGCGCGATATCCCTTGAGGCGCTCCTTGTGCATGACGCCAAAGCGCTGCTCTTCGTCGATCACGATCAAACCGAGGTCGGCGAAAGCGACGTCCTTCTGAAGCAGCCGGTGCGTGCCGATGACGACGTCGACCTTGCCCTCGGCGAGATCGCGAAGGATTCGTTTCTGATCGGCCTTGGGCGTGAAGCGCGAGAGCTCTTCGACGCGGACCGGAAAAGCGCCGAAGCGCGCGCTGAAGGTGCGATAATGCTGATCGGCCAGCAGCGTGGTCGGCACGAGCACCGCAACCTGCTTCTTGTCGGCGATCGCCTTGAAGGCGGCGCGCATTGCCACCTCCGTCTTTCCGTATCCGACGTCGCCGCAGATGAGGCGGTCCATCGGCCGCGCGGCCTCCATATCGGTCCTGCTCGCATCGAAGGCCTTCTGTTGATCGGGCGTGGGCTCGTACGGAAATGCTTGTTCCATCTCGACTTGCCACGTCGTATCCGGGCTAAATGGAAATCCGCGCGAGATCTCCCGCTCGGCGTACAACGCGACGAGCTGGTCGGCGATCTTTGCGAGCGATTCGCTGACGCGCGACTTCGTCCGCGCCCAGTCGGCGCCGCCCATTTTGGAGAGACGCGGCGACTGGCCTTCGGCCGCCGAGTACTTTGCGATCTGATGCATCTGGGTAACTGGGACGAGCATCCGATCGCTTCCGGCGTAACGCAGATCGAGATAGTCTTGCTTTGCGCCGAGAATCGTTTCGGCGCGCAAGCCCAGATACTGCCCGATGCCGTGCACCGCGTGGACGACGTAGTCCCCAACGCGCAGGTCGGCCAACGTGACCGGCACGCCTTCCTTGACCGCGCGCATCTTGACGCGCTTGGGCGGCGCACCGAGAATTTCACGGTCACCGAGCACGCGAACGCGCAGGCTTGGAATCCAAAAGCCCGCCTCTATCGAGCCGTGATCGATCGAGAGGCCGCCGCGCGCCTGCTGGCCGGTGTCGATTCCCGCGGCGCGCAGGATGTCGCTGATGCGTGAGACGCCCGCGCTGACGATGAAGACGTCCTCGCCGGCGCCGATCCACTCGCGCATCGCTTCGGTAAAGAGGCCAATCTGACGGTTGAAATGCTCGACCGGGCGGCATTCGAGCACGAACGATTCGATTGCGTCGGGCACCCACGCGGTCGCGCGATCTCCAAGCTCGATCGAGCCGGGGAAGAGCAACGTCGCGTGCTCGGCGACCCGCTCGCCGATCTCGGTTAAACCGAGCGGCGTCGCGGAGAGTTCGACGCCCAACGCTTCGTCGGGCTCCTCTCCGGCGAACAGCGTGTGCCGCTCGCGGGCACGTTCTTCGTCGAGTGCGGCGACGATCGCGGCGATCGTCGCGGGTTCCTCGAGTACGACGGTTGCGTCGCGCGGAAGATACTCGAAGATCGTCGTCCGCTCGTCGCGAGACTCGTCCCAAGGCGTTACCGCGAGGCGATCGATCGGCCTGTCGCTGCGTTGGGATTCGATTGCAAAGGTTCGCATCGACTCGATTGCATCGCCGAAAAACTCGATGCGCACCGGCGCGTCGGCGGTCGCCGCGAAGAGGTCGATGATGCCGCCGCGCACGGCGTACTCGCCGACCGCGCTCACGACGTCGCAGCGCGTGTAGCCGAGGTCGAAGAGGCGCCGCTGCAGCGCGTCCCAGCCCGGCTCGTCGTCGGTTTGCAGAACGAAGCGGAGCTCGTCGAAGCGCCGGCGCGGCGTGAAATGCTGCCGCAGCGCGGCGATCGGCGCCAGCACCAAGCGCGGTTTGCCGTCCGCCAGGTCCGCAAGCAGCGTCATCCGTGCGCTCTGCTCGGAGGGGTTTTCGATTGCCCCGATCGCGTCTTCGCGCGAACGGAGCAGTGCGACGCGTTCGGTGTCGGCCTCGAGGTAGTAGAGCAGATCGGCGAAACTGCGTTCGGCCGCGTCGGGAGTCGGCACGACGACGAGCTGCGTCCCGCCGAGCTCTTTGTGCAGCGCCGCGATCAGCGCCGGCCGCGCCGCGGCGATCGTTTCGTGTAAGGAATACGCGCCGGGTTTGCGTCCGTCTAGGCGGCGTAGGGCGGCGAGACGCTCGAGCAGACTGCCCCAAGCGCGGCTCGACGCGGGCAAAGAGCGGAGGAGATCACGCCGGGTGAGTTGGGGTTCGATCGTGTGCGCAGTCATGCGGGTCGATCATTATACCAGGGCCTCCAAGCGACGAGCGCAAGCAGTGGAAGCGAAGCCAGCATCCCGAGCGCTGCGGCGACCGGCGCGTTCGGCGTACCGATTGCGTCGGGTGCGTAGCGCAGCAGCGCGCAGAACGAGAGCAGGGTCGCGACCCGGCCGGCACGTGTCTGCGGTGCGATCGCGGCGAGCGCCAGGAGCCAGAGCCCGTACCAGGGATACGGATTCGGGATCATCACCCAAATGGCGAGCCCTAGCCAGATCCACGCCTCACCCGAGCCGGCGCGCAGCAGCACTGCCGCGCGCGCACCCAGCAGCAGGCAGGCGACGGCCGCCGCCGCCCAGGCCGCGATCGGTGAGAGCGGTGCGAAAACTGCTTGCAGCGATGCCTGTGGTGCGTAGTGCCCATGCGGCGCCAGGTGGGTTGCCGCTCCCACGATCAGCGGAAGCGAGAGCGTCACGGCGGCGAAGGCCCCGATCGCCGCGCCGATTCGGGCGCGGCGATCGCGCAGTCCCAGCGCCACGGCGGCAACGATCCCCGGCGGCTTTACTAAGGCCGAGAGCGCGACGACAGCCGCCCCTAGGGCGGGCCGCCGACTGCGTACCAGCACGAATCCGAAGAGTACCCAGGCCAAAGCGATCGCGTCGTTGTGACCCTCCGCTGCGCACCAGATCGCCACTGGATTGAGTCCGATCGTCGCCGCTGCGCGCAGGCGCATCGCGCGATTTCCTTCGTATGCGGCGTATGCCAGCGGAATGCAGGCGAGCAGCGCGAGCGAGGCAATCGCGCGCAATGCCTGCAGCTGTGCGAGCATCCCGAACGGCGCGAAGAGCCGGACGATTGCCTCGGCGAGCGCCACGAACGCCGGTCCGTAGAGACAGATCGGCACGGTCGTTCCCCACTGGAGGTCGGCCGCGCGTACGAGTGCGTCGAACGCGTAGGGGGCCGCCGAAACGTATGGGTTTGCGCCCAGGCGTGCGATCTCGCCATAGGCGGCGTATGCGTAGACGTCACTCGAGAAGAGTACGGGCGCGCCCCACGCGGTCGCCAGCGCAACCGCGCAGGCGAATGCGAGGCGCGTGGGTGAGAGCAGGTTGGCGCGGCGTACGACGCGCCAATAGAAGAAGCCGACGAGTGCAACGGCGATAAAGAGTACGGCGAGGACGACGGCACCGCGCACGCCCCAGTTCGTTGCGACCAGGAGCGGCGCTTCGACTCCGGTCACGCGCTACGGCGAGCGGCGGCGGCGATCCCGAGCAGCAGAAACCACGGCGCACCGACCTTCGGGTAGAAGACGAAGTCGTCGACGATCTGATGAAGCGCGAGTGCGACGCTTGCCGCGACCGCGGCGAGTACCCACGGCGGCTGGGCGCGCAGGCCGGCAACGAACGGGCGTCGCGCAAATGCGCCGATCGCCGCCGCAACCAGGGTCAGGGTCGCGCCGAACAGCACGATGCCGCCTTCCGCAAGCGACTGCAAGTACCAGCTGTTGGCGTGCGTTCGCACGCCGTAGACGCCGAATTTGGGGAGCTCGAGCTCGAAGTTCCCGGCGCCGACGCCCAGTAGCGGGCGCTCGAGAAACATCCGCCAAGCGGCGCGCCACAACTCGCCCCGGTTACCGACGCCGCCGGCATAGGCACTCGGCGCGAGCGAAATGCGCAAGACGCCCGGGGTATGCGCGTAAACCGCCCACCACGCGCAGCCGACGGCGCCCGCCACGGCTCCGAACAGGGCCGGCCGCAACGCCGGCCATGCGCGGCGGCCGCCCCATAGCACGACCAGCGCGAACACGACTGCCAGCGTAAGGATTCCGGCGCGCGAGAAGGTCAGGAGCTCCGTGCAGGTGAGCAGTCCGAGGGCGAGCGCCGTTAACGGCGCCGGCCGGACGACGGCCCAGGCACCGAGAAGCGCCGCGGCGACCGCGCAGTACGCGGCAAGCTGGTTTGGGCCCTCGAGCACGCCCGCGATCCGCGGGACGATTGCCGAACCGATGTATAGGCCCGAGGGCGCGCCGGCGAGCTCTTGCGCGAGCGCCGAGAGGCAGACCGCAATCGCCGCGAGGGCCGCGCAGGTGAGCAACGCTCCGTCATCGTCGTCGAGGCGGTAGCAACAGAATGCCGCCGCGAAGAGCGCCGCGTATTGCACCCATTTCAACGTCTCTCGAAGAACCGCTCCGAGGTGCGCCGCGCCGGCAGCGCTGAGCGCGGTGGCCGTGAGGTAGAGCAGCAGCGCACCGAAGATTGGCGCGGCCGGCGCACGGCGCAGCTCCCGCCAGACGGCAGGATACGCCGTCAAGGCGAGCAGTACGCCGAGTAAGACGCACTTCGGCAGGCTGATAGTCGTCGCGAACACGTCCCGCGAAAAGTCGAAAGGGGTGGCGATCAGCAGAGCGCCGAGTCCGAACGCCGGACGCCGCAGCGTTAGCGCAGCGGCGGCGAAGAAGGCGGCAGCCAGGAGTACGGCGGAGAACGGATCGAGGTAAGCCGGAACGGCGACGTGGTCGATGACCGGGCGATAAGTCAAGATCGTTCGATATCGCTGATCAAATAGAGCGGTCGGCCTTTTACTTCATCGTAGACGCGCCCGAGATACTCGCCGAGAATACCGAGGCTCATCAGCTGGACCCCTCCCAAGAAGGTCACGGCAACGATCGTCGACGCCCAGCCGGGCGTATAGAACGCGGGCGACAAGCGCAACGTCTTCATGACGATCACGACGACTGCGTAAATGAAGGCGACGACGCTGACCGTGAAGCCGAAGTACGAGGCGAAGCGCAGCGGCGCATCGGAGAACGAGGTGATCCCGTCCATTGCAAACCGTAGCATCTTCGTCAGCGGGTACTTCGTCGTTCCAGAATGGCGTTCGTCGCGATCGTACTCGAGCGCGACTTGGTTGAAGCCGACCCAGCTGACCATGCCGCGGAGAAAGCGATGCCGCTCGGGGAACTTGCGCACCGCTTCGACGGTTCGCCGGCTCATCAAGCGGAAGTCGCCGGTGTCCATCGGGATCGAAACCCTCGTCAGGCGCTTGATGATGCGGTAGAAAACGCGCGCGGTCAGCAGCTTGAACGTGCTCTCGCCTTTTCGCGACCGGCGAACCGCATAGACGACGTCGTATCCCTCGCGCCACTTCCGCAGAAAATTGGCGATCAGCTCGGGCGGATCTTGCAGGTCCCCGTCCATGAGGATCACCGCATCTCCGGCCGCGATCTCGATTCCGGCCGTGGCCGCCAGCTGATGGCCGAAGTTCCGAGAGAGATTTACCAGTACGATTCGCTCGCGCCGCTGCATCTCGGAGCGGATCGCCGCCAAGGTGGCGTCGGTGCTGCCGTCGTTGACGAGTACGATCTCATACTCGTACTCGCCGCGGACTCGATCGATCGCCGACGAGAGCCGCTCGAGGAGCGGCCCGACGTTTGCCGCCTCGTTATAGAGGGGAACTACCACGCTGAATGTGGGGCGCACCGAATCGGGCATTTCCTCGACGTTTCAACATCTTAGCCTTGCCGGCTTGCTAAGGAACGCCGGGAGAGCCACAGAAGAACCGACTGATGCGTAGCGCCCGCTCGGCCGTTTACATCGGCTTGGTCTTGCTCTGCCTGCAGTCTTGCAGCCGTCCGCCGCGTCCGCAGAGCTCTCCACCGCCCCCCGTCCGCTCGCAGCCGCTGCGGGTACCGGCCGGCTCCGCTCCCCTTCCCCGCTCTTCGGCAGCGCCGGGCCGAGCCGCAAAGAGTTCGCCCGCGCTCTCGCAAGCGGCCGCGTCGCCTCCAGCCTCCGCCACACCCGGGCCCACCACGGCGCCGAGCGGTGCGATTGCGGCAAAGCCCGTTTTGAGGGTTCCGCTGCTTCCGCCCAATGCCGCTCCGCAGATCATCTCGGTCGATGTCAGCGAAACGACGGTGCGGGCCGGCGACCACGTCTTCGGAAAAGTCGTGACGACCTCCAACGTCGCCAGCGTCGAAGCGAGAATCGGTAATTATGCGATGAGCTTGAACAAGGTAGGTGTCGGGCGCTTCGCCCTAGCCTACACCGTCGCTCCGCTGCCGTGGTTCGTGCATGGAACCTTCGCGATGCGAGTGATCGCCAAGAACACGCGCGGCGATACGGTCGAGCGAACGATTCCGTTATCGGTGCGATAAGCGCGGCCGGCCGCCCGCACCTCCATAAGAACAGATTATTTTCACGTTAACGTCAATAGCGAAAAACCGCCATTCATTGCGGCGGGATTTTGGTTACAACGACAGTAAGTCGTTTGCGTCCTATTTCGCACAAGGAGACGTTGGTGCGTCGTCTTTCGAGGTCCTCGAAGCCGCTGGCCGTTATAGTAGTAGCTCTCTTTCTTGCGGCCTGCCGCGGGGGCGGGGGCATGGTTCCGTCGCCGCCGCTTTCTTTCGCGCTGCAGGCGAACCGATCGGCCCCAAAGATCAAACACATCATTATCATCGTTCAAGAAAATCGTAGTTTTAATAATCTCTTTTATGGATATCCCGGTGCAAAAACCGCGTCGTACGGTTACGACAAAGACGGCAAGAAGATCGCCCTAAAACCGGTCACGCTCGCGACCTCGTGGGATCTCCAGCACAACGCCAAGGGGTTCTTGGCAGCCTGCAATGGTACGGGGAAAATTCCCGGGACGCATTGCCGGATGAACGGCTTCGACAACGAGACGTGGACCTGCACGATGAAGAAATCGGCAACGTCCGGCGGGAATCTCGAGCCGGCCGCCGGCGCAACGCCGCCGCCATGTCCAAACCCCAACCCGCCGTACAGTTACGTGCCGCACGACGAGGTCAAGCCCTACTTCGACATGGCCAAGCAGTACGTTTTGGCTGACGAGATGTACGCGTCGGATTACGATTCGAGCAGCTTTATCTCGCATCAGTACATCATCACGGGGCGCAATCCGCAGTCGTCGGTCGACTATCCCGATGGATCGTGGGGCTGTTCGGGCGCTCCCGGCGACGTGATCGGAATCCTTGGCGCGGACCGGCAACTTCCCGATCCCGGCAAGAAAAACGACTACGAGCCTCCGTGCTGGGATCCGCAGACCCTCGGCGACGAGCTCGACACGGCCGGTTTGGACTGGGCGTTCTACGCGGTGCCCGTCGCCGGGAAAGGCGCGCTCCGGCCCGACGGCGGCTCCTCGCGCGGGCGCGGAATATGGAGCGCCTATCAAGCGATCAAACATATCTACGACGGCCCCGACTGGAGCCAAGACGTCTTGTCGCCGCCTGCGAAGTTCCTCAACGACCTCGGCCGCGGGAGCCTCCGATCGGTGACCTGGATCACGCCGACGTATGCAAACTCCGACCACGGCGGCTCCGCATCGAAGACGGGTCCGTCTTGGGTCACCTCACTCGTCAACTCAATCGGCGAATCGCCGTACTGGGACTCGAGCGCGATCTTCGTATTCTGGGACGACTACGGCGGTTGGTACGATCCCGAAAAGCCGTCGTACGTCGACAACGACGGACTCGGTGCTCGGCTTCCGCTCTTGATTATCTCGCCGTATGCGAAACGGGGACACGTCTCCCACGTCCACTACGAGCACGGGAGCATTCTGAAGTTCGTCGAGGAGCAATTCGGTCTGCACGCGCTTTCGGCGTCCGACCAACGAGCGAAGTCGCCCTCGCCCGACTGCTTTGACTTCTCGCAGCCCCCGCGAAAGTTCGTGCCGATCGAAGCTTCCCACGGCGCGACGTATTTCGAAAACGAGCCGCTCGATACGCGTACCCCCGATTCGGATTGACCGAAACTGCATCGTTATCTTCCTCCGGTTAATTCGCTGCGTTACGTAAAACACCGTCGCCAAAAATTGCTAGGCTTTAGTGCAGGAAGAGGTACATGGAAACCAAAGAGCGCCGCGACGGCCCGCGCAGGTGTCCCTCGGAAGTCTGTCACCGTATCACTTTGAGGCTGCATCTATGACGACAAATGCGTTCGGGCGCCTTACCGTAGTCGAACCCACGGCGCTACGACCGGCATGCGAGCCGCGCCGGATCGCGATCGTCGGAACCGGCTACGTTGGCCTGGTGACCGGTACGTGTTTTGCCGAGCTTGGAAACTCCGTCGTCTGCCTCGACAACGATCCGCAGCGAATCGCGACGCTGCGCCGCGGCGAGGTGCCGTTCTACGAACCGGGTCTGCTCGAGATGATCCTCGAGAACGACCGAGCGGGGCGCCTCTCGTTCTCCGACGACACCGGGGCGGGAGTGCGCGACTCCAACATCGTCTTCATCGCAGTCGGAACGCCGATGCTCGGGGACGGCACCCCCGACCTCTGCGCGATTCGCGACGTCGCGGCAACGATCGGCCGCGAACTCAACGGACCGAAAATCGTCGTCGTAAAGTCGACGGTCCCGGTGGGAACGTGCGAGCTGGTGGCGGCGATCGTCGCCGAGAACGCGCGAACGCCGCATCGGGTCGACGTGGTGAGCAATCCCGAATTTCTGCGGGAAGGCTCGGCGATCGGCGATTTCATGCACCCCGACCGCGTCGTCTTCGGCGCGAGCGACCCGCAGGCGCAAGCCGTGATGCGTGCTCTTTACGCACCGCTGGAGGCGCCGATCTTCGCGACCGCCGTGCGGGCGAGCGAAATGGTCAAATATGCAGCCAATGCTTTTCTGGCGACAAAAATCTCCTTTATAAACGAGATCGCAAACATTTGCGATCTCGTGAACGTCGACGTGCGGGCAGTCGGCTGCGGAATCGGATTGGATCGGCGCATCGGAACCCAGTTCATGAGCCCGGGGATCGGGTACGGCGGCTCCTGCTTTCCCAAAGACGTTCGCGCGCTCGAGCGAACCGCTCTGGGTTTTGGCTACTCGGCGACGCTCTTGCGCTCGGTCGAGGCGGTCAACCGAACCCAAGTCTGGAGAACGCTGGCGGCAATCGAAGGCGCGCTGGGCGACTCGATCGCGGGCAAGACGGTCTGCGTGCTCGGCCTGGCGTTCAAGCCGAACACCTCGGATATTCGCGAATCGCCCGCGCTGCGGCTGATCGATCTCTTTCTCGGCCTGGGCGCGCGAGTCGCGGCTCACGACCCGATCGCGCTCGACAACGCGCGGGCGCGGCTCGGCTCCGAAGTGCGCTACTGCTCGGAAATCTACGAAGCCGTCAAAGGTGCCGACGTACTCGTTCTGGCGACGGAGTGGCGCGAATACGAAGCGCTCGACTTTGGAATCGTGCGAACGCTGATGCGCGGCGATATCGTCTTCGACGGGCGGCACTTTTTCGATCCCGAGGCAGTAGCCTTGGAAGGGCTGTGGTACGTCGGAGTCGGCAACGCACAGACGCCCGCGCGCGCCGCGTACCTCGAAGCCTTCGCCGAGTAGGCCCGCTTGTACGCCGTCGCGTTCCATGTCCTCGACGCATGCTTAGTTGCGGTTTTTATAGCGACCCAAATTCTTTACACGTTTACCCTGTTGGTCGATTTCTACTTTTTCGCCCATCGCGTCGACTGGGTCGACATGAGCGAGCCGCTCGACGAGCCGCACGAGGATTGGCCCTACATCGTGCTCCTGTATCCGGTCCTGCACGAGTTGGAAGCGACGATGCGCACGACCTTTCTGGCGCTGGCGAAGATCGACTATCCGCCGCACCGCCGCCGGGTCGTCGCGATTCCCAACAGCCACGACACCGAAACGCTCGCATCGCTGGAGCGCCTGGCGGCCGAGTTCGACTTCTTGGAGATCCTCAAGGTGCCGCCGACGACCGATCCTTCGTGGCAGGTCGTTTGGGACTCGTGGGACTCCAATCCGAAAGCCTATTGGTGGCACGCGGGAAAGCGCGCCGGCGTAAGAGACTTGCCGCCGAAGAAGACCCGTCAGCTCGTCTACGCACTCTATCACATCTCCGACACGCTGCGGCACGAGCGCAATCTCGCCATCAACTACATCGATGCCGACAGCTGCCCGCCCGTCGACCATTTCAAAGGCGCGGCGATCGGGCTGCGGCGGTACGACGTTCTCCAAGCGCTCAACGTCGTCGGCAATCTCAACGCGACGATGGCGACTTCATGGCACGCCTTCGACCACATGGCCTGGGACGGCTACAAGTATCCGCACGTTTCGGCCGGCGGCCGCCACCCGTACTGGGTGCTCGGTAAAGGGCTCTTTTATCGCGCCGCGGATCTGGTGGAACTCGGCGGATTCCACCCCTGGATCACGATCGAGGATCCTGAGATCGGCCTGCGCTACTGGGCGAACGGAAAGCGGCTCGGCATTCTCGAGAGTTCGCTGATCGAAGAAGTGCCGCGCACGTGGCAGCAGGGAATCACGCAGCGGAAACGCTGGGTCTGCGGTTTTTTTCAAACGCTGGGGGAACCGCTGCATCATCTCGGCCTGAGCCCGTTGGACCGCCTGCGGTGCTGGATGCTCTTCTATCCCTGCTTATCGCTGTTGATCAACTTGGTCGGCCTGCCGATCGGCATCTGGGCCGCGGCGATGTATCTTGCGCAGACGCACGTCGTTCCGGTCTGGACCTTCTGGTTTGCCGTCGTGAACTTGAGCCTGTTCGCGATCGTCATGACGCTGCTCTACGCGAACACCTGGAAGCGCACGTCGCTGGTTTGCCGCCGCTGGATCGATCGTGTGTGGTACATGATTCGCATCAATCCGATCTCGGCTATGATCTGGTGGCTGCTGTGGACGATCCCGCTGCTCATCGGCTTGCGTATGTATCTGCGCGACGAGGGGCTGGCGTGGCAGCGCACCGAGAAAATCGACGCCAACAAACAGCTCATACGCCACAAACTGAGCGGGCAGCGTACCGCAATCGCTAACCAGCAAAAGGAGCCTTAGCTTGAGCAAACGCGTGCTCGTCACCGGCGGCGCCGGTTTTATCGGCTCGCACGTCGTCGATCGTCTGTTGGCAAACGGGCACGAAGTCGTCGTGCTCGACAGCCTCCTTCCTCAGGTACACGCCGACCACGAGCGAGACGAAGACGGCTGGCCGCTCTACCTCGATCGGGGCGCGAGACGCATCAAAGGGAACGTGCTCGACGACGGCCTGTTCGAAGACAGCCTCGAGGGGATCACCGATCTCGTGCACTTGGCGGCATCGGTCGGCGTCGGACAAAGCATGACCAACATCGTCGAGTACTCCCGCAACAACGTCATGACCGCGGCCGTGATCCTCGAAGCCCTGTCGCGCCGGCCGCACGGCGTCGAGCGCATCGTCGTCGCGTCGTCGATGTCGATCTATGGAGAGGGCGCGTATCGCTTGCCTTCGACCGGCGCCGTGGTCGCGCCGCCGCTGCGGGATTACGAGCAGCTTTCGCAACGGCGTTGGGAGCTTTCGATCGAGGGTGAGGAACTGATTCCGATCGCAACCACCGAGGAGAAGCCGCTCTCCCCGGCGTCGATTTACGCGGTCAACAAGCGCGACCACGAGGAGATGTTCATCGCGGTCGGCCGTGCCCTCCAGATTCCCACGATCGCACTGCGCCTGTTCAATGCGTACGGCTCGCGCCAGGCGTTGAGCAATCCCTACACGGGGGTCGCGGCAATCTTCATTTCACGCCTGCTCAACGATCAAGCGCCGCTCGTATTCGAGGACGGCGGCCAGCAGCGCGACTTCGTGCACGTCGGCGACGTCGCCGATGCGTTCTCGACGGCGCTGGAGGCCGATCGCGCGGTCTGGGACGCGTTCAACGTCGGCAGCGGCTCCCCGATTACGATCGCGGCGATGGCGGCTATGCTCTCGCGGCTGCTGGGCAAAACGGTCGAACCGGAGTTCCTCGGGCGGTATCGCGTCGGCGATATCCGGCACTGCTTCCCCGACGTCTCGAAGATCGAGAAGGCCTTTGGCTTTCGCCCGAAACGTACGCTCGACGACGGCATGCAAGAGCTGGTCTCGTGGGTCTCGGGGGCAAAGCGGCCCGTCGATCGCAGCCAAACCAGTCTCGGCGAGCTCGACCGGCAGAAGCTGCTGGTCTGAATGAAAGCGCTCTCTCTCGTCGGGCGTGCGTCTCTGGCGTTCGTCGTGGCGGCGCTGCCCGCGACTGCCCTGGCGGCCGATAACGTCGAGGTCTTTACCGGCGGCCAAGCGGCCTTTTCAAACTATATCTTCATGGGCGCGACGGTGGCGCTGCCCGGGTCCCACATCGGTGATGGCGTCGCAGTGCGCGTTTACTTGGACAACGGCGGATACAACTACAATGGCGGCACGCTGCGCACGGTGCGGGCGAACTTTACCGGCGCGGAACTCGACGGCGTCTACGAATTTTCTCGTAAGAACTTCTGGAGCAACTTTGCACTCGGCGTAAACGACACGTACACCGGCCTGGATCCGTACGATCCCAGCAACATCCTGCGCGGGCAGCAGGCGGAGCTGCGAGCGACCCTGGACGGCGGGATCGTCGGCGGTCCATGGCGCTCGGACTGGTTGGGTTATTACGGTACGCGCGTGCAGGACTATCAATGGAACGTCGACGTGACGCACGCCGTGGCGCCGAAGTGGCGTCTTGGTGCGCAGGGGTACGAAGAGGGAAATCCGACCTACACCCTTCGGCAGCTGGGGGCGTTCGCCGGTCTGCAATTCAATGCGCGCTCCGAACTGCAGCTCTCCGCGGGTGAAGGCTGGGAGTCGAGCTTCTCACCGCGTGCCTTTTTACGTGCATCGTTTTATCAGCGCTTCTGAGTTCTCGGGCGGCTGGCACGGAACGCGTCGAGGATCGCAAAATACATCGGTTTGGGCTGCATCGACGAGTCGAACGGGAGTCCGCGATTGAGTCCCGGACCGTTTCCGGCGCTCCAGGCGCCGTGAAAACGAGCGAGATCCGCCGGCGTGACGTCGAGCCACGAGTAGAGGTCTGAGAGGCCCCACGTCGTGACGCCGGTGACCGCGTTTTGGGCGAGCGCGACCTCGAGGTAGCGCCGGACCTCGTCGGCGACGAGCCGATCGCGCTGTGCCATCGTCGCGACGTAGTCGGACTCTTTCACGTCGAGCTCCGTCACGACGATGGCCAGGCCCAGGTTGGCGACGTCGCGGAGAAACCCGCGGAGCGCCGTCGCGTCGAGCCGCCCTTTGCTTAAATCGAGGTGCGCCTGAACGCCCAGCGCGTCGAGCGGGGCGCCCGCGCGGCGCAGCCGCTCGAGCAGCTTGAGCAGCAGATAGCGCCGGTCGCGCTCGTCGGGCAGATCGTACTCGAGGCCGAAGTCGTTGATCATCAGCTGGGCGCGCGGGGCGAAACTGCGCGCCGTCGCGAGCGCGCGTGCGATGTAGCCGGCGCCGAAGACCTCCAGAAAGACGTTTTGGCGCAGCCCGTCGGAGCGGTGGCCGGGGTCGAGCGGCTCGTTGACGACTTCCCACTGATCGATTACGTCGCCGTAGCGTGGGATGATCGAACCGAAATAGCGCGAGATCAGCGACCAGTCCCGCTGCTGCTGCAGCATCGCGACCGCCCACTGCGGCGTCCCGAGATGCCAGAGAAGGGTGTGGCCGCGAACCTTTTTTCCGTTGCGGGCCGCGAAGCTCGCGAGACGGTCGACGGTACCGAAGGAGAGGCCGCCGTAGGTAGGCTCGACGCGATTCCAGTTCATTTCGAACTCGGGGACGACGTAGGTGCATTCCCGCAAGACGGCGTCGCGATACGGCTCGTTGGCGTCGATTTGGTCGATCCGCACCGCCGATCCGAAAAAGCGATTTCCGGCGGCCGCCGCCGCCGCAAGGCTCTGCGCTGCCGCGGAACTGCTCCTGGCGCGCAGCACCGCCGCCGGCGCCGCCAGCGCGGCGGCAATGGCGCTTCTTCGAGTGATCAAATCGTCAGCGAACGCTCATCGCAACGGCGGTCGTTGCCGCGACGCCGGCAGTGTTGCGCGCGATGATCTGCAGCGTGAAATCGTGCGGCGCGTAAAACGGCAGGCGCGGAACCGCGAAGCTCCATTCGAAGTGGCCGACGTCGGTCTTCGTCGAGTTCAGGCTATAGCCGCCGACGCGCATCTCGACGCTAGCGACGTTCGATGAGGTCAGAACCGTGCCGCTAACGACGTCGCCCGCGTGCGGCGTCGTCGAGCTCACCGAGACCCAAAGAATTTGCGGCGGAGCCTCCGGCGCCAGCATCAGGATCGTGGGTGTCGGTACCGGCGACGGCACCGTCGAGGGTGACGGCGATGGCGAGGTAATGCTCTGCGCCGATGCGACGGCAACGAGCGAGCAGCAGACGAAGAGCGCCGCGGCGATTCTCACGAGTCGATGTTTCAACGCCACGCCCGTGGCGGCTTGCTAAGGAATGCACCTTTGCCGACAAGAAGTGAGATTCGATGCATAGCGTCCGCTCGGCCGTTTCTAAAGTTGGGCGCTCGCGGACGCTCTGGGACGCACTGGTTGTTGCCCTATTCGTCGCCTTGGCCGCGACGCTCTGCGCGATCGTCTGCTGGCGTTACGCCATCTTCCGCAACGGGGTCGATCTGGGCATCTTCACCCAGGTTATCGCCGGCATCGGCAGCGGCTTTTCGAGCGCTCCGGAGGGCGGCGTAAATCATCTTCTCGTGCACTGGTCTCCAATAATCGCGCTGGGTTGGCCATTCGTCCGCGCGTTCGGGCCCCTTGGGCTCGAGTGCTTTGCGGCAATCCTCGTTGCCGCGGTTCTGTTCCCGATCTGGGGCTTAGCGCGAGCCCGGTTCAAGGCTCCGATCGCATTCGCACTCGTCGTCGTCGGTGCGATCTACCCGATCCTCTGGGCAAATGGCGTCGGAGATTTTCACGAGATGGCCTTCGTGCCGTTCCTCTCCGCCACGTTCGTCTACGCGTTAGACCGCCGGCGCCCGGCGCTGACTCTGGTTGCCGTTCTGCTTTTGCTCTGCACGAAGGAGGATCAGTTCGTCGTCCTGGCCCTCAACGGGCTGCTCTTTGCCGCAACGGCACGTGGCGATGCATTCGGCCGCCGAACCGGGCTGCTCGTCTTCGGTTTGGCGGTTGCGATGTCGTTGACGTACTTTGGACCAATCCGGCACGCGCTGGGCGCGCAGGTTCCGTACTTGTCGCTGCGATTCTTCGACTGGCACGAAGCGGGAACGGCAACGACTGGCCTCTCCGCCGCCGTGACGGCGCGCGAATGGTACGCGATCGTCATCCTGGCGCCGCTCGCGTTTCTGCCGTGCGTCTCGCGCTACGGGCTCTTCTTGATTCCCGGTTTCATCGAAGTACTTGCTTCGCATCGCCCGATCACGCTGATGCCGGGCGCCCATTACAGTGCGCTGTTGACGGGTTACGCTCTCGCGGCGTTCGTCGACGGCGCGGGGCGCTTGGCGCCCCGATGGCCGCGGCTCGTGGAGGGATTGATTCCGGCCGCGGCCGCCACGGGAATTGCGATCGGGATCTTCGCCAGTCCGATGGAGTACTGGTACTACCTCTATCGTCGACCCAACGCGCATGACGCACTGCTCGCCGCTACGCTTGCGCATCTCCCGCCGCTGGCGCAAGTTGGCGCCGAGGACGAAGTCTTCGCGCACCTCGGGCTCGATCCGAACGCTTCGATCGGCTTTGCCGGCCAAAACTGGTTCGTTTACGACCAAACTCACTACTCGGTGCGCTGGCGCGACGTCGACGAGCCCTCGGTGCGCGCCGCCATCGCGCGGCGCGACTACCGCCTCGTGAGCGAACGCGACGGGATCGCCGTTCTGCGAAAGCGCGACTAGGAGTCAGCTCCTAGTGCACTAGCGCGGCGGCCTTCCCGGCGGCGGCTGCGGCGGTGGCAGCCGTTGCGGAAGATTTGGGAACGGCGCGGGATTGTAGGGCGTCGGCATGATCTGCGGCTGAACTTGGTTCAGTCCGCCAGGCGAAGCGTCTTGCCAAGCGTACACGATGTCGCGGATGACGCGCACGTCGGCGTCGGTAACCAGAAGATCGCGAGGCGTGCGCGCTAAGCCGTTCTGAGCAACTTCCTGCGTCTGGAGCGAGCCGCGGTTGTAGAGGTAACGCAGTGCCGTCCCGGAGTTGAAGCGGCGCGTGATCTGGTAGTGCAAAGCGTCGACGCGATCCATCGGAATCGCCTGTGCGTTCCAACCGCTCTGGTCGGTCGCGATGTAGAGTGAGGACGTGAAGGGCGTGTAGGGCGGAACCTGCACGATGAAGGTGACCAGCACGGGACGGCCCGAGAAGTGACGCTGATCCGGCGCTTCGGGCTGGCCCGGCGGCGGCGTCGCCGCCGCCTGAAGCAGGTCGGGATTGGGTGCCGGAGAGGAGAGCGCGACCGCAAAGCGCGCGACGTCGGCGAAGCTCCCTTGAGGCGGAAGCGGATCGCGCGAGAGATCGAGTTCGGTAACCGTGCCGCTCGAGTCGAAGGTGGCGCGAGCCCAGAGCCGCGGCGCAGGAGCAAGCGCCGTCGGGCCGCCCGTTTTAGCGTCGCGAATCACGGCGCCGTGCGCGACGCGAAATCCGTCACCCGTCGTAAAGAAAACGTATCCGTCTTGGTAGGCGAGCAGCTGGCCGCTCACGACGATCGTCGAGGCCGCGGCCGCGACCGCCAGGATCGCCAGCGACAGAATCGCGAGCGTGGAGAGCGCGCGTCTCATATCGGCAGCACTTGGATGACGAAGCTCGGCTGCCAAAACGACGTCCGATACGGATTGCCGTACCAGTAGAACGTCCGTGAGAGGTCGAGCAGCGCGTGCGAGAGGATTTTGAAGCGCACTTCGCCCGTCGCGTCGTACGGCGCCTGCCCGAGATACGACGTGTAGAGCGGCTGGCCGATGATGTTATTTGGAGGTAACCCGAAGACCCCGGGGACGGGAACCGGAAAGTCGACGTGGTGGCGCAGCAGGAGGGAGAAATTGAATTCGGGGGTAGGTGCGTCGTTGACGCCGAGGCTCGTCGTTCGCTGCGTCGAGACGCCGCGAAACGACGTGAAGCTCAGCGGACAGAACGTCGAGTCGACCGGGTGGCACGGCGCGTACCCGCCGTTGATGTAGTAATCCCCGGTATTGAGGATCTGATAGCCCGCGTAGGTATTGATGGCGCGCGAGAACTGGCGGCTGATCGAGAAATTTTCCGACGACGTGTTGATCCAGTGGGGCAGCGAGTTCCACTGGTATTGCTTGTTGAAACTGGCGTTGAAATAGTAGGTTTGGTAGGTGCTCGCGTCGGGATTGAGCTTGATCGACGGCGTGTAGAGATTGAAACCGAAGACGGTATTCCAGATCGTCGTGTAGACCGGACAGTAATAGGTTGCCGTTGCTCCGGGCGGAGGCTTGACACCGTGCTGGTTCGGGCACGGCGCACCGTACGCTTGCAGCCCGGGCGTCGGTATCGGCGCCTGCCCCGAGCCTGGAAGGCCTTGCAAATATTGGTTCCCGCCGACGGAGTCGTGGTTGAACCCGTACCCTTCGTAGATTTGCTCGTAGAGCGGCAGGTTCGCAATGCGGTTTTGGAAGCTCGTTGCTGTGAGCTGAACCTGCGAGGGATGGTCGAGGCTGCCGCCGAGCTTGGCCCCGTTTTCGATCCCGCCCGGCCCCAGAAGACTGTAGTTGGTCAGCTGCGAGGAAGCGGTCAGGTACGAATGGGGAAAGGCATAGGTGGCATTGAGGAACGTCGTCTGCTGCGCCGCCTGCGGCGCGCTCAAATAGTTCTGCTGGGCGTAGTATTGCGTGAAGCTCTGAATTTGAAAGCGAGTGCCGAGCTTGTCGTACAGCGCGAGATTCCACCACTTTTCCGCGCGGGTCGCCGGATTGACCGAGAGGATCGCGTATTCGTGCTCGCCGACGAAGTGCTGCTCGACCGAAAGGTAGGTCTTATACGTCGGGTCGTAGCGCAGATGCAGCGCCGTCAGCGAGTTCGGGCTTCCCGCCATATTCCAGGTTAAATCGACGCTCGCGCCGGAGAGGGTGTTTTGCGCAAAGTATTGATTCGACGCGAAATTGACGACGTAGGTGCCGAGCGGTATCCCGGCGTTGAGGAAATACGTGTGCGCGTTGATGAAGCGCACGTATGTTTTGGTGCCGATGACGGCGCCCGTACCGGTGATGCTGGGGTGCTCGCTCACCGAAGGAAAGTAAAAAGCGTCCCCGGGCATTTCGCGCCCTTTCGCCGGGTGCGCGAGGTCGCCGTCGAGGAAGGTCCAACGATCGGGTTCGCTCGTTACCGGAACGAAATAGATCCGCCGAAAGTCGAGAAAGTCCGCGATCGCGGCGCCGCTGACCGTTCCCGTCGCGTCGTGTAGCGTCACGTGGCCAGCGACCATGAACCGATTGAGCTTGAGGTCCATCGAAAAGGCATCGCCGGTTACGGTGAAGCCGTCGCTGGTGCGCAGGCGGACGTTTCCGTCACCCTCGATCAAGAAGCGGTTGTAGTAAAAGTCGAGTCGCTTAGCGTTCAAGTACAGGATCGTGAGGGGAGGCTGTGGGCTCGGGGTTGGCGCGGGCGCTGCAGCGAGTGCGGCTGAAGACGCAGCCAGAACTACCAGCGTTGTGAGCGCCGTCGAGAGCGCGATACGTGCCACGGTGGCGACGCATTCTTCCCTGAGCGAAGTCCTGCCTTGCGATGGGCGGCCGGTACCACGCAAAGGGCCCTAGCCCCCGGCACCTTGCGGCAGCGAGTTGACATCCCTAGGAAAGCAGCGACGCACTCGTTACGCCGATAAGCAGAAGGCGTGTCTTTCTGCGGGACGAAAAGCGGCGCAACGGTAATGCGCGTGGTTGCGATCGTAATTGATTCGGGGGGCGTCGGTGCACTTGCCGACGCCGATGCGTACGGCGACGCACCCGGTGCCGATACGATCGGCAACGTCGCGCGACGTCTAGGCTCGTTGGCGTTGCCGAATCTCGAGCGCCTCGGGCTTGGGTTGCTCACCGGAATCCGGGGCGTCGCGCCGGTCGCGGCCCCAGAGGCGAGCGTCGCGCGGCTGCGCGAACGCAGCCGCGGCAAAGATACGATTACCGGGCATTGGGAGATGATGGGCGTCGTTACCGAGGTACCCTTTCCAACGTACCCCGGCGGCTTTCCGCCGGAGGTTGTCGAGCAGTTTACGAAGATAACGGGCAAGCCGCCGCTCGGAAATGTCCCGGCCTCCGGTACCGAGATCATCGAAGAGCTCGGAGCCGCGCACATGGAGAGCGGGCGCCCTATCCTCTATACGTCGGCCGACTCGGTCTTCCAGATTGCGGCGCACGAGGAGGTCGTGCCCTTGGAGCGGCTCTACGAATGGAGTGCCCGAGCCCGCGAGATGCTCGGGCCCCCGCACGACGTGAACCGGGTCATCGCCCGCCCCTTCCGGGGGCGACCGGGGGCTTTTTGGCGGACGCCGAATCGCCGTGACTATGCAATCGAGCCTCCCCCCAACCTGCTGGACGAACTCAGGGCGGGGGATATTGAGGTGCATGCAGTAGGAAAGATTTCGGACATCTACTGTGGACGCGCGATTACCGCATCGACACGCGTTCCCGGCAATCGCGAAGCAATGGAGAAGACGTTCGAGTTGCTAGAACAGGTTGACCGCGGTTTCATCTTCACGAATCTCAACGACTTTGATTCGAAGTACGGTCATCGCCGCGACGTCCGCGGCTACGGCAACGCTCTAGAAGAGCTCGACACCCTGATCCCGCGCCTAGAAAGCCTCCTGTCTCCGGGGGACGAGCTGATCCTTACCGCCGACCACGGCTGCGATCCCACCGCCCCCGGCTCCGATCACACGCGAGAGTACGTTCCGTTCGTGCATCGCGGCCCTGCGCCCGGCCGGCTGCTGGGAGAGATCGAGGGTCTCGATTTCGTCGGCGCGACCGTGAAACGAGCCCTGCTCGCATGAACGCGATGCAGGTTGCGGTCGGCCTCGCCGGCGAGCGCGAGGTTCCCGAATCCTGGCCGGCCGTCAAGCGGGGCATCGACGTCGTGGTCGGGATTCTGCTGCTGGTGGTGACGGCGCCGATCGTCCTGTCGGCGGCGGTGGCGATCGCCTTCGTTACGGGTGGAACCCCATTCTTCACCCAGGAGCGCGTCGGCATGCATGGACGTCGCTTCAAGATGTTCAAGCTGCGCACGATGGTCAACGGCGCGCACGCACTGCGCCAGAGCGTCATGCACCTCAATGAGGTGGACGGACCGGTATTCAAGATTCGTAACGACCCGCGGCTGCATCCGCTCGGGAGGTTTCTGCGCCGGGCGAGCATTGACGAGCTTCCGAACCTCGTCAACGTCATTCTAGGCGACATGGCCTTGGTGGGGCCGCGCCCCGCGCTGCCCAGCGAGATCGATCACTACGACGCCTTCGCGCGCCGGCGCCTCGAGGTACCGCAAGGCGTGACGTGCCTCTGGCAGATCAACGGCCGCAGCGAAGTTTCGTTCGAGCACTGGATGGAGCTCGACAATCGGTACGTCGATAGTTGGACGCCCTTGGGCGACCTGCTGATCATCGCGAAGACGGTCCCGGCCGTTCTGCGAAAGGACGGGGCGCATTAAGCCCTACCTTCGCGCCGTCCCCGCGCGGCAGCGCCCGCGTCCCCGCATCTCCGTCGCCGGGTCCACGCTCTTTATCATGGGGGCGACCTTCGCGTCGACGCTGCTCGGCTTCATGCGAGAGGTCGTCAGCGCGCGCTACTACGGTACCCGTTGGGAGATGGACACGTTTCTTGCGGCGGCGACGGTTCCGACGATTCTCTTCGGCGTCTTTAACGGCGCGCTGGTAAGCGCGCTCGTCCCGACGTTTTCCGAGTACATCGCGCATCGCGAGGAAGACGAGGCGTGGCGTCTCGCGAGCACCGTCCTCAACATGCTGGCCATCGCGATAACGATTTGCGCGGTCGCCGGCTACTTTACCGCGCGCTGGTACGTACCGCTGATCGCACACGGTTTCCCCGCTCCGCAGATGAGCGTCGCGATTCGCATGACGCGCTGGCTGATGCCCAGCATCGTTGCGGTCAGTCTGAGCGGCGTGCTTTCGGCCATGCTCAACGCCTATCACCGTTTTCGCTCGGCGGCGCTGGTCGGCGTTGCGGTCAATACCGTGACGATCGCCTGCGTCGTGCTCTGGAGCCACGGCATCGGCATCTACGCGCTCGTCCTGGGCACGACGCTCGGGCTCACCGCTCAGATGCTCGTGCAGCTTCCTTCGTTTCTATCGATCGGCAAGTATCGACCGATCATCGACCTAAAGCACCCCGGCCTCAAGAAGATTTGGGTTCTGCTCGGGCCGATCATCGTCGGCTCGGCCGCCGGCCAGCTCGCACTCTTTTTCGATCGGTTTTTCGCCTCGACGCTGGCTCCAGGATACATCGCGGGCATGAACTACGCGACCAAGCTCGTGAATTTCCCGCAGCAGATCTTTGCCGCCGCGATCGCGACGGTGATCTTTCCGCTGCTTGCCGCGCAGTTCGCGCGCGAAAACCGCCGGGGGGTCGCGCGCAGCGTCGTCACCGGGCTGCGCCTCGTCAATTTCATTACGATTCCGTCGGCCTGCGCGCTCATCGTCCTCGCACGTCCGATGGTGCAGGCGCTCTTCGAGCGCGGGACCTTCCAGGCGAGCGCCACCGACTTGACCGCCGGCCTTCTGCCGTTCGCCGCCATTGGCTTGATCGCGCTCGGCGCGAATGTCGTCCTGACGCGTTGCTGCTTCGCCTGTCGCGAAACGCTCTGGCCGGTAACGATCTCGGTGCTGACGGTCGTGCTCAACGTGCTGCTTTCCCTCGTGTGGCTGCCGGGCTTGGGCGCGCGCGGGCTCTTGCTGGCGAACTCGACGAGTCAGAGCGTCCAAGCGCTGCTGCTGCTGATGTTAACGGCGCGAATCGTCTCGGGCATCGACTGGGGCGCCCTGGTCTTTTCGACCGGGAAAATAGTCGTTTGCTCGCTTGCGATGTTGGCGGCGCTGCACTGGATCGGCGCCCTCGGCGTAACGCCGGAAGCCTCGCTCGCCTCGCGTTCCTGGTTTCTTTTCGGTCAGATAGGCATCGGAGGCGCGGTCTTCGTTGCGTTTGCGCGCATGCTCAACGTCGAAGAGCTCGGGCTGGCGTGGCACACGATCGTGGCGAAATTCGAGCGCAATATCGTGAGCCCCCCGGAGAATCGCGAAGCGCCGATTGCTTGAAGAAAAGTTGACTACAATCAACTTTGTACCAGGAGGCTCGCCTTTCTACGAGAGCCAAGCTTCCCGGGCCATGCTGTCGATTGTCATGCCCGCATATAACGAGGCTCGTTCGATCGCGGACAACGTGTGCGAAACGGTCGAAACGATGCGGGAACTAGGCCTCGATTTCGAGATCGTCGTCGTCGACGACGGAAGCCTGGACGGTACGCACACGGCAGCAATCGACGCCCTGCGGGTTTGGCCCGACCTGGTCCGTGTGGTGCGCTGCCGCCGCAACCAAGGTAAAGGTAACGCGCTCATCTGCGGCACGTCGTATTCGAAGGGCGAGTACGTCGCGTTTCTCGACGCCGACATGGACCTGCATCCCGAGCAGCTGGAGAACTTCTTCGCGATTCTGTTCGCTCGCAACGCGGACGCGGTCATCGGTTCGAAGTTTCATCCGGAGTCGCGCGTCGAGTATCCGCGTCTGCGCCGGATCTACAGTTTCTTCTACTACATGCTCGTGCGCACGCTCTTCGGTCTGCCGGTACGCGATACGCAGACCGGTATCAAGCTGTTCAAGCGCGAGGTCCTCGAGCGCGTCCTGCCGCGCGTGCTGGTCAAGCGCTTCGCGTTCGATCTCGAACTGCTGGCGAACGCGCACCACTTTGGCTACCGCGTCGTCGAAGCACCGGTCGAAGTCAACTTTACGCGCGTCGGCAGCCGGCTTCGCCTACCGGCAGTCTGGAATGTTTTCCTGGACACGTTGGCGATCTTTTACCGGATGCGAATCTTACGCTACTACGACCAGCCGGAGCGCTTTTCACCGAAGATCGATCGCGCCGGTTCCCACGAAATCGTCGTCCCCATCCCTATCGGAAAGTAGGCCTCTTTGGCCGGTAATACCGCCCTGGTGCTGCTGCTACCAGGGCTTGGTGACGCGCTGGCCGCGGGCCCGATTCTTCGCGGCCTGACGCGCGCTTCGTCGCGCATCGACGCGCTGACGATGCATTCCCCGGTCAGCGACTACCTGCGCGCGCTTGGAATCGTCGACAATATTACCGAGCTTCCGCTCCGCCCCACGGCGACCGATGTGCTCGCAGCCATCGCGAAACTCCGGCCGCGCCGCTACGACGTCTGCCTCCTTCCGTTCCCGGCGACGCGCTGGCAGTACGCGGCGATCGCCCGCGGCGCCGGCGCGAAGCGGCTCTGTCTTCACGACTACGGCGGAGCGGCAAGCTTGATCGCGCGGACGACGCGCAGCGTTTGCGTCGGACTGCGCGGGGGGCACCGCCTCGCCGAGAACCTGCGGCTTGCGCGAGCGGCGGGGCTGCCGCCGGGCAGCGACGATCTGGCGTACTGGGTTCCAGAGGCTTGGCGCAGCACGCGAATCCCGGGAACGCTCGGCATTCATCCCGGTTCGATGGCTTGGAAAGGAAATGAGGTCAAGCGCTGGGCCTACGAAAATTTCGTCGCCCTCGCCCGGCGGCACGTCGCGACCGGACGACCGGTTCGACTGTTTCTGGGGCCGCACGAAGAGCGGGAGCTCGCGCGTGCCGAGCAAGATTTTGCAGGCGTCGCGGGAATCAACATCATCCGCGAACCGCTCGCGCAGGCCGCCCGGCTTTTGGCAGAGTGTGAGGTCTTCGTCGGCAACGACGCCGGCTTCAGCCATTTGGCATCGGGCCTCGGTGTAAAGACACTGGCGCTTTACGGGATGACGAGCGAGGTTCGCGGCGCACCGATCGGGCAGGCCGTCGCGATGCGTCCGTCGCCCTGTCCGGCCTGTCACGACGAAGGCTTGCAGGGTTTCGATTGCGTGCTCCGGCTGGAGTACCGGTGCATTTTGCGGGATATCGAGCTCGACGCGGTGGCCAAAGTCGTGGACGAGCTCTTCGCAGCGGCTTCCGTCGAGCAGCGCGTGAGTCTGGAAGGTCCATTCAAGCTTTACGGAAAGGCTTACCGGTGAAAGAGGAAACCGCCCGCGCCTCGGCCTCGCTGGAGTTGCCGTGGCCGCAGCGAGCAGTGCTGAGAAGAGCGCTTGTACCGGCGCTCTTCGTCGCGCTTGCGCTCTTGGTGACGCTGGGATATGGCAGCGGTGTGCAGCTCAACGACGGCCAGGCCGACCTTCACATCGATCCGCTCAAATTTCTCTGGTCGCTGCTGCACGCGTGGAACCCGGCCCTCTACATGGGCACGCACACCGGCTTCTGGTTTCCGTACGAGACGCCGTACGCGTGGATTTACGCCGCGGCGGAGATCTTCCACATCCCCCAGGATTTCGCCCAGCGCTTTGCCGTGTTCGCCGTCTATCTCGGCGTGCTGGCCTCGATGTATTACTGCCTGCGCTCCGTTGCGCCGTGGCTCGGCGAGACGGCCCGCGTTGCGGGCTCGGTCGCGTACCTTTTCAACATGTACGTCGCGCTCAACTCGCAGGCGCAGATCGTCTGGCTGCTGACGTACGGAACGCTCCCGGCGATGATCGGGATCACCGCGCGTGCCATGCGCGGCGAAATGAACGTCTGGCGCGCGGCGCTCGGGATGGCGCTGCTGGTCCTCGTCGGCGGCGGCATCAACCCTCCGCTGGTCGCGATCAACGTCATTCTGCTCGCCATCTTCGTTCTGGTGATGCTGGCACTGAGCGAGCGGCCGGCGATCGTCGCCAAGCGAACCCTGCCGTTCGTCGTCGTCGCCTCTCTGGGTACGTTCTTCGTCAACCTCTATTGGGTCGTGCCCTTCGTCGACTACTTCCGCAACGTGTGGCTCAACGGCGTCTTGAGCGAAGGCCCGTCGCTGCACAACGCCGCTACCTCCTTCGACAACGTGCTCCGCGGGCTCGGTCACTGGGCAACGTTCGTCTCCTTTGGAGGGCGCCCGTATTTTCCGTGGGCCGAGCCGTATTCCCAGGGCCTTTTCAGCGCGCTGCTCTGGTTCGTTCCAATCGTCGCGCTGGGGGCGGTCGCGTTCAAACGTAACCAGCGCCCGGCAACCCTGTACTTTTTGATCGCGACGATCGTTTCGGTGCCGATCGTCGTGGGCTACTATCACGACGCGCTCGGGGATGCGGTGACGACGCCGATCTACGACGCGTTTTACCGGTACTTCCCGGGTTTTCAGATGTTCCGCTTCTCGTACAAATGGGTGGCCGGGGTCGAGTTCGGGATCTGCGGGCTGTACGCGCTGGGCACGTACTCGATCCTCTCCTGGCTGCGCGAACAGGTTGCGGCCTTGCGCGGCAGCGAGCACGAGCGGCTGCGATGGCTCGTCCCCGCGGTCAGCGCCGGCTTAGTCGTCGTGCCGATCCTTGTCTTCATACCGGTCATCGTGCACAAGATGAACTATCCCGCTTCGGTCCTGCCGAGCTGGGAGTACCGCGAGAACGCGCTGCTTGGCAACGACGACCAGCATCGCGTCGCGCTCTTTCCGACACAGTTTCTCGAGCAGTTCGACTGGGGCAATCCGCAATTCTACATCGAGAACTCGCTGGTCGATCGTCCGATGATTTACGGATTGCTCGGAAGTGAACCCTCGGAGGGAACGGACGCCTGGGTCCGGCGCGCCTATCGCGCCACGCGCGAGGGCCTGCCGTTTGCCGGCGACATGTTCCGCGTGCTCGGCGTCAACACGTTTTTGCAGCGCGACGATTTCTTGCCGGTCATCGACTTCAGTTCGCCCGACGAATGGAGATTCAACAGCACGACGCTGACACACGACCTGCTGCATCGGGTTTTAGGCGCGACGCCGCAGCGTTCGGACGGCCCGCTTCATACGTACCGGCTGAGCGGTGCGCTTCCGCTCGTGTACGGTGTCGACCATCCCGTGATCAGCGCGTGGCCGACATTCTCCGAAGCGTATCTTGGAGACGTCGACGCGATGGCGCGCGGCCAGGCGCGCTTCGAGCCGCCGACGCGTTCGACGGGGGAATTTTCGGCGACGATGCGTTCGCTCTCGCCAATCGTTCCGCTCTCCGCTTCGGCGGTGCGCGATCTGGCGGTCAACGCTTCGCTTGCGCACGGTACGCTCGTTCGGCCGTCGTCGGCCAACGTGCAATGGGCCGAGCCGTTCAAGCTGCCCACCAGCAGCCTGTACACGATATTCGCTCGCGAGCAGTCGCTGCTCTTCCCGCAGTCCGCGCCGCGCGTGCTGCAAATCGACGGCGGCTATTTTCGCCCCATCGCAACCGGAGGCGCGTGGACCGAGTACGGGCAGGCGCTGCTCTCGCGCGGGAAGCACTGGGTCTCCGACGGCTATGAGGATCCCAAGCTCGTGGTCGCATTCGTAAAGACGGACGAGGTCGATGCCTGGACCAAGCGCGTCGCCGAACTCGGCGCGGCCACGCCGCAAAATCGAGCGCTCGAGATGCTCGTATACGGGAAGAAGGCGAGATTTACGCTGCCGCAGGCCGGCGCGTACCGCGTACGCGCCTCCGCCGTCGGGCCCTTCGGCCCCGATGGGTTCATCAAGACGCATCTAATTCGCGGCACCGGTTTCAAGGGAGCGTTTCCCGGGGATCTCGCCGGTACGCTGCCCTACATTCCGGGTGACGGTATCGTGCAGACCTCACCGACGATGATGCCCGAGGATTGGTATCGCGACGATTCGACGGCTTACGATTGGCAGCGTGGCGATTCGGAATCCTGGATGCTCTTCTCGAAGACGGCGCATCTGCGCCTATTCGTCCCCGGAACGCGCAGCGTCGTTGCGCGAGCGACGATGCACGTCAGCCGCCTGCAGGCCGGATCGCTGATGAGCGTCGCGGTCGGTGGGCGAGGACAGCAGGAGGTGATGCTGGCCGGACCCAGCGCGACGGCGCAGCAGTACGACTCCGTCGACCATCTCCAAGGACCGCCTCCCGTTCCAGCGAGCTTTATTGTGACGCTTCGTCCGGGCTGGAACGACGTCTCCTTCGCATTCCATTCCACGACCGGTGAGCGCACCGACCTCGGTCCCGACGTGATCGAGGCGGCGGTCGCGCCCGACCTCTCGTTCACGCGGGTTTCCGCGAAGGGCGGCCCAGCGGCCGCTGCGCAGGACACTGCGTTGCGCGGGATCGCGCTGCCGAAGCCGCCTGGAAATCTGACGGGGGACCCTGAGGTCGTCGGTGACGTTACCTCGACCGGCACAGGAAATGCTTGGCTGGCGGTCGCACTCGCCGGCCGCGGCGGCGTCTCGTACCGCGTCTTCGCGTTGCCCCAGTCGGGCAGCTTCGACATCTACTTCATGCACGCGTTTCCGAATAATCCTTACGACGGTGCGCAACGGATCGCCGGCATTTGGTACGTCGGACGGCAGATTCGTTCGAACTTCGCGCATCTCGCGTATTACGTCCACGGAATGCCAGCGCGAGCTTTGGCGCACCCGCAATCGCTGTCGTCGCTTCCGCTCCGCGTCGACGGCCGTCCCGTCGGTAACGGTCCGGTCACGTTGAGCCGCGGCCCCCACCTCGTTACGAGCGCCGACAAAGAAGTGAAGATCGCACTCCTGTCGGTTGCGCCCGCTGCGTTGCCGGCGACGAAATCGTTCCCGGTGATGTGGAAGAGAAACTCGCCGACCGCGCTCGAGGTGAGTGCGGGCGGGGACAGCAGCCCCTACTTGCTCGTCTTCGGCGACGCGTATCATCCGGAGTGGACGGCGACGGTCAACGGCCAAACCCTGCCGCACGTGATCGTCAACGGCATTTCGAACGGATGGATCGTTCCGAGCCTGCCCGACGGCGGCAAGATCTCGATTTCATTTACCGGTCAACGGTTCTACGTGATCGCTGGGATCGCGTCGTTGATTGCCTTAGCTCTGCTGGTGACGCTGGCCATCGAACCAAAACTGTGGGCGATCGGCACCCCGGAACGTTGAAGCGCGAAGCCCTAACGTGGGCGCTGACCGGCGCAATCCGATACGCGATCGCCGTCGTCTTTGCGGCGATTTTTCTGGCGATCCTCATGCCCGACGTGGGCGCCGAGCGCTTCGCAACGACGGCCTATCTGGCCGCGATCTTCACGGCGATCGTCATCGGCGCGAAATGGCTGGTTTTCCGCGGCGTGGGCGACGGATCGAGCCGGCCCATCGTGGTGACGTTCCCGCGGGTCTTGGGGTTCGCAGCCGGTTTGGCCGTCTTGCTGACCGTGGTGTCGGCCCTCGTCGCCGACCCCGGCGCAGAGAGCGCCGTGATTCTCTATTGCTTGGCCGCCGTAGCGCTGGCTGTGGTCGGCCGCGCTGGAGCGTTTGCTTGGATTCACGCCCGACTCACATCGGGAGACCGCATCGTCGCGACGATCCGTTACAGCGCCATCGCGGCCGCGCTTGCGCTCCTGGCCAACGCGCTGCTTCGGTCGGTGTTCTCTGAGTTTCTATCGACGGTCGCTTACGCAGCCGCGCTGATCGGTGCGGCGGCGCTCGCGTGGCGGCTGGCCGCGCCGACGGTGCTGGGCGCGCTCGTAAAGCAAAGCTGGGCAGAAGGTTCCGAGGTTGTTACCCAGCTCTCCAGCGACCTCGCGTTTGCGCGGCTCGTCAATGCGTCGGTCGTGGCGATTATCGCGTCGATCGTGGTGGCGAGCGTGCTGCGGCGTCCGTTCGCGGAGCCCTTTGCCACGGTCGCGTTTCTTGGCGGAGTTTTCGCAGCGGTCGGCGTCGCCATGGAATGTTGGCGGCGTCGAACGGAGCCGGCGGTGCCCGCAAAGGAGATTGAGAGCTACGTCTGGTCCACGGGCGGCGCGCCGGCACGGATCTTCGTCGACGTTGCCGCCGTCTTGACGTTAGAAAGCGTCATTCGTTACAGCGTCGTCGCGATGCTCGCGGCGTTCGTTTTCGCAGCTCCCCTGCTGCGACGTTACGGAGAACCATTCGCCGTAGTCGGTTACGTCAGCGCGGTCGTACTGGCCGTCGGTCTCGCCCTCGAGTGCCGGCAAGCGCTCCGTAAGCGTTCGGCTAAGCCGCAGTAGTGGCGCGCTGGCTTTCGATCGCGGCAGGCCTTGCGCTCGCAGCGTTCGTGACCGCTAAGGGCATCCCGACGCTGCGCCACGACTGGAACTGGCCGATCGACCGGATTGCCGTCGGCTCGTTCTTGACCGATGCCACGAGCGGCTGGCTCTCCATCGGCTTCGGCGTCGCCAATCCACACCCGACGACCTACCTCATCAGCCCGCCGTTGGCGGCAGTCATGTGGCTGGCCGGACCGCTCGCCGGCCTCGTGCTGCTGGCATTTCTCACCGGATACTGCTGCGCGCGGGCCGCTGCAAATCTCGCCGCTGCGTGGGGAGCGACTGCCCCAGTCTCCATCGGGATTGCTTTGTTTCTCTCGTTTAATCCCTGGGTCTACAACGAGATCGTTGCAGGGCACCTCGTGATGGTGCTCGCCTACGGTGCGTTCGCCGGCATGCTCGCGGAGATGGCGCGCGGACGCGCCGCTTCGTCCGTCCGGCTCGCGCTTTGGCTCGTGCTGATCCAAAGCCAGCTGCAGTTCTTTATCGTAGCGATGGTCGTCGCCGCAATCTTCGCAATCGTTACGAAGAAGTGGCTTCCCCTGGGGGCCGGAGCGCTCGTTGCGCTGCCTTCGATCGTCGGACTACTTGGCGAACGAAGTGCGCTGCTGCAAATTCCTTACGGAGTCGAGTGGCAAGCAAATCAGTCGATCGCACCGCTCGCGCTGCTCTCGCTGGGCGGATACTTTGCCGGTTATGCGGACCGGCTCGGCGTCGCCGCCGAGATCGCGGTACTGGCGATGCTGGCGCTTGCGATGGCGGGGACGGCGATCGCGTGGCGCCGGCGCGCGGCGCTTTGGACGGCCCTCGGGGCAATCGCCGTCTACCTCGCGACGTCGGGAGTGCACGGACCGCTTGCGGTGCCGTACGAGTGGATCGTTCGCAACGTTCCAGAGAGCGGCGTCTTTCGCGAGCTCTACGATCTGGCAGGGATCTTTGCGGTGTCGATTGCGGTGCTCGCCGCCGCCTGCGCGTCGCGTGCTCGCTATCTCGGCTTCGCCGCGTTGGCGGCCGGCGTCGTCTTTCCGGTAACGTGGATCCTGCGGCCGCCCGGCGATCTGTGGATCTCGTCCCACGACTATCCGCATCCCAGCATCGGCGCCGCGCCGTTTTCGCGCATCGCGCTGCTGCCGGCGTTTCAACCGATGCAGCTGCGTTCGGGCCGTGGAGACGGCGCGGACCCCGACGCGTTCGTCTATCCCGGTCACGTCGCGCCGATCAACGAATACTACCCGACCTATCCCGTCGACATGGCGCTGGCGGCCTACGAGCAAACCGGCGACGTGCGCGGACTGCAAGCGTTAGGCGTCGATGCGATCGTCGCGCGGCCGTGGCTGTCGTCGCGATCGCGCGGTGCGATCGGCTTGGCCGCGTCATCGCTGGCGGCGCCGGCACACGGTGGTGCGCGATCCTCCGCGGTCCTTGCCGGAGCGGCGCCGCTCTTCGCCGGCTGCGTTGGGCTGCAGGTCGTTGCCGCGGTCCAAAACCTGGGGCAGTGCGACGTCTTTTTCGGGGATGCCGCCGGTCTGCACGACGTCGTGCCGATCGAGGCGCGAAGCGATTCGATCGACCCGGCGAGGTCGTGGATCGACGCGCCCTTGGCATTCGGCCGCGCGCCGTGGCTCGCGCAGGGTCTGGGGGGAGCCGTCACGCTGTCGACCGTGGCGTATTCGGTCAAGCCGAGCTCGTGGTTGCTCGCTTACGTCCGGGGGCGGCTAAGCGGTGTCGACGGACGGGTGCTCGCGCGCGCCGCCGGCGCGTATCAGTGGATCGCCATTCCGGCGGAGACGAACGCGGTCGTTTGTTCGGGGCTCTGCTTGCTGGCGGCACAGTCTTCGGAATCGCCCCCGGAGGTTCGCTCTGCGGCCCTGGGAACGCCCGTTTCCCTCGCATTCGAAGAGCTGACACCGTGGCTGTACCGCGTGCGCGGTATGGTGCCGGGCACGAGCCTCGTGCGCTTCAACGAACGGTACGACCCGGGATGGCTGGCGATCGGCGCGGGACGTCTCTTAACGCACGTGCGGGTCGCGCTCTGCGCGAATGGATGGCTCGCAACCCAGCGGGCCTCCAACGACGTGATTCTCGTACAAATCACGGCATTATTGCAGCTGATTGCCGAACTGGTGGGAGCCGCGTGCGTGCTGTTACTGCTGAAGGCGCTCGTCCGCGAGCCGACGAAGCGCGCGTAAGTCATGGCCGTTCCATTCGTCGATTTGCGCGCACAGTACCGAGCGATTCGCGAGGAAGTCGTCCCTCGCATGATGTCGGTGATGGAGAACGCCAGCTTTATTCTCGGGCCCGACGTCGCGCTCTTCGAAGAGCATTTTGCGACCTATGTCGGAACGCGCCACTGCGTCGGCGTCGAATCTGGGACCGCGGCCCTCGAATTAGCGCTGGCGGCACTGGGAATCGGGCGCGGCGATGAGGTCATCATCCCGGCAAATACCTACATCGCTTCGGCACTGGCGGTCTCGTCCACCGGCGCGCGACCCGTCCTCGTCGAGCCGGACGACGCGTACCTCCTCGATCCGGAACGGCTCGAAGCAGCCGTAACCTCCCGCACGAAGGCCATCATGCCGGTGCACTTGTACGGCCAAGCCGTTCCGATGGAGCCGATACTGGCGTTTGCGAAGCGTCACGGTCTGCGCGTTATCGAGGATGCCGCTCAAGCACACGGCGCGCGTTACGACGGACGGCGCGTTGGAAGCTTCGGCGACGCCGGCTGCTTTAGTTTCTATCCAGGAAAGAATCTCGGAGCCTACGGCGACGCCGGCGCCATCGTCTGCAACGATCCTTCGCTTGCCGACGAACTGCGGCTGCGGCGCGATTTCGGACAGCGTAAGAAGTACGAGCACCTGATCAAAGGCGGAAACTCTCGCCTCGATTCGCTGCAGGCCGCGGTGCTTGACGTCAAGCTCGCGCACCTCGATGAGTGGAACGCCGCGCGCTTGCGGCACGCGCGCGTCTACGACACGCTTCTCGCGGAGATCGGCATCGCTCCGCCGCGCCGGCTGCACGACGAAGGGCACGTTTATCACCTGTACGTCATCGAGATCGAGAACCGCGACAAGGTTGCGGCACACTTGGGCGAACGGGGCATCGCCACCGGCATTCATTACCCGATCCCGATCCATTTGCAGCCGGCCTACGCCGAGCTCGGGCTCGCTCCCGGCGCATTCCCGCGCACGGAGCGAAGCGCGCCGAAGCTGCTCTCGTTGCCGATGTTCGCCGAGTTGACCGACGATCAGCTCGAGAGCGTCGTCGATGCGCTGGCGAGTTGTCGCCGGCTGGTTGCCGTTTAGCCCTTCCCTCGTCGTTTTATGGTAGAACGCGCGCCGCTCGGCGTCGCCGTAGTCGGGGCCGGCTACTGGGGGCCAAACCTCGTTCGAAATTTCTTTGCCGGCGACGACTGGTCGGTGCGGTGCATCGTCGAGCGAGACCGCGGACGGCTCGCGCGTCTGTTGCGTCTCTATCCGGCAGTCGCGGGGCATTCCGAGATCGACGAGGCCCTATCGGATCCTGCCGTCGACGCGATCGCGCTTGCAACGCCGCCGCGAACCCACTTCGAGCTCGCAAAGCGGGCGATCGATGCCGGCAAACACGTCTTGGTTGAAAAGCCGCTCGCGGAACGCTTCGGGGAGGCCTCCGAACTCTGCGAGCGTGCGAAGCGTGCCGGCGTGACGCTGATGACCGACCACACGTTTCTGTACACGGGTTCCGTCGAGAAGCTGCGGGCGCTTCGCGAGAGCGGCGACCTCGGTAAGGTGTACTACGTGGATTCCGTCCGAGTAAACCTCGGGCTCTTTCAGCAGAGCAACGTCGTCTGGGATCTCGCGCCGCACGACGTCTCGATCATCAACTACGTGCTGGACGAAACGCCGGCCTCGGTCGCACTGCAGCTCGGCACCTGCGTGCACGAGCGGACGCCCGACGTCGCCTTCCTGACGATGTGGTACGGAAGCGGCTGCCTCGCGCACGTGCATCTGAGCTGGCTCTCGCCGGTGAAAGTGCGCCGCACGATGATCTCGGGAAGTTTGAAGATGGCCGTTTGGGACGACGTGGAACCCACCGAAAAGATCTACATCTACGACAAGGGCGTCGAGTTGAATCCGTCGAGCACGACGATGGAGCAGCAAATGGTTTCCTATCGGCTCGGCGATCTGCACGTGCCGCTCGTCGACAACCGCGAGGCGCTCGGCAAGCTGGTGAGCGATTTCGCGCAAGCAATTCGAACCAAGGCGCAGACGCGCTCGGACGGCGCCTTCGGGGCCAATGTCGTCGGGGTGATTGAGGCGGCCCTTCGCTCGGCAGAGCTCGAGGGCGCGAGAGTCGAGGTCGCTCGATGAAGGTGTCGTTCATCATCGCGACGCTCAACGAGATCAAGCGGCTTCCGCCCGTCATCGAAAGCATCCGCGAGCAGAACTATCCCCCAGAGCTGGTGGAGATCGTCGTGGTCGACGGACTCTCCGAAGACGGAACCCAGGCCTACGCGAGAGCGGCGGGCTGCGTCGTGGTCGACAATCCGCGGCGGCTGGCCGAGCCCGGACATCTGCTGGGCTATGCGGCCGCAACCGGCGACCTGTTCGTCATCATCGCCGCCGACAACATTCTGCACACTCCGGATTTCCTGCGGCGGATCGTCGAGCCGTTTTCCGATCCCACGGTTTACGCCGCCGTCCCGCGCGTCGTCAGCACGCGCGCCGACAACATGAGCACTCGCTATATCAATGACTTTACCGATCCGTTCAATCATTTTCTCTACGGAAACGCCGCCGCTCCGCTGACCTTCGGTCGCGCCTACCGAACCAAACGGCGGACGCCGACGTACGTCGTCTACGATTTTCCGGTCGATAAGCCGCCCCTCGTCGCGATCGCACAGGGCGTCACCGTGCGCGCGAGTTCGCCGCGGCGCGAGGGCTGGGAAGAGGATGACGTCCTGCCGATCGTCGACATCCTCCACGCCGGATACGACATCGCCTACGTTCCGGGCGCGCTCATCGAGCATCACACCGTCGAGGGGCTTTTCAATTTTGTCGGCAAGTTCGGACCCCGCATCGCCAAGCGCCTCGAAGACCGCGAGCAGCCCGTCTGGCAGCGCGCCGAGTCGTGGACGGCGGGACGCAAGCTCCGCGCCTACCTCTGGCCGTTCTACTCGGTCTCGGTCATCGGCCCGGTGATCGCTTCGTTCGTCGGAGCGGCGCGCGATCGTCGCGCGACCTGGTTCTACCATCCGGTGATCAACTTCGCGCTTGGGGTGGAGTTTTGGCGACGCGCGCTGCCCTACGCCTGGTCCGTCGCGCAACGCCGCGCTCGAGGAGGACGCGCCTGATGGCGGCATCGGTTCTGGTTACCGGCGGGGCGGGCTTCGTCGGCTCGCACATCGTTGCCGATCTGGCCCGCGCGGGCTATCGCGTCACCGTTTTCGACAACTTCTCGAGCGGTTTGCGGGAGAATCTCGGCGCCGTCGTCGACGACGTCGAGATCGTCGAAGGCGACGTTCTCAATACCGAAGCGCTGGGCGCGGCGGCGCGCGGGAAAGATATCCTTTCGCATCAGGCGGCCCAGCTCGAGATCACGAAAGGTTTGGAAGATCCGCTCGACGACATGCGGACGAATCTCGTCGGCACGATCAACGTGCTCGAAGCGGCGCGGGCCGCCGGCGTCTCGCGCGTCGTCAACGCCTCGTCGGCCTGCATCTACGGACAAGCCCTCAATCCGCCGAGCGACGAAGACGCCGGACCGCACGATCCCAATTGGTCGTACGGTGCGAGCAAACTCGCTGCCGAGAAGTACGCGCAGATCTTTTCGAACGACTACGGGTTCCCCGTGCATTCGCTGCGATACGGCATCACCTACGGCCCGCGCGAATGGTACGGCCGCGTGTTGACGATCTTCCTCAAGCGGCTCTCCGAAGGCAAGCCGCCGGTAATCTTCGGCGCGGGCGAACAGGTACGCGACTTCGTCTACGTCGACGACGTCGTGCGAATCCATCGGGCGTGCATCGAGAGCGGACTGCGCGGCGCCCAGTCGTTCAACGGCGGCACCGGCATCGCGACGACCGTCGCGCAGCTCGCGCGCCTGGCGTGCGAAATTTCCGGCACCGGCCTCGAGCCGATTACGGAAAACGTGGCGCCCGGCGAACGCTCGGAGATCGTCGACGGCCGCATGCGCCTGCCCTCCGAACTCAACGTCATGCAGCTCTCGCCGAAAAAAGTCGAACGAACCTTCGGGCTGCGACCGCAAGTGACGCTTCGCGATGGCTTAAAGCGCGAATGGGACTGGCTCCGCGAAAACCCCCATCGCTGGACGACGATGAGCTACTAGCCAACGCGATAGTGCGCGTGAATTACTCCGCCGGCAAAGCGGCGAGTTTCGAGGAGTTCGAGATCGCGCCGTAAGGCTCGGAAGGCCGGCTTCCCTCCGCCCAAGATCGCCGGGTTGACAAACAGGTGACACTCGTCGAGCAGATCGGCTTCGAGCGCGCGGCCCGCGAGTTCGGCTCCGCCGATGTTGATGTCGTGCTCCGTCTCTTGCTTGAGCTTACGAATCGTTTCCGGGTCGAACTTCCGCTCGATCCGTGCGTTGCGGATCGTGGCGTTCGTCAGCGTTCGGGAAAAGACGATCTTTTCGGCCTTCTGCCAGACCCGCGCGAAGTCGCGGTGTTCGGGCGCGTACTCGCCGATTTCCGCCGCGTCCCAATACGCCATCGTTTCGTAGAGTCGCCGGCCGTAGAGGTAGGTACCGATCGGCCGCACCAGCTCGGTGATGAACTCGTGGACGCCCCCGGATACGGCCCAGTCGAGAGCACCCGTTTCGTCTTCGATGTAGCCGTCGAGCGACGTATTGGCGATGTAGATCAGCTTTGACATTGAGAACGGCGAGACGGCGTGCAGAAGGCTAGAGTGCCGTGCCGACGCGGATGAGGCCGCTAGCGTCTTCGAAGACTTCGCTCCAATAGCGCATCATCGTTAGATCGGCTTCGTGTTTGCCGATGAGGTCGGGGATCGGCGTTCCTTCGACCATGTCGATGAGCAGCGTGGCAAAGTTGATCCCGGCTGCCGTCGTTAGCGCGAGCGTTCCGGAGAAGCGCGGATTCATTTCGAAAATCGAAAAGCTGCCGTCCTCGCGCAGCATCCCCTGAACGTTGGCGGGGCCTTGCAGGCCGCTACGCTCGACCACGTCGCGGACGATTCGCTCGATCGAGGGATGGCGATAGGTTCTGCCCTTAACCGATACACCGGCTTTAATTGCGATGCGTTCGCGCGGGATGGCGGCGACGACGCGACCCGCTGCGGCAGCGAAGCAGTCGACGGTGAACTCCGTACCGTCGACCGCCTCTTGGACGATGAGGCCGCTGCGGCCGTGCGCTGTTTCGTGTAGTGAATGAGCACTCTCGATGCGCGCCGTGCCGACCGAGCCGGAGCCGCGCTGCGGCTTGAGATAGACGGGGAAGCGTCCGATCTCGATGCCGGGCTCGTAAGCGCGGGTGAGCGGCCCGGGGACGCCGATCTCTTCGAGGAAATTTGCGAACTCGAGTTTGTCGCCGGTCTTGCTGAAAATGTCTCGCGACGGCACCAGCAGATGGCAGCCGATCGATGCGAACCGCTCGCGCGCGTCGTCGAGCGGCGGAAACTCGCTCTCGACGATCAGCGGCACGAAGAGCCCGATCTGCAGTCGCCGGGCGGCTTCCAAACAGGCCTGCGCGAAGCCGGGATCGGCCGCGCGCGGCAGCAGCACGAACTCGTCGACGAAGGCTTTGGTCGCGCAGCGAGGGTCCATGTCGCCGGCGGCGATGAAACGAGCGCGCCCGTCGTCGCGCAGCGCCTTGATCAGTGACTGCGCGGTGACCGTGCCGCCCGCGGTGATCATGACCCGCCGGGGATTAAAGGACATCGTGCGGCGTCCAGTGGCGCCGAAGGTCGCGGGTTTCGATGGTGCCCGAATGATGAAAGATGTAGAACTGGCCGTCGGGCCCAACGTAAATGCTATCGCGCGTCATGGGGTCGGTGCCGTAGAATACGACCGCTTTCTCGCGGCGATCGTAGACCGCTCGCCAGTGATAGCCTTTCGGGAGGTTGTCATAGCCGTAGTTGGCGTGAGAGGTGCAGGCACCGAGCGCAAGCGCGATGCTGGTGAGCAGCGCCCGTTTCATGCGCGAGTTAAGCGGCGTTAGTAGGATCGAACGTTCTGTAAACCCGCCGCCTTGAACGCCGCCGCGATCTTTGGTGCGTCGGCACCCGGGTCGGGATACAGGACGACGGAGCGCCCTTCGTCGATCGCATCGTCGAAGTTGTCGACTTCGTCGTCAGGAACCGGAAATGCGCTGAGATAGTGTTTGGTCGTGCCGCCGTGGACGAAAATATCTGACCACTGGTCGGGGCCGCCGATTCCCGGAACCGAGGTTCCTCCGGAATCGGGAAGCACCCCGGTGCCGCGCGTCATCTCGTCGGCGTAGGCGTCTGAGTCGACCTCGGTGACGACGTTGACGAAGTGCAGCAACTTGGACGACTCGGTGCAGCTTCCGTCGCTCGCCAGGACCTTCACGTGCGTGGGGTCGACTTGTGCGGCGGTAAGTGCGCTTTCGAGCGCGCCGGCATCTGTGCCGGGATAGATTCCGATGACCAAACCTGCTGCCACGCGACTGTGACTCCTTTAGCTTTTGTAGATGGTGATTGCGTGGGCGAGCCGTTCGACGCCGACACGGATATTCTTCTCGGAGGCATTTGAGAAGTTCAAACGCATTCCGTCGTGGACGTCGCGCCCGGGATAGAAACTCACGCCCGGAACGAAGACGACTTTCGATTCGGCCGATATCTTCAAAAGCGCGGTCGTATCGACGTCGGGGACCGTTACCCAAAGGAACATTCCCCCCGCCGGGCGCGTGAACCGGGCGCCCTCCGGCATAAACTCGGCGAGGGCTTCAGCCATGACTCCGCGGCGCCGCGCGTAGGTTTCTGCGATCCGGCGGACGTGCGACTCGAAGGCGTCGCCGCTGCTGACGTATTGATGGAAGACATACTGCGCGAAGGTCCCGCTGTGCAGGTCGGCGCCTTGTTTGGCGAGCACGACCTTCTCGCGAATTTCCTCGTCGCGCGTTACGAGCCAGGCGATCCGCATCCCGGGCGCCATGATCTTCGAGCCGGTTCCGGAGTAGATGATCGGAGCCGTCGTCTCGTAGGAGATCAGCGAAGGAAGATCCGTGCCCTCAAAGCGCAGCTCGCAGTACGGATCGTCTTCGACGATCGGCAGATCGTAACGTTCGCAGATGCGCACGACGATCTCGCGCCGGCGGTCCGCGAGCGTTCGGCCCGTCGGGTTTTGAAAGTTCGGTACGAGATAGAGCAGCTTCGGAAACGGATCGGCGCGTTCGAGCACGCGCTCGAGGGCGTCGGGGATCAGGCCGTCTTCATCGGTGTCGACGGTGAGATAGCGCGCTTGATAGGCATCGAAGGCCTGAATTGCACCGAGGTACGTGGGATTCTCGAGCGCGACGTGATCGCCCGGGTCGAGGAAGACTTTGCCGATCAGATCGAGGCCCTGCTGCGAACCGTTCACGATCGTCACGCACTCGGGATCGATCTCTTGCTCGATGCGGCGTGCCAACCGTGCGGCGACCCAGCGGCGCATCTCGGGAATGCCTTCCGTGACGCTATACTGCAGTGCGACGGGTCCATAGCGCTCCATGACGAGGCGCACTGCCTCGGTAATTGCCTCGATCGGAAAAAGCTCCGGCGCGGGAAGTCCGCCGCCGAACGAAATGACGTCCGGCTGCTGTGTGACCTTCAACATCTCGCGGATCGTCGAAGCGCGAAGATGGGACGTCCGCTCCGCGAACTTCGCGGCTCGCGAGATGGTAGACATCCCGCCTAATTTAGCCGGAGGTCAGCGGCGGTCCGCTTATTGGAGAGCCTAATGAGTCCGAGGTGAAGGAGAGGATCGTCGCGCCGAGGCCGATCAGCCCAACGAAGATCAAAACCAAGGTGCCGATCACCGGTACGAGCTCGGCCGCCGTGATCAAGGCGATGCCGGCGAGCAGCGCCACCAGCGGCGAAGGGGTCGTCGTGGGGCTCACGAGCTCGCAAAGCCGGCGCCCGATCAGCAGTGCCAGCGCCGCGGTCCCCAGGAAGGCGCTCGCCAGCAGAAACACCATCTCGAGCAAGATCAACGGTATCAAAAGGATCGTGATTGCCAGGAGAATGGCGAGCGGTATTACCGCGATGCAGCCGACCAGGCCGGCGGCAACGGAGAGGCCGGGATGACGCTCGAGCCGATCTAAGACCATCCGGGTCCGCAGCGGAAAGATCAGAAAGACCAGCAGCGCGAGCACGTTCCAGGAGAGCCGCCAGAGCAGGCGGTGATCCGGCACGAAGGCGCTGTAGCCATAGCCCCCTTCCGAGGGCGCCCAGGGAACGACGGCCTGCGCGACGGCGCTGCCGACCTCGTGGACTTGGCCCGTCACTACGCCTCCTGGGCGCGGATCGTAGCTGCCGCCGACGACGTTGAGATCCCCCTCGACGATCCCTTCGATCGTAGCGTCGCCGAAGATCACGGTGAGGTCCCCGTCGACGACCTGTCCCGGCTCGACGACCACCGAGCCGAAGTACGTGCCGCCGTGGTAAATCGTTTGCGTCTGCGCGAGGGCCGGCCGGGCGAGGGCCACGATCGCAATAAGGACGACCGCAATTAGGGATAAGCGCTTTATCACGGACGAGGCCCCCGGGCGAGGTAGACGGCCAGCATCGGCCGCAGCCGGCGATAGCCGTAGAAGATTGCACAAAAGAGAACGACGTCGAGCAGCAGCACGCCGCTCACGGCCGCGGCGAGGACCGAGGTTGCGGGTGAGATGACGCGCACGGCGGCGTCGACGGCAAGGAGGCTGCGCGCGCTCTCTGCGGCCAGGGCCGCGAAGAACCCGCTGAATTCGTGAGCGCGCGAAGCGGCAAATCCGAGCAATACCCAAGCGATGGCGAGGTAACCCAGCAGCGGCACCCAGAGCGGGAAACGCTTAACGGTGTGCGGTGCGGTTTGGCGGGCTTGGGAGACGATCGCCTTGGTAAACTCCGACCCGACGCTGCCCGGCGTGCTTGCGGTGGCGAGCAGCGCGTCGACGACGCGCAGCTCGTGCAGCAGCGATTCGCAGGCGGTGCAGCGGCGGAGGTGATGGGCGACTTCGCGGGACCGGCGGGTGCTCAGCATCTCCTCGAGATACGCGTCGAGCAGCGGCTCAAACGAGGAGCAGCGCACTCGGGCTCGCCTTCTGTCCGACCGATTCCAATGATCCGACGGCGAGCGCTTCGCGTTCGCGCATCTTCTTGGTTAGGGCGATCTTGCCGCGATGGATCAACGTCTTCACGTTACCCAGCGACAGACCCAGCGTGCTCGCAATCGTTTGATACTCCATGTTGTCGAAATAACGAAGCGCCAGTACGTTTCGCGTTCGTTCCGGCAGCTCGGCGAGCGCCGCACGCAGTTCGCGCTCGGCTTCTCGACGCAACAGGCCGCCTGCCGGATCGGCTTGCGGGGACGAATCGGCAAAGACGGTTTCCAGCGAATGCTCCTGCGGCAGCTCCTGCAGTTGCGGCGCGCGCTGGGATTTGGCAAGGTAGGTGCGGATCACATTGCGCGCGATCTGGTAGACCCACGTCGAGAACTTCCCGAGCTGCGGGTTGAACGTGTTCAAATGGGCGTAGGCGCGCAGGAAAGTCTCCTGCGAAAGATCGGCCGTTTCCGACGGGTTACGCACCGTCGCCCCGATGAAATTCGCTATGCCGCGCTTGTAGCGATCGACGAGCACGCCGAAGACCTCTCTTTCCCCGGAGCGCACTCGATACACCAGAGCCTCGTCGCTCTGATCACGGAATGCCATCCTCCCTCGTTTCGGTTCCTTTGGCGGCTTCTACCTAGGCCGCGTGCGTTTGTTACGCACGAAGCGATCCAAGGGGCGGGTTGCCCGCATCTCGCGCGGAGAGGACCGGCGCCGTCCCGTTCAACGGCCAATCGATGCCCAGCTCCGCATCGTTCCAAGCCACGGCGAACTCCGCAGCCGCGTCGTACGGGGCGCTCTGCTTGTACCAGAAGATGGTCCGGTCTTCCAGGGCAAGAAAGCCGTGGAGGCAGCCGCTGGGGATATAGAGCTGACGCCCGTCGCCGGCCGAAAGGGTCGTGCCGTACCAGCGGCGATAGGTCGGGCTTTCCGGCCGCACGTCCACGATGACGTCGTAGGCACTCCCGTGCAGGACGGAGACGATCTTTGACATCCGTACCGCCCCGTGGAGTCCGCGCAAGACGTTTCGGCGCGAAAGCGAAGAGTTGTCTTGGACGAACGAATCACGGATGCCGCATTCGCGATACCGATCGAGCGAGAACAGCTCTCGAAATGAGCCTCGGTCGTCAGTGAAGATGCTCGCCGTCAGCACCAAGGCGCCGCTAAGGGGTAAATTCTCGACCGTCATGAGAACGTCGATTCGATGAACGGCAGCATGAGTCCACCGCGCACTCTTTTGCTGCGCCGGGGACTCGAGCGTCTGCGCGCTAGCGCAATCGTCAAGCAAAGCCTTCTCGTCTTCACTGCCGGCATGGTCGTCAACGTTTGCGGCTTCATCGCGCACGCCATCGCCAGCCGGCAACTCGGCGTTACAGAATACGGCGGCCTCTACGCCCTCATCAACGCGGCGCTGATTGCCTCTCTGCCTGCCGCTTTTGTCGCACCGGTCGTCGCGCAGCTCGCCGCCGAGTTTCGTGCCCTCCACGACGACGGCCACCTGCGCGGATTGACCGACAGCATTGCGGGCGGCTTTGCAAAACTGGGAGCGCTCTATCTGATCGTTGCCACGCTCGGCGCGTTTCCGTTTGCGCACTTTCTGCACGTGCCGGTCTGGTCGGTGCCGTTCGTCGGCCTGCTCGCGGGCGTGACGCTCTTCGTCAACGCCCTGCGCGCGATCGCTCAGGGCACGCAAGACTTCGTTGGTTACGGCTTTTCGAATGCGGCCGAGGGGCTCGCGAAGGTCGTCGGCATATCGGTGCTCATCGCGCTCGGGCTGCGGCTGGGCGGCGGAATCGCCGGCTTCATTCTCGGACCGGCGTGCGCGCTGATCTATCTCGGAATGCGCTTGAAGCGGCGGTATATCGTTTCCGAGCCGCGCGCGGTGCGCTACGATTGGCAGCGCATTCTCAACGCCGGCGCCGGCGCTGCGGCGGCGACGATCGCGATCGCACTGATGGGTTCGGCCGACGTCGTGCTGGTGAAGCACTATTTCGCGCCGCACCAAGCCGGGCTCTATGCCGCCGCATCGCTCGGCGGCAAGATGCTGCTCTACCTCGTGGGGTTCGTCCCCACCGTTTTGCTGCCGCAAGCCGCCGATCGGCACGCGCGCGGCGCGCGGACGCGAGAAGTCTTGGCCGGCAGCCTCACGATGCTCGTGACCGTCGCGCTGTGCGGCATCTTCATCTTTTATTTCTTCGGACTCGACGTACTGCACGCGCTCGTCGGCCACGCCTACGACGCCGCCGCGCCGCTGCTGGTGAAGTACGGCCTCGCGATGGTGCTGCTCGCGCTAACGAACTCACTGACCTACTACGGCATTGCGACGCACCGTCTCGGCTTTACGGTGCCGCTCTTCGTCTGTACGCTGGGCACCCTAACCGCTATCATCGCGATCCATCCGACTCTAGGCGCCGTCGTCGAAATCATGGTGCTGGGCAACTTCGCGGCGGCGCTCGCCGTTACGGTTGCGCTGCTCTTGCAGCGGCGCTCGAACGGCCGTCGCTCGACGGTGTGAAGCGCGTCCTCGTGGTCGGCGGATCCGGGCAGCTCGGAACCGCGATCGCCGCTCGATGGCACGATTTCGAAATCGTTGCCCCGCCTCACGACGAACTCCCGATCGAGCAAACACCGCTTCTCGAAGAGGCGCTGGACCGCATCGCTCCCGAGGTGCTCTTCAATGCGGCGGCATTTCACGACGTCGATCGTTGTGAAGCCGAGCCGCAGCGGGCATTCGAGATCAACGCTCGCGCGCCGGGAGACGCGGCCCGCCTCGCGGCCGCGCGCGGGATCGTCTTCATGACGATCAGTACCGACTACGTCTTCGATGGGAAAAAAAGCGAGCCGTACAGCGAGAGCGATCGGCCCAACCCGCTCTCCGCCTACGGCGCCAGCCGCCTGGCGGGAGAACGCCTGGTCGAGGCGGCGGGCGGCCGGGCTTTCGTGGTACGAACCTGCGGCCTCTACGGCGCCTCGCGCTCGCCGGAGCATCGCCCTACCTTTATCGAGCGGATCGTCGGGCAGGCCCGCGCCGGTGAGCCGGTCCGGGTTGTAGCCGACGTCATCGCTTCGCCGACCTATTCCAACGATCTCGCCGACGCGCTCCGCGTGCTGGCCGCGGCGGAGGCCTACGGGCTCTATCACGCCGCCGGTGCCGGAGCCGTGAGCTGGTTCGACTTCGCCCGGGAGGCTCTGGCGCAGGCTCGAGTCGGTTTGCCGATCGAGCCGATCTCCGCCGGCCAGTGGAAAACCGCCGCGATTCGCCCGCGTTTCTCCGCGCTGGACAACGCGAAGCTGCGCGAACGCGGCATCTCTCTGCGGCCCTGGCGTGCCGGCTTGGCCGAATACCTTGGGGCTTTGCCACAGATTGGCGTAAGATAGAGCGCTGTGGAACTGCGAATCGACCGGCAAAGCGTCCAGCGCTGCCGCGAACTCGCCGGAGCGATCGTCGCTCCGGTTGAGGACTTCATCGCCGCCCATTCGACGGTCTCGGTCGAGCGCGCGGTGCTTCGGCTCCTTGGCGTCGACGGAATCACCGATCAGGAGGTCCCGCTGCCCAACGCCGTCGTCGATGCGCTTCCAAGCGACGAGCGGGCCGGAGGGGTGGCGCTGGCGCTGGGGCGAGCGATGGCCGAGACGGGTCTCGAGCCGCAGCAGCTTGCCGAGAGCATCGCCGCGAGGAAGCACGTTTTCGAAGCGTTCGCCCAGACACCCGAAGCGGCCGCGCGAGCGGCACTCGGCGCGCACGTCGAGCGGGCCATGCAGCGGATTGCGGCGCGCCGCGACGAGCGCGCGTCGCTGCTCGATCGCCTACCGCAACTGGCGCCGCCGCTGCTCTACGTGATCGTCGCCAGCGGCAATATCTACGAAGATCGCACGGCGGCGGTCGCCGCGGCGCAAGCCGGCGCGCAAGTCATCGCGGTCATTCGCTCAACGGGCCAGTCGCTGCTCGATTTCGTGCCGTTCGGGCCGACGACCGAAGGCTTCGGCGGCACATACGCGACGCAGGCCAACTTCGCGATCATGCGGGCGGCGCTCGACGAGATTGGCGAGAGGCTCGGCCGCTACGTCATGCTTACCAATTACGCCAGCGGACTCTGCATGCCGGAGATCGCCGTCATGGCGGCGCTGGAACGGCTGGATATGCTGCTCAACGATTCGATGTACGGTATTCTCTTCCGCGACATCAATATGAAGCGCACGTTCATCGACCAGCATTTCAGCCGCATGCTCAACGCCTATTCCGGGATCATCATCAACACCGGCGAAGACAACTACCTCACGACCGCCGATGCCGTCGAGCAGGCGCCCGCGGTCCTCGCCTCCCAGTTCATCAACGAGGAGTTCGCGCACCGTGCGGGCCTGCCGGACCATCAGATCGGCCTCGGTGATGCTTACGAAATCGATCCCGATCGAGAGGATAGCTTCCTCTATCAGGTCGCGCAGGCACAGTTGGCGCGCGAGATTTTTCCGGATGCGTCGCTCAAGTACATGCCGCCGACCAAGCACATGACCGGCGACGTGTTCAAGGGGCACTTGATCGACGCAATGTTCAATCTCACCTCGGTGATGACGCACCAGAGCATCCACCTCTGCGGGATGCCGACCGAAGCGATTCACACGCCGTTTCTCGGCGATCGCGCCCTCGCGCTGGAGAACGCGCGCTACATCATGGGAACCGCGCGCCACCTCGGCGACGAGATCGTGCTGCGCCCCGGAGGTACGATCGAGCGCCGCGCGCACGAGGTCCTCGCGGGGTGTGAGGGCCTGCTCGAGCGCGTCGCGGGGATGGGACTCATGAAGGCGATCGAGGCTGCGCTCTTCGCCGACGTCTCGCGCGGGCCGGAGAGAGGTCGCGGACTCGACGGCGTCTTCACGCGCGCCCAAGAGTACTGGAATCCGTTTGCTGATGCGCTGACGCGAGCGCCGGCGTGACGCAGCTGGTCCGTCCGTACGGCGATACGCAAAACGACGGAAAGGTGCAGCTTTCGTTCACGCTGCCGGTGCCCTGGAGTGACGCCGCCGACGAGGCGGCGCGCCAACTCGCCGTCAAGATGGGACTGCGCGACGTGCAGGTCGTCGACGGGCGGCCGATTGCGACCGGTTTTTCTTTTTTTGTGATCTACGCGAGCACGCCGCAGTCCGTCGACGTCGACGCGGTCACGGTCCCGTCGACCGGGGCGCACGCGCTCTCAATGGAAGAGGTCGACGCACTCGTGCGCGAGCGCATCGGCCGCAAGATCCGCGTCGCGGGCGCTTGCATCGGAACCGACGCCCACACCGTCGGCATCGACGCGATCCTCAACATGAAGGGGTACAAAGGCGACTACGGGTTGGAACGCTATCGCGAGTTCGAGAGCTTCAATCTCGGCAGCCAAGTCGCCGTCGAGGAACTCGTCTCCTTTGCGAAGGAGCGCCGCATCGACGCGCTGCTCGCCTCGCAAGCCGTAACGCAGAAAGGCAGCGATATCAAGAACTTCACGGCGCTCAGCGAGCTTTTGGAAGCGGAGAACGTGCGCGACAAGGTCGTGCTGATCTGCGGCGGTCCGCGGGTGACCAACCTGTTGGCGAGCGAACTCGGCTACGACGCCGGGTTCGGCCGTGGAACGCTGCCCAGCCAAGTAGCGGCCTTCGTCGCGGTTACGCTCGCAGAGCGCTTTCGTCAAGGGCGGCCGCACTGGTGAGCAAGACCGCGCTGGTTACCGGCATAACCGGCCAAGACGGCTCGTATCTCGCCGAACTGCTGCTTGACAAGGGGTATCGCGTCGTCGGCATGACGCGGCGCACGAGTACCGAGGTGCACGAGCGGATCGAGCACATCGTCGACGACATCGAGATCGTCTCCGGCGATCTGCTCGATCAAAGCTCGATCACTTCGATCATCGCCGAGGCTCGCCCCGACGAGATCTACAATCTGGCCGCGCAGTCGTTTGTGCCGGCTTCGTGGGGCCAGCCCGTGCTCACCGGCGAGTTCACCGCGCTCGGCGTTACCCGCGTGCTGGAAGCGATACGCCAGGTCGACCGGGGGATTCGCTTCTACCAGGCTTCGAGCTCGGAGATGTTCGGCAAAGTCGTCGAGACCCCGCAGCGGGAAACGACTCCGTTCTACCCCCGCAGTCCATACGGCGTCGCCAAGGTGTACGGGCACTGGATCACGGTCAACTATCGCGAGTCGTACGATCTGTTCGCGTGCAGCGGCATCTGTTTCAACCACGAATCGCCGCGCCGCGGCAAGGAGTTCGTCACGCGCAAGATCGCCGACGGCGTGGCGCGGATCAAGCTCGGTCTCGCCGGCGAGTTGCGCCTCGGAAACCTCGACGCGCATCGCGATTGGGGCTTCGCCGGCGACTACGTGCGCGCCATGTGGCTGATGCTGCAGCAGCCGTCCGCCGAAGACTACGTCCTGGCGACGGGCCGAACTCACAGCGTGCGCGACTTCGTGCGCGTTGCCTTCGAAGCTGCCGGGCTGGGATCGTTCGAACCCTACGTCGTCCGCGATCCGCGCTTCGTGCGCCCGGCCGAGGTCGACATGCTGATCGGCGATCCGGCGAAGGCCCGCCGGGAGTTGGGATGGGAACCCGAAGTCGGCTTCGAGCAGCTGGTAACGATGATGGTCGAAGCCGAGCTCGAGCGGCTCGCCGCGCGCACGCGGGCCTAAGAGCGCAGCGTCATGCGGGCCATGGTTACGGGAGCGAGCGGATTCGTTGGACGCCGGCTCGTCGACGCGCTGCGCCGGGACGGCGCCGAGGTGTTGGCCTGCGGCGGCCCGCACGATCGCGAGCCCGAGTTCTTCCCGATCGATCTCGCCGACGCCGCATCGCTGAGTGCCGCGCTAACGGCAGCGCGCCCGCAGATCGTCTTTCATCTCGCCGCGCAAGCCTTCGTACCAGAATCGATACGTTCGCCGCTGGCGACGTTCGAGATCAACGCGCTGGGCACGGCGCGCCTCGCCGAGGCGGTGCGCGCCTGCGGCGCGGACCCGACCCCGCGCATCCTCTTCACGAGCTCGGCCGAGGTTTACGGCGCGCGCGAGGCTGGCGAGTATCCGCTGCGAGAGTCGCTCGATCCACGCCCGGCGAACCCGTATGGGGCGAGCAAAGCCGCGGCCGAAGCGATACTGCTGGCAGAGGCGCAGAGCTACGGTCTGGACGTCGTGATCGCGCGCGCGTTCAACCAGATCGGGCCGGGCCAGAGCGAGCCGTTCGTCGTCGCCTCAATGGCGGCACAGCTCGCTCGCATCGCCGGCGGCGCGCAGCCACAGATGTACGTGGGCAACCTCGCGTCCGGTCGCGACTTTTTGGATGTTCGCGACGTTGTCGAGGCCTATCTGGCGCTCGCGCGCCGCGGCGAAGGCGCGCACATCTACAACGTCTGCAGCGGGCGCGCCGTGACCATCCGCGACATACTGCGCGAACTGATCGCGATCGCGCGCGTGCCGGTCGAGGTTCGTGAAGATCCGCAGCGCATGCGCAAGGTCGATGTGCCGCTGACGGTCGGCAGCCCCGAACGCCTGCGCACGGCGACCGGCTGGCAACCTCGCTTTTCGCTCGTTGCGACGCTGCGCGACATCTATCAAGCCGCTCTCCAGAAGGAAGAAGCATGATGCGGGCCTTCGTTTTCAAGAATCGCGGACTCTTATTGAGCGTACCCGCAACGCTGCTGGCCAAGTACGGCCGGCCCAGTGCGGCGAGCATCGCGCTGGGGCTGCCAATTGCGATCGCCGGCGAGTTGCTCCGTTGTTGGGCGGTGGGCTATTCGGGTGAAACGACCCGCGGCGACGTCGTCGAAGCGCCCGCGCTCGTGACGGCTGGGCCGTACGCGTACGTGCGCAATCCTCTCTACGTCGGAAACTTCATCACGGCGGCCGGCTTCGCGATCGCCTTTACGGGAAAGAATCGCTTCGTGGTGCGCGCGCTGCTCGCGGGAGGCTCGCTCGCGGCGATGGCCGCGGTTTATGCCGCGATCGTCCCGCACGAGGAAGCCTTTCTGCGTTCGCAGTTCGGCGAGGCGTTCGACGACTATTGCGATCGCGTCCCGCGCGTCGTGCCGCTGCTTACGCCGATGGAGGGCGGGACGAGCGTGTGGAAGCCTGAGGTCGTACGCAGCGCCGAGAGCAAGACCTTCGTTACGTTTGCCGCAATGCTGGCTGCTTTGTTAATGAAGGCTCGCAAAGAGTGACCGCTGGGCCCGGGCCGGCCACGCTGCGGTTAAGCGTCGCGCTCGTCGCGACGGCCCTGGTCGCGCTGCTCGAGTTTTGGGGTGGAGCGGCTTCACGCAGCTTGGCGTTGACCGGAGACGCGGTGCACGTTTGCATGGATGTCGTCGCGCTTGCGCTCGCGTTGATTGCCGGGGTCGGGGCGGCGAGGCCGGCCGATACCCGGCGTACGTTCGGTTACGGCCGCATCGAGGTGCTGGGCGCGCTCGTCAACGGAACGCTGCTCCTCGTTGCGACGATCGCCATCGTCTACTTTGCGGCTCGCCGTTTCGCCGCGCCGGTCGAGCCGCAGGCGGGCTTGATGGCGGCCGTCGCCGCCGTTGGGTTAGCGGTCAATGCCGGCGTCGGCCTCTCTCTGCGTTCCGCGGGCAAGAGCGATCTCAACGTGCGAGCCGTCCTCTTTCACGTGATGGGCGACGCGCTCGGCGCATTTGCCGTCATCTTCGGCGGCATCGCGATCGCGCTGACGCACTTCGCCTGGATCGATCCGCTGCTCTCGCTCTTCGTCGCAGCGATCATCGTCGTCGGCGTAGCCCGTCTCCTGCGCGACGCGACCGAGGTGCTGCTCGAAAGCGTCCCGGGCGGCGTAGACAGCGCCGATCTTGTGAAGCGCTTCAAAGCAATCGCTGGGGTCACTGGCGTTCACGACCTGCACGTGTGGTCGATCGGCAGTGGCTCGCATGCGCTCTCCGCACACGTCTTGCTCGACGATCGTCGGCTCAGCGAAGCGACCAACGTGCTCCGGCGAATCGACGACTGCGCCAAAGAAGACTTCGGCATCGAGCACGTCACGATTCAATTCGAATGCGAGAGCTGCCCGATCGTGGTGCGACATTGAAGGACCGCTAGGGGCGACACCTCCGCGCGCAAGGCATCGCCCGCTCGCGCGATGGTCGGTGATCCCGCCAAGGTCCCCCAAGGCAGGGATGACGCCCGGTCCCGGACGATACCGTTGGATACCATGCAGGGTCTACGTCGCGCTCCGTGGCGCTTCGCATTCGCCGCTCTCGCATTAGCCGCTACGTTAGCGGCGCCACTGACGGCTTGCGGTGGCGGTGCTGGCGCCGCCGCCGCCGCTTTGCCGCCTCTTCCCCCGCCCCCACCGGCGAAAAAAGGCAAGTACTTCAAGCACGTCGTCATCGTCGTTCAGGAGAACCGCAGCTTCGATAATCTCTTCGCAACGTTTCCCGGCGCGGATGGCACGACCGTAGGGAAGACGCACAACGGCAAGCTTCCTCTGCGGGAAACGGATCTCAACTCAGCCTTGGGAACGAATCACGGCTACCCGCAGTGGATCAAAGAATACGACGGCGGAAAGATGGATGGCTTCGATCTTGTTCCGCCCGGAACCGCGGTCTACGAGTACGTGAATCCTGCACAGATTGCGCCATATTGGAAGCTCGCGCAAGAGTACGTCCTGTCGGACCATACATTTCAGACTCAGGGCAGCGGCAGCTTTACAGCGCATCAAGATCTCATACGCGGCGGCACAGAGATCGGCGACGCAAAGAGCCTCATCGACTTTCCAACGCTCCCTCCGTGGGGCTGCGACGCTCCCCCGGGCACCGTCACGTCTTTGATCACCGCCGACAACCAATACCTCGCTCAGCAAGGTCCGCGGCCATGCCTCACATATCGCACCCTACGGGACCTCCTCGATGCTAAGGAGGTCTCCTGGCGGTACTATACGCCAAGCATCGCGACGCTGCCCGGCGAGCAATGGAATGCATTTGAGGCAATTGCAGCCGTGCGAAACGGTCCCCAGTGGACGACCAACGACATTTCGCCGGAGAAGAAAGTCTTTACCGACATCAATCGAGACACACTGCCTGCGGTCTCATGGATTATACCCGACGCTCACAACTCCGACCATCCGCGCGAGGGCTCCGATACTGGACCCTCATGGGTAGCGCAGATCGTCAACGCAATCGGTCAGAGTCCCGCCTGGGATACGACCGCGATCATCATCGTCTGGGACGACTGGGGCGGCTGGTACGACCACGTTGCACCGCCGGGCCCACGCCATTACGGCGGCCTTGGTTTTCGCGTTCCAATGATCGTCGTCGCTCCCTATGCGAAAGCCGGCTACATCTCCCATCGGCAATACGAGTTTGGAAGCATCGTGCGTTTCGTGGAAGATAACTGGAATTTAGGGCGCCTTGGAACGACGGACGCTACCTCGGCTGATTTCGTCGACGATTTCTTCGATTTCAACCAGCAGCCGCGAAAGTTTCTCACGATTAAGGCGCAATATGCGCAAGCGTACTTCCTGCATCAGCGGCCGTCAGGTCAGCCGGTCGACGACGAGTAGCTGTGTCGCACTAGCTCGAATGCCGGGCCCTCGCGGCCGATCGCGGCGTCCTACGGCCCTTTCGTACTTCCTTTCGGAGAAGCCGTCGTCGCAGCCGCCCGACAACCAGTGAGCGCAGGGCGCCCATGCGCGCCCGCAAAATGAACGCATGGTTATGAAGATAGAATCCAAGGCCGTCGTACTGGGAATGGCCCGCACACCCTTCGGAAAACTCGGGGGAGCGCTCGCTCCGCTCTCCGCCACCACCCTCGGCGCCGTCGCCCTGACGGCTGCCGTCGAGCGCGCCAAAATCGACCCGACGGAGGTCGAGCACGTCATCTTGGGTGAGGTTCTTCAAGCGGGCGTCGGACAGAATCCCGCCCGGCAAGTGCTCTTCAAATCGGGCCTCGCCAAGACCGTTACCGCAGACACCGTCAACAAGGTTTGCGCATCGGGCCTCTTGGCGGCCGTCAATGCGATGCGCTCGATCAATGCGGGCGCCAACTCGGTGATCGCGGCCGGCGGCATGGAATCGATGTCCAACGCTCCCTATCTCTTGCGCGACGCGCGCTGGGGATATCGCTTCGGCGACGGTAAGCTCGTCGACGCGATGATCTACGACGGTCTCTGGGATCAGTATTTTCCGATGACCATGGCCACGCAGGGCAGCAAGGTTGCAATCGAGCTGGAGCTTTCGCGGGAAGATCAAGATCGCTTTGCTTACGAGAGCCACCGGCGCGCGTCGCAAGCCCACGACGCCGGATACTTCGACGAGGAGATCGTCGCGGTCAACGTGGCGAGCAAAGCGAAGGATAAGGTCGTGGTGGCGCAGTTGCCGCGCCAAGGGAAAGTGCGCGTGCCGGCAGCCGTCGGCGCCTCGAGCTCGGTTTGGGAACACGAGCCGTCGGCTGAGTTTACGCTCGACTATGCATCCTACGCGCCGTTCCTCACCGGCGAGCATCCGCACGCGCGCGTCGACCGGGACGAAGCCGTTCGCCTCGACGCGAGCATCGAAGCGATGGCCAAGCTGAAGCCGCTCGAAAAGAACGGAACGGTCACCGCCGGCAATGCACCGGGCGTCAACGATGGCGCCGCAGCGATGATCCTCTCGGATGCGCGCTACGCGCAAGAGCACGGCTACGAGCCGCTGGCAACGATCGTCGAGCACGCGACCATCGCCTGGGACTCGCCGTACATCAGCCTCACGCCTGCGATGGCCGCGCAGAAACTCCTCGACCGCGTCGGATTGACGCGAAACGACATCCACGTTTGGGAGATCAACGAAGCCTTTTCGACGGTCGCAATCACCTCGGGCCGGCGTCTCGGACTGGAAGACGGCCTCATCAATCAGTACGGCGGCGCCGTCGCGATGGGCCATCCAATCGGCGCCTCCGGCGCGCGCATTTTAATCACGCTCATCAACCAATTACGCAAGCGTGGCGGCGGCTACGGCATCGCCTCGATCTGCTCCGGCGGCGGCCAGGGCGATGCAGTTCTCGTCGCAGTGTGATTGAGACGAAGCGAACGCCGTTCGAAATCAGCGACGAACAGCGGCAGATCGGAGCGTTGGCGGCGGAGATCGCGCAGCGCGAGATCGCGCCGCACATCGAGCGCTGGGATCGCGAGCACGCCTTTCCACGCGAGTTGTACGGCAAGCTGACCGAAGCGGGAATCATGGGGATGCTCGTCCCCGAAGAGTACGGCGGCGTCGAGGCCGAGTATCTCGCGTACGCGCTCGCGATCGAAGAGCTGGCGCGCGTCGACGCGGGCACGGCCGTCACCGTATCGGTGCATTCGATGATCTGTTCGGCGATCCTGAAGATGGGCACACGCCAGCAGAAGGAGCGCTGGCTGCCCGCGCTCGCGACCGCCGACGTCATCGCCGGCTTCGCGCTGACCGAATCCGACGCGGGCTCGGATGCGTCGGCACTGCGCGCGACCGCCAAGCGCAGCGAGGTCGGCTACGTGCTCAACGGCCGAAAGCAGTGGTGCACGAGCGGCAGCTACGCCGGCGTCATCATGGGGATGTTTCGCACCGGCGCCGCCGGTGCCAAGGGCGTCAGCGCGTTTCTCTTCGAGCCTTCGTCGTTCGGCATCAGCGTCGAGCGCGTGACCGAGAAGCTGGGAATCCACACCAGCAACACGTGCGACCTCGCGTTCGACGACGTGCACGTCGCACAAGACGCGCTGCTCGGCGAAGAGGGCGCCGGCTTCGGAAACGCGATGACCGCGTTGACGGCCGGGCGCATCGGCATCGCGGCGCAAGCGATCGGTATTCTAGCGGCGTGCCTCGATGAATCCGTGAAGTTCGCGAAGGAGCGCGTGGCGTTCGGCAAGCCGATCGGTGCGTTCGAGGGCATCTCGTTCAAGATCGCGCAGATGGCGATGGACCTCGATGCCGCGCGGATGCTCACCTACCGCGCTGCTTCGCTGGCCGATGCCGGCGAGCCGTTTGCCATTGCCGCCAGCAAGGCGAAGCTTTTCGCATCTACCGCCGCCCGCAAACACGCGGCCGAAGCGCTGCAGATCCACGGCGGCTACGGCTACACGACCGAGTTCCCCGTAGAACGGCACTATCGCGATGCGAAGATCACCGAGATCTACGAGGGCACGTCGGAGATCCAGCAACTCATCATCGCCCGCTCGCTGCTCGGCCGCCTCGACTAACTGTCGGTGTCATCCTGAGCCCGTCGAAGGGCTGAGCTTGTCGAAGGGCTGAGCTTGTCGAAGGACTGAGCCCGTCGAAGGAGTCGAAGGATGCGACAGAAATAGCAAGGGGCCGGACGCACGCGGTCGCGAACCTGTCGGCCCGCTATGAATCTGATGGAGTATCAAGGCAAGGAGCTCTTCCGGCGCGCCGGCATCGCCGTGCCTCGCAGCGCGCACGCGCACACGCCCGCGGAGGTCGCCGAGTTCATCGAACGGACGCCCGGCGAATGGGTTGTCAAAGCGCAAGTTTTGATGGGCGGCCGGGGTAAGGCCGGCAAAATAAAGATGGCGGGCGACGCCGCGCAAGGCCACAGCGTCGCGCACGAGATCATGGCGACGCCGATGCCGCCGAACCGGCAGAACCCAAACGGCGAGCCGATAAAATCGCTGCTCGTCGAAGAGCGCCTCGAGATTGCCAAAGAGGCGTACTGCGCGATCGCGATCGATCGCGCGGCGCGGCGCCCGGTCTTCATCGTCAGCCGTTACGGCGGCATGGAGATCGAGGAAGTCTCTTCCGAACATCCTGAGTCGATCGCAAAGTTCTACGTCGATACAACGATCGGGTACTCGCCGTTCATCGGACGGGAGCTTGCCTTTGCGGCGCAGCTCGACCCCGGCTATCGCAAAGAGTTTCCGGGGATCGCGGGTGCGCTCTATGAAGCGTTTTTCGCCTACGGCGCAAAACTCGTCGAGATCAATCCGCTGGCGCTGACCGTCGACGGACGCGTCGTCGCCTCCGACGCCAAAGTCGAGCTCGACGACGACGGGTTGTTCAAGAATCCGGAGTTCGGCCAGTGGCATTCGGTGCTGCCGCTCGACGAGGATGAGCTGTTCGCCTCGGGTGCCGGCGTCGGCATCCGCAACTTCCGCCGTTTTCCCGGCGACGTCGGCACGATGGCCAACGGCGCAGGCTTGGCGATGGCCACGATGGACGCCGTGAGCAATGCCGGCGGCAAGCTTGCCAACTTCCTCGACGTCGGCGGCGGAGCGAACGCGCAGCGCGTTCGCAACTGCTACGAACTCGTCGTCAATACTACCGGCGCCACGGTGCTCTTCGTCAACATCTTCGGCGGGATCACGCGCGGCGACGAAGTCGCGCGCGGCATCGTCGAAGCGATGCGCGAGACGACTTCGCGCAAGATACCGCTGGTGATTCGCTTGACCGGCACGAACGAAGAAGAGGGCCGGCGCATCCTGGCCGAGGCGAAGATGACGCCCGTCGAAACGATGGATGAAGGTGCCCGCGAAGCCGTGCGCCTCGCTGCAGAGGCGAAGGGCTGAAAGAGACGATGTCGATCTTTTTAGATAAGAACAGCCGCGTTATCGTACAGGGAATCACCGGTGCCGAAGGGTCGTATCACGCCGATCGCATGGTGAAGTACGGAACGAACCTCGTCGGCGGGGTCACGCCGGGGAAGGGCGGCCGCCGAACGCCGCATGGACTTCCGGTTTTCGACACCGTAAAAGAGGCCGTCGACGCGACCGGCGCGACCCACTCGTGCATCTTCGTGCCGCCGCCCTTTGCAGCCGACGCGCTCTACGAGGCATACGATGCCGGAATAAAACTTGCGGTCTGCATTACCGAGGGCGTACCCGTGCACGACACGCTGAAGGTCGTCGGCGCGACCGCGGGCATGCGGATCATCGGGCCGAACTGTCCGGGCCTGGTATCGCCTGGGAAAGCCCTGGTCGGCATCATGCCGGGGCACGTCTTTAAGGAAGGCAGTGTCGGTGTCATGTCTCGCTCCGGGACGCTGACCTATGAAGTGGTCGACCTGCTGACGCGCGCCGGGTTTGGGCAATCGACCTGCGTGGGAGTCGGCGGCGATCCGATCATCGGCACGACCTTCGTCGAGTGCCTACGCGAGTTCAAGAACGATCCGCAGACGCACGCCCTGGTGGTGTGCGGCGAAATCGGGGGCTCGGACGAAGAAGACGCCGCGGCCTTCATCGCCGAGCACCTGCCCCAGATGCCGGTCGTCGCCTTCGTCGGCGGCCGCAACGCACCGCCGGGAAAATCGCTCGGGCACGCCGGCGCGATCATCTCGGGGGACTTCGGGACCCCCCAGAGCAAGATCGCCGCCTTCGTCGCCGCCGGCGTTCCGGTTGCCGAGCGCCCCTCCGATATACCCGGCTTGCTGGCCGAGCGGCTCGCCGTTAACGCGTAGCCGCTCGAGGCCGCCTTCCCTTAAGGGCGGCTAAAGGAACCGACCTGGTCCTGAGGAAATCCTTGGCGCAGTGGGTCACTCTGTGAAGTCCCTGAGGCATTTATGCCGAGGGGACCCAGGGCGACCTGCGTTTTGACACTCAACCAAAACAGAGGGTTTAACGAACAATGAGTTCACAACCAACCCTCCGTCGTGCGGTCACAGCCGTGGGACTACTGGTAGCGTTCCTCAGCCAGGGAACATGGGCACTGGCAGGCGTTACCGGTAACATCGCGGGTGTGGTCAAGGATCCGAGCGGCAATCCACTTGCCGGTGTGCGAGTACAAGCTGTCGCTCCCTCCGAGACTCGAGCCGCAACGACGGATTCGGGCGGTCACTTTACGATTCTATCGCTGACCCCCGATACGTATACGATCAACCTCAGTAAAGCAACGTTTCAACCCACCTCGGTCCCCGGCGTCGTGGTCTTCGCCGACCAGACGCAGCAGGTCGCCTATACTTTGAGTAAGGCGCTCATCACGATCGGTCGCGTGACCGCACAATCGGGGAATTCGCTCGTGAAATCGGGCGTCGGCTCCGACTTGTACAGCGTTAACGCTGCGCAAGCCTCAGCCGCGGCTGCCCTTGGCGGCGGCGGCAACCTGAACAACACCTACTCGGCGATGGCCTCGGTCCCCGGCGTCCAAGTCTCGGCCGGCGGCATGGGCTGGGATTTCAACGCGGCGTACGTCCGCGGTCAGAACTCCTACTATACCGGTTACGAATACGACGGTATTCCGGTTAACCGCGCCTTCGACAACTACAACTCCTCGACCGAGTCTTCACTCGGCCTCTCGGAGCTGCAGGTCTATACGGGCGGCGGCCCGTCATCGGTCGCTTCGGCCGGTACCGCCGGGTTCATCAACCAGGTCATCAAGACCGGTACCTTCCCGGGCTTCGCAACCGCGAACCTCGGCATCGGGACGCCGACGTACTACCACCAGGCACAGGTCGAGATCGGCGGTTCCACCCCCGACCGGACCTTCAGCTACTACGTCGGCCTAAGCGGCTACAATCAAGACTACCGCGTTCTCGACAACAATAACGGCGCCGGCTACATGACGCCGGGCGGTGAGTTCGCGGGCGCCACGATCGGCGCCGGCATCGGTTACTGGGCGAACACGCCGAACGAACAGGGCGTCAAGCCTTCTTGCCCCGTCGGCGGTCCGCCGGACAACTTCAATAGCGGGGCGCCAGGCAACTACCAGGGCGGCTCCGGATGCTGGTCTTTCTATAGCGGCACCTCGGCCTCGCCGCAGCAGATCACCGACCGTGAGAGCGTGATCAACCTGCACATGGGCATTCCGAAGGCCAACGGCCTGCGCGATGACGTGCAGTTCCTGTGGAGCGGCTCGGCGCTCAACAACTACTTCTATCAGTCGCCGAACGACATCGGCACCAGCTACCAACAGTACTCCTGGGCTTTGGCCGCATCACCGTACGGTGCGCCGGTCTGCGGCAACAACGTCGTCGTGCCCTGGGCGAACGTCTCCACCTACTCGTGCCAGCAACAGCCGGGTCATTATTATCAGCCGTACGGCGATAACATCGCGTACAACCTGCCGTTCGGCACCCGGATCGCTAACAGCGCGACGAGCTTCAAGGCTCCGGGGCTTTATTTCGCGCCGGGCACGCCTTCGCACGCGTTCCAAGGCCCGATCCCGCTGTTCGATAACAGCATCAACGTTGTCTCGAACGATTCGGGCATCGTGAAGCTGCAGTACACCTACGCACTCAGCCAATCGGCCTATCTGCGGGCATACGCCTACAGCTTCTACTCCGATTGGCTTCAAGAGGGTCCGATCTTCGGTGCGACCGAAGAAGAAGTTCCCTCCGTTCCCGCTTCGGAATATCAACTATTCACGCATACCGCCGGCGGCGCGCTGGACTTCCAAGACCAGCTCAATTCCGAGAACTTGCTCACGGCCGACGGCAACTACACGACTGCGTCGGTCATTCGCACCAACAACAGCTCGGCGTTCGCGAACTGCTTGAGCGGCAGCGGCTGTTCGCCGATCGGTTACATGCAAGGCAACAAGTGCTTTAACCCGAACCCGACAACCACGGGCGGGAAGCCCCAGTCGGTACCTTGCATCGTCAGCACCTACTACGATACCAATATCAACAGTGGCGCCGGCGGCACCGTCCATCCAACGTGGATCAGCAACGCTGTCAATGGACCGACCGGGTACGGCGGGCCGAAGGGCGCCGGCTGGGATACGCTCTGGAACGGAAACCAGACGGCGACGTACAACACGGTAAGCCCGCGGTTCACGAACTTTTCGGTCGGCGATCAGTTTCGCCCCAACGACAAGTTCCTGCTCAACGCCTCGGTCCGGTACGATAACTTCACGTACGACCTTGGCGATACAAACAACGCCGCCAACTCCTTCTTTGCCGCGCAAACAGCCAACTATACGTGCGTGCAGGCGTCAACGAATCAGGTGCTAACGGCGGCGCTGCCTCCGGGCGTTCCCCCTCCAGCCCCGGCGCAGTACGTCAACGGCGACTGCAACAAGGCGGCGGTCGCCTTGAATCCCACTGGCCCGCACACCGGCTGGGTCCACCCCAACGGCAAGGTCCAGGACGGCGTCCAAGCGCCGAGCTTCTCGGCGACCTCGCCGAGCTCGTACTCGCTCGATTACTGGCAACCCCGATTCTCCGCGACCTACACGATGTCGCCGGACACGGTACTGCGCGCCTCGGCCGGCCGCTACACGCAGCCGCCGATCACCGCGTCCGTCCAGTACTCGAACACTTCGGGTGACAGCCGGTCGCTTTGGAACAACATGATGAACCTCGGGTTCTACTCGCCATTCCACCCGATTCCGGGTATCTCGTCGGCGCAGTACGACCTCTCGCTGGAACAGCACCTCCGCGGAACGGACATGAGCTTCAAGATCACGCCGTTCTATACGTGGGTCAACCAGTGGCAGCAGCAGACGTTTATTGGGGCCGGCTTCGTAACGCAGGTTCCGGTCGGCGTCAATCGCGACTACGGCGCGGAGTTTCAGTTCAACAAGGGTGACTTCACCCGCAACGGCCTCTCAGGAGTCTTCTCGTTCACGTACACCAACTCGAAGGTGCAGTTCCAGAACGAGCCGCTCTCGACGGGCGGCGTTGTTGGCAACGAAATCACCCCGCTCAATCAGGCGATCACCGCCTACAACCAGCTGACCAAATCGGGCGGCGGCTCGCCGTGCTATCAAATCAAAACGCTCGGCGGCCCTGGCGTTCCGACGTCGTGTAACGCAAAACCGGTCCTGTGCGGAACTACCAGTACGAGCGGCGGCAAAGCGTTTTGCGACGTGATCGCCAATCCCTACTACAACAAGGCCGCGCAGGGACTACTCGATCCGAACGGCTGGTATAACCCGTTCACGACCGCGATCGCGCCGAACCTGTTTGCTGGAGATACCAGCTACATCTCGCCGATCACGTCGTCGCTGATCTTGAACTGGCGGCACGACAAGCTGGCGATCACGCCCAGCTTCGTCTTCCAAACGGGCGGCTTCTACGGCAGTCCGCTCGACGTCGCCGGTCAGGACCCGCGTTCGTGCCGACTGAACTCGCTCGAATCGGGGATCACTAAGCTCTCGCCGAAGACCAACCCGTTGCAGTGCAACTACCTCTCGTCTACCTCGCCCGGCACGGGTCAGTTCAGTTACCTCTACATCCCCAACCCGCAGTCCGGCATCTTCTCGATGGATTCGTATCAGAACCCGTCGCTGATCGTCGGAAACCTGCAGGTCTCCTACGACGTGAGCCCTCGGATCAAGCTGACTCTGCTCGGCTCGGATCTGTTCCACACCTGCTTCGGCGGAACGTCGGAGCCGTGGACGTCGTACTATCAGCCGGGCGCGGCGGTCTGCGGTTATGGCGCAGCCGGCGGCCCGCTTAATAGCACGGTCTATCCGAGCAACTTCTATAACGGCACGAGCATGTTCGACTTTGCCGCGAACAATAAGGTGCATCCGTTGTATTCGCAAAGCTATACGCCGAGCGCAGGCATCAACGGTGCAATCGGAGGCGCTCCGCCGCCGATCAACCTCTACTTCAACGCCCAGGTGCGAATCTAACGACTCACCCGGCGCCAACGTAGCGAACCCCGAGCGGGATCCGGCAACGGATCCCGCTCTTTTCTTCGCGGCAGGCGCGGTGACCGCACATGCGAAAAATTACTGCGAGATGAAACGGTGGCTTTTGCTTGCAATAGGCGCTCTAACGAGCGCCAGCTTCCTTCCGTTGCCGGCGCGCTCCGACGGCGCCTCTCCGGCGGCAACTCCGCCGCCGGAGATCTATCACATCGTGACGACCGCGCTCTGCGCACGCCTGCACGAGCGCGTCCAGCCGGCGGTCGCCTTGATTTTACAGAACGACACGAAGATCGCCAAGAGCCCGCCCCTCTTCAAACGCTACCAGCGCGGCACACTCACTGGCGACACCGCCGCTCAACAATATTCAAACGGCGCACCCCCGGCATACGACTCGATGAACAATCAGACGCCCGAGACGAGCATGGCGCTGCAGCAGATGTCGTATCTGGTGCTTCCGGTTGCGAAAAACTTGATCGCGGCGCAGACGCTGCTCGACAGCGTAAAACTCATCGAGCCGACCGGAAATCCGGCCGATGATGCGACCCTAAAGAAGATCAAGGACCAGCTCCTGGACACGATCGCCTATCAGAGCGCGTCGCTCGACATCATCAACGGTTTCGTCGCGACGCAGCAGATGGGTGAGCTACAGCACGCGGGCGAGGAGTACCTCGGTTCGATTCAAGGTTCGAATACGTCGTACCATATGGTGCAAGCGACGCCGAACCCGTGGCAAGACCCAAACACGCCCGGGCTCTCGCAGAATCCGTACAACTTCGACGTAACGACGGTCCCGGGGCTCGCCGTCGGCTACAATCCGCTCAACAACATCATGACGGGGCTGCACTGGGTGATCTCGGAGACACAGAAGAAGGAAGATGCCGCCGGGAGCACGTTAACAGCCGCGATCGGCCAGTGCCCAAAGTAAGTCATTTCCAAGACAACTTGAGGAGGTTGCTATGTTAAAAGCAACGCGTCATTTCTCGATGCTTTGTGGTGCTTTCGCGTTCGCGCTTGCACCTGTAGCCGGGGCCATCGCCGCACGTGCCGATGCTTCGACAACGCTCGTGTATCATTTCACCTATAGCTCGAATCAGGACGTCAGCGCGCGCGACTCTTCAAACCCGGCCGAAGACTATGCTGCAACCGCAAATGGACCCAGTATCGCGCAATCGAGCGGTATCGGCCACTACGGCGGCTCGCTGACCGACAAGGGTACGATGACCGTTCGAATCATCGGCAAGCCGCAGGCCGACGGCGGCCAGGTCGTAACGATTAGCGAAGCCGGCGAACAGACCCGCCGCGCGCCGGAGGCGACGTGCGTCGTGTACGGCAATACCCAGGTTCTCTGCGATCCCAATAAGACGGTCTACACCGAGGAGTACACGCTGCTCCGGTTCCTCGGGTCGAAGTTCGTCGATCCCAACCAGCTCGATAAGAACAAGCACTGGCAGATCTCGCAAGACGCCGGCCAAGTCAGCGCGACCGCCGATTATACGATCGTCAGCAACAACAACGGCGCCATGCAAATTTCGGAGACGAAAAAGCTCCGCCAGGCGCACGGCGGCAGCTTGACGACCGACATCCAATCAAAGATCGGCTACGACGCCGGCAAGGCCATCCCGACGTCGGTCGACGAGTACGTCACGCAGCGCCACGACAACGGGGTCCAGGGAACCTCGACGACGATCTACCAGACGACGCTGCAGCTCGTCTCCGACACGATGGCAAAGACATAGCGCAGTACGGTTACCAGTGTGAGGACTGCGAGGTTGCCGTCTTTCCGACGACGACGCGCAGCGAGCTGCGTTGGCTCAAAGATCGCCCGCACGTCGTGCGCGAGGTGGTCAAGCACTCCAACGACGGGCTCGACTCTTGGATGATGGATGGGCTCGCATTCCTCGACGAACACACCGGCCATTCGGTCGTCCTCGTATCGCGGCGGTAATGTTTCCGCCTCTTGTAACCCAAGAATTGCGAAAAGCCGCGCTCGAGCGCGGCTTTTCGCGAATTTGAGGTCTCCGGACCGCTGAGGGGAGGAGCCCTAGTCTGGTATCCGCAGGTGCTGACCGGGCTGGATCGTCCCGTTTAAATGGTTGACGTCGCTGATCCGATCGACGACCTCTTGCAGGTCGGCACTGGGGGCCGAGTGGGCGGCCGCGATACCCCACAGGGTGTCGCCGGGCCGGACCGTGACCGTTGTGTAGTGCCGCGCACTGGCCGCGTAGAGGCGGACGCTGGAGAGCGTCGGAAGGGCGACCATAAGGCCGAGCGCCGCCACCGCGATCGCCGGCATGAGTGTGAATCGTTTGCGCCTACCCACCGTCTTTACTCCCTATATTTAGTGCCAAACGCTTGTTCGTCCACTACATTTTACCATGGGGCCTCCAAGCGCTGTCAATAGATTACGAACGTATGTTTGCCATCGAGGCGGTTTTATGTTAGGGTTGTACCCGTGTTAAGTGCCATATGCATGGCATTATGAGCCGACGGAGGATCGATGCGGAAAGACCCTAGCGAGAAGCCGGCGACCGAACGGCAGCGCAGCATTCTCGCCGTAATTCGCGCTTTTATCGCCGAGCGAGGCTACCCGCCCTCGGTTCGCGAGATCGGGGAACGCGTCGGGCTTTCGTCCTCGTCCACCATCCACGCCCACCTCAAAGCCCTCGAGCGCCGCGGCATGATCTCGCGGGATCCGACCAAGCCGCGCGCGATGCGCTCGGCCGGTGGGCCTCCCGCCCACGACACCGTCGTGATGCCAATTCTCGGCCGGGTCGCGGCCGGCGTGCCGATTACCGCGCAGGAGGATGTCGAGGGTGAGTTCGCTCTCTCCGCCGCATTCGTACCCCGCTCCTCGGACGCGTTCATGCTGCGGGTTCAGGGTGACTCGATGGTCGACGCCGCGATTCTCGATGGCGATCTGATCCTCGTGCGTCCCCAGCGTTCGGCCGAAAATGGCGAGATCGTCGTCGCGATGCTCGACGGCGAGGCAACCGTAAAACGCTTCTACCGCGAATCGGGGCGCGTTCGCCTTCAGCCGGAGAATCGCGCAATGGCGCCAATCTACGCGAGCGATGTCGAGATCGTCGGTCGCGTCGAAGCCGTGGTCCGCCGCCTCTAAGCTCTTCCTCGCCTTCGAGCGGCGGGCCGTCCCGCTTATGCGGCGCCTTGGAGAGCTGGCGTTCGTCGTTGCGCTGCGCGACGGGCTGCCCTGGAGCTTTATCGGCCTCGCCGTCGCGTTCGTCGGCATCCTTGCTGCGCAGGTCGCCTCCGGAACGGGACGTGACGAAGCGCTCGGGCTGCGGGTCGCCGGCGCCTTGCTTCCGGCGTTCGGCGTTATGGCGGCAGCGCTGGTGGTGATTTTGCCGGTCCGCTTGGCGCGCGCGACCGGATATGCGATGACGCCGCTGCTGCTCGGCAGCATCGCCGCGTTTGCGCTCGCCCTGCCGCGGCCGTTCGGACCGAACGCGATCGAGTACCTGCGCCTGACGGGCACTGCCGGACTCTTCATCGCCATGCTCGCCTGCGGAATCGCCGCCGCCTGGATCTGGCTGCTGCGGCGGGGCGTTCGTCCGCCGCTCGCCGACTGGCTCGGTTCGGCCCTCGGCGTTGCGACCTTCGCCTCGCTGTATGCCTTGCACGTTTCGCTGCCCGCGGAGATAGCGGGCGCGATGCAGCCGATCGCGCACCTTGGCGATACGTACGTCGCACTCATCGCGATCGTCCTGATCGAAACGCTGCTCTGGACCGCCGGCGTCCACGGGCCGGCGGTCCTCGCGGCGATCGTCACGCCGGTATACCTCACGATGCAGATGCAGAACACGCATGCCTTTACCGTGCACCAGCCGCTGCCGTACGTGGTCGTCGTCTCGCTCTTTCTCTTCGTCTTTCCCGGCGGCGCGGGTGCGACGCTGCCGCTGGCGGGACTCTTCGCCTTCTCGCGAGTGGCGCGGCTGCGCCGAGTCGGACGCGCGACGATCGTGCCGGCGCTCTTCAACCTGAACGAGCCGCTGCTCTTTGCCGCTCCCGTCGTCTTTAATCCGCACTTGGTGCTGCCGTTCGTCGGTGCGCCGGTCGTCTTGGCGACCGTCACCTATATTGCGGTCGCCACGGGCTTGGTCTCGCGCGCGGCGTTTTACGTTCCCTCATCGATACCGACGTTCGTCTCGACGTATCTGGCGACGCAGGATCTGCGCGCGATCGCGCTGGCGGCGTTCAACATCGCGCTCGCGACCGCGATGTACTATCCGTTCGTTCGAGCCTACGAGCGGCACGTCGAGGGCGAAAAATGATCGCCCGGATCTGCGAGCGTTTTGCTATCGGCGGCCGCGTGCGCGAGGCCGCGCTGGGGGCCTACGAGCGAAGCGCAGCGCTCGAGTATCCGGCGCAGCGCGCGACCCAGCTCAACGTGTTGGAGGCCTTTGTGGCGGAGGGGATCGCGGAGAGCGACCTCGCCGGCACGACCGGATACGGCTACGACGACGCCGCCCGCGAGCGGTACGAAGCGCTGCTCGCGCGCGTGCTCGGCGCGCAGCGCGCGCTCGCGCGGCTTTCGATCGTCAGCGGGACGCATGCGATCGTAGCGGCGCTCGCGGCCTGTACGCCGCCGTCGCAAAGACTGCTCTCGATCTCCGGCGCTCCCTACGACACGCTGCGCAACGCGATCTGCGCCGCGCGCTATTCGCTCGTCTCCCAAGGCGTGGAGTACGCGGAGGTCGCGCTCGCGGCGGACGGCGGAATCGATCTCGGCGCGGTCGCCCGCGCGCTCGAGAGCGGAACGGTTGCCAGCGTCTTCATCCAGCGCTCCCGCGGATATGCGCCGCGGCGTGCGCTGAGCATCGCCGAGTGCGAGCGCGCGTACCATCTCGTCAAAGAGAAGGCGCCCGAGGCAATCGTGCTCGTCGACAACTGCTACGGCGAGCTGGTCGAAGAACGCGAGCCGCTGCCGGCGGGTGCCGATCTGATCATGGGTTCGTTGATCAAAAATCTCGGCGGTTCGATCGCGCCCGCTGGCGCTTATATTGCCGGACGGCGCGAGCTGGTCGAGCGTGTCGCCGCACGGCTGTATGCACCCGGGCTGGGCGCCGCGCTCGGGCCCACGCTCGGGTTCGGCCGGGCTTTCTTTCAAGGACTCTTCCTCGCGCCGTCGGTCGTCGAAGCCTCGCTGCGCGGCCTCGATTTTTTCGCTGCGCTCTTCGAGGCGCTCGGTTATCGCGTCGATCCGATCTGCGGCGCGAAGCGCACCGATATCGTGCAGGCGATCGGTTTGGGGACCGCGCAGCGTTTAGGCCGCTTCGCGGAGGGGCTGCAAAGCGCGCTGCCCGTCAACGCGCGATTCCGTCCGGAACCTGGAGCCGTGCCGGGTTATACCGACCCCGTCCTGATGTCGTCGGGCGCGTTCGTCGGCGGTGCGACGATCGAACTCTCGTGCGATGCGCCCCTGCGTGCGCCGTACGAAGTCTACGTGCAGGGCGGCGTCAGCCTCGCGCATGCGTATCTCGGCGCGCTCTTTGCAGCGCACGCGCTGGAGCGGCCCGACTAGTCGGCTGCGACGCTGCCCATGAAGCCGTAAAAGTGGTAACGGCGGCCGTCCGATGTCGTCAGGATGATGCGCGTATCCTCGACCGAGGCCGCGGTGACCGTCTTGCCGACCAGGCTCTGGAGAATTTCTTGCGCTTGGAGAAACTCGGCAGCCCGCAAACCATCGGGCTCGGCTTCGATGAGGTGGAGCAGCTGATCGATTCTGTCGTCCATCGTACCTCTCTTATATCGTCGCCCTCCGGACGATTTCTTAGGCTGCCTCCCGCCAGGAGGCGGCCGGTTCCGCTAGAGAAGGGCTGGCGGCCATGTACCTGCTCGAAGTGCTCAGCGGCCCGCTCGACGGCAAGACCTGGCCGTTCGAGCGCCAGATCGTTATTGGGCGTGACGACGGTTTGGCGGAGGCCTGCCTCGCACTCGACCGCTACGTATCTCGGCAGCACGCACGGCTCGAGATCGATTCCGGCGCCATTCGACTGACCGATCTGCGAAGCCGCAACGGGACGTGCCTGAACGGCGAGGCGGTCATCGGCGACGTGCCGCTTCCGATCGGCGCCCCGTTCGTCGTCGGGCGGACGATGCTGCGCGTAACCCGGTCGTAGTTGCGAGGTTCTAAAGAGCTCGTGCAAAGTGCCGAGTCGGTTGCGCGCTTGCGGGTGCAGCTGTCGGAGCTCCCGCGCCCGATCGGCTTCGTTCCGACGATGGGGGCGCTGCACGACGGGCATCTCGAGCTCGTGCGGCGAGCACGCGAACGCTGTCCTGCCGTCGTCGCCTCGATCTTCGTCAACCCGCTGCAGTTTGGACGCAACGAAGACCTGGCGAGGTATCCGCGCGATCTGCTCCGCGATCGCGAGCGGCTTGCGGCCGCCGGCGTCGACGCGCTCTTTTCACCGCAGCCCAGGACGATGTACCCCGACTCCTTCGCTACCCGCGTCGACGTCGATTCGTCCGACGCCCATTTCGAAGGTGCAGTTCGCCCGGGACACTTTTGCGGCGTGCTGACGGTGATCGCCAAGCTGCTCAACATCGTGCAGCCCGACGTGCTCTTTCTCGGGCAGAAGGACGCGCAGCAAGCCGTGCTGACGCGTAAAATGCTCGGCGATCTCAATTTCCCCGTCGAACTCGAGATCGTCCCGACCGTTCGCGAGCCCGATGGTTTGGCGATGTCGAGCCGCAATTGCTACCTCGACGAACCGCAGCGCGCGGCGGCGCCGACCCTCTACGCGGCGCTGCGCGCGGTGCGCGCGGCCCTCGAGAGCGGCACGGCGAAGCCCCAGGCGCTGGCGGCCGGACGAACGGTGCTCAGCCCGCTCGCAAAGCTCGACTACCTCGACGTGGTCGACGGTACGTCGTTTGAGCCGATCGAGGCGCTGCATCCGCCGGCTTTCATCATCGGCGCGGCGCGCTTGGGCACGACGCGGTTGATCGACAACGTTTGGGTGGCCGGGTGAAGCCGTTCGAGCAAACGCGCATCTTTCTCGGCGTCGCCGGTGGAATCGCCGCCTACAAGGCGGCTGCACTAACGAGCGCGCTCGTTCAGCGCGGCGCTAGCGTCGACGTCGTGATGACCGCCGAAGCGGAGCGTTTCGTGGCTCCCTTGACGTTCGCGTCGCTAACCGCACGTCCGGTGTACACCTCGCTTTGGGATCTTCCCGAACGCATACCGCACATTCGCCTGGTCCGCGAGGCCGCGGTCGCGCTCGTCGCGCCGGCGACGGCAAACCTGATTGCCAAGCTCGCCGCCGGCATTGCCGACGACGTCCTCACTGCGGCACTGCTCGCGGCGCGCATTCCCCGCATTCTCGCGCCGGCAATGAACGAGGCGATGTACGAAGACGCGGGGACGCAAGCCAATCTTTCCGCGCTGCGGGCACGCGGCTACGAAATTGTGGATCCGGAGCGCGGTTTTCTCGCGGAGCGCGAGCAGGGTCTGGGGCGTCTCGCCTCCGAGGAGCAGCTGCTCGAAGCGCTCGAACGCGCGCTGTGCCGGCGGCAATCGCTCCAAGGAAAGCGCGTCGCGATTACGGCAGGGCCGACTCGTGAAGCCTTCGATCCTGTGCGCTTCGTCAGCAATGCCTCGACCGGCTCGACCGGTATCGAGCTCGCACGTGAGGCGGCGCTGCGCGGCGCGAGTGTTACGCTGCTGCTCGGCCCGACGCTTCTCGAGGCGCCGGCCGGCGTCGAAGTCGTGCGGGTGACGAGCGCGCGCGAGCTCTACGACGCGGCGCTCGCGCACGCGGTCGGCGCCGACCTCGTGATCGCCAGCGCCGCGGTCGCCGACTGGCGGCCGGCCGAGTCGAGCGACTCGAAGCTCAAAAAAGGCAGCGCCGAGCTGGTCGTCGCCTTCGAGGCGAATCCCGACGTCTTGGCGGCGCTCGGCGAAGCAAAAGGCGGGAGCTTTCTCGTCGGTTTTGCCGCCGAGACCGACGACCACGAAACAAATGGGCGCGCGAAGCTGCGCGCCAAGCACCTCGATGCGATCGCCGTTAACGACGTGCGCGGCGAGCGGGGATTCGGTCTCGGGCAAAACGAGCTCGTGCTGCTGTGGGGTGCGACGGGGCGCAAGGAGCTCGGGCGCGCTTCGAAAACGACGCTCGCAGCCCGGCTGCTCGATGGGATCGAGGAGTTGATGCAATGCTCTTGACGATCGACGTCGGCAACACCGAAACCAAGCTCGGATGTTTTTCCGGCGATACGCTGACGCACACCTGGCGCGTGACGACCGAACTGCGCCGTACGCCCGACGAATACGGCGTCTTTTTCACGCAGCTCTTTGCGACCGGGAACGTCGAGCTCGCAGCGATCGGCGCGGTCGCGATTGCGAGCGTCGTTCCGAAGCTCGATCCGATCCTCGAAAGCGTCTGCACGCGGTTCTTCGGCACGTCGCCCGTATTCCTCACGCCGCAGACGCAGGGGCTGATCCCGGTCGTCACCGAGAACCCGGCCGAGGTGGGTGCCGACCTCGTCGCCGCCGCGATCGGCGGCCTCGAGCGCTTCGGTGCGCCGCTGATCGTCGTGAGCTTCGGTACCGCGACGGTCTTTATCGCGATCTCGGCGGCGCGCGAGTATCTCGGCGTGGCGATCGCGCCCGGCGTCAACGTTTCGATCGACGCCTTGATTGGGCGGACGGCCAAACTTCCGCAGATCGGACTCGAGGCGCCCGGCCGGGCAATCGGGCGCAACACCGTCGAGGCGCTGCAGAGCGGCATCGTTTACGGCTTCGCGGGGCAGGTAGAGGCGATCGTCGAGCGGATTCGCTCGGAGATGGGCGTGCGCGCGATGGTCGTGGCCACCGGCGGCCTGGGCGACGTCGTCGCCAAGCACGCGCCGGTCGTTGAGGCCGTCGATCCGCACCTGAGCCTGCTGGGACTGCGCCTCTTCGCGCGCCAAGCCGGGGGCGAGGCGCCCGGCGACGAGCCGTTTAAACCATAGCATCATGCCGGTAACGCCGCTTCGCATCGGACCGATCGAGATATGGCCGCCGCTCGTCCTCGCGCCCATGTCCGGCGTGACCAACCGGACGATGCGCGCACTCTATCGACCCTTCGGCCTCGGACTGACCGTGACCGAGTTCGTCTCGTCGAACGCGCTCAAATACGGAAGCCGCCGGACGATGGAGATGATCGATCAGCACGGGCTCGAGCGCCCGGTCTCGACCCAGCTCTGGGGCGACGACCCGGCAACGATGGCGTTGGCGGCGAAGCTCGTGCGCGAGTGCGGGGCCGATATCGTCGACATCAACTTCGGCTGTCCGGCGCCGAAGGTGACGAAGACCAACGGCGGCTCGGCCTGTCTTCGCGACCCGGCTCGCTGCGAAGCGATCATGCGGGCGGTTGTCGACGCCGTCGATTGTCCGGTAACGATGAAGATGCGGCTGGGATGGAGCGAGGACGCGCTCGTCTATCTGGACGTCGCGCGCCGCGCGCAAGATGCCGGAATCGGGGCGGTGACGCTGCACGCGCGCACGGCAAAGCAGTTTTACAAAGGTGAAGCGGACTGGGCGCACATCGCGCGCCTCAAGCAGGGCGTCGAGATCCCGGTGATCGGAAACGGCGATCTCGCCGATCCGTATCTCGCGATGCAGCGCATGCGTGAAAGCGGAGTGGACGCAATCATGCTCGGACGCGCGACGCTCGGCAATCCCTGGCTCATCACCCAGATCGCCGATCTGATGGAAGGGCGCGATGCGCGTCCGCTGCCGCCGCCCGCGGAACGGTTACGTTTTGCAATCGTCCACTACCGCACGATGGTCGAGGAACTCGGCGAGCCGCGCGCCGTTCCGCAAATGCGCAAACACGTCGCGCTCTATCTCAAAGGCATTCCGGGGGCTGCATCGCTGCGCGAACGCATCATGCGAATCGAGAACGCGGCCGAGGCGATCGAAACGATCGAGGTGACGATCGCTCGCCTCGAGTCTGAATCGTTGGCTGCAGCGTGATCGAAGCGCGCGACGACCTCTACGGTGCCGCCTCGCCGCAGGAGCTCGTGTCGGAGACCTACGAGAACTACAAGCGCTTCGTCAATCCGCCGTTGGCGCGCGTCATGAAGATCTCCGGATCGCCGGTCGAGGTGCGCGCGCAAGGCGCGACGATCTGGGATCAAAACGGCAAAGCCTATCTCGATTTTGCGGGCGGCTACGGCGTCTTCACCCTGGGTCACAGCCATCCGCGCGTGCTCGCCGCCGTGCGCGCGCAGCTCGAGCTGATGTCGCTCTCCGGCAAGACGATGTTCAACGTGATGCTGGGACGCGTGTCGCGCCGCCTGGCGGAACTGGCTCCCGGCGATCTCGAGATCTCTTTTTGGTGCAACAGCGGAGCCGAAGCGATCGAAGGAGCGATCAAGCTCGCGCGCGCCGCGACCGGGCGCGCAAAGATCGTCGGTACGCTCGACGCCTATCACGGAAAGACGCTGGGCGCGCTCTCGGTCAGCGGACGCGAAGCCTTTGCGCGGCCGTTCCGCCCGCTGCTCGCCGATTCGCTCTGCATTCCCTACGGCCGCACCAACGAACTCGACGATGCCCTGAGCGACGCGGCGGCGTTTCTCGTCGAGCCGGTGCAGGGTGAGGGTGGCGTTAACATACCGCCGGCCGGGTATCTGCGCGCCGTTCGCGAGGCGTGCGATCGAACCGGAGCGATCTTTATCGCCGATGAGGTGCAGACCGGCCTCGGGCGGTGCGGCTATCGCTTCGCCTGCGATCGCGACGACGTCGTTCCCGACGTGATGACGCTGGCCAAGGGGCTCTCGGGCGGGATCGTTCCGGTTGGCGCCTTCATCGCGCGTCCCGGTATCTGGAACCGCGCGTTCGGCAAGGAACCGCTGCTGCACACCTCGACCTTCGGCGGCAGCGAGCTTGCCTGCGCCGCGGCGCTGGCGGCGATGGATGTCCTCGAGGAAGAAGGGCTCGCGCAGCGTGCGCAGAGGCTGGGAGGACGGCTGCTCGCGGGCGCGCGCGACATTGCCGCGCAGTATCCCGCCGTCGTGCGAGAGGTTCGGGGTTTGGGTCTGCTGGCCGGCGTTGAGCTGAGCCACGAAGGCTACGGCGGCTGGATCATTCCGGAGATGCTCAAAGCCGGTGTGACCGCGGCCTGGACGCTCAACCAGCAGCGCGTAATCCGCTTGGAACCCCCGCTGATCGTCAGCGAAGGCGAAATCGACCGCGCGATCGACGCGCTGCGCGGGGGCGTCGCAACGGCTTACGCGAAGTTGGGCGTGCTGTAACCGCGCCAAGATGCCGTATGTCGAGAGCACGATCGTGATTGATGCCCCCGCCCAACGCGTCTACGAGTTGGCGAAGGATCAGGAGCATTTTCCGCAGTTCATGCCCGACGTCGAGACGGTGACTATCCTGCAGCGCCGGCCCGACGGCGTGATCTCGCGTTGGAAAACCCTCGTCGAAGAAGCGCCGATCGAGTGGACGGAGGACGACCGTTTCGACGACGCCGCGTTGCGCATCGACTACAAGCTGATCGAAGGCGACCTCGACAAGTTCGAGGGAGCGTGGACGTTCGAGAACCATCAGGACGGCCGCACGCACGTCGTGCTCGGCGTCGATTTCGATTTCGGCGTGCCGACGCTCGCCGAGCTGATCGGCCCCACGCTCGAGCGCAAGGTCCGCGAGAACAGCGAGATGATGCTCGCCGCGCTCAAGCGTCAAGCAGAGGCCAGTGGTACGTGAATAAATTCTGCTTTGTGATTCATCCGCTTTCGCTGCAGGATATCGAGCGTTACGAGCCCGGGGCGAAGGGCAAGGGCGAACCGATCCTGCGCAAGATCATGGAGTGGATGCCGCCGTATGCGGCGGTGCACGTCACCGGCGTGCGCACGCCCGACGGCCGCGAGACCGAGGGCTGGTTCGTGGCGGCGACCTTTCTGCCGCAGCAGGTGGTCGATCTGCCGCGCGAAGAGGTGTATAAGAAAATTCTCGGTGCGATCGAGATCGGCGCGGGGCTTGGCGCGCAGGTGGCCGGGCTCGGCGCCTTCACCGGTGTCGTCGGCGACGCGGGGATCACGATCAACGAGCGTTCACCGATTCCGGTGACGACCGGCAACTCGTTGACGATCGCCGCCGGCGTGCAGAGCCTCTTCCGCGGCGCTTGCGAGATGGGCGTCGACACCGCGCAATGCACGGTCGCGGTGATCGGTGCGACCGGCTCGATCGGCGCCGCCTGCGCGCGCCTGATCGCGCCGAGAGTCCGGCGGATGATCCTGGTCGCGCGCAACGCGACGCGTCTGCGCAAATTCTACGAAGAAGTCGCCCCGGCGCTCTCCTGCGAGAGCGAGTACACGACCGACGTCGCGAGCGCGGTGCGGCGCTCGCAGCTCGTGCTCACGGCGACGAGCTCGACGCAGGACGTCATCGAGCCCGAGGACCTGCAAACCGGCGCGATCGTCTGCGAGCTTTCTCTGCCGCACGACGTGAGCCGGCGAGTCTGCGGCGAGCGGCCCGACGTGCTCGTCGTCGAGGGCGGCAACATGCGGGTGCCCGGGCAGCCGCGCTTCGAGCGAGTGCGCGAGCCGGGAACCGACTTCGATTTGAATCTGCCGGGGCGTACGGCGCTCGCATGCATGAGCGAAACGATGATTCTTGCGCTGGAGGGCCGTCTCGAACCCTATACGATCGGCCGGGGCATCAAACTCGAAAAGGTCATCGAGATTCAAGAGATGGCGCAGCGCTGCGGGTTCGAACTCGCCGACATGCGCGCGTTCGACGCCGCGATCACGCCCGAGAGCATCGTCGCGACCCGTGAGGCCGCGGCGCGGCGCGGAGCCGAAGGAAAGGTGGCGAGCCGGTGAAGAGCGTCGTTTCCGTTTCGCTGGGTTCGAGCAGCCGCGATCATCGCGCCGAGGCGACGCTGCTCGGCGAGCGGTTCGATATGTCGCGCGTTGGCACCGACGGCAAACTCGACGTCGCGATCGGGATGATCCACGAGCTCGACGGAAAGGTCGACGCCATCGGCTTGGGCGGTATCGACGTCTACCTTTATGCTGGGCGGCACCGCTACGCGCTGCGCGACGGCCTGCGGCTGCTCGAAGCCGCGAAGATCACGCCGATCGTCGATGGAAGCGGATTGAAGAACACGCTCGAGCGCGAAGCCGTGCGCTTCATGCAGGATGACCTTTCGATAGATCTGCACGGGAAGCACGTCTTAATGGTCAGCGCGCTCGATCGCTTCGGAATGGCGCAGGCGCTGGTCGACGCCGGGGCCGACGTGCTCTTCGGCGACTTCATCTTCGCGCTCGACAAAGACATGCCGGTGCGCGGACTGCACGAGTTCGAAGCGCTCGCCGAAAAGTATCTGCCGGATGCCTGCAAGCTGCCGTTTCAGTTCTTCTATCCGACCGGCAAGAAGCAAGAGAAGCCGCCCGAGCCAAAATATCCACGGTACTACGAAGAGGCGGAGATCATCGCCGGCGATTTCCACTTCATGCGCCAGTTCATGCCCGAGCGGCTCGACGGAAAGATCGTCCTGACCAATACGGTGACCGAGCGCGACGTTAACGAGCTGGCGGCGCGCGGCGTCAAAACGCTCGTCACGACGACCCCGGAGCTTGCCGGCCGCTCTTTCGGGACCAACGTGCTCGAGGCCGCGCTCCTGGCGCTGCTGGGGAAGAAGTGGAGCGACGTCGTGCCGGCCGACTACGAACGCCTGCTGCGCGAGCTTGCGCTGCGGCCCCGCGTCGTCGAGCTGGGTTCCCCGGCGGGTTAGAAGGGGCGGCGCCCGGGTATAGAAGGCGTTCGCGCGGGGCGTTGAGAACAATCGGCGCCAGCGTTCGCAAGGCGCACCATTAGCTGTTGGGCGCCGACCACGCCCACGTGAGGTCGAGAATTAGTTGAACGACAAAGAGATCGTCCTGACCGCGGAGGGTCTGACGAAGCTGGAACAGGAGCTCGACGAGCTCAAGAGCGTCCACCGCCGCGAGGTCAACGACCGGATCCGCCAGGCCAAAGAGTACGGCGATTTGAGCGAAAACGCCGAGTATGAAGACGCGAAGCAAGAGCAGGCCTTCATCGAGGGGCGTATTCTCAAGCTCGAGGCAATGATCCGTAACGCCCGCATCATCGACGAATCGGAGTACGCCGCCGATGAAGTCCATCTCGGTGCGGTCGTCAAGGTACGCGACATGAAGAAGAACGACGGGTACGAGTTTTCGATCGTTGGGTCGGCCGAGGCCGACCCGTCGAATCAACGCATCTCCAACGAGTCTCCGCTGGGGCGAGCCTTGATGGGACACAAGAAGGGCACCGTCGTCGACGTCGTAACGCCGCGCGGCGTCGTTAAGTACAAGATCGAGGCGATCAAAAGCAACTCGCCCAAGAAGGCCACGAAGAAAGCGTCGTAGTTGGAGGACCTCGGGAAGACCGAAGCGGCACTCGTAGCGGCCAGACGTGAAAATCTGGCCGTTCTGCGTTCCCGCGGCCGCGATCCTTTCGAGCAGCGGCGCTGTGAGGTCGACGCGACGGCGGAAGAGATGCTGGCGCGGTACAATTTCCTCGTCCCCGGTCAAGACGCATCCGCGGAGGCCTGGAGCTTGGCCGGACGTTTGCTCTCGAAGCGGACGATGGGCAAGACGGTCTTTGCGGATTTGGCGGACCGGACCGGCAAGCTGCAGATCTACGCGCGCAAACAGGAGATCGGCGACGACGCCTTTGCCGACCTCGCCGGCCTCGATCGCGGCGATATGGTCGCCGTTCGCGGCTTCATGTTTCGCTCGAAGATGGGCGAGCTGACGCTGCACGTCACAAACTTCGCCACGATCGCCAAGGCGTTGATGCCGCTGCCCGACAAGTGGCACGGCCTGGTAGACGTCGAGAAGCGATATCGCCAGCGGTACGTCGATCTGATCGTCAACCCCGAGGTTCGCGATACCCTGATGATGCGCAGCCGCCTGATCGCCGAGATGCGCCGCTTCATCGACGACCGCGGCTTTTACGAAGTGGAGACGCCCACGCTGCTGCACGTCGCCGGCGGCGCCGCGGCACGCCCCTTCGTGACGCACTGCAACGCGCTCGACCGGGTCATGCAGCTGCGTATCGCGACCGAGCTGAACCTCAAGCGTTTGATCGTCGGCGGCCTCGAGCGAGTCTACGAGATCGGCCGGATCTTTCGCAACGAAGGCATCGATACGACCCACAATCCCGAGTTTACGATGCTCGAGCTTTACGCCGCGTATTGGGACGTCTGGGACATGATGGAGTTCAACGAGGCGCTGATCGCGCATCTCGTCGGTATCGCCACCGGCGGCGATACCGCGCTGCCGTACGAGGAGGGTACGATCTCGTTTGCAAGGCCCTTCGCCCGTATCGAGTATCTCGACGCAATGGCGCAGTATAGCCGGGGAGAATACGGGCGCGACCGCCTGCTCGACGCCGGCGGCGCGCAGGCGATCGCCCACGAACTCGGTCTGCCGCGCTCACCGACGCACGCGCACGCGCTCGACAAGATCTTCGAGCGGGTCATCGAGCCGAATCTGACCGAACCGACCTTCGTTACCGGGTACCCTGTGGCGCTCTCACCATTGGCCAAGCGGCGGCAAGGCGATCCTGCGATTACCGACCGCTACGAATTGTTTTGCGCGCACATGGAGATCTCGAACGCATTCACCGAGCTCAACGATCCCGACGATCAGCGGGTTCGCTTCGAGGCACAAATTGCGGAGCGGCTGGCCGGCGACGAAGAGGTGCCCGAGCCCGATTGGGATTTCGTCCGCGCGCTCGAATATGGTATGCCGCCGACCGCCGGCATCGGCATCGGCGTCGACCGCTTGATCATGCTGCTGACGAACCAACGCTCGGTCCGCGACGTGCTGCCGTTTCCGCTGCAGCGCCAGCACGGATGATTGCTCGCCGGCTGGCAGCCGCGGCGCTGCTCGTTGCGGCGCTCTGCGGCGCGCGCGCCCTCGCAGTTGAGTCCGAGTATCATTATCTGCACCCCGGACAACTCGATCTGGTGCTCTTCCTTCCGCCTCCGCCCGATCCGGGTTCGTTGCAGGAACGGACCGATCAAGCGCAGGTCGCGGCCACGATCGCTTCGCGCAGCGACTCGCAGGTGCGAAGCGCGCAGGAAGCCGCCCGCAGTGTCTTTTTCTTCGCGCCCTCCATCGGCCCGAATTTCGACGCGACGCACGATCCCGTGACCGATGCCTTCTTCGCTCGGATCGGCGCGGACGTCCACAAACTCGTCGATCAGGCGAAAGACTATTACCAACGGCCGCGGCCCACCGGCGCCGCCAAGCGCCACGGGTCGTATCCGAGCGGGCACGCGGCCTTCGCCGCCGCAGCGGCCGTCGTCTTGTCGCAGGCCGTACCGTGCAAGCGGGCGGAGATCTTCAAGCAGGCGCGCGCGTTCGGCCAGAACCGGATCCTTCTGGGCCTTCATTATCCAAGCGATATCGTCGCGGGGTGGACCTCCGGAACGCTGGCCGCCTACGCGATGATGCAGGACGCCCAGTTCCAACACGACCTTGAGGCCTCGAAGGCAGAGCTGCGCGGAGCCTGCCCGGCCTGACCACCCTCCGGCTGACGGTCGAGTACGACGGCAGCGCGTTTGCCGGATTTCAGTGGCAGCCCTCGGTGCGCACGGTGGCGGGAGTCTTAGAGGAGGCGATCTCGCGGCTTTTCGGCGAGCCGGTCAAAGTGACGGGCGCCGGCCGGACCGACAGCGGGGTGCACGCGACCGGACAGGTCGTCTCACTGGCGACCACCGCGTCGTTTGCGTTCGAACGTTTGACGCTCGCGCTCAACGCGCTCCTGCCCGACGACTGCTCCGTTCGCGAGACTTGCATCGTAGATCCCGGCTTTTCGGCGCGCTTTGATGCTAGAGCGCGGACCTATGTTTACGCGATTCTGAATCGACCGCAGCCGAGCGCTCTTTTGTGCCGGTATGCGTGGCACGTGCCGCAGCGGCTCAATCTGAGCGCCCTGCGCGCCGGGGCCGAGCATGCTCTGGGAGAGCACGACTTCCGCGCCTTTTGCGGCTCGCTGCCGGTGAACTCGACCGGCAAGCCGGCCTCGACGGTTCGCACGCTCTCGCGCTTCGAGGTCGAGCAGCGCGGATCGCTCCTGCGCCTAGAGCTGGTCGCCGACGGCTTCTTACACCGGATGGTTCGGGCGCTCGTCGGCACCCTGACCGAGGTCGGGCGCGAACGGCGCGGGCCGGGGGAAATCTCCGAGATTCTCGGGCGGGGGGAACGCGCCGGCGCCGGTCCCGTCGCCCCGGCCGCCGGGCTCTACCTCGCCGGGGTGCGCTACGCCGGAGGGTACGACTCGTTCGGCGAGCCGCCGCTCCTTGCGCCCGCGCAACTTGACTGGGGCCCGGCTTTCCCGTAGGATACGTTGGTTGTGCGCACCTACCAGCAGAAAACTGCCGATACGGAGCATGGTTGGTATGTCGTTGACGCTGCCGGTCAGCGTCTCGGCTCCCTTGCCGTCCGGATTGCGCGCGCGCTCTCGGGTAAGCACAAGCCGACCTGGACGCCGCACATCGACGACGGAGATCACGTGATCGTCCTCAACGCCGAGAAGATCGAACTGGGCGGGGACAAGTGGAAGCAGAAGCTCTACTATCGCCACAGTAACTATCCCGGCGGGCTCAAGGTGCAGACCGCGCAGGAGATGCACGACAAGCATCCAGAGCGTTTGATCGAGAAGGCCGTGCGCGGCATGCTCGCCCCCAATCGCATGCGCGACGTGCAGCTTCGCCGATTGACCGTCTACGTCGCCGGCGAGCATCCCCACGACGCCCAAAAGCCGCAGTCGCTGCCGTAGGAGTTTTTCTTGGACGAGAGTCTCGACGTTATTCAATCGACCGGGCGGCGCAAGCGCGCCGTCGCGCGTGTGAAGCTGATGCTCGGTCAGGGCATCATCACCGTGAACGGTAAGGCCGTCGACGACTACTTTCCACGCCCGCAGCTTTTGCAAATCGTCCGCCAGCCGCTCGAGGCCACGCAGAGCCTCTCGCGCTTCGACGTGCGCGTCAAAGCCGAGGGCGGCGGCGTAACCGGTCAGGCGGGAGCCGTACGCCACGGCATCGCGCGGGCGCTGGTGGAGATGGACGAGTCGCTGAAGGTGACGCTGCGCAGGAACGGCTTTCTGACGCGCGATCCGCGCGAAAAAGAATCGAAGAAGTATGGCCGCAAGCGCGCGCGCAAGCGTTTCCAATACAGCAAACGCTAAAGAGCAGCTATAAGATTCTCGCGATCGCGCTGGGCGCGATCGCACTGCTCGTTCAACCCTCCGCAGCCTGGATCGAGAGCGCCTATTCCAACGGCGCATATCCGGTTTGGGAACGAATCGCCTTTGCGATAACTCACCGCTTGCCATGGTCGCTCGGCGATTTGGCGGCGCTTGCGGGCATGGCGGCAATCGTTTGGCAGATCGTGGCCTTTGCGCGCTTGCGCCGCAAGCGCTGGGCCGATGCCGCGGCGCTCGTTTTGGGCTGCGCGGCAGTGCTCGGGCTGTATGCCGTGTGGTTCGAACTCAGTTGGGGTTGGAACTATGCGCGGGCTCCCCTCGAAGCGCGCGTGCGCTTCGACGCGGCACGGATCACGCCCGCCGCTGCGACGCTCCTGCGCCAACGAGCGATGGCAGAAATGAACGCGCTCGCGCCCGCGGCGCACGCGCGCGCAAAGCTTCCACTCGACCGCGAGGCATTGCGCGCGGCGTGGCTTCCGGCCGTTCAGCGTTCGGGCGATACCTGGGCGCCGCAGGTCGGCCCCGCGAAGCCGACGGTATTCAATCCGTTCATGCTTGCCACGGGGACGAGCGGCTTCATCAATCCCCTGACGCTCAACGTTGCCGTTGCCTCCGATCTGCTGTGGTTCGAGATCCCTTTCGACTACGCGCACGAGTGGAGTCATGACGCGGCCTTCGCACGCGAAGACGAAGCAAACTATCTCGCGGTCGTCACCTGCTTGAGGTCGCACGATCCGGCGATGCAGTATGCCGGCTGGTTCGAGCTCTTCTTGTATCTGCCGCAGAAGCGGCGCTACGCGAAGCACGAATTCGTGCCTCTGGTCTGGCAAGATTTCGCTGCCTTGCGCAAGCGCGACGCGCGCCATATCAACGTCATCCTCGCGCACTGGACGTGGCGCACCTATAACGCCTATTTGAAGACGAACCGCATCGCTTCAGGCATCGCCAACTACGACGAGGTGACGCGCTTGATGCTCGGCATTCCACTCGATGCCGACGGCCTGCCGGCGGCGAGGTAGCCGGGAATAAAAAAAGGCCCCTCATTTTTGAGGGGCCTTATGCCGTTAGCGGGCCTTAGCCGCGCGGCGGTTTGCCGTTCCCGTTACCGTTGCCGTTGTTGCCCTTGTTGTTATTTCCGCCACTGGGCGGGTGCCCTTGATTGCCTCCCTGCGGGCGAGCCTGCATGCTCTGCGGCCGGCCCGCCATGGTGTTGCCTTGCGGGTGATGCTGTGTCTGCATCGTGGCGTTGGAGCGGTGCGGCGGCTGGCTCGGGGGCTGGTGATGCTGCGTCGCCGGCGCTTTATTCTGCTGCGGTTTGCTCTGCGTGTGCGGCTTGTTCTGCGTCTGCATCTTGTTCTGCGAGGCAGGTTTGCTTTGCATCGACTTGTTCTGTGCCGGCTTGCTCTGCATCGCGCCCTTGTTCTGGCTCGTCGGCGCCTTGTTAGCCCCAGCGTTCTGGTTGGCTTTGTTGTTCTTCGGTGCGTTTTGCCGATCGGCCGTCGTTACCGGGGCAAAGTTCTTCGGCTTATTCGAATCGTTGAAGGGTTTGTCCGACGCGGTCACCGAGGGTTTGCCCTTGTTGACCTTGGCGTATTGATTGCGGTCTTCGCTCGCTATGCGCGCCTGGTTCTTCTGATCCGTCGTTGGCGCGCGGCCATTTTTCCGGGCCGTCAGCTGGCCCTGCGTCGGTCTGGCCGAAGTGCCGCCCTTGCCGCCGTTGTAGCTGACGTTGGAGTGGTTGTACTGATTGCCGTTCACGACCGTCTTATTGACGTACGTGTTGTGAATGTTCGTCTTGTTGACGTTCGTGTACGCGGTGTTATAGCGGTACTGGTTGCCGGCCCACGATCCGCCGACGAAGCCGGTTCCGATATAACCGCCGCCATAGTTGATGCCGCCGTAGAAGCCGACGCTGGCTCCCCAGTAGCCGCCGTTCCAGCCATAGGCGCCGCCGTTATAGCCCCAGTAGCCCGGAGTCCAGTAGACTCCGACGCTCGGCGGGGCGACCCAGACGCCGGGAACCCAGTAGTATCCGGCCGAGCCGTAGCCCCAGTAGCCGGGGGTCCATTGATAGTTGGGATACGGTGCCGCGGGCTGGGGATAATACGGGATCGGCGGGGGGGCCGAGCCGATTGTGAACCCGACGCCGACGCTGAACTGCGCGGGCGAGGGCAGCGGGAGCGCGGCTATGAGCAGTGCCGCCATAAGTGCGGGGAGCGATCTCGCGATTCGCATTGGTCCTCCTTGCAAGCTATTAAATAAACCCAATTATAGCCCAGGGACGGCCTCCCCTGACGGGCTCGGCCGCACGGCTAGCGCGGTTTCACCCGATTCTTACCCCACAGTGAACAAGTTCCAACCTAGCCTTCACCCGTTTCTCAGGTCATACTGCATCCATTCCGCGTCCGCTTCGTGGCTACGGGCGACGCGTAAAATCGGGCCATGTTCGATCTGGCCGATTCCTTACGAGACGCGATGGCGCAGGGGCGCCGTCAACTGCTCGACGCGCAGCGATCGCTCGCGCAAGCAAACGCCGGGCTCGTGCCGGGACGCCGCGCCGACGCGGCAATGGCGCAGACCGCGCAGGCCGCGATCTTTTCCGAAGCGCTGCTGACGGCCGCGCACGCGCGCTTCGAAGAGATCAAGTTGGTGACGAAGTGACCGTCGATCTGCTCGACGCGGCCGCCAGCGGGATGGACGCGCAGCGTGCCGCGCTCGACGTTGCTGCTCGTAACGTCGCAGCCGCCGAGGCAGCCGGCCCGAACGGAGCCTACCCGCGGATGATCCCTGAGTTTAACGTCGTCGACACCGCTTCCGGCGATCCGCTCGTCGAGTTCTCCGGAACCAGGCTCGAGCGCGGCACGAACGTCGACATCCTGTCCGAGATGATCGCGGTGATGAACGCGTCGCGCGCGTACGAATCCGACGCCTCGATCTTCGACGTCGGTAAGACGCTCGCCGAAAAGACGATCGAGCTGGGGCGCTTATGAGGGTCGAGCCATTGGTAGCCGACGAAGCGCCGCTCCCGCCGGCAGCTCCGCCAGACGGCGGCGGATTCGCGGCGGCGATCGACGCGCTCGAGCAGACGCTGGGCGGCGCGCAGAGCGCCGAGGATGCCTTCGCCTACGGCGCCGGCTCGCTGCAGGACGCAATCTACGAGCGTACGCGCGCCGACGTGGCGCTCTCGGCGGCGACGGCCGCAGCGCAGCGCCTCGCGCAGTCGCTCTCGGCCGTCCTCAACATGCAAGTCTAGGCCTTGGCGCGAGTTCTCTGGTGATGCACGCCCTGACGCTGCTGGGCAGGCGCTGGAACGCCCTCTCTCGCGTGGCGCGTGCGTGTGCCGGCGGCGGCGCGCTGGCACTCTTGACGCTTTCACTCACGCTCGCAATTCTGGCGCATACGCCGCGCGTCGCGCTCTTTGCGGCGCCGTTACATCCCGAACAGCTCGGTGAGGTCGAAGAACGGCTGGCCGCCTGGAGCATCGCGTTCACGGCGACCGCCGACAACGTCGTCGTCGACGCGCGGCGGCGTAACGATCTGCTGCTGCGTCTCTCACTCGCCGGCGTTCCGCACCCCCACCTCTCGAGCACCGGCGAAGCGTTGGGTGAAATCGGCGTCCTGACGCCGCAAGCCGTGGTCGACGCGCAGACTCGTGCCGGCCTGGCGGGCGATATCGAAGCCGGATTGCGCGGCATCGACGGCGTCGACGACGCGCGGGTGATCGTCGCACCGGCGAAGGCGGCGGAGTTCGCAGACGAAACCGCGCACGACGCCAGCGCGAGCGTCCGGCTGCGGCTGCGTTCGGGCTCGCAGCTCTCGCAGGAGACGATTGACGGCATTCGTTCGTTCGTCGCCGCGAGCGTTGCGGAGCTCTCGCCCAAGCGCGTGACGATCCTCGACGATCGCGGCATCGCACTCGGAGAGAGCAGCGAGCGCAACGGTGATGCGGCCCAGCTTCAGGCGTCGTTGCAGACCGCGCTCGACGGCGCGTTCGGCGACGGAACGACGATCGTTCGCGTGCGCGCGGAGTACGCGAACGAGCAGGTCTCGGAGCGCGATGTTCGCCGCCTGCCCGTCGGACCGCAAGCGATTGCCGGCACGAGGCGCAGCGAGAGCTTTGAGGGCGGCGGGAAGCGCTACCGGCGCGCCGAGGAGGGTGCGGATCGCGGAAGTGACACCCGGGAAATCACCTCGCAGGCGGCGCCCGGAGGACTGCGGAGGCTTTCGACCGCGGTATTCGTCGACCGCGGGCGATCGACGGACCTCGCAAACATTCGCGAGCTTGCCGAGGCGGCGGTCGGTTTCGATGCGCGCCGCGGCGACGTGCTGGCGGTCGAAGCCGTCAACTTCCATCAACCACCCGAAATACGCCGCGATGCTTGGGCGCTGCTGTACGGCGCGCTCATTCCGCTCGCGCCGGCGCTCGTCGTTGCCATCGCTCTGGTCGTCTGCGTTCGGTTCGCGCTTCCACCGTGCGGTGAGCTCGTACGCTCGCTGCTGGAACGCGCGGCGCTCGAGCGCACGTCGAAAGCGGCTGCAGGCTTCGCGCCGGCACGCGTTCGCAGTATGCTCGAACAAGAACCGCCGCACGCGGCGGCGGCGATCATCAGCGCGCTTCCGGCCGCGACGGCTACCGCCGTACTCGAGCTCTATCCGCCGCACGAACGTGAGGCAATCGTACGGCGAATGCAGCGCAGCCACGCGCCGCTGCTCGACGAAGCGCAGGAACTCCTTCGCCGCCATGCGTGAGTTCGTTCCGTTGACGGCGCTCTTGCGTCCGCTGCAACCGCTTGGCGAGCCGCCGGCCCCGGAAATCGAGATCCGCCCCGACCTCGATCGTACGACCGTGCACTGCACGCACGCGGGCGATGAGTACGCCATGACGTTCGGTGCGATTCGCCGCTTTCGTGCGGCGCTTGCCGATGCGCTCGATGCCGGCGTGGCGCGCCTCCTGCTGGAGATTGCGGAGAACGTGCTGGCGCGCGAGCTCGCGCTGCAAGCTGCGGACGTCGCCTCGATCGTCGCGAAGACTCGCGAACGGTTCGTCGACGAACGGATCGTCGCGGTGCGGGTCCACCCGCGCGATCGCGAAGCGCTTGCCGAGCTGCAGGTCGAAAAAATCGACGACACCTCGCTGCGCCCCGGCGATATCGTCGTCGAGCTGCGATCCGGCACGATTGACTTACGGTTATCCGCGCGCCTCGAAGCGGCGATCGCGGCGGCGCACGAATGACGGTGCTGCGGCGTCTGGCATTGGGGACGTGTGCTCTCGGCCGCGCGATCGATGCCGCCGGCCGCCCGCTCGACGATGGTCCGCCGCTGTGCGGGCGCGCGGTATCGATCGCGCTTCGGCCGCCGCGCCCGGCCCAGCGCGCGCCGGTCGTCACGCCGTTGTGGACGGGTGTACGGGTCGTCGACGGGCTGCTGACGATCGGGTGCGGCGCGAGGATCGGGATATTCGGCGCGCCCGGCGCCGGCAAAACGACGCTGCTCGAGGCGTTCGTCGACGGATGCGCCGCCGACGCGGTCGTCGTCGCACTGGTCGGCGAGCGGGGTCGCGAAGCGCAGCAGTGGATCGCGCGCCTCAACGAGCGTATGACGGTCGTCTGTGCGACCAGCGATCGTCCCGCACTCGAGCGTCTCGACGCGGGAATCGTTGCGGTCGCGCAGGCACGTGTACTTCGCGAGCGCGGACTCTCCGTTTTGCTCGTGCTCGATAGTCTGGCTCGCGTTGCCGCGGCGCTGCGCGAACTTGCCGTCGCAAAGGGAGAGAGCACCGGGCGCGGCGGCTATCCGCCCAGCGTGTTTGCCGAGCTGGCGCGGCTCGTCGAGGTGGCCGGCGTCCTCGCCGCAGGTTCGGTCACCTTGATCGCAACGGTGCTCAACGACGGCGACGATCGCGATCCGGTCAGCGAAGCCGCCCGCTCGCTGCTCGACGGCCACATTGCGCTTTCGACCACGCTCGCTCGAGCCGGACGCTTCCCCGCGGTCGACGTGCTCGCCAGCACGAGCCGCACGATGGAGATGGTCGCAGACGGCGTGCACCTTCGTGCGGCAAGAGCCATGCGCCGCGCGATTGCCGTGCTCGATCGCGTCACGGACGCGCGTAGTTTGGGCCTCGATTCCCAGGAGCCGGCGGTGCGCGCTGCCGTTGCGGCCGAAGATCGCTTGGAAGATTTCCTGCGCCAGACGGCGCGGCGCTGCGAGCCGGCGGAGACGCTCTCGCGTCTGGCCGCGCTCGCCGATCTCGTGGAGGCCGAACGTGCAGATCGCTGAAGAACTCGCTGCGGTCCGCCGCCGCATCGCCGAGATAACGACGGGGGCGGCCGGCGGTACGGAATTCGACGAGATCGTCTCGGCAAGACGCTACGACGCGCGGCCCGCGAAAGTGCCGGTAGATGTTCCCGCTGCGGCGCGCACGTCGCGAGGAGAGATCGCAGAGATCGTCGCGGCCGCTGCGGCTCGCCGCAACGTCGATCCGGCGCTGGTCGACGCCGTCATCGAGAACGAATCGGGGTTCGACGAGCGCGCCGTCTCGAGCGCGGGCGCACAAGGCTTGATGCAGCTGATGCCCGGGACGGCTGCGGCACTGGGCGTACGCGATCCGTACGACGCGCGGCAGAACGTCGACGGCGGGACGCGATATCTGCGAAGCCTGCTCGATCGTTTCGGCAGCGTGAATCTTGCGCTGGCGGCGTACAACGCCGGCCCCAATGCGGTCGAGCGTTTCGGGGGCGTGCCCCCGTATCCGCAGACGCGCGAGTACGTGCAGCGCGTTCTCTCCTCGTACGAGCGGCGTTCTCAACTCGGCAACCCGGCGACGACCGAAAGTTCACCTGCGCCTGACAGCATGTTGCCATGACGACAGAACGGCTCGAGGTCAGCATTCTAGCGGCACCGCTCGCGGCGATCGACCGGCGAGCGCTCTCGCAAGCCTGGTATTCGGCGCTTCATCTCGATCGAGAGCAGAGGCGGCCGGCGGTGCAGACCGCGCACCGATCGGCGGCCGCTGCTACGATCGCCTGCCGGCTGCAGCAGCGCGCCGAACATCGGCTGCTCGAGCGTTGCGCCGAGTGTCGCCAAACGAGAGGCTCCGCAGCTCGCCCCGCGCCGCCGCAGCTCGCCCCGAATGCCGCGCGATCGGCGACGTTTCGGGCGATCTTTCCCTTGAGCCGCCGCATCGAGCGCACGTTCTTCCGGCCGGACGCAGCGGTCCGGCGCGCGACCTTCTCGCTCGGACGCGGCGGCGCTCGCGTCCACGTGATTCTGCAGAGTAACGCGGGCACGGTTACGCTCGTCGCGCTCTGCCGGCCCGAGATGCGCCAACTCGTCGCGCGGGCGCTCGCCCAGGCGCGGATGGCGTTGGCGACTCGCGGATTCGAGACCACGCCGCTCGCCAACGGAGGATCGCTATGTTCCTAAACCCAGCGTTGAGCGCAGCGCTCGACCGAATCACCGAACGCGCCGCCGACGTGCGCCGCGCGTTCGTTCCCGGCAGCGTGCCCCAGCACGACGACGTCGCCACGCCGGCGGCGATCTCCGATTTCACGCTCGATCCGCTCTCGGTCTGCGCTGCCGGCGGCCTCTACTTCGTTGCTCGCGACGCGCGCGGCGAGACCGGCTTTGCCAGCGACGGATCGTTCGCGCTTCGCAATGGCCGGCTCGAAGATCGCGACGGGCGCGCGATCTGCGGCCTCGAAGGGTCGAGGCGACTCGTGGAGCTGCGGGTCGATTCGATCGATGAAGCGCTTGGGCGCGCCGCGAACCCGCGGATCGAGGCCGACGGGAGTCTCGTCTACGATCGAACGAGCATCGACCCGCGCAGCGGAAACCGCGAGTCGCGCCGCATCGTTGCCGGCCGCCTCGCGCTCGCGCGCTTTCCGGCGGGTACGCGCCTTTCCGAAAGAGACGGGCTGCGGGTCGCGCCGCCGGGCGTCGACGCGCAGCTCGGTGCGGCCGGACGCGACGGTTTTGCCGCGCTCGAACCGCTCCATCGCTCGCGCAGCCGGGTCGACTTGGACGAGAGCCTCGTGCGGCTGAAAGAGGCGTATATTACGTTCGACGCGCTGCAGGCAGCGGAGACGGCCAAAGGCCACCTCGGCAAAACGGCGATGGATCTACTGAAATGAACCGTCGCGTGCGCAAATGGGTCGTCACGAGGCGCTCCTCGCTTCCGGTGAGCGCGGCCTGTGTCGTCGCCAACGGCATCCGCGAATCGCTGGCCGCGCTCTTTGCCGCGCCCGTTGAACTGCACGTCTTCGAACCCTCGATTCCGCGCCTCTGCGCGTGGCCTATGCTTTTGCGCGATGCGCTTCTCTATCGCATCCGCGGCAGCGTCGCCGATGCGGTCGTCGTCCTGCGCCCCGACGATGCGGCCGCGCTTGCGGCGGCGCTCTTCGGCGAGCCTTCGTCGCGCGCGAACCGCCCGCTCTCACCGTTCGAGCGCGACGTTTTGGATCGTACGATCGGAATGCTTGCGGCGCACCTCGGTTCGGTCTGCGGAACGCGGGAGAGCCTCGGCGCCGAGCGCGTCGACCGGATCGAACGGCTCGCGACGTACTTCGAGCTCTCACTGCTCGAACCGGTCGTCGCTCGCATCGGAATCGCGCTGACGCGAGATCCGTCCCCGCAACCGCAAACGCGAATCGAAGCCGCGCATCTGGCAGAGATCCCGATCGCGACGTGCGTGCGGTTCGCTCTCGGTCCGGTTTGGGGCCGCGCGATAGCGGCGCTCGCAGCGGGAGCGACGCTGCCGGTCTCTCCCGACGAACTGCACCGCTGCACGCTCGTCGCGTTCGGGCGCGCGCTCGCGCGCGGAACGTGCGGGTTCGCCGGCGGCCGCCGCGCGCTGCGGGTAGACGCAGCCGGCGACTCGTAAAAGCGATGGTCGTCGATGGCAATGGTCCGCTCGAAAGCGACGATCTCGGCCTGCTGCTGCACGTTCCGCTCCAACTGACGGTCGAGCTGGGCGGCTGTAAAATGTCGGTGGCGGAGATCCTCAAGCTGGGAAACGGATCGATCGTCGAGCTCGATCGCGCGGCCAACGCACCGGTCGAGCTGCTCGTCAACAATCGCGCGATCGCCCGCGGCGAAATCGTCGCGGTCGACGAGAGCTTCGGCCTGCGCATAACCGAACTGCTGCGCAACGGACGACCGCCGTGAATCTCGATCCGCTGCTCGCCGCCGCGGGACGTCACGGAAGCGCACCCCTCGACCTTCTCGTAAGCCTGACGCTCCTCTCGCTCGTGCCTCTGCTGCTCGTGATGTGCACGTCGTTCGTGCGTATCGTCGTCGTCCTTTCGCTGGTGCGTTCCGCCATCGGTGCGTCCGCGCTGCCCCCCAACGCGGTGCTCACGGGCCTTGCGCTCGTCTTGACGATGGTCGTGATGACGCCGACCGCGCAGCGGATCGGCCGCGACGCCGTCGAGCCCTACACGCACGGGCGCTTGACGCCCTCGCAAGCACTCGCGCGCGCGACCGGACCGCTGCGTTCGTTCATGCTGCGGCAGACGCGGGCCGCCGATATCGCGCTTTTCGAACGGATCGCGCGAGAGGCGCCGCCGCCCGGCCGCGCGGTCGCGATGACCGTCTTGATTCCGGCTTTCGTCGTCGGCGAGCTTCGCAGCGCCTTCGCCATCGGTTTCGCCCTCTATCTGCCCTTCGTCGCGATCGACTTGGCGGTGGCCGCAATGCTGATGGGCCTTGGCATGATGATGTTGAGCCCACCGGTCGTCTCGCTGCCGGTGAAGCTCCTGCTCTTCGTCATGGTCGACGGCTGGGCGCTGCTCTGCGGAGGCGTCGCGGGCAGCTTTCGTTAAGAGACGAGCCGCATATGCGCATCAGCGACGCGCTCGCAACCCAGCGGCCGTTTTTCTCCTTCGAGTTCTCTCCGCCCCGAGACGACGCCGGCTCGCAGCAGCTCTTCACAACGATCGAGGCGCTGGCGCCCTTACGGCCGGCATTCGTCTCGATTACCTACGGCGCGGGGGGCTCGACGCGCGCACGAACCGTCGCGCTGGCAAAACAGATTCAGCAAGAGATCGGGATGACGGTCGTCGCGCACGTTACGTGCGTTGGCGCTTCGCGCGCCGACCTGCGTGCGCTCTTCGACGACTTGGCGCGCGCGCGCATCGAGAACGTACTGGCGCTGCGCGGTGACCCGCCCGCGGGCACCGCCTTTGAAGCAACCGCCGGAGGCTTCACCTATGCCGACGAGCTGATTGCGATGCTGCGGCGCAATTACGACTTTTGCATCGGCGCGGCGTGCTACCCCGAGAAGCACCCGGAGGCGCCGACGGTCGACGCGGACCTCGAAGCGCTCAAGCGCAAAGCGGACGCCGGTGCCGATTTTCTCGTCTCGCAGCTCTTTTTCGACAACACGCTCTTCTTCGCGTTTGAGCGCCGGGCGCGAGACGCCGGCATCTCGGTGCCGATGCTGCCGGGCCTGATGCCGATCACGAACTTCGCCCAGATCGAGCGCTTCGTCGCGCTGTGCGGCGCGAGCATTCCACCGAAGCTGCGAGTCGAAATGGAGTTGCGCAAGGGCGACGTCAAGGCCGTTGAGGATCTGGGTGTGGCCTACGCCTCGATGCAGGCCTCAGAGCTGCTGCAGTCCGGAGTGCCCGGCCTGCACTTTTATACGCTCAATCGTTCGCCCGCCACGCGCGCGATCGTCTCCGCACTGCTGGCCGCGAGTGCGTGGCGCCCGGCCCCGCGCAACGCGACCGCCATAACAACCGTGTAACGCACTCGTAACGCCGTTCTCCTACCGTTAGGGCGTGGAGGCGCTCGACGGACTCTTGCACGACGCGCTCGTCACGACGGCGCTGATCGCTTTGCCGATGCTCGCCGGCGCCGCGCTCGTCGGGACGGCGGTTGCGGTCGTCCAAGCGGCGACGCAAGTTCAGGAACAGACGCTGACGCTTCTTCCCAAGATCGTTACCGTCGGGCTCGTCGTCGTCGCGTTCGGCGCGACCGCGATGCATTTACTGGCCTCGCTCTTCGATCGCGCGATCGCGGCAATACCGGCGCTGGGCTCGGGATGGTAGGCGGTCTGCTCGTACTAGCCCGCTGCGCGGGCTTCGTCTTTCGCGCGCCGGGATTCTCGCATCCCAGCGTCCCCGTCGCGCTGCGCGGCGGGCTTGCGCTTTCGCTGGCAACGCTCGTCGCGCGGCCGCTCGCGGTTCGCATCCGCGGCGAAGACGTCTACGGATTGGTTGCCGCGCTGCTCGTCGAGTTTCTGCTGGGCAGTGCGATCGGCATGACCGCGTCGCTGATCTACGACGGTGCGTACGCGGGAGGGCGCGTCGTCGACGATTACATCGGCGTCAAGGCGATCGCTCCGAGCGTCGCGCTGGTGGCGCCGTCAGGCTACGGACGCGTCTGGTCGCTCGCGTTTACCGGCGCCTTCTTTCTGACCGGCGCCTACCGTCCGATGCTGCTCGCATTCGCCGAGAGCTTCAGCCGCATTCCGCCCGCAAGCGCGATCGACGCCGCGCAGTGGACGAGCTTCACTGCGTGGTTCGCTCAGACGTTCGTCGTCGTCGCGCTGCAGGTCGCCGCGCCCGCGGTCGCTGCGGCATTCGTCGTGCAGATCGCGCTCGGCGCTCTCTCGCGGGTCGTTCCGCGTTTCGGCAGCTTTACGCTGGCATTTCCGCTCGCCTATGCCGCCGCGCTCCTTGCAAGCACCGTCGTCGTGCCGCTCGAAGCGCAGCACGCCCCGCTCCCGATCGTCTTGTTTCCCGGGCCGGCACGATGAGCGATAGCGCCGAGAAGCCGTTCGAAGCGACGCCGCGGCGAATCGCCAAGGCGCGGCGCGAGGGTGACGTCGCACGTTCGAGTGAGCTTGGAGCGAACTGCTCGTTCGCGGCGGCAGCCTGCGGCGTTGCCGGCATCGCGGCGAGCATCGCGAGCCTCGGCGCGAATGCGCTCGCCCAGGCCGCGTCGCTGCGCCCGGCCCCGCCGAGTGCCTGGGCGCTCCTCGCGGTTGCGCTCGTGCCGATCCTTTGCGCTTCGCTCGCCGGTACGTTCGCGACGCTGCTGCAAAACGGGGGCTTGGCGTTCGTCCCGGTCGGGATGAAAATCGAGCGCCTCAATCCGGTCCAAGGAATACGCCGCGTCCTTTCCCGCGAGACGCTCGGGCATTCGATGCGCGCGATCCTCGCGTTTTCATGTGCGGTGGGCGCGATGCTCCCCGCGTTTGCAGCGAGCGCACCGGCGCTGCTCGCTTCAGCCTCGCTCGACCGTTTCGCGGCGGCGGCGTGGTCCTGCGCGATCGAGGTCGTCGCCGTGGCGGCCGGGATCGGCCTGCTCTTCTCGCTCGTCGAGTTCGCTGCCGCGCGCAACGCGTGGCTGCGCCGGCTCCGAATGAGCCTCGAGGAGCGCAGACGCGAACAGAAGGAGGAAGAGGGTGACGCCACCGCCCGCGGCCGCCGGCGTTCGCTGCATCGCGCCTTTTTGCGCGGCGGCGTCGGAAAGGTAAAAGAGGCGGCGTTCGTCGTCGTCAATCCAACTCACGTTGCCGTCGCGCTCGCATACGCGCCTCCGCTCGTCACGGTGCCGAAGGTGCTCGTCCGTGCGATCGACGACCTCGCGCTGCAGGTGCGCGCGCTCGCCGCCCGTCACGGCATTCCGGTCGTCGAGAATCCGCTGCTGGCACGAGCCCTCTATCGCGACGTACGCTCCGGCGAGCCGATTCCGCGCGAGCACTATCTCGCGGTCGCCGAAGTCGTCATCGCGCTGACGCGCGCGAGCGCGAGCGCGAGCGAGCCGGCCGCATGAGTTCTTCGCGGCGCGCGGTCTACGCGTTTGCCGCGTTACTATTGGCGATCGTCGCGATCCTAATCGTGCCGCTGCCGCCGTGGCTGCTCGATCTGCTGCTGGGAATCAACATCTTCGGTTCGGCGCTCGTGCTCTTGCTCTCGGTGACCGTCGACGACCCCCTCGAGTTCTCGGCGTTCGCGCCGGCGCTCTTGATCGCCACGCTCTTTCGGCTCTCGCTCGACGTTTCGGCGACGCGGCTGATCTTGACGGCGGGGGCGACGCCGGGTGCGGTCGGGGCGATCATTCCCGCGTTCGGAGAGTTCGTCGTGCACGGAAATCTCGTCGTCGGCGTCATCGTCTTTGCGATCCTCGTGACGATTCAGTTCGTCGTGATCGCCAGCGGCTCGCAGCGAGTCGCCGAAGTCGCGGCTCGTTTCACGCTCGACGCGATGCCCGGCAAACAGATGGCGATCGACGCCGACGTTCACGCCGGTTCCCTCGATGCCGAGGGCGCGCGGCGCAAACGCGAGTTGGTTCAACGCGAGGCCGATTTCTACGGCGCGATGGACGGTGCGGGAAAGTTCGTCAAAGGCGACGCGATCGCGGCGCTCGTGATCGTCGCGCTCAATCTAGCGGGCGGCGTGCTCGTCGGCGTCCTCTACCATGGGCTGTCGCCCGTCGACTCGATCTCGACCTTCGCCCTCCTGTCGATCGGAAACGCGCTGGTAACGACGCTGCCGGCCTTTCTGATCTCGACGGCGATGGGCATGATGGTCACCCGCGTCGCTTCGGAGGGTGCCCTCGGCGCCGATCTCGCGACCCAGCTCTTTGCGCGTCCCGACGTCTTACGCAGCGCCGGCGGCCTGCTGCTGGCGCTTGCGCTGGTGCCGGCATTGCCGCGACCGCTTTTTATCTTCTTGGGTGCGACGGCGTTTACGCTGGCCCACATGGCGCAGCGCAATCGCCGGCGCGGCGAGAGCGAAGCCGTCGAGGCGCGCGAGCGTCTCAAGCGTAACGCAATGCGGCGCCCGGAGCTGGCGCTTGGCCTCGTGGGCGTCGACGCCGTTGCGCTCGAGATCGGTGCCGATCTCGCACAACTCTTGGCGCCGCCGCTGGCCGACGCGCTGCTCGACCGGATCGGCGAGGTTCGCCGAGCGCTGGCCGCCGACATCGGCGTCGTTCTCCCCGGCGTACGTTTGCGCGACGATCTTGGGCGCGATCCGCGCACCTACGGAATTCGGGTTCGCGATCGCTTGGTGGGGAGCGGGCGCCTCGAACTCGAGCGGCTGCTGGCGGTTGCCGACGAGGCGATCTTGACGCGCTTCTCGGTGCAGATCGAACGCGAACCCGTCTACTCGCTGCCGGCAGCCTGGATTCCACCCGACGTGCGGGAGAGCGCGCTCAATGCGGGCGCGCTGGTCTTCGATCCGATCTCGGTGCTCGGCTCCCATCTCGCGGAGATCGCGCGCACCCACGCCGCCGAGCTCGTCGGGCGCCAAGAGCTGCACACGCTGCTCGAACATCTCCGCTCGACGGTGCCGGCGGTGGTGAAGGAGATCGGCGGTGAAGCGCTGCCGTTCGGCGCCGTGCACCGGACGTTTGGGCTTCTGCTGCGGGAGGGCGCGTGGCCGCGCGAT
>DATDHW010000035.1:0-9332 GCA_036521375.1 Candidatus Cybelea sp.
CGAATTCGTTCTTTCGCGATCTCCTCCAAGATCGTTGAGGGACGCTGCAGGGTACTGGGACTGGTAAGAAACGGTCATCGAAAATGCGAGCCCCCGCCAACCGGCGGGGGCTCGCGTTTTCCGAGGCGGCCGACCTTCTAGTAGAGCAGATATCTCCGCCGCAGCGAGTCAAAGCTCGCTACGCCGGGCGCCCATTGATCGAGGATCTCGCGCGCGCTCTTTCCGGCGAGCAGGTTCTGTCGAATGGAATCGGTTCCCCAATCCCGATCGAGCCCGGCGACGCTCGCGATCTGGATTGCGTGCGGGAAGAGATCGCGAATCGCAACGAGGATCTCCACCGCGGAACGTACCGCCGCGAAACGGCGCGGATCGAAGACCATCAGCTCGACCCCGGTGAGCTCGCGGCCCTTCCAAAAGCCGACGTACGGAGTCCACGCGGCCGGGCGAAACCAGACGCCGGGGAGATTGCGCGCGTTCAAACGCGCCGCGAGCTTGGACCCGTCGAGCGCTAAAGCCCCGGCCAGGAAGAACGGCTTGGTGTAGCCGCTGCCGTTATTGATGCCAGCGCTGTCGAGCAATCCGGTACCGGGATAGACGAACGTCGTTTGCCAGTCGGGAATGTTCGGCGAGGTCGCAACCCATTGCAGCCGCGTATCGGGCCAGATCATCGAGTGCCCCCAGCCGGTCATGCGGACGACGCGAAGCTTCGCGCCGATGCCGAAGTGGTCGTTGAATAGCCCCGCCAGCTCGCCGATGGTCATCCCGTGGCGCATCGCGATCGGATAGAGACCGATGAACGACTCGTAGGGCGGCTCCAGAACCGGCCCTTCGACGGCGCCGCCGATCGGATTGGGACGGTCGAGGACCCAGAACTCTTTGTTGAACTGCTTGGCGGCCTGCATCGCGTAGGCCATCGTCGAGATGTAGGTGTACGCGCGCGAGCCCACGTCTTGAATGTCGAAGCACATGACGTCGACGCCGTCGAGCATTTGCGCGCCGGGGTGCTTTGAGGCGCCGTAAAGACTGTAGACGGGGAGATGCGTCTGGGGGTCGATATACGAGGCGACCGATGCGCCGGCGTTGCGGTCGCCGCGAAACCCGTGCTCCGGCGCATAGATCGCTTTTACGCGCACCCTTCCTTGGCGCAGCGTCGCGTCGACGACCGATTCCAGTTGTGAGGTAACGCCGCTTTGATTGGTGATCAATCCGATCGTGCGGCCGCCCAGATCGCGCCAGGCGCGGCGCAGAAAGACTTCGTTGCCCAGCTCGATTCGCGCCGCCGGCAGCGATTCGGCCAGCGCCGGCGCCACGGCGGCAGCCCCCAGCCCGGCCGCTGCGGCGAGGAAACGCTTACGTCGCAAAGACCGGTTCCATCGCGCGGCCCAATACCCCGGCTTCGTGCGCCCGTAAGAAGAGTGCGCGCACCGCATTGCGTCCCGTCTCGCCGAGATCGTCGCTGAAGTCGTTTACGTAGAGCGCGATGTGCGAACGCATCACGTCGTCGTTCATTTCGAACGCGTGCTCGCGAACGTAGGGCATCACCGCCGCTTCGTTCGTGCGGGCGAAGTTCAGGCTCGCGCGGATCGCCTCGTCGAGCGCAAGAACGTGCGCCGGATCGACGTCGTTGCGAACGAGTATTGCTCCCAACGGAACGGGCAGGAGCGTCATGTTTTCCCACCACTCGCCGAGATCGGCGATCGCGATCAGGCCGGCATCGCGATAAGTGAAGCGCGATTCGTGGATGATGAGGCCACCGTCGACCTCGCCGTTTACGACCGCGTCTACGATGCGGTCGAAGCGCATCTGGACCGCCTTCGGGCGCCGGCCCAGCGCGAGCTGGAGCAGCATGAACGCGGTCGTCCGCTCGCCGGGGATCGCGATCTTCTTGCGCGCGAAGTCGGCGAAGAGCTGAGGCGACGTGTCCGGACGCGCGACCAACAGCGGTCCGCAGCCGCGGCCCAGCGCGCCGCCCGACGTTAGGATGCGATAGCGGTCCATCAGGAACGGTATCGCGCCGTAACTGACCTTCGTCAGCTCGTACTCCCCGCGTGCGGCGGCGGTATTGAGCTCCTCGATATCGCCAAGGTGGGCGCGCACCTCGGGTGCGCCCGTCAGCAGGCCGTTGGTGAGGGCGCCGAAGATGTAGGTGTCGTTGGGACAGGGTGAATAGGCTAAGGTGTACATAGCTCCAAGAGGGCGGCGGTGACGTTCTGTAAGCCGGCGATTCCGGCCGCGAAATTCCAGCCGCCGCGCTCGCGCGCACCGCAGCGATTCGAGATGCCGCGCACCTCGATCGCGGCGACGCCGGCTCGTTGCGCGGCGCGCAGCACGGCAAAACCTTCCATCGATTCGACCTGGGCGCCGAGCGTCTGCGCAAGGCGCTGGGCCGTCGCTTCGCTCGACGTCACGCGGGAGACGGTTATCCCGCGCAGGGCTGCAAAGCCGGCGGCCTGCAAGCGGGTAACGAGGCTCGGATCGGAACGCGCACTCTCCACCGTGCGTTCGCCCCGCGGCAGCGAGAACGCCTGGCCGCTCTCGAGCCGTAGCTCCATGCGTTCTTCCGAGACGACGACACCGTCACCGACCGCCGCGGCACCGTCGAATGCACCGGCGATTCCCGCGTTCACCACGAGGCTATATCTACCCGTTGCCAGCGCCGCGGTGACCGCGCTCGCGGCCTCGACCGGGCCGACGCCGCTGACGACCCTATCGACTCCATCGCGCGGGCACCAGAATGCGAGTTCTGCTTCGACGGCACAGCAGAGCAGAATCACGGAACACCGATGAACTTGTGGGTCTGGAGCGAGAGACGAAAGCGCCCCGGGTGGGCTTTGACGTAGTCGAGCGCGAGCCTGACGTTCGCCGGCTCGTTGCCCTCCGGCTGCAGCAGGATCACCGGCTTGCCCGCGAATAGCGCGAGATGCTCCTCCGGCACACGCTCGTCGACGATCAGCTTGGCCTCGTTTGCGCGCAGCGCCATGCGCGGGTCGACCCGCTCCTTTGGCGAGACGCAGAGCCACACGTCGTCGGGAAGCTCGGTGAAGATCGTGCCGTTCGACTCGACGTGCACGCGCCGCCCGTCGCGCCGCAGCGCTTCGATCAGCGCCGGAGCCTCGGCCTGCGCCAGCGGCTCGCCGCCGGTGAGCACGACCATCGGGCACTCGCCGCCGGCCTCGCGCACGCGCCCGACGACCTCTTCGACGCCGGCGAAAAACTTCGTCGAATAGTCCGTATCGCAAAAATCGCAGGCGAGATTGCAGCCGGCAAGCCGAACGAACACCGCCGGCGTACCGGTCCACGTCCCCTCGCCCTGCACGCTATAGAAGATCTCAGCTAGTTGGAGCATGGCCGAAATCGCTTTTACGCAGGATGCCGCGGGCGGTGCTCGTCTCCCAGAGCACGAGCTCGTCGAGGCCCTGCAGTTCGCCGGCGAGCTGCGCCCAGATATAGCCGAGCAGATTTTCGACCGTTGGATTCTCGACGACGTCGTTGAGGCTGTGATGGTCGAGGCGATCCACGATGCGTTCGTTGACGATGCGCTCGATGACGTCGAAGTCCTCGATCATGCCGCGCGCGGGCCCCGTAGTCTGCAGCGGGCCCCGGACGGCGACTTCGAGGCGATACGAGTGCCCGTGCATCCGCGAGCACTTTCCGGGGTGGGACGGCAGAACGTGGGCGGATTCGAAGCGGAACTGCTTGCGGATCTGAATTTAGTCTACAGCTCTCCCTGCGGCCCCATCCGTTCGAGACGCCGCTTGAGATCGGCGAGAAAGCCGCTGGCTACGTAACCGTCGACGACGCGATGATCGAGCGAGAGGCATGAGTTCATCATCGAACGGATTGCGATCGAATCGTCGTCGCGCACGACGAGCTTTTTGACGACCGTCTCCATCGTGACGATGCCGGCTTGGCCTCCGTTGATGATCGGCGCCGAGGCCCACGATCCGTTTGCGCCGTTGTTGTTGACGGTAAACGTGCCGCCGGCGAGGTCGTCGACGCCGAGTTTGCCCTTGCGCGCCTTCTCGATCAGCTCCCCGGCCGCGATCGCCAGGCCTTTGATCGAGAGCTTGTCGGCATTCTTGATTACGGGAACGACGAGGTTAGTGGGCAGGCCGATGGCGACCCCGACGTTCACTTCGCCGTTGACGTAGATGCTCGCTTGATTCGAACCGTTGGCCGGCACGAAGCGCGCATTCATCAACGGAAATGCGGCGAGCGACTCGACGACTGCGCGAACGAAGAAGGGGAGCAGCGTGAGCTTGTATCCGGTCTCGCGCTCGAAGCGATCTTTCTCGGCAACGCGCCACTTCCAAACCTCGGTGACGTCGATCTCGACCATCGACCACGCGTGCGGTGCCGTGCGGCGGCTCTCGACCATGCGTTCGGCGATGATGCGCCGAGCTTGCGTAAGCGTGACCGTCGTGCCGGGAATCGGCTGCGCGTAGGTCGACGTGCGCGTCGCGTCGGGCGCTTCGAAGTGCGGTGCGGGGGCCGTCGCTGCCGGGGCGCCGGTGCGCGCCGCGGCCAAAACGTCATCGGCCGTTACGCGGCCGTTGCTTCCGCTGCCTTTGATCGCGCGGATGTCGATGTGGTGCTCGCGCGCGAGGCGGCGGACGGCGGGCGACGCGCCGCGCAGCGCGCCTTCAACTTCGGCCCCGTCGACGGCGGCGGCCGGCGGCGAGCCGTTTGAAGAAGGACCGGGCTGCGGGCGCTCGGTCGCGAGGGCCGGCGCGGGCGCCGAGGCTGCCGGCGCCGGCGTTGGTGCGGGAGCAGAGGCCGCGGGGGCCGCCGATGCTGTTGAAGCGGAGGCGCCCACCTCTTCGATGACCGCGATCGGCGTGCCGGTTGCGACCGTTTCGCCTTCCTTGACGAGCAGTTCGCGGATCGTGCCGGTGACCGGCGACGGTACGCCGGCGTTAACTTTATCGGTAGAGACTTCGACGAAGTCTTCGTATTTGTCGACGGAGTCGCCGACGCTCTTGAGCCACTGTGCGACGGTACCTTCGGTAACCGTTTCGCCCAGTTGCGGCATCGTGATTGTCGTAGCCATCAGAACTTCACCATTTCGCTCATCGTCTCGGCCATCTCGCCGGCCGACGACATATACTCATCCTCGAGCGGCAATGCGTAGCCCATCGCGGGGACGTCCGGCGCCGCGAGCCGACGGATCGGCGCGTCGAGATCGAAGAGCGCCTCTTCGGCGACCATCGCACTGATCTCCGCGCCGACGCCGCCGAACTTGTTGTCTTCGTGAATGATCAGCAGCTTGCGCGTCTGGCGCACGCTCTCGAGGATCGCCGTCTTGTCCATCGGACGAATCGAGCGCAGGTCGATCACTTCGACCGAGAGGCCTTCCTTTTCGAGCCTCTGCGCCGCCTCGATCGCCCAGTGCACGTAGAGGCCGTACGAAACGACCGTCAACTGCGTGCCCTCTTTACGAATTCTCGCCTTGCCCAGCGGAATCGTGTAGTGACCGTCGGGCACCTCGCCTTTGATCAGCCGATACGTCTTCTTGTGCTCCAAGAAGAGCACCGGGTCGGGATCGTCGATCGCCGAGTTTAGCAGCCCTTTTACGTCGTCGGGAAAGGACGGGACGACGATTTTCAAGCCTGGAACGTGATAGAACAGCGCTTCGATCGAGACCGAGTGGGAGAGCGCGCCGCGAACGCCGCCGCCGTAGGGCGTGCGAATTACGAGCGGACACGTGTACTCGCCGTTGGAGCGGTAGCGGATCTTCGCCGCCTCGCCGACGATCTGATTAAACGAGGGATAGATAAAGTCGGCGAACTGAATCTCGGCAATCGGACGCAGGCCTTCCATCGCCATGCCGACGGCGATGCCGACGATCGAGGCTTCGGCGATCGGGGTGTCGATAACACGCGCCTCTCCGAACTCGCCGATGAAATCCTTGGTGATCAGAAAAACGTTTCCACGCGCGCCGACGTCCTCGCCCAAAATGATCGTGCGGTCGTCGTTGCGCATCGCTTCGTAGAGGGTCGCGCGAACCGCCTCGACGTTGTTCATCAACGTCGAGTTCGTGCTGCTTACGACTGCCACGGTTGCCACGCTCCTTCGTAGACGTGCGTATAGAGATCTTCAGGCTTCGGATAGGGAAGCGCTTCGGCTGCGTCGGTCGCCTCGTTGGTCTCGCGCAGAATGTCCTTACGCATCGCCGCCACGTCTTGCGGCGTCACGATCCCGCGCTCGAGGAGCACGGCTTCGAAGGCCGGCACTGGATCCTGCTTGCGACGTTCGCTGACTGCTTCGCGAGTGCGATAGGTCATGTCGTTGTCGTCGGTCGAGTGCGCGAGATAGCGGTAGCACGTGCCCTCGATCAGCGAGGGTCCCCCGCCCGAACGCGCGCGGTCCATTGCGTCCTTGACCGCCGCGTAGGTTTCGATGGGATCGAAGCCGTTGAAGCGCCAGCCGGGCATGCCGTAGCCTTCGGCGCGCTTCCAGATCTCGGGCTGCGCCATCTGTTTTTCGAGTGGGGTCGAGATGGCCCACTCGTTGTTCTCGACCAGCATCACAAACGGGAGCTTGTGAACGGCCGCGAAGTTCATCGACTCGTGCCACTCGCCTTCGCTAGTCGTTCCGTCGCCGCACGTTGCCAAGACGGCGCGACCGTCGTCGCCGCGATACTTCAAGGCGTAGGCTGCGCCGACGGCGTGCGGCAGATGCGCGGCCAGGATCGAGGAGAACGACATCAGGCCGGCCTGTTTGGACGAGTAGTGATTCGGAAACTGACGGCCGCCGTTGTGATCCTCGGCGCGCGCGAAGATCGAGAGCATGATCTCGTAGGGCGAGAGGCCGATGCCCAGGCAGAGCCCGAGATCGCGATAGTAGGGAGCGAGAATATCGGAACCGCGATTGAAGGCCATCGCCGCACCGGCCTGCAGGGCTTCATGTCCCTCGCTGCCCAGGGCAAAGGGAACCTTACCTTGACGGTTGAGCTGAAAACCGCGGTTGTCGAGCTGGCGCTGCAGCAGCATGTTGCGGAAGATGTCGCGCAACTGCTGGTCGCTCAAACCGTGACACTCGAGACCGCCCGTTCGTAAATCCGTCGTAGCCATAGAACCTCTGCTCAAGTAATCCACGGATGCCAACTCTGCGCGTAGACCCGTTCGTAGAGATCGGCTGCTGCCGGGTAGGCCATCGCTTCAGCTCGGTCCGTGGCGTCGTTGGCTTCTTCGAGGACGGTGCGCTTCAACGCTTCCGCTCCCTCCGCGGTCAGGATGCCCCGCTCGACCAGCAAGCGTTCGAAGCAGGGAACGGGGTCGCGTTTCCGGCGTTCTTCGACCTCCTCGCGAGAACGGTAGGAGCGATCGTCGTCGTCGGTGGTGTGGGCGAGGAAGCGGTAGCACTTGGCCTCGACCAGCGTTGGGCCTCCGCCGATTCGAGCACGGGCCAGCGCTTCGCCGACGGCTGCGTAGCAGGCGATCGGGTCCATTCCGTCCACCGCCGCTCCGGGCATGCCGTAGCCTTCGGCCCGCCGGTAGACATCGGGCTGCCCCATCTGTTTGGCCAGCGGGGTTGAGATCGCCCATTCGTTATTTTCACAAAGAAAGACGATCGGCAGGCGGTGGACGGCGGCGAAGTTGAGCGACTCGTGCCACTCGCCCTCGCTGGTGGCGCCGTCGCCGAAGGTCGTGAGCACCGCTCGCCCGGCCTCGCCCCGATACTTGATGGTGTAGGCAGCGCCGACGGCGTGCGGCAACTGCGCCGCGATCACCGAGCTGATCGAGTGTACGCCGAGCCGGCGGCTCGCATAGTGGTGCGGGAACTGGCGCCCGGCCGAGTGATCGGCGGCGCGAGCGAAGAGCGAGAGGAGCACCTCGTAGGGCGTTACCCCGACGCCGAGTGCGAGGCCGAGATCGCGATAGTAGGGTACCAAGATATCTTTGCCGCGCTCGAAGGCCATCGCGGCGCCGGCTTGGACCGCTTCGTGCCCTTCGCTGGCCGACGCAAACGGGATCTTTCCCTGACGGTTGAGTTGGAAGCCCCGGTTCTCCAGGGTGCGCTGCGTCACCATGGTGCGGAAGATCGCGACCAACTGCTCGTCGTTGAGGTCGCGGCGTTCCAGTTCGGCCGGTGCGGGTTTGGCTTGACTCACGAAGGCCTAGTCGCTCGCTGCCGCGGGCAAATCCTGCGCGAAGGTGGCCGCCGGGCGCTCGCCCAAAACGAGCGCATGACGTGGAGGGTGGCCTTATTCGATTGGATCTTCGATTACGCAGACGCTCAACTGTGGTTCAAACCGATTGATCAAAGCACTCGATAGCCCTTCGGTCCCGATCGAAGAGCTCGTCCGCTATCGCCGCCACTTTCACTCGCATCCGGAGCGCTCGCTCGAAGAGTTCGAAACGGCGGCCTTCATCGAGCGCGAACTGCGCGACGCCGGTTACGACGAGATTCGCACCGGCATCGGGAAGACCGGCATCTTGGCGACGCTGCGCGGCGAGAAGCCGGGCCCGGTCACGCTGCTGCGAGCCGATATGGACGCGCTCCCCGTCGAAGAGCAAAACGACGAAACCTACCGCTCGGTCAACGCCGGCACGATGCACGCCTGCGGGCACGACGCCCACATGGCGATTCTGCTCGCGGCTGCGCGCGCGTTACGTTCCCGCGCGGCCGAGATCGCCGGAACGATCGTCTTCTGCTTTCAGCCCGGCGAGGAAGGGCACTGCGGCAACAAGCTGATGATCGAGGACGGGGCGCTCGAGAATCCTCACGTCGACCGTACGTTTGCGCTGCACGTGTACAGCGGGTTGGACGTCGGTAAGGTCGGCATTCGGGACGGCCCGTTCTTTGCGTCATCCGATCAGTTCGACATCGAGCTGGTCGGTGAGGGCGGCCACGGAGCGATGCCGCAGAACGCGGTCGACCCGATCGTCGCGGCGGCTGCGCTGGTCGGCTTACTGCAAACGATCGTGAGTCGCGAGTACGCGGCCAGCGAGCCGGTCGTCGTTACCGTCGGCTCGATCCACTCCGGCACGACGTACAACGTGATCCCCGAGCGGGCGACGCTGCAGGGCAGCGTTCGCGCCTTCGACGCCGCCGTTCGGGGCGAGCTTCCGAAGCGCATCGAGCGCGTGCTCGCGGGGCTCTGCGAGGCGATGCGGCTCGAGTACCGCTTCGATTACCGCTATAACTATCCGCCGACGGTCAACGACGCGGGCGCAAACGACGTCGTGCGTGCGGTTGCGCGCGACGTGGCCGGCCCGGAGAACGTCGTCGATCCCCACCAGATCGTCATGTGGTCGGAGGACATGTCCTTCATGCAGGATCTGCGTCCCGGCGCCTACTTCCTGATCGGCGCGCGGGGACCGAAGAAG
>DATDHW010000036.1:0-25818 GCA_036521375.1 Candidatus Cybelea sp.
GCACCGCCGGGCACGACGAGATTGAGCGTTTCTGCTCCCAAATCAAAGAGCGTCTCGGGCTTGAGCAGCTTGGCGACGGCCGCCATCGCGGCATCGGGCTGGGTTTGGATTTCTCCAGTGAGCGCATCGACGGCGACGTTCGCCGTTTTGTTCTTTGCCGTCCAGACGAACTTGAAGTTGAACGTCGGCCGGAGGTACAGATCGATGCACTCGACGGTGACTTTCTCTTCCTTGACGTCGTCGGCATCGGTCGGACGAAAATCCTCGCCGACGAGGGTTTGAATGGCCGCCGACGCGCGGATCGCCGGCGTTACAATTTTTGCGTTCTCCGGCGCAAAGTCGTCGAGATCGACGGGGGCTGCGGGCGTTTTGAGATACGCCTGCGCGTTGATCGGCTGGCTCGTCAGCGCATCGAGCCACAGTTCCTTTTGCTCGTCGCGCGCGCAGTGCTCCACCACCTCCAGCTCGATCGCGGCAGCCGTAACGGGGTACTCACTCCCGTTTACCGTCACGGAGACCGCGTGCTTAGTCTTGATCGGGAGCTTGTGCGATTCTCGGCGATCGAAGATGGAATGCAGGTGCGCTTTTGCGTGCCACAACGGGAGGTACCAGAGACCTTCGTCGGTCATCGCGATGTCTTCGTTTTTTGGGCGTGCGAAGAGCCGGGACAGCGTTCCAAAGGCCGAGGCCTTATGCGCACCGGCCCGCCCGCGCGCTTCCTCCGCCGTAATCGCCGGCTCGAAATAGAAAGCGCCCTTCTCGGCGATTACGATCTCCATGCCGAGTGCTTCGCGGGCTTTTAGGTCCTCTGCCTGCCCGCTCGTCCTTCGTCCTTCGACAGCCCTTCGACAGTCCTTCGACAAGCTCAGGATGACACGGGGCAGTCCTTCGACAGCCCTTCGACAAGCTCAGGATGACACGCGGCAGGTGCTCGCCCTTCGACAATCCTTCGACAAGCTCAGGATGACACGCGGGTGGGGCCGGCTAGCGGAGGCGCTTTACTTGGTCGGGGGTGACGAGCGGGGCGTTGTTCGACCAGGAGGTGCGCTCGTGATCGATGACGGCGGCGATCTGCGCGTCGGAGAGCTGCGATGCGAACGCCGGCATCTGCGCGCCGTACCTCGTACCTTTGATGACCTTGTTTGAGAGGCCATGCAGGACGATGCGAATCTGCGTTTGGGCTTCGCTGCTGGTCACGACCGGATCGCCCGCGAGCGCCGGGAACGTCGCCGGAACACCCATTCCAGCCTCGCCGTGACACGCTTGGCAGTTCTGCGCATAGGTCGACGCACCGAGCGCTCCGTAATCGAACCCTGCGACGTTGCTTGCGCGCGTGCCGCGCAACTGTTGCGCGGGCGCCGATGCCGTCGTCGCGGGAGCGTTCGCCGCCGCGAGAGCCGGATTGGGCGCGTAGGTGGGCGTTTGCGCGAAGGCGGCCGGCGTTTGAAAATACTCCAGGCCGTACCACGCCGCCCAGCCGAGGACGATCGCGACCAGCACCCAGGTCCAGGCGGGAATCGGCCCGACGGATTCTGCCCGAACCGGATCGAACGGCTCGTTCGCTCCGAACGCGTTGACGTCGAAGTGGATCGCGCCGCGTACGCGCGAGCCCGCGCGAAGCCCGGTCACCGTGATGCCGGGACCGTTGGCGACGACGAAGGGGACGTCGCGCACCCCGCTGATGCCCGTCGCGTCCACGGCGTGAATGTGGAGCACGTGACTGCCGTCGCTGAGCTTGGTAGTGTCGATCGTGACGTTGGCCGGCGGGCGGTAGGTGCCGATCGGATCGGCGTCATCGTCGAGATAGAGCGCAATCGAGACCGGGTCCAGCGGCGCCCTCGGCGGCGACTCGCCCATCAGCGCTCGTCCTTTAGAATCAGATTTTTAGGATGATCCGGATTCGCTTCGCCCGGACGCACGATCCAGTAGATCGCCGCGACGAAGGTCCATGCCGTGAATGCGGCGCCGGCCGCGATGATCGCCCAGGCGGAGGGATCTCCCGACATCGTCATCTTTGCGCCTTAAGCGGGACTTGCCTGAGCGCTTCAAGATAGGCGACAAGATCTTGGGCTTGCCGGGTTGCAATCACGACGCCGCTCGGAGGCCCAAATCCAGGGGGAACTGCAACGACGACGTCCGCCGGTTCCGCGTGCGGCTGCGCCTTGAAAAGCCACGTGTATCTGGGCATGATCGATTGGCTGACCAGCGCGCGCGGATCCCACAGGTGGATGTACTGCCACGCCGCGCTCGGCTGACGGTTCCCGATGTTCGTCAGGTCGGGTCCGTTTCGGTGATCCGAAAGCAGTTCGGGCGTTGCGTACGCGTAGTCCCCGGCGACCGACGGCCGCCCGAAGACCAGATCTTGTTGTAACGGGCGCACGACCTGGCTGTGGCAATACGCGCAGCCTTCGCCGACGTAAATGTCTCGGCCGCGTGCCTCTTGAGCGGTGAGCGGTTGGAGGCCCGGCGTTGGTTTCGAGGCGGAGAGCGTGATGCCGGGAATCAAACCCGTCGCGACCGCGAGCGTGCCGTAGAGAAGTGCGCTCACCGCGACGATGGACCACGGGTTGTTCATTCCACGATTCATGTGGCGGGCGCCTCGGGTGCCGCCCGCCCGCGTGCGCGCGTCATGAGGTAGACGTTGTACGCAAAGATCACGTGGGCAAGGAACATCATCGAGCCAGCGACGGCGCGCGCGACCCAGTAGGGCGCGGCAGTCTCAACCGAGGCGATGAACGGGCCGCCGGTTGCCCAATCGAGTCCCTGCAGCGTCCCGCCGATCGAAAGCATCACCACGTACGCCGTTACGCCCACGGTCGCGAACAGGAAATGAATCCGCGTCGCCGGCCCATTGGGCTCGTTGCCGGTCGCGCGCGGAAGCAGCGCGTAGATCGCACCCCACGCAATAAACGTGATGAACCCATACATCGTAGCGTGCGAATGCCCGATGGTGAAGTTTGTGAAGTGCCAGATGTTTTGCAGGCTGCGAAACGCCTCGATCGTCCCTTGGCTCGAACCGGCAAAGTAATAGAAAATGCCGACGACGATAAACGGCAGCGCGTAGGACCGGCGAATGGCTTCGGCGCCGCCGCGCATCGTGAGCGCGAAGTTCGCCGTTCCGGCGAAGACCGGCACCAGCATTCCGACCGAGAAGACGATGGCAAGGGTCTGAAACCACCAAGGCAACGGCGTAAACTCGAAGTGGTGCGCGCCGATCACCGGATAGAAGAGCAGGTTCGTCCAGAATCCCAAAATGCCGAGCGCGTACGAATAGATTGGGCGATTCAGGAGTTTGGGCAGCGCGTAGTAGATCAAGCCGAGCGCGAGAAACGTGAACCACATGCCGACCGCGTTGTGCATGTAGAAGCCCTGCACCGCCACTTGGCCCAGCCCGTGCTGATACCACGGCAGGATGGCGACGACGCCGAGAATGACGGTGAAGACAAATCCGCCGATCGTATACCAGTTCGAGATGTAGATCGTCTCCTCGACGCGGTGCGCGACGGTCTGCACGACCGTAAGCCCGCCCAGCGCAACCGCAGCGAGAAAGACGAGTCGCACCGGCCATATCCACTCGCGATATTCCTGATCGCCGTAGTTCATTCCGAGATCGAGCGTGATCGTGCCGGCGACGGCGGCGACGTTGTAGCAAACCAGCGATGCCCAGGCGAGCCGCTTTCCGACAACCGGCACCCCCGAGGTCCGGGCAGCGACGTAGATGGCCGCGCCGGTCAGCGCAACGGATGCCCACGCGAAAAACGTTCCGTTCGTGTGAATCGCGCGAAGACGACCGAAGGAGAGAAATGGGCTCGTTGCGAGGTCGGGATAGGGGAACTTGAAGCTGAGGAGGAGGCCGACCGCGGTCGTAAGCAGCAGCCAAAACGTTGCCGAGATCGTGAACGCGCTGAAGAGCGCGCTATCGTCGCGGTCGATGGCGTCGCGATCGAACCTGGGCCGCACGGTTATCCCTCCGACGGCTCGAGAGGTTCCACGTACGAGGTTTGAAGCCCCGCAGGTCACTCTCGACTCCTTCAACGGGCCTTCGCTCTTTCGACTCCTTCGACTCCTTCGACATCCTTCGACATCCTTCGACAGGCTCAGGATGACACACCCACACGCACGCGCGCACGCACACAGAGACGCGCGCGAGGGAGCGGGATGACGACGGAGGATACCGGGGGCAGGGTTGACAGGTGGCACGGTTAACGGTATCGTTATATAACGCTATGGTTAATAGTTCCGAGAACCTCGACGCGGTCTTTTCCGCGCTGGGCGATCCGATTCGAAGGCGGATCGTCGAGCGGCTGGCGCGTGGCCCCTTGACGGTCGGCGAGATCGCTACGGGCTTTTCGATCTCGCAGCCCGCGATCTCGCGGCACGTTCGCGTGCTCGAAGAGTCGGGGCTGCTTCAGCGGCAGGTGTTGGGGCGCGTGCACCGTTGTACGCTATCGCCGGCCGTCATGAAGACCGCCTCGAGCTGGATCGACAAGCAGCGCACCTTCTGGAACGCGGCGCTCGATCGCCTCGATATTCTCCTTACCGAGTCTCCCAAACGAAAGAAGAAACGATGAGCAACACACGCACGCCGATCGCCCCGGCACTCGTCCTGCGGCGCACCTATGCGGCACCGCGCCAGCGCGTTTTCGACGCCTGGACCAAACCCGAACTTGCGGTGAAGTTTCTTGGCCCAAACGACGTCGCCATACCTGAGATTCAGATGGACGTCCGCACCGGCGGTTCGTACAAGATTACGATGCTGATGACCGACGGCGAGCGCTGGACCGTTGGGGGTACGTACCGCGAGGTTCGGCCGCCCGAGCGGATCGAGATGACCTGGCGCTGGGAAGAAGACAAGCCCGAAGACGAACACGAGTCGCTGCTGACGCTGGAGTTCAACGAGCGCGACGGCGGGACGGAGCTCGTGCTCACCCACGAACAGCTCGCCACCGACGAATCGCGCGACGGCCACGAACAAGGCTGGGCGGCGATCCTCGATAAACTCGGCACGGTTCTTTGACCGCGCACAATCCTTCGACAAGCTCAGGATGACAGGGGGGGTGCGGTAGTCAGGGGTGGTGCGGTAGGCACGCGCGATATGCTTTCGATCGCTAGGGCTATGGCGGCTTCGGTTGAGAGCGCAGCGCCTGCCGCTAGGAGCGAATCGCGTTCGGTCGGGGTGAGCTTTTCGCGCAGGAGGGACTCGAGTCGGGCTCGCGTTGTGCGTTCGGTGTACTCGCGTTCGTAGCCGACGCGTTGGAACGCGGCTTCCGAGTAACCGGCTAGCCGAGCGGCGGATTCGAGGTCGTGGTTGAGGGCAGCGGCTAGCGCCACGTGTTCGACGGCGTCGGTTACAAAGATGCCGCTGCGTTCGCGTTCGGAACTGCTGCGAAAGGCTTCCAGCGCTACGGTGCGCGCCTCCGGCAATCGATCGAGCGAGACGAGATAGCCGCAGAGGTTCGCAAGCGCGCCCACCAGCGCTTGACGATCGCGATCCGCGCGCAACGCGCCGAGCACCTCGTAGGCGAGCGTCACGGCGGCCGCGGTTTTACCGCGCTGATACTGAATTTCGGCGAGCGAAACCGCGATGCCGTTCGCCTGCATTGAATTCCCGAGCCGTCGATTGCCCTCCCACAGTCGTTCGTAGGCCTGCGCGGAGGCATCGAGGTCGCCCGTCGCGACGCTCACGTTCGCTCGCGCGAAAAGGATCCGCAGTTGCGGCCAGACCTCGTCGGCCGATGCGAGCATCGCCGCCTCGTCGATCGCCGCGGCAGCGTCCTCGACCCTCGCCAGGTGAATGAGTGAGCTGGCGTACACGAGGAGCGCGTCGGCGAGCGTCGCGTCATCGCCAGCGGTTCGGGCGAAGGCCAGTGCGGTGGAGATCGCCTCGAGCGCTCCAACGCGATCGGTACGGCACGTGCGAGCAATAGCCGTCCAGAGCTGCGAACTCAGCACCCCTTCGGCAGTAGGCACGAGCCGGGCAAAGCGCTCGAGGAGCGTTAAGCCTTCGGAGGTCAGGCCGATTCGATCCATTCGGTCGCCGATCGCGACGAGCAACTCGGCGCCGATTAACGCCTCGGCACCCGCGGAAGCAAAGGCGAGCGCCAGGCGCACGTCTTCAAGCTCCGTTACCACGAGTGCGTTGAGTTCCGCCGCGCTGCCGCTGCGTTCGGCCCACGCGCGTGCCGTCGCAAAAAGATCGTGTAAGTACTGCAGATGCGCCCGCGACGAGATCGCAAGCTCGCCTGCGGCTTCCAGTTTTTCGCGCAGGTACGCTTTGGTCGATTCGAGCATTCGATAGCGTCGCGCGCCGCCGTCGTCGTCGGCCGCGACGAGCGATTTATCGACCAGTGAGGCGAGCGCGTCGAACACGCCTGCATCGTCTAAGTCCTCGCCGCCGCCGACCGCGACCGCGCCTTCGAGCGCGAAACCGTTCGCGAACGCGGCCAGGCGTCGAGCGAGAACGCGTTCGCCTTCATCGAGCAGGTCGTAGCTCCAGTCGAGCGCGGCGCGAAGCGTCTGCTGGCGCGGCAGCACATCGCGACCGCCGCCGGTAAGCAGCCGAAAACGCTCGTCCAGCCGATCGCGCAGTTGGCGCGGCGTGAGGATCGTCGTTCGAGCGGCGGCCAGTTCGATGGCTAACGGAATGCCGTCGAGGCGCCGGCAAACCTCGCCCACTGCCGCGGCATTCTCGTCGTTTAGCACGAACCGATCGCCGGCGGCGGCGGCGCGTTGCGCAAAGAGCGCGATCGCATCCGGAATCGGGAGCGAAGGAATTCGAAACGTCGCTTCGCCGGATATGCCGAGGCTCTGACGGCTCGTCGTGACGATGCGCACGCCCGCGGCGACGCGCAGAATGGCGGCAACGACCCGGCTCGTCTCCCTGACCAGGTGTTCGCAGTTGTCGAAGATCAGCAGCATGTGTTTCGAGCGAAGGTTCTCGCCTAGAGATTGGAGCGGAACACCGGTGCCATGCAGCGAGATGCCCAAGATCTGCGCGACGGTCGACGGAAGGTACTCACCGCTCCCCAACGGCGCCAGTTCGACGAGCCAGGCGCCGTCGTCGAATCGGCCGTGCAGATTCGAAGCGACCTGCAGTGCGATGCGCGTCTTGCCCACGCCGCCGGGCCCGACGAGCGTCACGAGCGGCGACCGTTCGATCAGCGCCGTGACCTCGGCCAGGATCGCTTCGCATCCGACGAGCGCCGTCAACTGGCGCGGTAAATTGTGAAGAGCGGCCGATTCATGGCCGGCCGCAGTCGGCGCCTTTGCCGCTCGCCCGTCGCCTGCGCGCAGTATCTTCGGGCGCTCTGCCGCCGCTTCGAAGGCCAGGCGCTGATCGGGCTCGAGGCCAAGCGCTTCAATTAGGAGCGTCAGCGTGGCGCGCTGCGGTGTCGTACGGTCCCCACGCTCGAGCGCGCCGATTCCCTGCATGCTCATCTGAGCGCGCGCCGCCAGCGCCTCCTGAGAGAGTCCGGCCGCGAGCCGATGGTGCCGCAGCAGCATTCCGAAACTCGAAGAGGCCGGCGCCTGCGCCTCGTCACCGCGCATCGCAAGGAGCTTCGCGCAGCCGGGAATGGGCTCCTTACGCGCGCGGCGCCGACTTGTAGAGGTATTTTGTGGAGGCGTCGATTGTTGCGCCGGCGCTTACGGCGCATCATCGGGCGAGAGACCGCAAACGAGTCTCACGCGCACACTCTCTACAAATGGAGGCCCAATGCAGCCCGCAAATACCACGACGATCGCCAGCTGCTACGTCGCCGCGAACGGCACTCAGGCGTTCGGCTACGTCGGCAGCGACCAGCGACTCTATCAGTTTATTGAAGAAGGCAATCCCGGATCTCCCTGGCAGACGATCGACCTCATCGCGCAATGGCAGTCGGAGGCGAATCTCACGCTGCCGTTTCCGCGAGCCGGCGCCGGTCCGCGCGGCGACGGACCGATCGCGATGAACACGTTCGAAGCGATTGCTGGATTTTTTCTGTGCTACATCGACCAGAACGATCACATCCAGGCGCTGCCGTACCCACTCGACGACAGCACGTATTCGCCACCGGGCTGGCTCCCGGGCGGCACGCTGGGCGCCGCGCTCTTCCCCGACATAACGCAGCGTACCGGCGCGCCGCCGGCGGCGAGCGGCAGCAGCATCGCCTGCTATGCCTGGGAATCGCAGCAGTCGCAGCACATCGTCTACGTCGGCGCTGACGGCAACGTCTGGGAGCTCTACTGGATCGCCGGCCAGTACGACAACGCTCGCGGCGGTCCGTTGTGGAAATCGAACAACCTTTCCGCCGACACCGGTTATACAGGCGTGCTGGCGCCGAACCTCAAGAACGTCTCGCTCGCTGCGACGATGTTCGAGCGCGAAAACTCCGAGCACGTCATCTACATCGCCGGCGATAACACGATTCGCGAACTGTACTTCTACGACGGCCGGTGGGGCGGCAACAACTTGAGCGAAGCGACCGGCGCTGCGCCGCCGGCCGCAAACGCGCCGCTGGCAACGTTCGCCTGCACTTACGAAGACACGCTGCACGTGGTCTATCTGGGCGACGACGATAAGGTGCACGAACTGTGGTGGGGGAACGGCGGCTGGCAGCCGGATCACACGATCTCGACCTCAGGGCCAGCGGTCAACACGGCGCTCGTCGGTTATGCGTGCGAAAACGAACAGAGCCACCACGTGATCTACATCGACGTCAACAACGACATCCAGGAGCTGTACCACAACAGCGGAGGCTGGAGCAACACGACCCTCAGCTTCTCTGCCGGCTCCGGAGCCACGCCTCCGTTGAGCACGGCCAGCCCGCTATCCGGCAACTCGGCCGCGTACTACGACGACGGCCAGGCTGCGCACGTGTTCTATCTCGACAATGAGACGCGCGTGCACGAACTGTATCGCTTCAATAACCAGTGGATCGCCGGCGAGACCTCGGGGTAGCGCTACCGCGGAAGCGTCGGAGGATCGGCCGCGACACCGAATGCGGAGATCAGGTTATTGTGGATCCGTATCAGGCCCGGTTTTCCATTCGTGTGGAAGTCGAGCACGGTGCTCATGTCCGATCCACCGACGTAGAAGAGTTTGTCGTGGAAGGCGATCGGTCCGGAATCGAGGTTGGTGAAGATCGTCTTTTTGAATTTGTGTTTGTGTTTGCTCGAGAAGACGAACTCGATCTGCTCGATCGTCGAGCGTAAGGTACGGCGCGCTTTAGGCTCTCGCGCGGGATTCTACCGTCAGCCGGCGCGCGGTAATGGAGGCCATCCCCAGATCGCTGAGCGTGCTGCGGATGTCGAATACCTTATCCAAGTCGCAGATCTCAAAGAGGCGCTGCACGGTGCCCTGGACGCCGAGCAGAATGAAGGCGGCCCCGCGCATGCGGGTCATCGCGTGTAGGTGTACCAAGCACTCAAGGGCGGTCGAATCCATGTACGACGTCTTTGCGAGGTTCGCGAAGACGAGCCGCGCGCTCTTGGCGGTGCCAAAGGCGTCCATCAATCGGTCGCGTTCCGAGAGATCGAACTCGCCCACGAGCTCGACCACGAAAACGTCGAGCGTCTCAGGTTTGGTGGGCTGAAGGTTGACACACTGCATGCTGCTCGCTCCTCTTGGGCCGCCAACCGGGCGGGGTCGTGAGGTCCCTTCAACCAGCCTACTCCGCGAGGATGGGCAAATCCTGAAATGAGGCTGTGAGCCGCCTCGGAGCCGGGCGGGCTCCTAGGATACGGCGTTCGGCGATTCGCTTACCCGTAGACCGACGTGAGCTCCTGCGCCGGCCCCATAGTCTCGAGCAAGGTGCCGGCCGGATAACTGTAGATCGTCACGGTGCCGGCGCTCACGTTGGCGCTAAAGAGCCGGTTTTGCTGCTTGTTCAGCGCGACGTGATACGGATCGCCGATCCCTTGGATCAGCGGTACCGAAGTCTGGTAGTAGGGCGGGGCGATCACATCGATCGAGCCGGCTCGTACGGCGCGGCCCCCTGATCGTCGGCGATGAGGTTGCCCTTGGCATCGATTACGAGACCGCCGGGAACGTTCACCGTCGCGCCCAGCGCGGTCGGAGTAGATCTCCCGCGTTTGAACTCGAGCAGATAGCCATATCCCTCCGCCCACGCCATAACAAAAATGTCTCCACGGCGGTCGACCGCGACGCCCGTCGGCCCGAGTATCACGGTATAGCGCTTCTTCACCGTATTGCTGCACTGCGCGTACTCGTAAAGGTAGCCCGGGTCGGCGAAGTCGTTGAAGTCGGCGACGTACACGCTACCGGAGCGGTCCGTCGTGACGCCGATCGGATCGACGAGATCGCTCGAGTACGTGCGCTTGGGGGAGGAAGTCCCCGGCGCATACTCGGTCACCGCAGCACCTTTGTAGTTCGCAACGTAGAGATTTCCGGCGTTGTCGACCCACACGCCGTCGGCGCCGTTGAGACCATCGGTGATCTGTCCGACGTTCTTGTGGCTGCGATTCGCGAGCACCGCAACCGACCCGCTCCCATCGGAGACGAAGAGATCCCGCTCGATCTTGGCGGAGCGGTTGGTGCGCGCGGGCTGCGCCACGCGCGGCTTGGGCTGCCGGATAACTCCCGAGCGCAACGGCGCAACGAGAGAGGCGTTTCGGACAGCGATCGATCCGGCGCCGGAGCAACCGGTCAGCGCGACCAAGCAAAGTGCGATGAACAGTGGAAAACGCCGGCCGAGGTGCGGCATGCAGCAAGCCTCCGATTAACGTGACGAGTCTTGCGATTCTATGCTGCGCGCGCCGCTTTCGACAATAGGTAATGACCTAGGCACAGCAAGGCTGATGCGTTCGCGCAGCGCATGAAAACCGCGAACGCAGCTAGTTGCGGCCGGCTCCGCGAATCGCCCGAAGCGCGTCTTCGATCTCAACGAGCGTGAGAGGGTCGGTGCGCTGAGCCTTCGCGCGGGCGAGCTGATCCTCAAGGCCCTCCCAACCGCGGCCGGGGACCTCGTCGCGAATTGCCTGAGAACGTTTGTTTTCCGAGTGGTCCGTCATGGCCACACTTTGATTACATCGGACGGCGCGAGTCGCCTTCACGAGACCTTAAGAACTCGCAGAAAAGCCGCGCATTGAAACGCCCGGCGCGTCCAGCCCGGGGGTCGTCGCCGCGACGTTGGGCGCGCCCACACGACCGGAACATTTTTCCAAGACGGGCCTCGCGGCAGGCCGTATACTGGACGCATGAATACGACGAACGTTAGCACCGCACAGAGCATCTATCCAAGCGTCCGCTACATCGACGCCGCGGCGGCGATCGCGTGGCTCAAGTCGGTTTTGGGCTTCGAAGAGCACGAGGTGTGCCCCGCCGATGATGGAAGCATCGCCCACGCCGAGTTGAAGCTCGCCGGCAATCTGATCATGCTCGGCGCCGTCAAGGACGATCCGTACGGCAAGAGTCCCAAGAGCCTCGGCGGCGTCACCGGCGGCATCTACTTCGGGCTCGAAAGCGCGGACGCGATCGATGCCGAGTACGCTCGCGCGAAAGCCGCCGGCGCGGAAATCGTGCGCGAACTCAACGACACCGATTACGGCTCGCACGATTTTGCCGTGCGAGATCCCGAGGGCCACATCTGGAGCTTCGGTACCTATCGCCCGCAAGCGAGGTAAGCAAGGGGTCGCACTACCGAAACGCGAACCGCGGCACGCGTCAACGCTGGGGCATGCTGCGTAAAGGAGTAGTGAAAGAATGGTTCGCGGAGGTAGCACGAGACGCCGGTTTCTCAGACGCTGCGCGCGGTTCTTTGCCGCCTTGGGATTCATTCGGATTCCAGAAGCGGCGTTAGCTCAGGCCGGGCAAAGCGAAGCCGTTCACACGGCCGCCAATCGCCGGCCGCTCAATAACATCGTGTTTATCATCGTCGACCAGAGAGTCGAGAAGCTCCTCGCGGGATCGGAGTATTCGCTGCCCGCGATGAAGGCGCTCGCGGACCACGGCGTGACGTTCGGAAACCACTACATCTCCTCGGCGCAGTGCTCGCCATCCAGGGCGTCCTTTCTCACCGGCCAGCCGCCGCAGGTCACCGGCGTCATCGATCAGATGCAGTTCTCGTTCGTGCGCAGCCTCAGCCCCGAAATGCCCAATATGGGATCGGTGTTGAAGGGTCTGGGTTATAAGACTGCCTACTTCGGCAAGTTCGAAATGGACAAGGACATTCTCGATCCGAAGCCTACCGTCAACTACACTGATGCCGCGCAGCGCTACGGATTCGACACCTTTGGTGCCGGGGGCGACATCGGCAGCACGCCCGACAGCGGCTACGACAACGACCTGTTCATCGCAGGCGAGAGCGAACGCCACCTGCGCAAAACCGCCGGCGATTCCCGCAGCACCGGTCAGCCCTTCTTCATGGTCGCGAGTTTCGTCAATCCTCACGACATCATGTACGGAGACGGTAACGTCCCCGGTCAGCCGCCCGTCCAGATTCCGGTGGTGCCGTCGGCAATACCGCCTGCGCCGCAGAATTCCATTTACGAAAAGAATTGGGCCTTCACGCTTCCGGAGAGTCTCGACGAATCGCTCGCGCAGCCGGGCATGCCCAAGGCGCTCTCGGAATACAAAACCGGCTGGGACGGCTGGTCCGGCACGATTCCAACCGATCGCAAAGACATGTGGACGATCTTTTACAACTACTATCTCAACGCGATTGCGGACGTCGACCGCGGCATACAGCAAATCGTCGACGTGATGAACGAGATGGACCTGTGGCGGGATACGGTCGTCGTCTTCACCGCGGATCACGGCGAGATGGGAGGGGCTCACGGCGGCCTCAAGGGTAAAGGGCCGTTCGCTTACGAGGAAAACGTCCACGTACCGTTGATCGTCGCGCACCCTAGCGCAAAAGCCGGCGCAACCTGTTCCGCGCTGACGAGTCACCTGGATCTGCTGCCCACGTTCGTTGGACTAACCGGCCTGCCCAGCTCGGAGCGACCCGCCGCCGTGAAGGCGCTGCCCGGGCACGACTTCTCCTCATTACTCGCCGAACCCGAAAGAGCGGGCTTAGGGGAGATACGCCCGGCCATCCTTTTTAACTACGTCGGACCATCGACGGTTGACGGAGCGTTTCTCAAGAAGACGATGGACACGCAGTTCGCAAACGAACCGTCTCCGCCGCTGTCCGAGGCGAACCTGCGCAACCGCGGGCTGCTTTCGCTGGTGTTTGACGGCCGCTACAAGTTTGGCCGCTATTATGCGCCGACCGCTTGTAACACGCCGCGTGCGCTTGAAGAGATCCTCAAGGACAACGACGTCGTGCTCTACGACCTTCAAGACGATCCGGCAGAAGTGCGAAACCTCGCCCTGGAGCCGGAGAAGAACCGCGAGACGATCCTGCGTATGAACGCGCTGCTCAACGAGCTCATCGCCAAGGAGGTCGGCGCAAATGCCTGCGAACTCCTGAGCAAAGCCATGGGGCCGATCGGCCTGAAGTAACCAATGTCGAAGTGGTACTCCGGCGGCTGGAACGATGCGCTGGCCGGAAACCCGAATCCGCTGTTTCAGTTCCACCACCAGCCCTTCGCGTACTACAAGAACTACGGCAATGAGACGCTGCTTCGCAAAGAGCACTTGGTCGACCAGTCCGTGTTGAACCGAGACCTGACGCGCGGTTCGCTGCCGTCGGTCGTCTTCATCAAACAGATCGGCGCGGACAACGAGCATCCCGGCTACTCGGCGCTGCTTCGCGGCCAGACAAAAACGATGGAGATCGTTAATGCGATTGCTGCGACGCAGTACTGGAAGAATACGGTCATCATCATCACGTACGACGAAAATGGCGGCCGTTGGGATCACGTCGCGCCGCCGGCGATCGACCACTGGGGACCCGGAACTCGCGTCCCCGCAATAATCGTTGGGCCGTTCGCCCGCCGTCACGTCGTAGATCACACTCAATACGAAACGGTTTCCATCCTCGCACTCATCGAGAAGCGCTTCAACCTCAAGCCGCTGGGAACCAGAGACGCGCAGGCCAATCCGTTCTCCGGTGCCTTGAACGTCAGCATGTAGGAACGACCCGGCTTCCCCGAGGGCCCGCCTCATTCGTCCGAGGCGCGCCTTTTTGCGCAGCCGGCCGGCTAGTGGGTTTTTAAGGATGGCAGCTCGGGGCGCGCGTACGTTATCAAGACGCAGGTTACCAAGGCGAAGGCCGCGAGCGGCAGCTTGAGCGACAGCAACATCGCCGCGGTAAACAGGCCCAGCGTCAGCGCGGACCTCGCCAGAGCTCTGCGGCGGATTTTCGGATCCGCCTCCTCCGGCACGCGCGGCACGACTTCGTAAGCGAATCCATGATACGACAGGTTGACCAAGATAATTACGGCGGCGTACACGAAGACCGGGACGGCCGCGATGCGTGATTCCGCTACCCAGGCGGTGGCAAACGGTACGAGCGATGCCGAGAGCATGTGCGCAAAGTTCCAGAAGATCAGCTTCGGCGTCGAATGCTTCGCAAAACTCCACAAGAAGTGGTGGTTGATCCACATGATCACGATGAGGAAGTAGCTGACCACGTAGCTGAGCGCCGTCGGCCACTGCGCCAGCAGTGCGTCGAAGCTGGCATGCTGGGGCAGCTTCAGCTGCAGAACCATGATCGTAATGATCACGGCGAAGACGCCATCGGAAAACGCTGCCAGCCGCTCCTTGGTGATACTCTGAGTCACGATCCCGCCCTCCAACTCGTTCGCTCGCGATGCGCCGCTTGTTTCCATCGATTTCCGCAAACCGCCATGCTGCACCACCTTCGACCGCGCGCACGCGTCCGGTCGACGTAGAGCAGGGTGCAGAGCGAACCTTCGCACGCCTTGATGTCGGCGAAGTTCTCGGTGCAAACGACGTCCGCAAGCGCGTGCGCGATCGCCGCCAGCAAAGTGTCGGGTGAAGACGAGCGCCGCAAACGCACCAGGCGGAGTGGGGAGCGCGCCGGCTTCTCCTCGGCGCGCAGCTCGATCTGTGCGAATTCCCGGTCTCGGGCCAGCAGCTGATTGAGCGGTTTGAGCTCGCTTAGCGCCTTTGCTTTGAGCGGTTTGCCCCGGTGCGCGTGAACGAAGGTTCGAAACCATTCGCGCAGGGCTCGAGCCTGAGCCGCGACCGCGTCGATCTCTCCCGGCAGCGTGCTCTTACCGAACGCGACCGCCGTATCGGGTAAAATCAGCTGCGTACGCTCGAGCCAGTCCAAAAGGCCGTCGCCCGACGCCAACCAGTCGACGGGCGTGTCCACCGGGGTCGCGATCGAGTTCAAGAAGTCCAGGCCGACCGATCCGGCGACGAAAAACGGCTCCGGCCGTGCAGCACTCACCGGTTTAGGTAACCTCTTTTAGATACCATAGATGGTTACAGCATACCATACGCCTGCCATCGCCCGTAGCGCCTGCCGTGGGGAGGCTGGCGCTTTTTCGCTTGCAAGACCGGGAGGCTTGACAGGAGCGCCCGTGAGGCGTAACCTGCATATTACGCTTTAAGCGGTTATCACCGGTCGAAAGGATTGCCCCCATGTCCACGATTCACTATAGCAGCGTCGACGTCGACGGAACCAAGATTTTCTACCGCGAAGCCGGCCCCGACGAGGCGGAGGTCATCTTGCTGCTCCATGGTTTTCCGACGTCGAGCCACATGTTCCGCAATCTCATTCCGCTCTTGAGCGAACGCTATCGGGTCGTCGCTCCGGATTTCCCGGGATTTGGGCAGTCCGACATGCCGGCCCGCGACCGCTTTGCTTACACGTTTGCGAACATCGCAAAGGTGATGACGCGTTTTACGGAAGTACTCGAGCTGCGGCGCTTCGCGCTCTACGTCTTCGACTACGGCGCACCGATCGGTCTGCGAATGGCCGCAGCGAACGCCGATCGCGTAGCGGCGATCGTTTCACAGAACGGCAATGCCTATGTCGAAGGGCTGAGCGAGGGATGGAATCCTATTCGCACGTACTGGAAAGATCCCAGTGAGGCAAATCGAGACGCGCTTCGCACGATGCTCGCGCCCGAGGCGGTGATTTGGCAGTACACGGAAGGCGTTCCCGACAAAGCCCTTATCGGTCCGGACGGATACTCGCTCGACAGTTTCTATTTATCGCGTCCCGGAGCCGACGAGATCCAGCTCGATCTGTTTTTGGACTACGCGAGCAACGTGGCAATGTACGACGAGTTCCAAGCGTACTTCCGCAGGTCCCAACCGCCGCTGCTCGCCGTGTGGGGGCGCAACGATCCCTTCTTCCTGCCGCCCGGCGCCGAGGCGTTCAAGCGAGATATCCCCGGCGCGACGGTTCGTCTCTTGGATACCGGGCACTTCGCGATCGAAACGCACTACGAGACGATCGCGGCGGAAATCATCGCGTTCTTATCCCACCTGCCGGCGGGGGTCGCGTAACCTTTATGCAGCAAGGAGTAGCGGTCGTCACCGGCGCGAGCCAAGGCATCGGGCACGCGACCGCCGTACGGCTTGCCAAGGACTTCGCGTCGCTCGTGCTCGTAGCCAGAGACGCGCAGCAACTGAACGAGACGGCCGCGGCGGTGAAGGCTCTCGGTGCGCAGCCGCTGACGCTCGCGCTCGACCTACGCGTTCCCGAGGCCGCGAGTACGCTGATCGATGCCACCCTAAAGCAGTTCGGCCGAATCGACGCGTTGCTCAACATCGCGGGAGCCGTGCCGCAGAGCGATCTCTTCGAGATGACCGACGAGCAATGGGACGACGGCATGGCCCTGAAGCTTCACGGCGCGCGTCGCCTTGCGTTGCGCGCGCGGGACGCGTTAAAGTCTACGAAAGGCTCCGTCGTTTTCATGTCGGGGAACTCCGCGCAATTTCCCAAGGCGCCGTATGCCGCGGTCGGAACGATCAACGCGGCGATCGTCGCGCTCGCCAAAGCTTTTGCCGATCGCGGCTTAAAGGACCGCGTACAGGTCAACAGCGTCCTTCCAGGGCCGGTCATGACCAACCGTCGAGAGTCGTATTTAGCGCACTGGGCACCGTTGCATAACGTGAGCGTCGAAGATGCGACGGCGCAATTTCTCCGCAGTTCGGGGATCTCGCGTTACGGCCATCCCGAGGAAATTGCCGAACTGATGGCCTTCATCGTCTCTCCGGGTGCGCGCTGGATGACCGGCACGACGCTTCGCATGGACGGCGGGGAAGTCACCTCGATCTAGCCGCCTAACGCAGGATAGCGAAGGAACCGTCGTCTCCCTTAGTTGAAGCTCCGCCCAGGCTTCGTATTGAAAGGCAGGCGTACCATGCGGACAGCGGCCTTCCTTACTTCGCTCGCGGTGGCGGCCGGTTTGCCGCTCGCGCAAGCACGAGCAGACGGCGATCTCGCCGGAGACCCCGGAGCGATGCTCGCTGCGTCGGCGTCCTGCGTGGACACGACGGTCCGTTCGGTCGAGCCGCGCCTAACCAGCGGCGGGCCGAACGAGCGTTATACGCGCCAAGAAATCGTCGACAGCGGCCCGGCGGTCACGTTCAACACCAAGCTTGGACAGCCCAACGGCGTGATGTGGGCGGAGGTCGTGCATTACGGGGGCGTCCCCGGCAACGACCTGATGATTGCCGAGCGGCCCGGCGACCGGGTGCGCGTGTGCTTCCTGGGGTCCCCGAAGCCCGACGACGGATGCGATCCAAAAACGGACTTGCGCGGCCGCAAGTTCAGCGTGTACGACTACCGCCAGGGCGCGTCTTACTCCGGCATCAACAGCGAGCACGATTGCGGCGGTGCGTAGCGCGATTTTTGCTTGCGCCTTGCTGCTGCTCCCGGCCGCGGCGGAGGCGAGCACTCAGAGCGGCGGCGCGACGGCCGTCGTCACGAAGTTCTATAGTTGGTATTTAGCGCAGCACGGCGACGTCGACTGGTATGCGCCGCAGAACGGCCACGTGGATTGGCACGCGGCAATGCAGCACCACACCGCGAAGTATTTTCAGGCGCAGCCGTTCTTTCACCCCGTTTTGTTCGACCTGCTCGACGAGACGTATTTGAAGGCCATCGGCGACAACACGCCGCCGATCTACGTTTCGACGACGCCCACTCACGACCAGGCAAGAATGTCGAGCTTCGATCCATACGTCGGCGCCGCGTCGGCGGCAGCGTCGTATCGTGTTGGATCCTCGTGGGCCGGCCGCGTGAACGTCGGAGGCTCCGGCAGCGGTCAGCTTCGCGAGGTGACGTTCGTTCCGGTCACTTTCGCATTCGCCGGCACGCGTTCGACGACCCAAGTCACGGTCGTCGTTCGGGAAAACCGCGGTGCTTTTCAGATCTACAATATTCACTACGGGGCGATCCCGTTCTACTACGCCGGGGCAATTTCCGACCTCCAGCACTTCCTCGGGGCTTACAATTGCTAGGCATTCGATCGTAAGCCATGCCGCGACTTCCCGCGCTAGTTATCATCTCCGGCGGCATCTTCGCCCTCATGATGCTGGCGATCGTCGCGGGCGACGTCCTTATCGCATCGGGGGCCGTACGGGATCCGCTGCAATACCAAACTCCCGCCAAGATCGTCTTCTTCTCGCTTTTCGTTGCCTTCGGTTTTTCGTTGATTCCGCTGATGGTGCGAGCGGTGCTGGCGGGGCTCGAGGCGATCGGCAAAAGCCTGGACGTTCGAGCCTTCGCACCCCTGATCGCGCGGCCGGGATGGATCGTGTGGCCGATATGGCTGCTCATGGCGGGGGGCATGGCCGTCGCGCTGCCGGCGGCCATCAAGGACGGCTTTTTCGGGCCCGACGCCGGGACGGGCACGACCGCGCGCGATTCGGCGGCCGAGGCGATCGCAAAGATGCCATCGCAGGGAACGCTCGTGGCGGCACCTGGGATGACCGTTGCTTCAATGCTCGCCTCCTCGACGCTGGCGGTGCAGCGCGGATCGAAATCGGAGCTCTTCAGCGGCGCGCAGTTTGGCGGCGCCGCCATCTTCGACTATCGCATCGCGGGAACGGCGACGGTATTTCGCCGATGCCGCTACTACTACGTCACGAGGTCGATACGCCATCCATCTCGCGTCGGGACCCTTAACGTCGGCATTTCGTCGGAGAAATTGAGTCGTGCGCAGCTCGCCGCAGCGGACCGGGAACTGAGCCGGCGATTCGCCGCCGACCGCTGGAGCGTGGTTCGAGCGCATACCTGGCGACGCGGGCGCACCATCCTGGCGCTGCACTCGCGGCGCCTCGACGATGCCGCTGCGGGCGAGCGCCCCGACGCCGGCGAGTGGATCCAGTACGTCGAGCTGTACGAACCCCAGTGACTACGCCGCCGCCGCCCGCGCCGTCCTGGCCGAAGGTGAAAAGAGCAGATACAACGCCACGACGTGCGAGATCATCAACAGCGGCACATAAATAACGGGGATCGCGTAGGCTGCTCCCAGCTGCCCGGCAACCGCAGGCACGCCAAAGTGTACCGCGTTAACCGTATCGATGATGAGGTCCGCCGCTCCAACCACGTTGAAAGCGACGACGAATCCCCAGAATAACGGCTTTATCGGGAAAAATGCGAGCGCCAAAATTGCGAGAATCGACGTCGCGAAGTCCGCGTAAGCGGCCGGAACCGCAAATCCCACCGGAAGATTTGGACCGATGACGCCGGGCAGAATAAACACCAGCCCAAAAAACCGAAAAGCGTTCAGCGCCGCGATCGCGCGCTGAGCCTCTAGGCGGCCCAGCGATCTCAACCAAGGAAGGACGTACGTAACGACGACGAGCGTCCACACCAAATACCCGAACAGCAATTGGATGAGAAAAATGCCGGCTACGGACATACGAACCTCCCTGATTCTGCGAGCGTATCCATATGCCTGTACTATTGCATATACAACTTTTTACGTCAATAGCCTGCCGCCGGCGTTGGATCCCTTTGAGAGCGACGGCCGGTGAGCTCGCTCCTTGTGCCGGCTCCCGAGATACTTGTATAGTCAATGGTATGGAACTCGACCCACGCAGGTGCACCTGCCTCAGGCTCCGCGCCGCGACGAGACGGCTTACTCAGCGCTACGATCACGCCTTGGCCCCCGCGGGCCTGCGCACCGGACAGTTTTCGATGCTTTCGTTCATCTCGGAGTATCCGGCGGATCCGAGCATCACGCAACTGGCGGACTTCCTCGATATGGACCTCTCGACGGCGACTCGCAACCTGCGCCCTCTCATCGAGTCGGGGTATGTCGCGCAGAAGACCGTATCCGCCGACGCTCGACGGCGAGCGCTGAAGCTGACGGCAAAAGGCGTACGGCTTCTTCAAAAGGCGTACCCGCTTTGGTCCGAGGTTCAGGCCGGGGTGATCGAGGAGTTTGGATCGAAGCACGGCGAGCTGCATACGCTGCTGGAGCGATTACAGTGACCGGGTAACCTGCGACAAAAGTCCCAGAGCGTGGGTCGCACTGCTCTGGAACCTGAGCGGCGCCTGAGATACGTTTGTCGCATGCTGGACGCCGGTAAACGCGCGTATGTTTTTGCCTTTCTTTGCCTCGCGCTGCTGTCGATCGGGGCGGCGTGCAGCGGGCACAGCACGTCGCTGCCGCCAATGGCCGCCGCTCGCCGGGGACACGTCCACCCGAATGATGCCTCGCAGAACTATGCGACGGTGATTCTGGGCGACAAACCCACGGGCTACTATCGACTCGACGATACCGGCGCGGTCGCTGCAGACAGCACCGGCAACGGCTACGTGGGCGCGGTAGGCGCTTCGGTCCAGGAGAGTGCGACCGGGCTGATCGCGGGAAGCGACAACGCGATGGCGCTCCCCGGCACCGCGACGGCGGCGGGCATCGTCAGTTTTCCGGAGATCAAGGCCATGGAGCCGGCAACGAACGCCTCGCTCGAGGCATGGCTGCGTTTTACCAAGGTGCCGAAGATCTACACCGTGGCCGTCGCGTATGGAAGCGATCGCGGCGACGCACCCTTCGACCTCTTCTTTCGCTCCGGCGGAACGATCGTCGCCCAGTTCAATACGACCGGCGGCGTTCTCGAGGTCGTGGGGCCGGCGCTGGCTGCCAATACGACGTACCACGTCGTCAGCACCTACAACGGAACGACCGGGAGCATTTACGTCAACGGCGTTCTGGCGGCGACGGCTAACAAATCGGGCACGCTGACCGGGTACGTCAAGAACTTCGGCTTCGCGATCGGCGACGACGCGGCGTTCGCCGATCCGGCCTTCGCCGGGACCCTCGACGAGGTGGCCATCTATGCAAACCAAACGCTGACCGCAGCACAGGTCGCCAATCATTACACTGCCGGCACGACCGGTGCGTCGCCGACGCCGAGCCCGACTCCGGCCCCGACAGCAACACCGGCGCCGACGCCGACGCCGATGCCGACCGGGAACGGCAACTACCCGACCGTCGTCCTGGGCGACGGACCGACGGCGTACTACCACCTCGACGATAGCGGAACGACCGCTGCCGATGCGAGCGGAAACGGGCTCAACGGTTCGGTCGGTTCGTCGGTGAAAACCGGCGCTGCCGGCCTGCTCTTGGCGTATGCCGATGCGGCGATGAGCTTCCCAGGCACCGCCGCCACGGCCGGCACGGTCTCCGTTCCGGCGACTTCGAAGCTGCAGCCCGCTTCGGCGGTCTCGCTCGAGGCGTGGCTCTCCTTTCCGAAGACACCGGCGACGTACACCTTCGCCGTCGGGTACGGAAGCGATTCGCTGTACGCGCCCTACGGACTGTTCTTTAGGGCAAGCGGACAGATTCTCGCGCAGTTTTACACGACCGCCGGCATCTTGGAGGTCGGGTCGACGGTTCATCTTTCGCCAAACACGGCTTACTACGTGGCCGGAACCTACGACGGCACGACCGGGCGCCTCTACATCAACGGCGTTCAAAACGCCACCGCAACACTCTCGGGCACCTTCAAAAACTACTCGCCGCAGTACGGATTTTCCATCGGCAACGACGCCGGGCACAGCGATCCGGCGTTCAGCGGAACGCTCGATGAAGTCGCGGTCTACGCCGGAAAAGTGTTGACGGCGACGCAGGTTCAAAATCACTATGTCGCCGGAACGAGCGGCCAGGGAGCGACGCCGTCGCCTTCACCGAGCCCAACACCGACGCCGGCAGCGGCCACCGACTGGGATTCATTCGGCTTCGACCTGCAGCGCACGGGCTACAATCCAAACGAGACGACGATCTCGCCGAATAACGTTGGATCGCTGCAGCAAGTTTGGGTTTACAACGTCGGCTCGACGATGGTTCACGAACCGGTGTACGCCTACGGCGTCAGCGTGGGCGGACAGCCGACGAATATCATCTACGCCGGCTCGCAGTACGGATCGACGATGTACGCGATCAACGCGAGCACGGGGGCGACGGTCTGGTCCGATCCGGTGGCCTCGTCGAGCTATAAGTGCGGAAAATCATCGTCGCAGTTCGGCGTCGGCGAGACGCCGGCGATCGATCGTGCCAAGAACCTTCTCTATTTCGCCGACGGACAGAATCAGGTGCACGCGGTCGACTTGGCGACCGGGAAAGAGGCGGGCGGCTGGCCGTTGACGGTCGCGAACTATACGCCGGACCACAACTTCATGCACGGCGGCCTGACCTATAATCCGGCAACCGGAATGCTCTACGCGGTGAGCGGTTCGACCTGCGACATCTCGCCGTGGTACGGCCGCATCGTTGCGATCAGTACGACGGGCCCCGGCATCGCCGGCACGTTCTTTACGATGAGCGGAAACGCGACGCAGGGTCCGAGCGGCGGCGGAATATGGGGCCCCGGCGGCGGATCGATCGATCCGTCGAACAACGATGTGTTCGTCGCGACCGGCAATGCCGACACCAGCACCGGCGGATCGCAGAGCGCGACGTACGCCGAGCAGGTGCTGGATCTCTCGCCCACGCTTGGCACCGTCTTGGCGAATAACTATCCGACGAACATTCCGACCGTCGTCGGAGACGACGACTTCGATTTCGGCGCGACACCGCTGATTTTCCAGCCGCCCGGCTGTCCCACGCTCGTCGCGGCGATAAACAAATCGGGAATGTTCGAGCTTTACGACGAGTCAACGATCAGCTCGGGTCCGGTTCAGTACCTCGCGATGTCGGTTCCGACGGACAGCGCCAGCTTTGTCGGCGTACCGGCGTACGATCCGGCCACGGGGTTCGTCTACGTTGGGATGCCTTCGACCGACGGACCGTACCAACCGGGTCTCGCGGCGTTTGGCATGCAGAGCAACTGCACGTTGAATCCGACGCCGGTGTGGGCCGCGAGCTTCGGCCCCGACGGCGCGGGCGGAGGCCAGACGCCGCGCTCGCCGATCTCGATCGCCAACGGCGTCGTATACGTGAGCAACTATACCGGCGACACCGAGTACGCATACAACGCCGCATCGGGAACGCTGTTGTGGACCGACCCGCTATCGAGCTGGGGGAACGTGGGCACGGTCATCGCAAACGGAATGGCGTACGTGAGCGCAGCCGACGGCACGATCACGGCCTGGGCGTTGCCCGGACAGGCGCAGATCCTGCGCAAACGCGTCCGCGCCAACAAGCACTCGTTCGTTCCGAGGCATCATCACTGGCCGAGAGACTCGTGGTCGCCTTGGGATAACTCCGCACACGACACGAGGCCGTCAAGCCGTCATCGCTCGCCGAAACCTTAGAACGCGAGCGCTAGTGTGCAAGCCCACGGGTTACGGGGTCCGCGCCCACTTATCTTCGATGCGTTGCAGAGTGCCGTCGGCACGGATCGCCCCCAGCCCGGCATTGACTTGCCCAATGAGCTCCGACTTGTGTCCTTTCAACACCGCGAGAACGAGCGACTCTTCCACGAACGCAACCGCGGGTTGGGCGATCTTTCCGGCGTACGCCCGAGCGACGACCGATGCGCCCTCCGCAACGTTCAATGCGGCCGCGTCGGCTCGACCTGCCAGCACGCGATCGAGGCTCTCCTCGTAGCTGGCTGCCGTGACGACGTTGACGTTCGGAAAGTTCTTGTGGATGTAGCTCACGAACGGGCCGAAGCCCGGCGTCACAACAGTTTTGCCGGCTAGCATTCGGAGATCGCTGGGGGCCGCGTTTCCGGCCCGGACGAATAGGCCGCCGCCGGTTGTCATCAGGGTTGCCGTGAAATCGTAGCGCTGCGAGCCTTCGGGCGTAGCCAGGAACGGCGCGACGGCGTCGGCAGCGCCGCTCTCGAGCGTGTGCGCGGTGGTGGCTGCAAGCGGGACGTACGTGAACGTTATTTGCTCGCGAGCCGCAATCGCGTTGAGAATGTCGGCGACCTCGCCGACCGTTTTTCCGTTCTGGTCGGAGATAATCACGCCCAGCTGCGGATGAGCGATGCGGAGGCTCTGCGCCGACGCCGGCACCAGTGCCGCTACCGCCGCAACCCCGGCACCTAAAAGCAATACTCGAAGTACCATGGTCCCTCCAGCGGCTCTATTCTGAGGTATAATGCTTTTTGCCGCAAGCAGGCACAGCACCGACGGGTAGTATCAACAAGGACACTAAGCGATGCGCCGATCGATCCCGAGAGCGAAGCCTTATCCGAAGTGCCCCGTCGAAACGACGCTCGACGTCGTCGGCGGACGCTGGAAAGGGATCTTGCTCTTTCACTTGCTCACCAATCCCGTTCTGCGGTTCGGTGAGTTGCGCCGGCGCGTTCCGGGAGCGACGCAACGGATGATCACGCTGCAGCTGCGCGAGCTCGAGCGCGACGGCTGCATCACGCGAAAGGCCTATCCGCAGATGCCGCCGCGGGTCGAGTATTCGATTACCGATTTCGGCCGGACGCTCGAACCCGTCGTCAAAACGCTATGCTTTTGGGGAATGGAACACGGAGGCTGGAGGCCCGCGCAACGGGCTCAGGGTAGTACTCTCGAGCTCAAGTAGCGTAGCCGCTCACATCGGTCACGGCTTGGGCAAATGCCTGAGGGTCTTCTTGAGGCACGTTGTGTCCGATGCCCTTGAGGATCCGGTGCGAATACTTGCCTGAGAATTTGTTGCGATAGGCGGCTCCGCTCGCGCCCGCACCATCGAAATCGCTGGCAATCGTGATCGTCGGAACGGCGATAACCGGGTTTTCGGCGAGTTTGGCCTCCAGCGCGTCGTATTGCGCCTCACCCTTTGCCAAGCTCAGCCGCCAGCGATAATTGTGAATCACGATAGCGACGTGATCCGGATTGTTGAATGACGCTGCCGTGCGATCGTACGTCGCTTCGGAGAAGTGCCACTTCGGCGAAACATTGGTCCAGATGAGCTTGTTGAACGCGTATCGGTTTGCGCCATAGCCGACTCGCCCCCGCTCGGTGGAAAAATAATACTGATACCACCATCCGTATTCAACCGGCGGCGGCAACGCCGTGCCGTCGCCACTCCAGAATTTGAGATTGGTAATCAGGTAGCCGCTCACGGAGACGAGAGCCTTGCAACGCTGCGGCCATAGCGCCGCGACGATATCGGCGGTTCGCGATCCCAGGTCAAATCCGCCAATAACGGCTCTTTTGATTTTGAGAGCATCCATCAAGGCGATAACGTCCACGGCCATCACCGCTTGCTGGCCATTGCGGAAGGTCGAAGCCGAACGAAAGCTGGTCGAGCCGGAACCGCGCATATAAGGAACGATTACACGGTAGCCGGCCGCCGCCAACGAGGGCGCAACGTCGACGTAGCTGTGAATGTCGTACGGCCAACCGTGCAATAGAATGACGGCAGGGCCATCTGGGGATCCAGCTTCGGCATAGCCGACGTTGAGCAAGCCTGCATCGATTTGCTTGAGCGAGGCGAACGACGTATGCGCGCCCGGCTTGGCCGGCAGATTTGCGGCGAGCTGCTTTCGGACTTGCGCGTTGGCGGGAACCGCCCCCGCGAGCTGGGCACCGGCGAGGGCCATTCCGGCGTTAC
>DATDHW010000037.1:0-17907 GCA_036521375.1 Candidatus Cybelea sp.
ACGCGCTGCATACGGCAGAACCACCGGTTCGCTATCGATCGCGTCGGCCGGCGCGAGAAGCGCCCCACGCCGTCGAAATCCGCCTGAGGTCATCGCTTCGATCAGGGCGTTGACGTCGCCGGAGTGATCGAGGTGTTTGTGCGAGAGCGCGATGGCGTCGAGTTCTCGCGGATTGCAGGGCGGCACGTGCGAAAGCGCGCGAACCAGCGCGCCCGGCCCGGGGTCGACGTGGATCTGTGTGGGGCCGAAACGCATCCACATTCCGCCGGAGGCGCGCAGCTGTCGGGCAACGACGAAGCGCGCGCCGCCCGTGCCCAGAAAAAGAATAGACGAAGCCAAGACCGGCGCTATTCGCTATGCGAGGACGGGAAGCTGCTGGAACGTCCCGTTGAGCACCGATGCCGCCGGCCGCCCCAGCCAGCGCTCGAGGACGGTGGCATAGACGCTGCGGAAATCGACCGAGTAGCGCACGTTGCCCATATTCGTGGCGCTCAAGTCGGGCAAGGCTCCGTACAAGCCGCCGCGCACGCCGCCGCCTATGAGAAAAAGCGGCGAGGCTTCCCCGTGATCGGTACCGCGGCTGCCGTTCTCTTCGATCCGGCGCCCAAACTCGCTGAAGGTGAGGGTGAGCACGCGGCGGTCGTTGCCGTGCGCTGCCAAATCCTCGTAGAACGCGCCGATCGCGTTGGAAAACTGCAGGAGCAGCTGATTCTGCGTCATCTTCTGGCTGACGTGCGTATCGAACGAGCCGTGTTCGACGTAGATCGCTTTCGTGCCGAGATTGCTGCCGACGATCTGCGCGGCCAAGGCCAAGCTGCGGCCGAGCCCCGTGCTCGGATAGGCGGCGCGGCTTTTGTAGCCGGCAATGAGTTTCGGCAATTCCTCGGAGCTGCTCTGGGCATCGGCTTCGATCTCCATCACGTGCGCCAGATACGGCGACGCGAACGGGAGGCGCTGATCGCGCGCCTGGCGCGAGAACGCATCGCGCGCCACGGCGTTGCTGTCGGCGATCATCGAGTATTGATTGAGCGCCGGAACCGCGGGGATATCCGTGCGGTCGGAGACGAGTACTTCGGGCAGCACCTTCGAGACGGCGACGCCCTTGAACAGATTCTCTTGCCGCAGTCCTGCCTCGTCGAAGTAGCGGCCGAGCCAACCGGTGTGCTGGTAGCTTCCCGGTGAAGCCGTCTGCCAGATCTCGGTAGAGCGGAAGTGCGAGTGATCGGGATTCGGATAACCGACTCCCTGGACGATCGCGACCATGCCTTTATCGTAGAGCGCCTTTAACGAGCGCATGCCGGGGTTGAGCCCGACGCTCTTGTCGATCGCGAGCACGCTGCTGCGGTCGATCGCCAATCCCGGGCGCATTTGGTAGTAGCGGTCGTCGCCGTAGGGCACGACGCAATTGAGACCGTCGTTGCCGCCGTAAAGATTGATCAGCACCAGGGAGCGCCCTTCGGAGCCGGGTAATCCGGGAAGCGGCGCCTGCGCGAGCGCACGGGAAAAGACGTGTTCGGGATTCGCGACGACCGCGAGCCCCGAAACGGCAGCGAGCAGAAAGTTACGGCGTCTCATTTCCAACCTGTCGTTCCATGGTCAATTCAACTGGAATGCCGGCGTCGCCATCGCGAGATAGGCGGCACCGCTCACGCGCTGATCGTAGTTTTCAACCGAGAGCGAGGCGAGCGCCGCGCTTCCCTTTCCTCCCAAGTAGTTCTCGAGTTCGAGCAAGGACGCCGGCGCGAGGTCGCTCTGCAGCAGGTTCTGCGCGAGCTGCTGCGCGGCCGATGCGGGCGCGACCGGCAACCCGCGAAGCCACGACGACGAGCCGAGCGTCTGCGAGCCCAGCAGCCTGGTCAGGAAGTTCTGACGCGCGATCATCGTGCCGCTGGTCAGCCAGTTCTGACCGCCCGGCCAACCGGCGACCGTCGGCGGAAAGAAGAGGCGCTGGCCCATCTGCTGGAGCGCCGGCAGCGCACTGTAGTCGAGCTGGCTCACTCCGAGCGTCTTGTACGCGCCGATCACAAATTCGACCGGGCTCTTCACGAGCGCGCGATAGGCTCGCGGGCTGTAGAAAACATCGCTGCGCAGGATCGTACTGACGACCGGCGCCAGCTCGAAGTCATGCTTGCGCAGCAGCGACGCGACGGCATCGACCAGCTCGGGCTCCGGATCGTTATAGACGAACCAGTTCAGAAGGCTCGCCGCAAAGAACTTCGCACACTGCGGCTGGGAGAAAATGATGTTGACGATATCGTCGCCGGTAAAGTCGCCGGTTTGTCCGAGAAACCGTTTGCGGCCGCCGTCGTGCAGCTCCGGATTGAAGCTGACAAGATCGGCGCGCCGGTTGACCTGCCATCCCGTCCAGGCTCGCGCGGATTCGCGGACGTCTTCCTCGGTGTAGTTGTCGACGCCCAGCGTGAAGAGCTCCATCAGTTCGCGCGCGTAGTTTTCGTTGGGATGCGCGACGACGTTGGCCGCCCCGTTGAGGTAGATCAGCATCGCCGCGCCTTTTGAGACCCGGCGCGTGAGCTCGCGGAGATTGCCGAGAGCGTACTGGCGAAACAGCGCGTTTTGGTTGTACGTGATCAACGGAAAGCGCGGCGTCGCTCGCGAGGTGAAGTGACCGTGGAAGTACAGCGTCATCTTCTCCTGCAGCGGAGAGGGCGTCGTCAGCATCCGATTGAGCCACCACGACTGCAGCGTGAAGACGGCCGCGCGTCTCTGCGTTCGCTCCGCGTCGACGAGTTCGGGCGGCGGCGCGACCGCGCTCGCCGACGTCAGCGCCACGAGCGACGCAACTGCCTGGGTTGCGGTCATCTGCGCAACGCGCCCGACATCAGCGGGCGTGCCGCCAAATCCGGCCCGCCGAAGCAAATGCGCCGCCGCGCGGCCTCCCAGCCGCCCGGCGTAAGGCGAGAGCGCGTTGGAGGGGTCGAGCCGGCCGGCCGGCCGCACGATACCGCCGACGTCCATCTTGGTCTGCGCCGCCATCGCCAAGATAGTTCCGCGTGCCGCCGACGCCCGCCCGCGCCCGGCCCAGACGTCTAACCGGGCTCTAAGCGGGGCGGCGCCGAATGGCGGCGCGATGACCGAGACTCAGGTAAACGCGCAGCGGATGGAGCGTCTCGTCGCCGAGCTGCGCGAGCGTTTGGTCACCGTCCGCAGGGGCGGCGGAGCGGAGTCCGTCGAGAAGCACCGCCGCCGCAACAAGCTGACCGCGCGGGAGCGTGTCGAGCGTTTAATCGATCCCGGCTCCGATTTTCTCGAGCTCTCGGCGCTCGCGGCGATCGACATGTACGACAACGGCTCGCCGTCCGCCGGCATCCTTACCGGTATCGGCCTCGTCGAAGGCCAGCACTGCATCGTCGTCGCCAACGACGCGACGGTCAAAGGCGGCACGTACTACCCGATGACCGTTAAGAAGCACTTGCGCGCGCAGGAGATCGCCGAACAGAATCACTTGCCCTGCATCTATCTGGTCGATTCGGGCGGCGCCTTCCTACCGCTTCAAGCCGACGTGTTTCCCGATCGCGATCACTTCGGGCGCATCTTTTACAATCAAGCACGCATGTCGAGCAAGCGCATCGCGCAGATCGCGGCGGTGATGGGTTCCTGCACCGCGGGCGGCGCATACGTCCCGGCGATGAGCGATGAAACGGTGATCGTCAAAGGTCAAGGCACGATCTTTCTGGGCGGACCGCCGTTGGTGAAGGCCGCGACCGGCGAGATCGTCACGGCCGAGGACCTGGGCGGCGCCGACGTTCACACGCGCGTCTCCGGCGTTGCCGATCACTTCGCCAACGACGACGCGCAGGCGCTGGGGCTCGTACGTCAGATCGTGCGCAACCTTCATCTGGAGCTGCCGCAGCAGTGGGACCGCACCGATCGCGCGCCGCCCAAGCTCGAACCGCGCGAAATCTACGGCATCATTCCGGCCGACAGCCGCACCGGGTACGACGTTCGGGACGTCATCCTGCGGCTCATCGACGGCTCGGAGTTCCACGAGTTCAAATCGCGCTACGGCACGACGCTCGTCTGCGGGTTTGCCCGTATCGAAGGCCACCCGATCGGCATCCTGGCCAACAACGGAATCCTCTTCAGCGAGAGCGCGCTCAAAGGGACGCACTTCATCGAGCTCTGTACGCAGCGCGGAACGCCGCTGCTCTTCTTGCAGAACATCACCGGCTTCATGGTCGGGCGCGAGTACGAAAATCGCGGCATAGCCAAAGACGGAGCGAAGCTCGTGATGGCCGTCGCCTGCGCCGAGGTCCCGAAGTTTACCGTCGTGATCGGCGGCAGCTTCGGCGCCGGAAACTACGGCATGTGCGGGCGCGCCTACGCGCCGCGCCAGCTCTGGATGTGGCCCAACGCGCGCATCAGCGTCATGGGCGGCCCGCAGGCCGCAAGCGTCTTATCGACGGTCAAGGGCGAGATGACGCCCGAAGAAAAGACGGCCTTCGAGGCGCCGATCCTCGAGAAGTACGAACGCGAAGGCAATCCGTACTACTCGACCGCGCGCTTGTGGGATGACGGCATCATCGATCCGCTCGACACGCGGCGGGTTATCGCGATCGGCCTCGATGCTGCGGCGCACGCGCCGCAGCCGCGTACGCAGTTCGGCGTCTTCCGGATGTAGCGCGCCGCGCTACGGCTTGAGAGCGCTCATCGGGATCGAGGTGGGCAGCTTCACTCTGCCGAGGTTCTCGGGCGGCGCGCGCACGATCTGGTGAAGCATGTCGTTCCACGCAAGCGTCAGGATCGGCAGCAGCGTGATCAAGCGGTGAATGCCGCCGGGCTGCGAGTAGAACGAGACATCGAGGCCGGCCGCGTGCAGATAGGCGGCCGTCGACGTTGGATACTGCGTCGGTATGCTCTCGTCGGCTGTGCCGGTCAGCACATAAAACGGCACAGTGCGCAGCATCGCGAGGACGGGCTGCGCGTCGGAACCGAGCAGCGAGCCGGCGATGCACATCACCGCCGACCAGTCGTTGGGGTGCACCGGGGCCACTTCGAAGACCGAGAAGCCTCCCATCGAGTAGCCCGCGAGGTACCGCTTACGCGGATCGATCGAGAAGGCTTGGACGGCGGTATCGAATGCGTCGTAAATGTCGGAAACGGAGCCGCGAAAATCGTAATATCCGCGACCCCACGGCGCGACGACGATCGTATTTGTCTTCGCCGCAAGCAGCGCCATGTACGCAGGGGCGAGCAGCTGCGTCTCGGATTGCGGATGGCCGTGAAGCAGGACGACGAGCGGTGCGGGATGGTTGGGCTGGTAGCCCGGCGGCACGTAGACCGCGACCGGCTGCATCGTTCCGTCCTTCGAGGAGCGCACGAACGTCTCGCCGAGGCCGCGAATCGAAGCCATCGGCTGGAACGACGAATCGAGCAGCTGCTTTGCGAGGCTAAGGTCGAGCTGCGCCGCGCGGCTTAGCGTCTGCGACCATTCGGCTTGTGTGTAGCCCGCGGGCACGCTGTTGCCGGCAAGCAGGTCGGCATCGTCGAGCAGGCGCTGATAGTAGTCGAAGGTCGTTTCGCGTCCGGCGACCGGCGCGATCGAGTCGAGGTGCGCAAAGTAGACGGCAGCGGTAACTTGCAGCGAGGTCTTCAAATCACCGTCACCTCCATTTACGCCGAGCAGCAGTATCAGTGCAGCTAAGCTAAATCCCCGCGTACCACTCGTAGCCCTGGTCCTCCCAATAACCGCCCTGGCCGCCCGCGATCGTCGCGAACGTTCCCACGACCTCGATTCGCGCAACCCACTTCGCGCTCTTGTAACCGAGCTGCGTCGGGACTCGAAGACGCACGGGAGCCCCGTGATCGGGGTCGAGCGGCGCGTCGTTGAGCCGGAGCGCCAGCAGCGCCTGCGGGTGGCGCGCCTGATGGAGGTCGAGGCTTTCATAGTACAGGTTGCCTTGCCCGTCGTTGTCCAGGCAGCGGAAGACGACGTAGCGGGCACCGGCGCGCGGCGTTACCGTCTCGAGCAGTGCCCCCAACGGAACACCCGCCCACTTGCCGATCGCGCTCCAGCCTTCGACGCAGTCGTGACGCGTGATCTGGGTCTGCTGCGGCATCCCCCGAAGCTGCGCGAGCGTGAAGGCTTGTGGACGTTCGACCGCTCCGTCGACGATCAAACGGTACGAGGCGAAGCCGTCTGCCGCCAAACTGCGGTACTGGGTGTCCGACGGCGTCGCGAAACCATTGACGCGAAAGACCCGGTCCACGTCGTTCTCGCCGTAGAGCCGCGCCATGCCGCGCGTACCGATGAGCGTGTGGTTGACGCCTTCCGCGACGGTCAAAATGCGCCGCACCGCGCCGTTGCCGTTGAGAGCCGAACCGATCGGCCCACACCCGGCCAGCGTGGAGACGGCCGAGGCCAGAAATATTCGGCGTTTCACTCGGGTTGATACCAGCCGGTGATCATCGAGCGCATCTGGTTGACGATGCCTTGCGTTGCGACTTGGAACGTGTGGATCGCAAAAAATCCCAGCAGCAGGGCCATTCCGGCGAAGTGCCAGAGCCGTGCGAATTGACGGCCGCCGAGAAGGACCGTCAACGGATTGGCGATGGCGTCGATGCCCGGCGAGAGGGCGAGCCCCGTGAGGACGACCAACGGCGCGACGACGAAGAGGATCACGGTGTACGAAGCCTTTTGCAGCGGGTTGTACACACCGTGCGGCGGCGGCATCTTACGAAGCTTGAGATAGTATGCCTGCATCGGCCACAACTTCGGCAAATCGCTCGGGCGCAGCAATAGCTCTCGGAGATTGCCTTTGATCGCGCTCGAAAGCAGCCACGCGAGCCAGCAGAGCGCCGCGATCCAGGCAAAAAAGAGATGCCAGCGGCGCCCCGATGCGAGATCCTGATAGCCGGGGATGATGAGCGCGGCCGGAAAGGCATGGGGACCGCGCGAGCCGCTGCCGTCGTCGGTCCAGCCCAGCGCACCGGTGGTAACGAACGTGCGCCCGAAAAGCGTCGTCGTCCCGACGCCGTCGGCCGGCGAACCGATCGCGAGAACGCGGCGCGCCGGGTTGCTTTTGTCCGATGCGTCGAGGTTGGGCGATGCGTTGAAGATCTGCAGACCGCTGCCGACGAGCACGAAGAAGGCGACGACCCACAGCCAGTGGCTCGCGCGCGTGAGCAGCGTGTACCGGTAGATCGCCCGGCGGCCGGGACTCTTCATTCTCAGAGTATAACGCGCGCGAGGCCCGCCCGGATGAGGCCGCGAACCCCGGCGCCCATGGCCGAGAGCATCCGTTTGGTCGTTTCGCGGGGCATCGCGCGTGTGACGCTCGCCCGCCCGGAGGTGCGCAACGCCTTCAACGCCGAGGTCATCGAGCAGCTGCACGAGGTCTTTACCCGGATCACCGCGGCCGACGACGTTCGGGCCGTCGTGCTCGACGGAGAAGGCAAGGTCTTCTGCGGCGGCGCGGATATCAACTGGATGCGCGCGTCACTCGATCTGAGCGTCGACGCCAACATCGCCGACGCGCAGCGCATGAGCGACATGTTTCGCGCGATCGATAACTGTTCCAAGCCGGTCATCGGACAGATCCACGGTGCAGCGCTGGGCGGCGGCGCCGGCTTGGCGGCGGTCTGCGACATCGTCATCGCTTCCGACGACGCCGTTTTCGGCTTTACGGAAGTCAAGCTGGGGATCATCCCGGCGGTGATCTCGCCCTTCGTCATCGCTAAAATTGGCGCGTCGCATGCACGCGCGCTCTTCCTGACGGGGCAAAAGTTCGACGCTCACGCTGCGATGCGCGTCGGTCTCGTGCACAAGATCGTGCCGCCGGTGGAGCTCGGCGCGGCCGTCGAGTACTGCCTGGAAGAGATCTTCACCGCGGGGCCGGCGGCGGTCAGCGCGGCGAAGCTCTTGGTGCGGCGCGTTATCGACAGCTCGTACGACGACACGCGTGCGATCACGGCCACGGCGATCGCACGGCAACGCGCCGGCGCCGAAGGCCAGGAGGGTCTGCGCGCGTTTCTCGAGCGGCGTCTGCCCTCGTTTGCGAAGGATCTGGAATCCTGATCAAGCGCCTCCTCATTGCCAATCGCGGTGAGATCGCAGTGCGCGTTGCTCGCGCGGCGCGTGAGATGGGCATCGTCGCGCTCGGCATTTATTCGCAAGCGGATGCCGATGCCTACCACTTGCAGTTCGTCGACGACGCACGCTGCGTCGGTCCCGCGGAGGCGGCGCAGTCGTATCTCAACGGTGAGGCCATCCTTGCCGCAGCGGTATCGATGGACGCGGACGCCGTGCATCCGGGCTACGGGTTTCTCTCGGAGCGAGCGCCCTTCGCGGCGATGGTGCGCGATGCCGGACTCACCTTCGTCGGACCGTCGCCGGAGGCGATGGCCGCGATGGGCAGCAAGATCGAAGCGAAACGCCGCGTGCGCGCGTTCGACGTGCCGACGGTGCCCGGTTACGACGGCGACGATCAGTCGCCGGCTACCCTAAAACGAGCGGCGGAACGCGCCGGCTTTCCGCTGCTCATCAAAGCTAGCGCCGGGGGCGGCGGGCGCGGTATGCGCGTCGTCGAGTCGGCGGCTCAGTTCGACGAAGCGCTCGAAGCGGCGAAGCGTGAGGCGCGAGCCGCATTCGGCGACGACGCCGTTCTGCTCGAGCGGTACCTTCGCGATCCCCGCCACATCGAGTTTCAAATCTTAGCCGACGCGCACGGCACGACGCTGCATCTCGGCGAGCGGGAATGCTCGATCCAGCGTCGCCATCAAAAGATCGTCGAAGAGGCGCCGTCGGTGGCACTGAGCGCAGAACTGCGCGCCGAGATGGGCGCCGCGGCAGTGCGCGCCGCCGAGTCGGTCGGTTACGTAAACGCTGGAACGTGCGAGTTCATGCTCGAGGGCGGTGAGTTCTACTTCCTCGAGATGAATGCGCGGCTTCAAGTCGAGCACCCGGTGACCGAGCTCGTCCACGATATCGACCTCGTGCGCTGGCAGCTTCGCATCGCATCGGGCGAGCGGCTGACGTTCGCGCAGAGCGACGTGCGCCCGCGAGGCTGGGCGATCGAGGCGCGCATCTATGCCGAAGATCCCGCCAACGCACTGCTTCCATCGACCGGTACGCTCACGCGGTGGTCCCCGCCCGAGGGCCCCGGCATACGCGTCGACGCCGGCGTTACGACCGGAAGCGTCGTCAGCCACTACTACGACCCGATGCTGGCGAAACTCGTCGTCTTCGGCAGCGATCGCGCCGCGGCGATCGCGCGGCTCGAGCGCGCGCTCGTCGATTTTACGGTCGAAGGCGTACGCACGAATCTGCCGCTGCTGCTGTGGATCGCGCGGGACGATGCCTTCCGAGCCGGCGAGACGACGACGCGCTTTCTCGACACGCGCCTGAACGAGTCGCTCTTCGCGCGCCGCCCGCCGCCGCGTGAAGCGGTGCTGCTCTGCGCCGCTGGTCTGCTCTCCGAAGGACGGGCGCCCTGGCGAATCGGCACAGTGAGCGTACCGCTGCGCCTGCAATGCGGCGATGCGTGCACCGAACTGATTGCCGATGCCCGGGGTGCCGGGACTTGGCATCTCTCTGGAGATTTCTCCGGGGAACTCGCTGCCCATCGCCGAGGCGACAACGTGCAAGCCGTTTTCGAAGGCGCCGCCGTGACGGGCAAGTTCACGTACGAACCCGATCTTTTCACGGTTCATGACGACGGGCAGACGTGGAACTTCACGTTTGCGGCGCCGCCCGACGTCGCGGCGGCGGGCTCGCAGCGCGCGGCGGCCGGCGGGGCGAGCGTGGTCGCGCCGATGCCGGGTAAGATCGTCAAGGTCGCGGTCAGCGATGGGGAGCGGGTCGAGGAGCACGCGCTTTTAGTGGTGCTCGAAGCGATGAAGATGGAACACCGCATCGCCGCCCCCGCCGATGCGACCGTGAAGTCGGTGCACGTGAAGGAGGGCCAGATCGTCTCGGCCGGCGCCCCGCTGGTGGAACTCGGCTGACCCCAGGCGTGTCAACCTGAAGGGGGCAGAAGATGACACTACCCAAACGCGCGACGATCTTTGAGATGGGTCCTCGAGACGGCCTGCAGAACGAGCGCGCGATCATCTCGACCGGCGACAAGATTCGCTACATCGATCTGCTCTCCGAGACCGGTTTGAAGTGGATCGAAACGACGTCGTTCGTCAGCCCGAAAGCGATTCCGCAAATGGCCGACGCGGCGGAGGTCTTCACGCACATCCGCAAGGCAGCCGGGGTCCGCTATCCGGTTCTGGTGCCGAATCTGCGGGGCTACGAACGCGCGTGGATGGCGGGCGCCGATGCGATCGCAGTCTTCACCGCCGCCTCCGAAAACTTCACGAAAAAGAACATCAACATGACGATCGACGAGTCGTTGGCGACGTTTTCGGAGGTCGTCCACGCGGCGAAGCGGGAAGACGTTTGGGTACGGGGTTACGTCTCGACCGCGTTCGGTTCACCGTTCGGCGATCGCGTAATGCCGGAGATGGTGCTCGACGTCGGCCTGAGGCTCATGGAGATGGGCTGCGACGAACTGTCGATCGGCGACACGATCGGCGTGGGCGTGCCGAGCCAGGTAGAGGCGCTCGTGCCGCTGCTCGCCTCGAAGATTCCGCTCGATCGCATCGCGATGCACTTCCACGACACGCGCGGCACCGCGCTGGCAAACGTCTACGCCGCCCTGCAGCAAGGCATCACGAAGTTCGACTCGTCTTCGGGCGGTTTAGGCGGATGTCCGTACGCGCCGGGCGCGACCGGCAACGTCGGAACCGAAGACGTCGTCTATCTGCTCGAACAGATGGGCGTCGATACCGGCATCGATCTCGGACGGCTGCGCGCGGCCTCTCGCTTTATCTCCGGCGTCGTCGATCACGCCTTGACGAGCAAAGCCTATCAGGCGTTGGAAGCAGCGGATGCGCCCGCCGTCGCCGGCTAGCGCCGGCGCGAGCTAACGCCGCTCGACCGGAATGACGAAGCGCGTCGCCGTGTGACTCTCGGTGTACGCGCTGATCTTATTGTCGACCAGGCCGGCGGCGATCCCGGCGGCGCGGACCTCCGCATCGGTGGGTGAAGCACCGCGCCCCTTTGGGTGAAAGATCCAGAGCGCACCATTTGGCTCGAGATGGGCCGCGGCCCGCGGGATGCGCGTGAGATCGGCCGGCGCATCGATTCGAACGAAGATGAGATCGTACGACATCCGCAACGACTGCGAAGCGGCTTTCGCTAGCCCCTCGTTCAAGCCGGTCACGAAGATCTCGTCGTGCGAACCGACGATCGCCACGTGGGCTTCGGCGAAGATCCCGAGCTTCTCGAAGAGCGACCGCCCTGAGTAATCCCGTTCCGCTTGGCCTTTCATGAGAACTTTAGATTCTTTGGTTTGCGGCCGATCTCCGTGTACGCCATCGGACGATCCCACCAGTCGTGGCGCCGCTGCGCCGCCACGCGTTCGCTCGGGGCCGGCGGAAGGCGCAGCTCGAGCGCGCGGGCATAGGCGTCGAGATAGCGGTCGACCATCCGCTCGATGCTGAATTTCTCCTCGACGTGCGCGCGGCAGGCGCGGCGATCGAGCGCCGGCAGCCGCGGAACCTTGGAGACGGCGTCGCCGACGCTATCGCACAAGAACCCCGTTACGCCATCGACCACGATCTCGGGGATCGAGCCCATGCGTGCGCCCAGGACCGGCGTTCCGCAGGCCATCGCTTCGATCAGCGTCATTCCGAATCGCTCCGGGCGCGTCGTCATATGAACCAATGCGAGCGCGTTGGCGAGCAGGTCGTTGCGTGCTTCCCGCTCGACGGCGCCGAGAAACTGCACGTGATCGCCGTCGATCTGGGGCTCGATCAGCTCGCGGAAGTACGCGTCGTCCTGAGGGATCGCCGCAATCTTCAGGCGCACGCCGGCCCGCTTCGCGATCTCGATCGCCAGATGCGTTCCCTTCTCGGGGTGAAAGCGCCCGAGAAAGCAGAGATACTCTCCGGGCTTTTCGCTAAACGTAAACTGCGCCGGATCGATCCCGTTATAGGTCGTCGCCAGATACTCGAGGCCCGGATCGCGGTCGGCATCGGAGATCGAGCAATAAAAGCTGCGTCGCGCGCCGGCGTAGTACGCAGCGAGGATTTGGGGAGAAGAGAAGCCGTGAATCGTCGTCAGCAGCGGCGGCGCGTCCGAGGCCAGCGCGTACGTGAGCGGCTTCCAGTCGAGGTGGTTGTGCAGCAAGTCGAACTCGCCCGCGCGTTCGAAGAGCGCGGCGATATGCAGCGCGGCGAAGACCTCGCCGTTGAGCGCGGGATCCTCGTTGAGCCCCACCGGGACGACCGAGACGAGCTTTCCCTCGAAATGCGAGTCGCCCGTCGCGAAAAGCGTGACGTCGAGCCCTCGCCGGCGCATGCCGTCGGCCACGTTGAACGCGACCTGTTCCCACGGGCCGTAGCCCGGCGGCGGCGACGGCCGGGAGATCGCACCGAGCACCGCGAGACGCAGGCCGCGCAGCTTCACGTCACTGGTCGTCGTCGACGACCCGCTGGTCGTGCTCTGCCAGCGCCAAATTGAAGCGGGTGCGCTCGATCATCTGCACCATCGCGAGGCGCGAGAGTGCAGGCACCGGCGCCGGGCGCGTGTAGTCGAACATATCGCTGAGATCGTCGTCGGTCACGTCACGTTCGCCCATGCTCCCCAAACCCCAGTTCACCTCGATGAACTTGGTGATCGCGGTCGACTCGCGGCGGCGATGCGAAACGTACGGCGTTGCTTTGGGATGGGAACGCTCGAAGTTCGAGCGAGCCCAGGCCGACATCACGATGATCGGGATGCGAAAGCCCCACGTCGTGCCCTTCGGCCCCGCAGGCGGAGGTACGTGATCGTACCACCCGCCGGAATCGTCCCACGTCACGATCATCGCGCTGTCTTTATAGTAGTTGCAAGGAGCGGATGCCTGGCGGCTCTGTACGAGCGCGAGGTAGATCGAACCAATCCACCCCGGGCCGGCCGCGCTCAACGTTCCCGCGTGGTCGGAATCCATCGCGTTGGGCATCACGAACGACACGCTCGGCAGATGGCAGCCCGCGATATCGCCCAGGATCTTCCCCGAGGGCATCGTGACGTTCCGCCGCCAGTCGGGGCCGTAGCGAATCTTTCGAAAGGCGTCGTAAATATTGACCGCCGGATTGTAGCGGTCGTTCGACGGGCCGGTATAGTACTTCCACGTTACGTGGGCAGCGTCGAGCAGATCGCCGATCGTCGGCTGGTCGAAGCACGGAAAGACGCCGGGCGTAACGATCGACTCTCCCGCACCGAAGACCGGCACCGTCGTGCCGGGCGGCGAATCGCAGCCCCAGATACGATTGTTCGGATTGCCGGCGATCCGGCTCTGCGCGGTCGCCAGCGTGTAGTGGCTGGCGAACGTCGGGACGAGCCGCGGTGCGAAGTTCTCGTCGGCCAGCGCGTAATGCGCGGCGAGGAGATGGTAGATCGTCGTCTGCGAATCGGGGACGTACGCGTAGGTAAATCCCGGGGGTACTTTTATCCAGCCGAAGAGCGAGCGGATGTGATCGTTGGCAAAGCCGTCCATCCTCCCGCGGTTCCATTCGTCGAGCAGCGCAAGGTGCGTGTGGCTCGGATCACCGGGATTCTCGAGCGGCACCGGCTTGAGCGCAATCTTGGCACCGTCGACGGTCGCCGTTTGCGACGTGTCGGCGCCCGGGTACGGGCCGCCGTGCGCCAGGATCGACGACGCGAAGAGATTGTCGAACGTACGGTTCTCCTGCACGACGACGATGACGTGACGAATCGGGCTCCCCGCGACCGGCTGGCCGAGCAGCGTCGGATTCGGACCAGAGGGGCTCGTCACGCCGCACAAACACAAGAGTGCGGCCGCCGCGGCGGCCGCGAGCCGTTTCATTGAATCAATCCGTTTTTGAGGACCAGCTGCGGCTCGCGCAGGACGCGCACGTCGGCGCCGGCGTCGCCCCGCAGGAGCAGGAGATCCGCCGGTTCGCCGACCGCGAGAATTCCCTTGTGCAGACCGACGAGCTCGGCGGCGACGCTTGTGGCCGCGTGCAGCGCCTGCTGCGCGGTCATGCCGAGCAGCGACCACATCAGTTCGACCTCGAGCGCGTAGTTCTCGTGGTAGTTATAGGGCGTGCCGGCATCCGAACCGCCGGCAATGCGCACGCCGCCCTCGTAGGCGCGGCGAATGTTCGCCAGCATCGCTTCGTTGACCGAGCGCGCCTTGTCGACGACGAACTTCGGCTGCTCGCCCCGTTCGATGTTCGCCAGAATGCAGGTGGGCGCGCTGAGCGTCGGCACGAGAAAGACCCTGCGTTGCTTGAACAGCTCGATCGCCTCGTCGTCGAGCAGAGAGCCGTGCTCGATCGAATCGATGCCCGCGCGCAGGGCGTTCTTGACGCCCTCGGTGCCGATCGCGTGCGCGGCTACGCGCAGACCGTGGCGATGCGCCTCGTCGATCGCCGCTGCAAGCTCGTCTGGGGTCAGCTGGGCGTTGCCCGGCACCGCCCCCTTGGTGAGGACACCGCCGGTCGCGATGAGCTTGATGCAGTCTGCCCCTTCCCACATCTGCTCGCGCACCGCCTTGCGCGCATCCCAAGGAGAATCGACCGCGCGTCCGATCGGCCAGCCGTGGCCGCCGGTCATGCAGAGCACCGCGCCGGAGGCGCGCATCCGCGGGCCCGGCACGCGGCCCTCTTCGATGGCGTCGCGGACGTCGGCCGCAATACGATTCGAGCTGCCGACATCGCGAATGGTGGTGACGCCCGCTTTGATCGATTTGCGTGCGTTTTCGACGGCGCGCAAGAGACGTTGATTCGGGGTCGTCGCTTTGATCATGCCCATCAAATCGGGCTCGCCGCTTCCTTCGAGGTGTGCGTGCGCGTTGACCAAGCCGGGCGTGACGCTGGCGGCCTCGAGGTCGCGCTCGCCGCCGGCCGCACGAAGCTCGGCCACGCACCCGTTCTCGACGACAAGATCGATGTTCTGTTTCGGCGGCTCAAGCGTACCGTCGTAGAGGAACCCGGCGCGGACGATCATCGCGCTCCTATTCCAAGCGGCTGCGACGTGAGTCCTTTACCGCCCTAGCTCTAGCGGATCGTGAGATTCGTAAGGCTCCCGATGCCGGTGATGACCAGCTGGACGGCAATCGCCGCGACGATGATCCCGACGATCCGGCCGATCGCGTCGACACCGGTCTCCCCGAAGAGCTTGGTAAGGCGCTGAGCGCCGCGCATGGACGCGTAGGTGATGAGAAAGACGATGATCGCGACCACGATGAAGATGCCCGCGTTGAGCAACCGGTGATCTGGGCTCGGAAAGACGAGCGCGACGCTCGCGGTCAGCGCGCCCGGGCCGGTGATGATCGGAATCGCCAGCGGAAAGACCGCCGGGTCGGTTGGCGGTATCGGCAGACGCTTCGTCTGGTCGGCCGTCTGGCGATCGGTCTTCTCGTCGAAGACCATGTTGAAGCCGACCTTGAGCAGCAACAATCCTCCGGCGATCCGGAACGCACCCATCTCGACGCCAAGCGCTTTGAGCAGCGCTTCCCCGACAAAACCAAAGACCAGCAGAGCTACTGCCGCGATGGTCGTCGCGCGGCGGGCGATTTTGGCCTGATCCTCCGGCGTCCGGCCTTCGGTCAGCGTGGCAAACGCCGCGGCCGCTTCGATCGGATTGAGCATCGCAAGCAGCGTGACAAAGACATAGAACGCATCGCCGAACCAGCCCGTCAGCATTTCGACAAGCTCAACACGACAAGCTCAACACGACAAGCTCAACACGACCAGCTCAGCTTCGCGTGCGCGGTCTTGGCGGCGGCGATGGCAGCCTCGTCCACGGGACGATCGACGAGCATCGTGAAGTGGCCCATTTTACGGCGCGCGACCGCGTGGCGCTTACCGTAAACATGCAGCACGATCGCCGGATCGCTCAGCAGGTTGGCGACGCCGTCGAGGTGATCGCCCGTACCTGCGCCGAGAACGTTCATCATGACTGCATTGGTAAAGAGCCGGGGAGCCGAGAGCGGCAGATCGCAGATCGCGCGCACGTGCTGCTCGTACTGCGAGCACGGGGTGACGTCGATCGTGTAGTGGCCGCTGTTGTGCGGCCGCGGGGCGATCTCGTTGACCAGCAGCCGCCCTTGCGTCGAGGCAAAGAGCTCGAGGCAATAGGTTCCGACGATCCGCAGGCCACGCCCGACGACCGCGGCCATCTCTGCCGCCTTCGCCGCCATCGCCGGTTCGACGCGCGCGGGCGCGACCGTCATCGCAAGGATCCCACGATCGTGCGTATTCTCGGCGAGCGGATACGTGACGATTTCGTCGTTGCTGTTGCGAGTGGCGATCACGCTCAGCTCGCACGCCAGCGGGACGAGCCTTTCGAAGATCAGCTGGGCTCCGTTCGCGGCCGCAAGCGCAGTTTGCGCCTCCTCGAGCGAATCGGCCCGCCATTGCCCTTTGCCGTCGTAGCCCCCGCGAACCGTTTTCAGGACCGCCGGGAATCCGATCTCGGCGGCCGCTCGTCGTAAATCGTCGAGGTTTGAAACGGCGGCAAACTCGGTCGTCTCAAGCCCCTGCGCGCGAACGAACTGCTTTTCGAGCAGCCGGTCCTGGGTGACGCGCAAGACGCTGCTGCTCGGCGTCACACGATATTCGAGCGCCTCCAAATGGCGGACCGACTCGATGGCGATGTTCTCGAACTCAAAGGTGATCACGTCGCTGCTGCGCCCGAGCTCTTCGATCGCGGCCAAGTCGTCGTAGGCGGCGACGATCTGTTCGTCGGCGACCTGGCCGCACGGGGAGTGCTCCTGGGGATCGAGGGTCGTCACGTGATAGCCCATCCGCTTCGCATCGAGTGCGAACATGCGCCCGAGCTGCCCGCCGCCAATGACGCCGATTCTCTCGACGCTCTTCAATCGAGCGTGCTTGCAGCGGCGGCGGCGTGCATTCGCGCAACGTTCGCGGCGAGGCGCTCGGCGACGGCGGGATCGTGCAGCGCGACGATCCTCGCGGCAAACAGCGCCGCATTGATCGCCCCGCCGATCGCCATCGCCGCCACCGGCACGCCCGGAGGCATTTGAACGATCGAGAGCAGCGAGTCCAGACCACCAACGCGCGAGGTCACCGGTACGCCGATGACCGGAACGAGCGTTTTTGCAGCCGTCATCCCCGGCAGGTGCGCCGCACCGCCGGCGCCGGCAATGATTGCCAGGAGACCTCGTTGCGCGGCCGTCCGGGCGTACTCGAACATCTCGTCGGGCATGCGATGGGCCGAAACAACGCGCACCTCGCAGGGAATCTCGAGCTCGTCGAGCGTGTCGCGCGCCGGCGACATCGTTTCCCAATCCGAGCGGCTGCCCATGATGATGCCGACGATCGGCGCTCTGCCTGCTTGGGCCATCGCTGCGCGCTTCGCGGCCTCTACCAGGTTGTCATCCTGCGCCGAGTCGAAGGGCGTGTCATGTCGCGATTTCTTCTCGGCGTCAACTATTGGCCGCGCCATAGTGCGATGTATATGTGGCAGCGCTTCGATCGAAGCGAGATCGCCGAAGACATGACGCGAATCAAAGCCCTGGGCCTCGATGTCGTTCGCTTCTTCTTGATGTGGGAGGCCTTCCAGCCCGAGCCTGGTTCGATGGACGCAGAGGCGCTGCGCAACTTCGATACCGTCATGGACGCGATTGCGGCCGCCGGTCTGCGCGCGATGCCAACGCTGTTTTGCGGACACATGAGCGGCGTGAACTGGCTGCCCGCATGGACGCTCGAACGGGAGCCGACGAAGGGACGCTTTCGGACGATCACCCGCGACGGGCCCGTGGACCGCGCGATCGGCGATTTTTACGCCGATCCGTATCTGCTGCGCGCTCAAGTTTTTTTCGCCCAGCGCATCGGCGAGCGCGTTGCGGAGCACCCGGCGATGCTGGC
>DATDHW010000038.1:0-96588 GCA_036521375.1 Candidatus Cybelea sp.
TCGCCGTCGTTCGGGCCGCGCTCAACAGCGCAAAGGCTCTGAGCACGCTGACTACGTGCAAGGCTTGCACGATCACCGGATTGGCGGTTGGAGCAGACGAGACCATTTATGCGGCGGTTCTGCCGGCGTCCCCCAGTACAAACTCCGCCGTCTATATTTACGCTCCGGGCGCAACGTCGCCGACAACCGTTCTGCAAGGCCCAAGTGGGCTGACTGGCGTCGGCACTGCAGTCGACGCGGAAAGGAACGTGTACTGGACCGCCAATGCATCGGCGCAGTCGGGAGAAGTTTGGAAGTTCCCCTACGAGTCAAGCGGAACGTACGGCAGCCCCGTGCTCCTGACGACGACTTCGGAGGTCGGCGGGGTTTTGATCGCCGCGACCGGCAAGGGAAAGCACGCCCTCGAAAAGCTGGTATTCAGCGAACCGTCAGCCGGCAATATAGCGATTACCGATCCCTCCGCGAGCGGGAGCACGAGTTTCATCAACGTGGGAGGGATGCCGGAGGCGCTCACCCTCAATACGTCGGAAAAAACGTTGTACGCGGTCGATCCGAAAAACGATATAATCTCAACCTACGCATTTCCAGAAGGCACACTCGTCAGTTCGGTAAGGCTTGAAGTAAAGGGACAAAAAATCGTCATACCGACTGCCGTGCAGCCGTTTTAGATGGACTCGCTAGCGCCGACAGGTCGCAGATCCGGCGCAGCTTTAGGCGGATGGGTTCTCCCATCCGCCTCCGTACCAAAGCCGGCTACAAGGGGATGGCGACTCGTTTATGAAGGGAGCGAGTGTCCGTGTACATATCTCGCACCGCAACGCGGCTTTGGGCACTTGTCCTCGTTTTTGCGGCAACGGTGGCGATCGTGCCGCGCGAACCGGCTGCGGCTAGCGCCGCTTCGAATGCAGTGCGTATTCACTTGGACTCCCGCAGCGCTATTTACAAAGTTGGCGCCGCCTTACGGGTTGACTCGTCTCGAGATTTTCGACGACCACGGAGATTTGGTCCCATCACAGGGCGCGTGGGGATATCGCGATAAACCCTCCGTATTCATTGTCTATCCGGGTAAACCTAAGCTTCTCGAATCTCAGCTACCAGATGGTGGCGGCGCGATTTCCTCCTGGGCGGATATCAAGTTCTGGGGTTATACGCTTACACGGCCCGGCAACTATGCGATCGTTGCAGTGGCTACCTTTGACGGCTACGAATACACCGGTAAGAAGGTCGGTCCAGACTTGCGCGCGTCGCCAGACGATACGTCTAATGCGGTTCAAATAACGATCGTCGAGTGACCAGGAACGTATGGATTACTGCTTCGTGCAGCTGCCTTTTCCGCTCATGGCCTTACCCTTCTCCGTCCAACTCGACGCGATCGTGATGCCGCTGGGGGCGAAGTGCCAGACGTCGTGCTCGTGGGTGGGATCGGCCGGCCAGATGTTCGTGTACGTCATCGTCATCGCGCTGGCCGCGGCGTCAGCCGTCGAGGAGCCGTAATCGCCGGGGTTCGAGCTTCCGCCCATATTGATGAAAACGTGCTTTTTCGGATCGTAGCCAAAAAAGAAGAACGACTTGCTTGCCGGGCGTCCCCCGTAGGCTCCGCTTTCGCCCGTGCCCTGGATCCAGAGATCGTTCATTTGCGAGATCGTGTACGTGGATTTCGCCGTGCCCTTTGGTCCGGTATACACGCAGCTCCAGCTCCCGACCAGCGCCGAAAGCGAAGCCGGCAGCGCCGCCGCAGCGGCCGGCCGCGACATCGCAACGGTGCTCCCCAGCGAAACGGCAATGCCTAAAACCAGCGAACAGATAAGTGCTTTCATCGTTAATCTCTCCTTTACCAAGCGATTCGGTGGTCGCTTGTCAATTCCCGGCTCGAAAAAGCGAGAAACAGCCGTAGAAATAAGGCTTTCCACGACTGTTTTCCTCAAAACCGCGGTCGGAGGGACTCGAACCCCCAACCTACAAGTTCGTAGCCTGTTGCTCTATCCAATTGAGCTACGACCGCGCGTGCCCGAGTCCGATTCGGAGAGAGAGGGATTCGAACCCTCGATACGACTTTACATCGTATAACGGTTTAGCAAACCGCCGCCTTCAGCCGCTCGGCCATCTCTCCAGCACCACAAGTGCCCTATTTTACGCGGTTTCCCGCGTTCCGCTCCAGTCCGTTCTGTTAGACAGGAGCGACTTTGTCACGAGTTTGTCACGGGGACGCTGCTACCTCCGCGCCTAGCAAGCTCCGCGCCAGATTAGTCACCGCCGCCTGACCGCCTCCCGGCATCGCATGGGCGTAGGTCGAGAGCGTCAGCGACTTTGAAGAGTGCCCGAGTAAGTCGGACACCTCGCCGATGCTGACCCCGTCAGCCAGAGTAAGGGTTGCTGTTGCGAAGGCGTGGCGCAAGTCGTGGAGTCGGAAGCCAACGCACTCGGCGGTCCGGGCGAGCTTCCCGAACCTAACCGAGAAGCTATCGGGTGGCCACGGGGCACCGTCGGGGTTCGGGAAGACGAGGTCCAAATCGGTATAGGCCTCGCCCGCCTCCGTCTCCACGGCGTCCTGCGCTTCCTCTGATTCGATAGCGTAGCAAGGCAAATAGCCCATCCGGCTGGAACGTGCCAAGCCGCCCACTCGGCGAAGGGGCGCATCGTTTCCCTCGGACCAAGTTCTTACCGGAAGTAGTCCTACGGAAACGGTCGTTATCAACAACACGGCAGGTAACTGGCATTGAAGGTTGGGGGGGCGAACGTATTTGCCCATGTTCTGTTTCTCTTCATAGTCGGGTGCGCTTCGCATTCCTCAGCGGCTCAGGCTCGGGCGGCTGCTACCCCCCTATCTGACGTAGCATTCAGGCAGCCGCCCACGCCCTATGGAGCGTTCCGTTCCCCGTGGCCGAGTTACACCGCGCTGGACTATCGGTCGGCTCAGCCGAAGGTATCGAGTGGTCAAGCTTCCGCTATAAGGCGCGTGCTCGCGAGCGTAAAATCTTGTCAGAGGCCACTCGTACGATATGCGTTTCCCCAAAATAATGAGTACATGCCATTTGTCATGTTTTTTCAGTCGCCTTCATACGTTCGACCGCATGTCTTAGGTGCGCGAAACGTAGACTATAACCCCGGTGAGGGCCGGGTGTTCACAGCGACCGGCATGCCGGGGGATGATTACAGCCTCCAAGCCGACATACGTCGCCAAGGGTGTCCCCGTTAGGGGCCGCCCGCTCATATCATCGTCCCTTCCTACGCCGTCCGCCGTCTCTTCGAACCGACTGTGTCGGCTCTATGATATGCTCGACGATGCAACTAAAACGGCGCAGGCCCAGAACGCTGGGGGCCTTAGCTAAGAAGGCCCGGCGAAGATTGCGCGCTCATCTGAAGTACGATTGGTCCCGAATAACGACCGAGCGCGGCGTGAAGTGGACCATAAGGTCGAGCTTGTCGATTACACTCTGAACAAACTCGGGATTCCAGTCCTTCTCTCCCCCAAGGTAACGCCTCAGCAGCCGACCTAATCGAGCTTCATCGCGTTTCTCTACGGTCGCGGTTCCTCGCATTCCGACATGCAGCAATAAGCCGCGCTCAAGATGGAAGTCTACGAAGCCGATAGCGCATCGCGGGTCGTCTCCAATACGCCTCGGAAAGCTATCCTCTGACGAACCGATGAGCCAGACGGCACCGTCCTCCCATAGAAACCAGACTGGAGACTCGCGCGGTCCATCCGCCGACACCGTTGCCAAGTGCGCCAATAAAGGCCGCGCTAGAAAGGTGTCTAGGTCAGGAAACGGCTCGCCACTTCGTTCGACTATCATACTCTAACGACCTCAGCAAGCATTACCATACTGTCGGACGTGCCACTCTAAGGCAGACTTAGTCGCTCCGCCCGTAAAAACGTCGCGCCTCTTTCCGGCAACGGTCTTGACTGCCTTCCAGGAGTTGAGTACACGGGAGAGTCTCCGGCGCTCCGTCTTCCCACCCCATACTGTGGAACTCGTGACCATCGGCGCACCGATAGTCGGCTGATTTTGATGCTGTGCTCACACTCTTTGCCTCCCAGGTTAAGGAATCGTACTCGTGCTTGTGCTGTTGCTAGTGCTTGCGCTAGAAATCGAAGCTGGACAAAGACTACTGAACCCTCATCGGACAAATACTTTTGAACAGCACCAAAACCACAACAGAGCCAATAATGGCGGCCCCAAACAGAACCTTCTTCAGCACGTCGAGCGCCGTTCGACTGGGAATGCGGAATACCTATTCGAGGGTCGGCCGCCGATTAACTCGATTCACACACCTCGCGGCACCAGTCCTGGACGCGCTGCTTAATCTCATCTCGTATGCGACGAGTGCCGTCCAACCGTTCGTCCTTCGTTCCTTCGAGCGAACTGGGGTCTTTGAAACTCCAGTGTAAACGTCGAGCCTGCCCTGGAAAGATTGGGCACCTCTCGGCACTCGCTTCGTCGCAGACGGTTATCACAAAAGAAAAGCGCCGACCTGCCTTATAGAGGTTAAACGCGCTCTTCGTCTCGTTGCCAGATATGTCGATACCGACCTCGTGCATCACATCAACCACCAGCCGATTAAGTGTGCCGGGTTCTAGGCCCGCACTCGCTGCAATGAAGTCGTCCGGGCACTCCCTATTCAGAAACGCCTCGGCCATTTGGCTTCGCGCTGAGTTATGTACGCAGATGAACAGAACTGCGCGCTTCATTATGCCTCACTATCTCCGTCGGAATGGGGTATGACTACGATTTCAGGAGAGAGCCTGTTCGAGCACATCCAGGAGAACAGGACGGTCGCTGCAAACGCACCCAAGAGTTCGACCGCGACGTAGCCGGGAACGTCAACCGGGAGCGATTCCGGCGAAAGTGTCGGTCAGGGAGCGGGCAATGGTCACAGCCGGATTTGCGAAAGACGTTGACGACGTGAACCAGTAAGCTCCTTTATAAGTGCCGACAACTCTACTTTTTGTGCTTAAAAAGGGGGTTGCGACCATCTATTGATAGGCCTGTAGCTGTTTAGCAAACCGCCGCCTTGAGCCGCTCGGCCATCTCTCCCCAGCTGCAACCTCGACCGGCCCACCTTTTACGTCGAAGCCCGGCCGCCTGCCGGCGACCTCTATTGCGCGGCGCGCGGCCCGTCGAGCGGGCGTTCGGGCACGACCTCCGGAACCACGACCGCCCGGCGCGGTGCCCGGCGCGCGCTAAACGCATCCAGCCCGAGGACGCGCCCCGTCGGCAGCACGAGGCTGATCGCGGAGAGCAGCATCAAGCATCCGTCGATCGACGCCCAGCCACTGAACGAGGTCAGCGCGCCGCGCGCCGCCAGGTAGTTTGCCGTAAGTACGATGCCGAAAAGGCCGCCGAGGCGCGAGAAGAGACCAATGACCAGGGAAATTCCGACGAGCAGCTCGCCGAAACGGACGAGTTCGGCAAAGACGAGTGCGTTTGGCTGCACGAAGTTGACGAGAAAGTCGTGGTAGGGGGCGCCGACTTTGGCGATGCCCTGCGTCACGTACTGCCCGAACGCGCCGTTGGGCGGCAGAAAGTCTGGGGCGTGAATGAACTTCGGTACCGCGTGGATGATCCAGATGCATCCGGTCAGGAAACGAACCACCGCCAGCCACCCGCCGTAGCTTCGCGACGAAGGAAGATTCACGCTACCACGTCCTTTCGTGTTTGCACGAGCCGCAAGATCAGCGACGCTGCGTCGGCGGCTGCGTTCGGGCGCCGCAACAGCCCGGCGGCCGTAATCATTTCTTCCCGCCGCGCGCTATTTTGAAGAACGTCCTCGATGACGTCCGGAAGATCCTCGAGCCGCGACGTGCGCACGGCTGCTCCGGCGCCGACGAGCACGCGGGCGTTGCGCTCTTCCTGACCCGGCAGGGGCTTGCACAGTACGAGGGGGACGCACGCCACCAGTGCCTCTGAGGTGCTCAGGCCGCCGGGTTTGGTCACGAAGACGTCGGCCGCGTGCATGTAATCGTAGATGTTCTCGACGAAGCGCAGCGAGCGCACCGGATACGCGACGCTCTCCGCGGCCCGCGTTAGGCGCCGCTCGATCCGCGCATTTCGTCCCGCGACGACGACGGCCGCTAACGGCACTCGCACGGCATCCAACGCGCTCAGCATTCGCTCGAGCGGAGCAATTCCCAAGCCGCCGCCCATCAGCAGCGCGACGTAGCGGTCGCGCGGCAGATCGAGCCGTTCGCGCAACGCGTCGCCGGGCTCGCTCGTCGGGATGAACTCCGGCCTAACCGGAATTCCGCTGACCGAGATCGAGTCGGCGCGGACGTGCCGCGCCAGCAACGCGTCGCGCATCGCGTCGGTCGCGACGACGTAGCCGTCGATGTTTCGATGAATCCAGAAACCGTGGACCGCGAAGTCCGTTACGATCGCGACGACCGGCGGCGCGTCTCCAAAGCGCCGCTTGTATTCGGCCATCGCCCCGCAGGGAAACGCGTGCGTGCAGACGACCGCGTCGGGCCGCTCCCGCAGGATAAGCGCGCGCAGGTTATCGGCGGTAAACTGATGTGCCCAAAGGCGAAAGCGCCCGACCTCGGTCGCCCGCTCCGCCCGATCGTAGATGTAACGATACATCTGCGGAATGGTTCTGACCATCCGCAAGTAGCCGTCTGAAACGACGCGCGAGACCACCAGCGCGGCATACTTGTACGAATCGACGACACGGGTCTTCGTCGCCGGCTCGATGCGCCGTAATGCGTCGCTCACGGCGTTGGCCGCCGAAAGATGTCCGACGCCCACGCTGGCAGAGAGAAAGAGAACGCGAATCAGCGGGCCTCCCCGCAATCGCCGCCCTCTTCTTCTTGCGCGTACGCAATGAAGTCGTCGAGGATCTCTTGGGCGAGCTGTTCGTTCTCCAAAAGATTGCCGGCGGCGTCGGTAACGATGAACTGCTCGTCCTCTACTTCGTCCTCCGGCTCGTGCAGCAGCACGGCGTAGGAGTGCCCCTCGTCGGGATCCTCGAGTATCCCCACGACCTCGAACGGCAGAGAGGCGCCCTCCTTGGTTTGAATCTGCAGGATGTCTTGCAGTTCGAGGGGCGCGTGCGGGGACGAGCTTTCGCCGTTGGAAGAAGTCATGAAATTATTCCCTTATTGGAGGCAGCGTGCGACGTTTGCCTGGTGCTCCGCCAGGGTCTTTGCGAAGACGTGTCGTCCGTTGCCGCAGTAAACGTAGTAGAGGTCCTCGGTTCTTGCCGGCCTGAGCGCAGCCAGCAGCGAGGGAAGGCCTGGATTGGCGATCGGCGTCGGCGGCAGCCCGGCGTGCACGTAGCTATTGTACGGCGAGTCGATCCGCAGATCCGCGAAGGAGAGCTCGCTCTTGTGCGCCGGCAGCGCGTACTCGATCGTCGCGTCGACCTGCAGCGGCATACGCAGCCGCAGCCGGTTGTAGATCACCGCGGCGATCTTCGGACGATCGGCGTCGTTCTTCGCCTCGCGCTCTACGAGCGAGGCGACGGTCACCGCTTGCGGCACCGTAACCTGCAAAGCTTTGGCCCGCACCGCGGCGTCGCGCGGCAGCGCCTTGTAGAACTGCGTAGTGAAGAGCGAAGCGACGTGACGCGGCGCGTCGCCGAGCGGCACCAAGTAGGTGCTCGGGAAAAGGAAGCCTTCGAGGTTTTTAGTGCGCGAACCGTCGACGACGATTTGTTCGGACATAAAATCGGCGCGCAGAGCCTGTTCTGAGCCCAGGCCCTCGGTCGCCAGCCGCCCTGCGATCTGCGCTGCGGTGAAGCCCTCGGGGATCGTCACCCACGATGCAACCTGCGCGCCGCCGGTTACCAGCGCGCGCAGCACCTCGCTCTGCGTGACGTGCGGCTCGAAGCGATACTCTCCGGCGCGTACGGCCACGTCTTGGCCGCGCAGCTTCGCCAAAGCGCGGAACGTCAGAACGTTGCCGATCACGCCGTCGCCGGCGAGTTGTCGCGAGATATCGTCAAACGTCGCGCCTCGCTCGACGACCACCCGGACCTGCGACTGCGGGTGCGTGCGGTCGCGGTAGACCGAGTACCACGCCGCCCCTAGCACGCCGGTGGCGACGAGCACGCAGAAAGCAAGCCCGGCGAGCAGACGTTTCACGCTTCGCCCTCGCGGCGCCGGCGGGCGAGAAACGCGTCGAGAATCAGCGCCGCGGCCATACGGTCGACGACGCTGCGGCGCTTGCGGCGTGAAACGTCGGCGGCGATCAGGCTCTTCGTTGCCTGCGCGGTCGTGAGACGCTCGTCCATTCGGTGAATCGTACCCGGAAAGACCGACCGAAGTATCTCAACGAAGGCGTCCATCTGCTGCACCGCCAGCCCGCGCTCGCCGCTCAAGGTCACCGGATCGCCGACCACCAGCTCGTTTACCCCATAGGAAGCGATCAGCTCGCCGATCTCCTCGAGAACCTGCTTGCGGTTCGTCCGCTCGATCGTGGCGACCGGTAGCGCGAAGCTGGCGCTGGGATCCGAGATCGCCACGCCGATGCGTTTGCTGCCGACGTCCAGGGCCATGATCACGCGCGCGGTCCACCCGAGGGGCTGAGGCTGTCGGCGTAGGCAACCGCCTTTGGACGGCGGCCTAGATGGTGGGCGACCAGCTCTTCGGTGGCGCGAGCACCCGCGCGGGTCGCGCGCAGCCGCGCGCCCGGGCCGCTGCCCTTCGGGAGGGCCAGGGCGCGAAGGTTTTCGAGGTCGGCAGCCTCGAGCTCGGGCAGATCTCGCCAGCGCTCCCGGCAGCGTTCGTCGATGAAGCCGCCCGCCGCGGCGTCGAGCCACACGCGTCCGGCCGGCAGGGCGGTGCCGCAGCGCACGCAACGGTCGAGCGGCGGCGCGAGTCCCAAGAGGTCCAACAGGCGCAATGAAAAGCGCGGCAGCAGGTCGCGCGGCTGCGCCGCCTGGGCCACCGCGGCGATCGCTCCGGCGAGCAGATCGTAGATCTCAGGAATCGGCAGGTCCGGTTCGCAGAACGCGTCGATCGTCTCGATCATCAGTGAAACGACCGCGAAGCGCTCCGGCTCGACGAGCGAAGGCCACGGCGCGCGCAGCGTTTCGGCCGAGACGATCACGTCGAGCGACCGGCCGCGGTGCATCACGAAATCGCACTCGTTGGCCAGCTCGAGGCGTCCCGCCAGATGGCTGCGCATGCGGCGCACGCCCTTGCCGACGGCATCGAGCTTGCCGCGCTCGAGCGTAAAGAGGGTGACGATCCGATCGGCCTCCGAGAGCTGGCGTCCGCGCAGGACGATGCCGCGGGCTTTATAGCTGCGCGGCGGCGTCCGAATCCTCCGCGTTCGCAGCGCGCGCGGCGATGCCGTTGCTGTAAACGCGCACCGCCAAAATTCGCCGGCCGCGCGTCCGGTCGACGCGCAAGCGCGTGTGATCGTCGGCTTGGATCTCTTCGCCCTCGTTCGGAAGCCGGCCGAAAAGGCCGACGGTATACCCGCCAATCGTCTCGAAATCCGCCGTCGGCAGCTCGGTTCCGAGCGTAGCGTTGACGTCTTCGATGTTCGTGCCGGCCTCGACCACCGCTTCGAGATCCGAGAGCACCGAGATCGGTTCCTGTTCGTCGGTATCGTGCTCGTCGCGAATCTCTCCGACGATCTCTTCCAAAAGATCTTCCATCGTCACGAGCCCGGCCGTTCCGCCGTACTCGTCGACGACGATCGCCAAAGAAAACTTATCGCGCTGCATCTCTCGCAGCAGATCCGCGATCTTCTTCGTTTCGGGGACGTGCACGGCCGTGCGCATCAGCGTGCGAACGTTGGTGTGCGCGAGCGTTCCGTTGGCGAGTGCGACCAGCAGTTCGCGGTCGTGGATGACGCCGACGATGTCGTCTTTGGACTCCTGATAGACCGGCAGCTTTGAATAGCCTTCGGCGATGACGACGTCGAGGATTCGCCTGGGCGAGTCTTCGATCGAGACGGCGACCATCTCCGGCCGCGGCTTCATTACCTCGCGGACGATGGTATCGCCGAACTCCATCACCGAATGGATCAGCTGGCGTTCCTGCTCTTCGATCACCCGCTGCTCCGCGCCGACGTTGACCAGCGCGCGAATGTCTTCTTCGGTGACGTACGCGCCGAGCGAGTGTTTGATACCGAAGAGACGCAAAAAGAGGTCGGTCGTAATTTGAAAAAGCCGGGCTACCGGCGAAACGACGAAGGAGACGTAGCGAATCGGGGCCGCCAGCCGCAGCGCCCAGCGTTCGCTGTCTCCGGTGGCGGCCGTCTTCGGGACGATCTCTCCGAACAGCAAGAAGACCGCGCTCATCACGATCGTGGAACCGATCGCGCCGGAGGGGATTCCCAGAGAGAGCGCCAGGTACGTTGCCAGCGAGTCGGCGGCGAGCAGCGCGATCGTGTTCCCGACCAGCATTGAGGTCAGAAAGCGGCTCTTGTCGTCCACGATGAACTGCAGTTGCCGCGACCCGCGCAGCCTGCGGTCGGCCATCGCCCGGGCGTGCAGCCGCGAGATCGAAACCAGCGCCGCTTCGGCGGCCGAGAAGAAGGCGGCCAGGAGCACGAGCACGACGAGCGCGGCGATCTGGTACGGAAGGAGGGCGAGGTTACTTCGACCGGGGTCGGTGCTCAAATTGGCGCCATTATAGCATAACGTGGGGGCGTACCAGCACGTAGATCGCCAAAGCGGCGAGCGTGCCAAGGACGGCTCCCCAAATGACTTCGAACGGGGCGTGAATCCGCGCTTCGACGCGGCTTTGGGCGACCAAGAACGCCACGAAGTAGCCGAGGATTGCGGCGAGCGGCTTCTGGTAGAAGAACGCGAGCATCGTTGCCACTGCAAAGGCTAATGCCGCGTGTCCCGAGACGGCTCCCCCTTGCAAGGCCGATCCGCGCCCGACCCAGGCCTTGGCGAAGATCGTCACGATTGCGACGACCGCCAGCGCGATCAGCGCGACGTTCGCCGGCACGGCCTGCACGGCCGCGAAGACTCGCGCCTCGCTGCTCATCAGCCCCTGATAAAAGATGAGATATCCGGCGAGCGCCGCGCCGACCGCCGCGATCAGCACGGCCCCAGCGGCGGCGTCCTTCGCGTTCTTCGCCAGCGGATGGTGCGTCGCGATCAGCAGGTCGACGATCGATTCGATCGCCGTGTTGACCAGCTCCAGGCTGAGCACGAGCGCGATGAGCCCGATCGTCGCGATGACGTACAAGCGATCGAGGCGCAGGATGAGCGTTGCGAGCAGCACGAGCGCCGCGATGATGAAGTGCACGCGCATGTTGGGCTGCGTGCGCGTCGCGTAGATGATCCCTTCGAACGCATGATGGAACGACCGAAAGAAGCGGCTTCGGTCGACGGGCAGGTAATGCGGCTCGCGCTTTGCGCGATCGTCCGCGGGTTGATGCATCAGCCTTCAACCGGATCGTAGGGCCATGGCAGCGCAATCGCTGCCGCGAGCCGCCGTTCCTCCCGCTCCATCACGCGCCGCTCCGCGGCCCGCACGTGGTCGTGCCCGAGCAGGTGCAGCAGCCCGTGAATCAACAGGCGGTAGAGTTCGCGCTGGAGCGTCGCGTCGTACTCGGAGGCCTGCCGCGCCGCCGTGTCGACCGAGATCACGACGTCGCCCAAGAGCCGTTGCGCATCCGCAAGCGGCGCCTGCTCCATCGGAAAGCTCAGCACGTCGGTCGGCGCGTCTTTTTCACGATACTCACGGTTGAGCTCGCGCATCGCGGGGTCGCCGATCAGCGTGAGCGAGAGCGCCGAATCCCGTTGATCGATCGCCGCCAGCAAGCGCTTTGCCGTGGCCACCAGCGCCCGTCCGTCGACGCCGCTGCGGCGGACGCCGTTGCGGTAGTAGATCACCGCGGCAGCGGGGAGGCGTAGGCGCGGACGATCTTCGCGACCAGCGGATGGCGCACGACGTCGGCTTCGTCCATCTCGACGACGCCGATGTCGTCGATTTCGCGCAGCCGCGTCGCCGCGGCGCGCAGTCCGCTGCGCTGCCCTCCCGGCAGGTCGATCTGTGTGACGTCGCCGGTGACGACCATCTTCGAGCCGCTTCCCAGGCGCGTCAGGAACATCTTGAGCTGGTCGTCGGTCGCGTTCTGCGCTTCGTCGAGGATGACGAATGCGTCGGAGAGCGTGCGGCCGCGCATATACGCTAGCGGCGCGACCTCCAGCGTGCCGCGTTCCATGTATTTATTCACCACCGTGTCGTCGAGCAGATCGCCGAGCGCATCGAAGAGCGGCCGCATATACGGGTCGACCTTTTCCCGCAGATCCCCCGGCAGAAAACCGAGGCGCTCGCCGGCCTCGACCGCGGGGCGCGAAAGAACGATGCGCGAGGCTTCGCGGCGCTTGAGCGCACGCACCGCCATCACGATCGCAAGGTACGTCTTTCCCGTGCCGGCGGGCCCGATTCCGAACGTCAGCGTGAATCGATCGATGGCGTGGATAAACTCGCGTTGCCCCGGCGTGCGCGGGCGCACCTCGCGGCCGCGGTGCGTGCGCAGCAGCGTCTGCGTGAGCGCGCTGCTTTCCGAGGGTGAGGCGGAGTCGGTCAGTGCGAGCTTGACGTCGTCGGGCGTAATGTGCGCACCCCCGACGGCCGCATCGAGCACTCGTTTTACGACGCGCTCCGCCCGCGCAACCGCCGCGTCGTCACCCGCAAGCAGCAGCTGGTCGCCGTCGGCATGAACGGCGACGTCGAGGGACGATTCGATTGCCGAAAGGTTGCGATCGTACTCTCCAAAGAGCCGAACGCGGTCGGAGAGTTCGTGAAGATCGATCGCTCGCTGAGTCAAACTATAGACGATATTCGTCGTTAAAGGCTTTTGGCTTGCCGAGCACCTCGGCGGCGATGACGGCGCGCACCAGCTCGGGCTGGCTGCCGAAGAGCCGCCCCTTTCCCATCGGGGGCTCGGTAACCTCATGAACGGGCTCGGGCGGGCGCCGGGCTGGGGGCGGAGGCGGCGCCGGCTTGGGAACCGGCCGCGCCGGCCGGGGAGGCGGCGGCGCGAGCCCCTGTTGCGCGGCGACCGCCTGCATCACGCGCAAGAGGGTCGCCTGCTGCGGGCTCGAGCCCGGTGGAACCCGCTGCGCGGCGGCGAGAGCCGGCGGCACGGGAGACGGCGGAGGCGGCGCACCGGCGCCGGCCGGCCGCCCCGATACCTGCTGGGCCGCCTGCTGTTGGCGCTTGGCGCTCTTGGCGATGCTGCTGACGACTCCGAGGATCAGGATTCCGACCCATATGAAGAGCCCGATATCACGCATCTGCGCCTATCCTCGTGCCGCCAAGACTACTTCGACGGCTGCCCGGGAATCGGCGGCAGCTGCGCGTCGGTCGCGGCTTCGGTTGAAACGCCGATCGACGAACGCATCTCCGTATCGGCCTGGATATTCTTGAGGCGATAATAGTCCATCACGCCAAGGTTGCCGCTGCGAAACGCTTCGGCGATCGCTTGAGGAATCGAGGCCTCCGCCTCGACGACCTTCGCGCGCATCGCCTGCGTCTCGGCCTTCTGCTCTTGTTCGGCCGCTTGGGCCGCGTACTGGCGCTCCGAGGCTTTCGCCTGAGCGATGCGCCGGTCGGCTTCGGCTTGACTCGTCTGCAGTTCGGCACCGATATTTTTGCCGACGTCGACGTCGGCGATGTCGATCGAGACGATTTCGAAGGCGGTTCCGGCGTCCAAGCCCTTGGCGAGCACCGCCTTGCTGATGCGATCGGGATACTCGAGCACTTCCTTGTGGTCGATCGCCGCGCCGACCGCCGAAACTACGCCTTCGCCGACGCGTGCGACGATCGTCGGTTCGCCCGCACCGCCGACATAGCGATCGAGATTGCTGCGCACGGTGATTCGCGCCTTGACGTTGAGCTGAATGCCGTTCTGAGCGACACCCTGAAAGATCGGCGTCTCGATGACCTTCGGATTCACCGAGGTCTGCAGCGCCTCGAGCACGTCGCGGCCGGCCAAGTCGATCGCGGCTGCGCGCTGCCATTCCAGGGGAATTTGCGCGCGCTGCGCGGCGATCATGGCGAGCGTTACCTTCTCGACGTTACCGCCGGCAAGGTAGTGCGACTGCATCTGATCGACGGTGAGGTCCAAGCCTGCTTTGCGCGCCCGGACGTAGTTCGTAACGATGACGCCCGGCGGGATTCCGATCAGCCGCATTCTGACCAGCGCGATGATGCCGAGCGGAACACCCGCGGCAATCGTCCGAATCCAGAGCCCGATCGGAAAGTAATACAAGAACGCGAAGAACGCGAAGAGCAGGATAAGGACGATGATGACGCCGCTGACGGCTACCATAGGGCCTCCTTATGCAGTGACGGGTTCGACGAAAATGCGTGCGCCTTCGACGCGCACGACGCGGATGGGGGTGCCCGCTGAGATGAACTCTCCTGCGGTCAACACGTCGACTCGACGTCCGTCGATCGACGCGATGCCGGCGGGGCGCAGATAACTCGTCGCGGTCCCGAATCGGCCGCGCAGCGCGCCGAAATCGGCGCTCGTAACGTACTCGGGCCCTTGCGCCGCCGAGAGCGCCAAGCGATGCGCCCAGGCATTCTGGGGAACCGCTCGGACCGTGATCGAGAACGCGATGACCGTCAGCACGATCGCGGTCGCGATCGTTTCGAGGCCAATGAAAAGAAACGGCGTGCCGAACGCGAGCAGCACGGCAACCAAGAGCGCGCCGGCACCGAGAATCCCCGGCAATCCGTGCCCCGGCACGACGTGCAGTTCCCAAAGAATTCCGACGAGGCCCAGCACCGCAAGCACGATGACGAGATCGTTGGAGAAGCCCGCATAGACGTGGGTTCCGAAGAAGAGCGCGAATGCGCCGACCCCGACAATTCCGGCGATGCCATGGAGCGTCTGCATCTCGATGAGAAGCCCCAGCATGCCCAGCGTCAGCAAGAGACCGCTGACGACCGGATCGGTCGCAAAGCGAACGAGCTGCTCGGCGAACGTGTAGGACTGCGTTACGGCGGGAGCGCCGGCGAGGCCGAGCTGCGAGAGCGCCGCGTTGAGGTCCGGCGCGGTTCCTGTGGCGATACCCGAACGCACCGCGTCGTCGGTATTGAGCGTCAGGACCATGCCGGAGCGTTTGTAGCGCGGAAGATTCACTTGCTTATCGACCATCGCGCCCGCGAGGTTGGCGTCGTGATGCGTGCGCTGTGCCGTCGACTCGAACTCCCCGCGCAGCGCGGAGATCACTTTGTCGCTGGGGGGAACCGTCCCGCCCGCTTCGACGGGCTCCGCCGCGCCGATCGAAGCCCCGGGAGCCATGATGATGCGGCCGGCGGAGAGCGAGATCAGTGCCGCCGCCGAGTAGGCGCGTTCCGCGACGTATGCGTCGACGGGCTCCTGGGCGGAGAGCAGCGCATCGCGAATCCGGAAGGCCGAGCTAACGAGGCCCCCGGGGCTGTTGACCGAGAGGACGATCGCGCGGGCGTTGGATTGGTTGGCCTCATTGACCGAGCGCTCGACCAGGTGCGCCATGCCGTCGTCGACCGTTCCCTCGATCGGAATGACGACGACCGGCCGGCCCATCGTAATCGCGCCGGCGGCGGGCCCGGCGATGCCGCACAGCATGCACGCCAGCCAAAGAGCCGCGCGCAGGCGAGATTTCTTCATGGTTGTAGGTATTCGAGCAAGCGGCGGAAGTTTCGCCGCCCGCAGGCGGCGGCCGACTCCTTACGAGGCCAGTTCTTCGGTGACGATCTGACGCACGAGATTTCCGTCCGCGACCTCGCGCAGCTGCGGCATCACAACCTTCATCACGGCAGCCATGTTGCGCGAAGCCTCCGGCAGTTCGCCCAAAACGCTCTGCACGATCTCGCGAATCTCGGCGGCCGAGCGTTGCGCCGGCAGGTAAGCCAAGAGGATCTCGCGCTCCCGGCGCTCCTTGTCGGCCAGTTCGGGACGGCCGGCGCGTTCGAACTCGGCCTCTGAGTCGCCGCGCTGTTTGACCAGCCGGCGGACGACCTCCAACTCGTCGTTGTCCGATATCTCTCTGCCGCTCTCCGAGCGTTTGTAGATAAAGCCGGAGAGCGCCGACCGCAGCGTATCGAGGCGCAGCTGGTCGCGCGCTCGCATCGCCTCCTTTAAATCGGCGGCGATGCGGTCCTTGAGAACTCCCATTGGTGAACGAGCCTGTGCGCTACGCGCGGCGCTTACGAGCTGCGGCCGACTTCTTCTTGCGGCGAACGCTGGGCTTTTCGTAGTGCTCGTGCTTGCGCGCCTCGGCGAGTATGCCGGCCTTCTGGGTAGCCTTCTTGAAACGGCGCAAAGCGCTCTCGATGGTCTCCCCCGGAGCGATGCGAACTTCCATTCTTTTGACGACCCCCTTTCGGCATGCCCACTGTGGGCACGAAAAATTAGGCCCCGGAGGGCCGCTGACGTAGCGTAGCATAGGGGCGCGACAGCGTCAACGCTGCCGGCCCCTCACGAATCATCGTGAATCCTCGCCCGAAGCGCTCACCCGGGCGGCCAGGCCATCTCCCGTCCCGAGAGGACGTGAACGTGAACGTGTCCGACCGTCTGGCCGCCGTCCGGACCGGTATTGATGACGAGACGGTAGCCTCGTTCGCCCCCGCGTTCACCGCCCAGATCCGACGCGACCGCGAGCAAGCGCGCGGCAAGGGCGGCATCGGCGGTGAGTTCGCCTACCGTCGCATAGTGCGCAACGGGCATCACGAGCACGTGCGATGGCGCCTGCGGGTTGAGATCCTCGATCGCGAGCACCTCCTCGTCACGATAGAGGGCTTTCGCCGGAATCTCGCCCGCGGCGATGCGGCAGAAAACACAATCGTTCATTCAGCGCCCTCGGATCGTAAAGGTCCACGACTTCGTCGTGGTATTGCCGGCTACGTCCGATACTTTTACGACCACGCGCACGAGCCCGTTGGGATAGGAGTACGAGGGCAAATACTGGATGAACTGCGCGGTGCGCACGCATTCAGACGTAACGTCCCGACCGTTGATCCAAAGGATCGCGCTGCCCGGGTTTACCGGAACGGCGTCGGCCGCGAAGCTCGCATAGACCGCCGGGCGATTCGTATTGATCGTCGCGTTGGCGTCGGGGGCAAAATCGGAGATGCCGGGCGGCGTCCCCGAGGCAGAGACCGTCTGCGGTGCCGCCGCCTGCGCCATCTCATCGCCCGAGGAGAGGCGCCCGATCAGCGCGACGTCATCGAAGTTTGCGCCGCGCGGAATGACGTAGCTGCCCGTATAGACGCCGCCGGGGCTCTCGCGCATCATTTGATTCGTAACGTCCGATCCGATATCGAAGGTTCCGGAGGCGCCCGGCGTTCCGTGAAGCTCGACGCGAATCGTGTCGCCGGCGCGCAACGGACGGTCGGGTTGCGCTTGCACGTTCGCGATCTGCAGGCGCTGCGCGGCGGTGACGACCTTCCGCGATGCCAATACCGAGCGCACCTCGTTGGTCTCGACGTTGTAGCGCACGCTCACCTGATCGTGCGGCAGCAGATCCGTGAACGAGGCGGCCTTGCCGTTGAGCGAGATTTCGGTCGTGCGCCCCGCCGAGATCACCTGTCCGTCGTCGAGCACGAACTGCCCCGAGCCGATCGCGATGATGTGCCCGTTGCGCGAGCCGTATTCGTCGACGACTCGCTGCACCCGCCCGTCCTTCTGCATCTCGACGCGCGCGAAGTCGCCGGGACGAACATCTCCGAGCTCACCGGGTGTCGTTACGCCGACGTTGACGTCCTCGACGTCGATCGCAGCGTTGGCGCCGACCGGAATCGTCTTGACGCTGCCGTTGGATCCGAGGGTAATCGTCGGCGGATCGGAGAGCACGTCGACGGCTACGACCGTGCCGAAGCGGGCGAAACCGCCGGCCACCGGGACGAGGCCGTTGGTCGAACGCCCAACGAGCTGCGCGACGATGCTCACGTTGTTGTGCCGGCGATCGTACTGCGCTTGCGCGCCGAGCACGTCGGTGAAGAAGCGCAGTGGCACGTAGAGCACGTCTTTGATCTCGAGAAGCGGCCCTTCGAGCGCAACGTCGTTGGTGTCGACCCGCGCCTCGCGGCTGCCGATCGTGAGCGTTACGCTCTTTGCGCCGACCTGCGTCGTAATGTGATTCCCGGACCGGTTGAAGGCGAGGCCGAGTGCCTCCATCGTTCGCCGGACGGGAACGTAGAGTAGATTTCGCTCGAATCGCGGCGGCGGATCGATCGAGAGGACGTCGCCGTTGATGACGATGCCGATCGGTGCCTTCGGTTGCGATTTGGGCGCTGCCGAAGCGGCCGCTCCCAACAGCAGCGACAGCACGCAGCCTATACGCAGCGCAATCAAAGGGCTCGATCTCACGTTACTCCAGCACCTCTCGATAGACGCCCGCCGTTGCCCGGGCGCAGTAGTCCCAGGTCAGCCGGCGTGCGGTCTCTAGCCCTAGGTTGACCGACCGCTCACGCTCACCCTGGTCGACGAGCATGCTTTCGAGCAGCGCGGCAAGCCGCAGCGAATCGCGCGTCGGAAACGTCCGGGCCGCCGCTTCGACGACGCGCGGCACCGAATCGGCGCAGGCGATGACCGGACAGCCGGCAGCCATCGCCTCGAGCACGGGGAGGCCGAAGCCTTCGCGCAGCGAGGGTGAGACCAGTGCCCGGGCGCCGGCGTAATACGATGCAAGACGCTCCTCGGAGACGTCGCCTAGCGCGACGATCGAACGGTTCGGCGCGCTGCGCCGCTGCAGATCTCCACCGAAATCGTCCGGACCGGTGACGTAGAGATCGGCGCCGACCCCCGGCGGCAGCATCGACCACGCTTCGAACAGCGTTGCCAGGTCCTTGTGGGCGCGGTGGTTACCCACGTACAGCACGTACGGCCGCGGCCCCGCAAACGGTGCGCCCGGTTCGAAAAACGCCTCGGATACGCCCAGCGGAACGACCCGGATCTTCTCACGTTTTACGCCAAGCAGCTCCACCAGATCCTCGACCGTTCGTTGGTCGTCGGTTATCACGCGCGCGGCCCGCGCACATGTCCAGCGCACGACCGTCTCGTAATACGGCCGCACCTTGGCTTTGAAGTGGTGCGGAAAGCGAAGGTGAATCAAATCGTGGATCGTCACGACGAAGCGCACCGGCACGACGACGGGAACGTAGAGCGCGAGGAAGTGCGCGAGATCCAGGCGCGCTCGTTTCATCGCACGCGGCAGCCGGATCTGCTCGTCCCAGCCGAAGTTGCTGCCGAGGGTAAACGGCACGTACTCGTACTGCGGGGCCACTCGAGGCAGCCGCGCAACCAGCTCGCGCACGTAGGCCTTCATCCCGGCCGAGAGCTGACGCGTTTGCCGCGCATCGAGTCCGACCCGCGCACCGCTCACCGCCTCAACGCTTCCACAACGCTTTGCGCATTGCCACGGCCGGATAAAAGGCCGACCGATAGGCGACGTACCAGCCGCGCGGGCCGTCGAGCAGCGCCGCCTTCGCCAGCAGCAGCCACGCTAAGCGCAGCAGTCCGGTTCCGCCGGCCACCGCGAGCGCGCCCGGCGAGCCGTGCATCTGCTGCGCCTCGAGCGTCGTGTAGCGATCGTACTTCGCGCGGTACGCGGCCGCGTCGGGATAGGAATAGTGCAGCAGCGTTCCGGCGAGCTCGCTCGTTGGGCCGTCGCACCTCCAGGCCTCGTGAATCTGCGCCTTCCCGGCGGCTGCCGGCCGCGCGGCGAGGCTGACACGATCCCGGCGAAAGAGCCGCACCAGCGGTTCGTTGCTCCAGATGCGCATCGGGTGGCCGCAGAAGTAGGTCGTGCGGCGTACGACGTACGCGTCGACGCTCTCCGAAGCGCCGCAGATTGCATCGCGCAACAAATCGTCGAGCGCTTCGTCGGCATCGATCATCAGAACCCACGGCGTCTCGACCTGCTCGAGCGCAAAGCGCCGTGCGTCGACGAAATCCGTCCAGCCCCGCTCGACGACGGTCGCACCGGCGCTGCGGGCAAACTGCACCGTATGATCGCGCGATCGGGCATCGAGTACGAGAATCCGGATTCCGCGAGGCAGGCTCGTTAAAGCACGCGGCAGGTTGCGCTCTTCGTCGCGCGTGAGGACGACGGCGGTGATCAGACCTGGGTCCAGGTTGCCGCCTCGCGCACGCTCGTGCGCCCGTCGATTCGCTCCTGATGCGCCAGTGCTGCGGCGATGAAGTCGCGATAGAGCGGCGCCGGGCGATTCGGCCGCGACTTGAACTCGGGGTGAGCCTGCGTCGCGACAAACCACGGATGCATCTCCGTAGGAAGCTCGATGACTTCGACGAGCCGCGTCTTATCGACGAAGTGATGTCCCGAAAAACGCATACCGTGCTCTTCGAAGATCGGCCGGTAGCGATTGTTGAACTCGTAGCGATGGCGATGGCGCTCGCTGATCTCGAGCTCGCCGTAGGCGCGTGCCGCCAAGCTCCCCTCTTCGAGCGTACACGCATAGGTGCCCAGCCGCATCGTGCCGCCGTACATCTCGAGATTCCGCTGGTCGGGCATGAAGTCGATCACCGGATCGGGGCTGGTCTCGTCGACTTCGCTCGTATTGGCATCCGGAAGGCCGCACACGTTGCGCGCGAACTCGACGCAGGCGAGCTGCATGCCGTAGCAGATTCCCAGAAACGGGATCTTGCGCTGGCGAACGTACTCGATGGCGCGCAGCTTGCCCTTGACGCCGCGCGCGCCGAATCCGGGCGCGACGACGACGCCGTGCGCGCCTCGCAGCGCGTCGATCCCCTCGTTCTCGATCAGCTCCGAGTCGATCCGCTTGATCTCCACGGCAGCGTGATAGAAGACGCCCGAGTGCGCCAGCGACTCGTTGATCGAAATGTACGCATCTTTGAGTTCGACGTACTTTCCGACCAGCGCGATCGTCACGCGGCGCTCGGGATGCAGCAGGCGCTCGGCGACGCCGACCCAGTCGTCGAGCATCGGGCGCGACGGCGGCAAATTCAGCTTGCGAATCGCGGCCTGCGCCAATCCCTCGGCTTCCAGATTGAGCGGGACTTGGTAGATCGTCTTGGCGTCGACGTTCTGCACGACGGCGCCCGGCGGCACATCGCAGAAAAGCGCGATCTTCTCTTTGAGCTCGAGCGGCATCGGCAGCGCGGCTTGCGTCCGGCAGACGATCGCGTCGGGCGAAATCCCGATTCCCCGCAGCTCGCGTACCGAGTGCTGCGTCGGCTTGGTCTTCAGCTCGTCGGCGGCTCCGAGATGCGGCACGAGCGTCAAATGCACGTACATCACGTTCTCATCGCCGACGTCGTAGCGCATCTGACGGATCGCTTCGAGGAAAGGGAGCGACTCGATGTCACCGACGGTTCCACCGACTTCGACGATGCAGACCTCCGCGCGGCTCGCTTCGGCGACGCGCTTGACGTGCGCCTTGATTTCGTTGGTAATGTGCGGTATGACCTGAACGGTCGCGCCGAGGTAGTCGCCGCGCCGTTCTTTTTCGATCACCGAGTTATAGACTTGGCCCGTCGTGACGTTGTTCGCGCGCTGCAGATTTTCGTCGATGAAGCGCTCGTAGTGGCCGAGATCGAGGTCTGTCTCCGCTCCGTCTTCAGTAACGAAGACCTCGCCGTGCTGATACGGATTCATCGTACCGGCGTCGACGTTGATATACGGGTCGAGTTTTTGGATCGAAACGCTGAAGCCGCGCGACTTGAGCAGGCGTCCGAGCGAGGCAGCCGTGATGCCTTTGCCGAGCGAACTCACGACGCCCCCGGTGAAGAATATATACTTCGCCATCTCGGGCGGTTATCGTTCGCTGGGGACGGCCGCAGACCCTCGGCGGGCGGCGGCCCGGCGGCTAATCCGTCAGCCGCTCGGCCCGGACGTAGCGGTCGAGGCCCGCATAGTCGCGGTGCACCGAGATCGCGAAGCCAGGAAGTGCAGCACGGGCGAGCTCACTCAATCCGCCGATCGTCGGGGGCGCACCCTCGAGCAGCACGAGCGCTCGTGCGTTGAGCATCGCCGGAAGCTCGGCCAGCAGCCGGCGGTAGCAGACGAGGCCGTCCGCGCCGCCGTCGAGCGCGACCCTCGGCTCGAACGCGATCGGGTCGGGACGCTGCGGAACGTCAGGCGTTGGAATGTACGGTAGGTTCGCCAGCACGACGTCGAACGAGGAGTGCTTCACGGGCTCAGCCAGGTCGCCGTGATGGAAGCGGCAGCGGTCGGCCACCTCGAGGCGCGCGGCATTCGCTCTCGCGACGTCGAGTGCCGGGATCGAGATATCGGTCGCGTCGACCCGGGCGCTCGTGCGCGCGGCAATCGTGCAGGCGATCGCGCCGGAGCCGGTGCCGACGTCGAGCGCGGCAGCGGGCGCCTCGCCGACGAACGCAATCGCTTCGTCGACGAGATGCTCGGTCTCGGGTCGAGGAATCAGGACGCTCTCATTGACGACGAACTCGCGGCCATAAAATCCCGCCGACCGCACGAGGTACGCCGCCGGGGCGCCGGTATCGCGCCGCTCGCAAAGGGCTCGGAACTCGGCTTCGGACTCGGGGGAGAGCGCCGTCTCGCCGTAGGCGGCGATCCATGCGCGCGTTCGCCCAAGGGCGTATTCGAGCAAGAGCAGCGCGTCGGCCCGCGCCGATTCACGCGCACGCAGACGCGCCGTCGCGTCGGAGAGCGCGGCGGCAATAGTCGTCACGCGTGTTCGCCGGCGAGCCGGCGCGCCTGTTCGTCGGCTAAGAGCTCCTCGGCAATGCGTCCGAGATCGCCGTCGACGATACCGCGGATGTTGCCGTAGCTGCGGTTGATCCGATGGTCCGTCACGCGATCTTGCGGGTAGTTGTAGGTTCGAATCTTCTCCGAGCGCTCGCCGCTGCCGACCTGCGAGCGCCGCAGCGAATCCGTCGCCTCTTCCTGTTCGCGACGTTTCCGGTCGAAGAGCGTCGCGCGCAGCATCTGCATCGCCCGCTCGCGATTCTGCTGCTGGGAACGTTCCTGCTGCGAGGCGACGATGATGCCGCTCGGAAGGTGCGTGATACGGATCGCTGATTCCGTCTTGTTGACGTGCTGGCCGCCGGCGCCCGAGGCTTTATAGGTATCGACTTGCAGATCGGACGGCCGGATTTCGATCTCGCCGTCGTCTTCGTCGACCTGCGGCAGCACCGCAACCGTCGCGGTGCTCGTATGAATGCGCCCTTGCGCTTCGGTCGCCGGGACGCGCTGCACGCGGTGAACGCCCGATTCATGTTTGAGCAAGCGATACGGCCGATCGCCTTTGACGGCAAAGACGATCTCCTTGTAGCCGCCCGCTTCGCTGAGGCTCTCCGAAACGAGTTCGATGCGCGAGCCTACCGTCTCGGCGAAGCGCATGTACATGCGCGCCAGGTCGCCGGCGAAGATTGCCGCTTCGTCGCCGCCGGTGCCGGCGCGGATCTCGACAAACACGTCCTTGGCATCGTTGGGGTCGCGTGGAACCATCAGCGCCGCGAGATCCGCCTCGAGCTGCGCGCCGCGCTCCAGCAGCGCGCGGTTCTCCGCCTGCGCGAGCTCGCGAAGTTCGCCCTCTTCATGGCGAGCCAACTCCTCGTTCGCGGCGATTTCCGCGCGCAACTCGACGAGCCGGCGAAAAGTCTGCACCGGCGCTTCGAGCTGCGCGCGCTCTTTTACGAGCGCGGTGTAGCGCGTTTGGTCGAAGGTTCCCGAAGGATTGGCGAGTGCCGCTTCGATTTCATCGAACCGGCGCGCCATCGTGTCGAGGCGTTTGGACTGCGCGTCAGTTTGCGGCGCCGTTAGACTGAAGCAGCGGCCTTCTTCGCATCGCGAGCGGCCTGGCGGGCTGCAGCCTCCTCTTGCTTCTTGCGGGCAGCGGCGGTGCGCTGGTTAAATTTATCGACGCGGCCGGCCGTGTCGACCAGCTTCTGCTGGCCGGTAAAGAGCGGATGGCACGCGGCGCAAATCTCGACGGCGATCTCTGGAATCGTCGAACCGGTGGTAAAGGTACTGCCGCAAGCACAGTGCACGCGCGCCTCGGGGAACCACTTGGGATGAATCTTACTCTTCACAGCCTTAGCATTATATCAGAGGTGGCAAGCATGGGCAGGGCCCGGAGGAGGCTCGACCGCGCCGCGAAAAGCTTTACACGTGAAGTCCACTTCGTTCGTCGTCGTTGCAGGCAGCGCGCTGCTTGCGCTTGCTGGTTTTGCCGGAACTCCGCGCGGCCTGGTGGCCGCGGCGGCCACTCCGCCCCCATCGCCGCCGCCGATCAACGGCGCGGTCACTCCGCCGCCTCCGCCGGCCGTGGACACCCCCTCGAACCTGCCGACTCCCTCGGCTGCCTTCCCACTGGGCGGAAGCGCACCGTCGCCGGCCGCCTCGGGGACTCCGAGTCCCCCGCCGGCCACGGCCCGGCGAGGACTCGACGGCGTCTGGGAAGTGGCAATCCAGCATTCCAGCACGACCGATTACACCCACCTTTACATCAAACAGCAGGGCGACCAGCTGAGCGGCACCTATCTCGATTCCAAGAACAAGAAGTATCCGCTCGTCGGAACGATCGAGGGCCAAAATATCCGCTTGATCGTGACGATGCCCGACGGCACGACAATTCTCGCCGAAGCCAAGCTCGACGGAATGACCGATATGGTCGGCATCCTTTCGATGGCCGGCGGCGATACTGCGTTCACCGCGTCCTACCGCCCCAAAGAAAAGTGGATCGAGAACGTCAACGCCTCACCTGGCGGAATGTCGCAGCCGGGGGGCTACACGCCGCCGTAGCGGCCGTATTGTTCGGGGCGGGTGTTACTCGATGAATTGGGCTTTGATGGCGGCGAACGTCGCCTGTTTCCCCGAAGCGTCGAGTCCCTGCGCCGGTTCTTCGACCGTACCCAGGATGCGAATGGCCTGCCCCTTGTTGAGCGATACCGTGTCGTCGTAGTCGACGAGGACGATCGCAGGAACGCGATCGCCTCTTTGCGCGCACTGCGCGTTGAAGGAGTTCTCGTCGATAATCGACGCAACGGTGCACGCAATGGCTACGCTGTCGCCGACGTACTTCGCCTTATCGCGCACGATCATCGGCCCCGAGATCGATTTATCCACGCTCGCGAGAAACTGTTGCTCGTCGTACTGGCGTCCTTGCGGAGCGCTCGTCGCGCTGGGGCTGGAAGTCGCTAGCGAAGCGCCGTCGTTCGCGGGGCCTGAAGACGAAGGCGATCGGCTGCAGGTCGCCAGCGCCCACACGATGGCCACGGCCACCACCACCATCACGAGACACCCGCCGCAACCCCATCGAAGATTCGGAGTCGAAGGGGTGCGCGGCGGCTTGGTATCCTGCTCTACGAGGACCGCTCCGCAAGGCGGCGCTCGACGTACGGGACGAGCCCACCAGCATCGATGAGCGCGCGCATGAAAGGCGGAAACTCGGCGGCTTGATAGGTCGTGCCTTTGGTGATGTTGCGCACGACGCCGCTCGCGGGCTCGAGTTCGATTTCGTCGCCCATCTCGATTCCATCGACCGCTTCGGCCGATTCGAAGATCGGCAGGCCGATGTTGAGTGCGTTGCGGTAAAAGATGCGCGCGAAGCTCTTGGCGATGACCGCCGATGTGCCCGAGCCCTTGATCGCGATCGGCGCGACTTCGCGGCTCGACCCGCAGCCGAAGTTCGTGTCCGCCACGATGATGTCGCCCGGCTTCATCCGGGCCGTATACTCCGGATCGAGCCCTTCGAGCGCGTGCTTGCCGAGCTCGACCTGATCGACGATGTTGCAATACTTGCCCGGGATGATGACGTCGGTATCGACGTTCTTGCCGTACTTGTGCGCGTGGCCGCGCAGATTCTCTTCCACCTTAGACTCCTGCCAGCTCGAGGACGCGAGGATCGGTTATCCGGCCGGTCAGCGCCGAGGCGGCGCAGGTTGCCGGCGAAGCGAGGTAGATCTCGGCCTTGGGCGAGCCCATGCGGCCGACGTAGTTGCGGTTGGTCGTCGAAATCGCGCGCTCGTTATCGCCGAGCGTTCCCATGTGGCCGCCGAAGCAGGCACCGCAGCCGGGCGTGTTCACCGCGCAGCCCGCGGCCGCCAGCGTCGTCAGGATGCCTTCCTCCGCAGCCTTCATCCAAACTTTCTGCGACCCCGGATTGACGATCACGCGAAGGCTCGACGCGATCTGTTTGCCTTCGAGGATCTTGGCGACGATGCGCAGGTCTTCGATGTAGCCGTTCGTGCACGAGCCGATGAAGACCTGATCGACCGGGAGCGTGTCGCGCGTCACCTCGGAGATCGGGTGCACGTTGTCGGGGGTGTGCGGACACGCGACCTGCGGCTCCATTCCAGCGATGTCGATCGCGATCGTGCGCTCGTAGACGGCGTCGGGATCCGCGCGCTCGAGCATGAACGGACGATTGGTGCGCTCTTCAACGTAGGCAATCGTCTTTTGGTCGGCGTGGAAGATGCCGTTCTTTGCGCCGGCCTCGATCGCCATGTTCGCCATCGTGATCCGTCCGGTGATCGACAGTTGGTCGACGGTCGTTCCGTGGTACTCCAGCGCGCGATACGTTCCACCGTCGATGCCCAGCTCGCCGACGGTTCGCAGCATGATGTCTTTCGCGTAGACCATCGAGCCGGGCGTCCCGCTGTAGACGAGCTTGATCGAGGCAGGAACCTTCAGCCACACTTCGCCGAGAACGAACGCGGCCGCGATATCCGTCGATCCCATTCCGGTTGCGAATGCGCCGAACGCGCCGTACGTGCAGGTATGCGAATCGCCGCCGACGATCAGCTCGCCGGGCGCGACCAAACCTTCCTCGGGTAAAACGACGTGCTCGATGCCGCCGCGGCCAACGTCGAAGAAGTGCTCGATCTTCTGCTCGGCGGCAAATTCTTTCATGAGCTTCGCAAGGCTCGCCGACTGCGCGTCCTTCGCCGGCACGAAGTGGTCGGCGACGAGCGCAATTTTGGCGGGATCGAAGACTCGGCCCGCGCCTTTTATGCCGCGCATCACTTTGATCGCAACCGCCGCGGAGAGCTCGTTTGCCAGAACGAGATCGGCCTTCGCGTTAATGATCTGCCCGGGTTCGACGCGCTGGAGCCCGGAGTGCCGCGCGAGAATTTTTTCGGTGAGTGTCATGCCCATGATAAGAAGATTATAAGGCGAAGTAGGGGTCGAGACCTCTGAGATGCAGCACGAGCGAGAATTCGGTTTTGCAACGCGCGCGATTCACGCCGGGACGGCGCCCGACCCGGCCACCGGCTCGCGGGCGGCCCCGATCTATCAGACCGCTTCCTTTGTCTTCGGATCTACCGAGCAGGCGGCGGAGCTTTTTGCGCTGCGCAGTTACGGTCACATTTACAGCCGCATCAGCAATCCGACGGTCGCCGCGTTCGAGGAGCGCATGGCCAGCCTCGAGGGCGGCCTCGGCGCGATCGCTTTCTCGAGCGGCCTGGCCGCGCAGCTCTGCACGGTGCTGACGCTCGCGCAGGCGGGCGATCATTTAGTCTGCACGCAGAACGTCTACGGCGGGACGGTTACCCAGCTCAGCGTGACCGTCAAGCGAATGGGCATCGAGACGACTTTTGTCTCGGCCGAGGATTTCGATTCGGTTCGCGCCGCGATCCGCCCCGAAACCAAGCTGCTCTTCGTCGAGACGGTCGGCAACCCGTCGGGCGTCGTCGCCGATCTGCGCGCTTTCGCGAAGGTCGCGCACGAGGCCGGGATCCCGCTGGTGGTCGACAACACCTTCGCGACGCCGTATCTCTGCCGGCCGATCGATCTCGGCGCCGACGTCGTCCTTCACTCCGCAACGAAGTTCATCAACGGACACGGCACGGCGATCGGCGGCGTGCTGGTCGAGTCGGGGAAGTTCCCCTGGGAAGGCGGCCGCTTTCCGCTGCTTTCGACTCCCAGCCTGGGATATCACGGCAAGGTCTTTACCGAGACGTTCGGCGAGTACGCGTTTTTAATGCGCGCGCGCGCCGAAGTCTCGCGCGACGTCGGCGCAGCGATGTCGCCGATGGAGGCGTGGCTGATGCTCATCGGTCTCGAAACGCTCGAGCTGCGAATGCGGCGCCACGTCAGCAATGCCCGCGCCGTCGCCGCGTTTCTGCGCGATCGCTCGGAAGTCGCGTGGATCCGCGAGCCCAAGCTCGGTTCGATCTTTACCTTCGGTTTGAAGGGCGGGCGCGACGCCGGCCGGCGCTTCATCGACGCGCTCGAGCTCTGGAGCCACTTAGCCAACGTCGGCGATGCCAAAAGCCTCGTCATCGCGCCGGCTTCGACGACGCACTCGCAGCTCTCCGACGAGGAGCTCCGCAAAGCGGGCGTCGAGCCCGAGAGCATCCGCCTCTCAGTCGGACTCGAAGAGGTCGACGATCTCCTGTGGGATCTCGATAACGGGTTGCGCGCCTCGCAATGATTCTAACGACGCCTTCGCAGCGCCGCGACCTGCTCGCGAAGACCTCGACGATTGCGATGGTCGGCGCTTCGAACAATCCGCTGCGTCCCAGCTATACCGTATTCTCGTACTTGCGGACGCAGACTCGGTACGTCGTAACGCCGATCAATCCGACGCTCTCCGAAATCGACGGCGTCGCGGCGTTCGCGTCGCTGCAGGCCTACGCCGAGGCGCTCGGTGCGCCCGATCTCGTCGACGTCTTCCGCCGGCCAAGCAAATTGGTGGCCGTCGTACGAGAGGCGATCGCCATCGGCGCCCCGGCGATCTGGTTTCAGTACGGCGTCATCAACGACGAGGCCATCGCGCTCGCCGACGGCGCGGGGATGAGCGTCGTCGTCGACCGCTGCATCAAGGTCGAGCAGGCGCGTTTCCGCGGCGGCCTTTCGACGAGCGGGCTCAACAGCGGACTGATTACTTCTCGAAGGCGGGCGCTCTAAGGTCTTCGGCGTCGAGCGAACAGCCCCGCGGCTCAGCGTCGAGGCTGCGGCCCAGCAGCGCGAACCCGTCGTCACCCGCGAACCCGAGATCTTCGGTTTGAATCGCGATGCACGACGCGCGATTTGCCAGATCGACATGCAGCAGCGAGCCGATCTCGCCCTTGCGCAGCGTGCGGCGATCGGGGCCGACGACGCGCACGCGCAGCCAAGGCGGCGAAGATTTGTGGCGCGTCGCGACCTCATCGCCGCGCGCAAGCGCGTCGTAATGCTGCGAGGTCAGCTCGGTCATGCCGTACTCGGCGACGATCTGCCCGCTGCCTACGCCAAGCCGCTCGCCGGTCCGGCGGTAAAGATCGTCTCGTGAAAGCGCGCGGGAGCGCCCTTTAAAGCCGCCGGTCTCCATCACGCGCGATCCCTCGGGCAGGCGAACGCGCAGATTCGCAGCCTCCAGTGCTTCGAGCAGATGGACCAGTGCGAAGGCGGTTGCGGCTAGACAAACGGGACGGTTTTGCGCGACCGCCTCCTGAAGGTCGTGCCGCAACGAATCGAAGAGCAGTTGGCCGCCCTGGAGATACCAGCCGGTTCTACCGTCGCCGCGCGTCTGCGCGACGCGAGCCATCATATACCCCAGCGACGAGTGCGGCGATTCTTGCGGGTTCGGGACGAGGTTGAGGTAGCGCAGTGCGGCACCGTCCTGCAGCACGAAACGATCGAAGCCGGCGAGCAGCGCGGCGTCATAGAGCGCGGAGCTTTCGAGATAGTGCCGCCCGCTGCGCCCGGCGGTCGTGCCGCTCGTCTCGAAGACGAGCGCCGCATTCGCGGGGTCGAACGTCGTAATCGCGGCTTCTTTGAATGCTGGGGCGGGCACCGCCGGTATTCCTTCCCACGACGACGGCAGCGCATCGAGCGTGACCCCGAGCCGCTCGCAGTAGCGGGCGTAGCGCTGGTTATAGCGCAGTTGGTGCGCGAAGATGCGCAGCGCTAAACTGTCGAAAGCGCGCTCCTCGATTTCCTCGCCCCGCTCGTGCCATGCTGCGATGGCTGCCAGGAGTTCGGAATCGAGAGTGCGCGCTTCCGCTTCGTAGTTCATGGTTTTCCGTCACCCTTCGACAGGCTCAGCCCTTCGACAGGCTCAGCCCTTCGACAGGCTCAGCCCTTCGACAGGCTCAGCCCTTCGACAGGCTCAGCCCTTCGACAGGCTCAGGATGACACGGTCGACGCGCTGCCGCGACTAGCTGACGATTTCGATGAGCGAGAGTTCGGCGGCGTCACCTTGCCGGACTCGCGTCTTCGTGATCCGGGTATAGCCTCCAGTTCGGCCCTTGAGCGCCGGCGCGATCTGCTCGACCAGCTTCTTGACGACCGAGGGTTCGGTAAGATACTCGGCGATTTGGCGCCGTGCCGGGAGATCGCCGGCCATTGCCGTCGTGATCAAACGCTCGGCGATACGGCTGATCTCCTTGGCTTTGGTCGAGGTCGTCTCGATCTTTTCGTGTTTGAAGAGCGACGTGGCGAGGTTGCGCAGCAGGGCCTTGCGATGACCGTCGGTGCGGGAGAGTCGTTTATAGGCGATCGAATGCGGCATCTGGTTTCACGACGCTACGCTTGGCGCAGCATCAGCCCCCTCTCGGCAAGAACCTGTTTGATCTCATCGAGCGACTTCTTACCGAAGTTGCGCATCTTCATGATCTCGTCTTCGGTCAGATCGAGCAGCTCTGAGACCTTCGAGATGCCCGCGCGCTTGAGACAGTTAAACGAGCGCACCGAGAGGTTGAGCGTCTCGACCGGGATATCCCACTCGTTCGGGGGCGCCTCCGGCAGAGGCTCGGCGCGATTGTTGAACGAGACGAAGAGGTCGAGCTGCTCCTGCATGATCTGAGCCGCTTCCGAGAGCGACTCGTCGGGCGTGATCGAGCCGTTGGTCTCGACTTCGATCGTCAGACGGTCGAAATCGACGCTCTGTCCGACGCGCGTGTCGTCGACCGTGAAGTTCACCTTGCGGATCGGCGAGAACATTGAATCCAGCGGAATCAGGCCGATCATGTGCTCGACGTTGCGCTGGCGGTCGGCCATCACGTAGCCGCGCCCCTTCTCGACGCCGATCTCCATCGTGAGTTTCGCGTCCTTCGACGAGAGGCTGCAGAGCCGGTAGCTCGGATCGAGAATCTCGACGTCGGCATCGGGAACGATGTCGCCGGCGGTCACGTCGCGGGCCCCGCCCACCGAGAGCGTCAGCACCTTGGGTTCTTCGCTGTTGAGCTTGACCGGGAGGCCCTTGAGATTGAGCATCAGGGCAATCGTATCTTCAACCATCCCCGGGATCGTCGAGAACTCGTGCAGCACGCCGTCGATCTTCATGTACGTGACAGCGGCGCCCGGAATCGAGCTCAGCAGAACGCGACGCAGCGCGTTGCCGAGCGTGATTCCAAAACCCCGCTCGAGCGGCTCGATAACGAACTTGGCATAGTTGTCGCGACGCTCGCGAACTTCGATAGCGGCGCCTACCGGCGTTTCCAGCATGGTCATGGTCTGTTTTTCGGTTTCCTTTGCACTGCTTACGTTATCCGCGCGTCGTCCCCGACGGCGCACGATCCTACGCCTAGCAGCAGAGTTGTGGTTTTTAGGTTATCGCGAATAATATTCGACGATGAGCTGCTCGTCGACCGGCGTGTCGATTTGCTCGCGAGGCGGCCCCTGCAGCAGCACTTTGGCCGTCTTCTCCTGATCGTTCCACTCGAGCCACTCGGGAGGCCGGCGGCTCTGGGCGATCTCGAGATTCGCTTCGAAGACCGGCGACTTCAAACTCGCCGGAGCAACCGAGATGGCATCGCCCGCGCGGACGACGTACGACGGAATGTTGACGATCTTTCCGTTGATGCGGAAATGACGGTGGGTAATCAGTTGGCGAGCCTGCGCGCGGCTCGTCGCCAGATTCAATCGGTAGACGACGTTGTCGAAGCGGCGTTCGAGCAGCTGCAGGAACGTGCGGCCGGTCTGACCGGGCACGCTTGCCGCTTCGCGGAAGTAGTTCTTGAACTGGGTTTCGTGAACGCCGTAGTAGCGGCGCATCTTCTGCTTCTCGCGCAGCTGGCGCCCGTATTCCGAAACCTTCGTTCGGGACTTGCCGGTGGTCTTCTGGCCGGGGGCGGTGCCGCGCCGCTCGACCGCGCAGTTGCGGGAGAGGCAGCGGTCGCCTTTTAGGAACAGCTTGATCTTTTCGCCGGTCTTGCTCGCGGCCGTCTCGCGACGGCAAAGGCGACAGACGGGGCCCGTATAACGCGACATCCCGCTCCTTAAACCCGGCGCCGCTTCGGCGGACGGCAACCGTTATACGGAATCGGCGTAACGTCTTTGATCATCGTGATCTCGAGCCCGGCGGCCTGCAGCGAGCGAATCGCCGCCTCGCGTCCGGCGCCCGGTCCCTTGACGAGCACCTCGGTCGACTTCATGCCGTGCTCCATCGCCTTGCGGGCGGCGGCTTCCGCCGCCATCTGGGCGGCGAACGGCGTCGACTTCTTCGAACCCTTGAATCCGAGATTTCCCGCCGATGCCCACGAGATGACGCCGCCGTGTGGGTCGCTGATCGTTACGATCGTGTTGTTGAACGAGGCGTGGACGTGCGCCACGCCCGTCAAGACGTTCTTGACCTCGCGTTTTCGCCGTGTCTTCGTTTGCTTTTTGGCAGCCAAAGTCTCTCCCGATTTGGACGTGGTGCTTCCCCGGCGCCTTAAAGGCGCCAAGAAGGTATCTTACCTTAGGCGGCGTGGCTCGGTCAATGACGGGACGCGTGACGGACGCGAGGGCTCCCGCTCAAGGTGAGGGCCCGGCCATTTCGGCCGAGCCCCTCTTCACTGTCAGGACGGCGCGGGCTGACCCCGCATGGTCGCTTGCTTAACTATGGATAGAGCAATCGGAAGCCCAAGCCGGCGAACGGGCCGTTGTAGCTTCGGCTGCCCGGAGCGTTCTGTTTATTGCTCCACTGGTCGCCCATCCAACCCCCTTCCACGAAGATCGGGCTGTTGCCGATGACGTAGTCGACGCCGATCTGGTACTTCAAAAGATTGTACTGCAGATCGTAGGATTGCGGATTGATCGGAGCGCCCGCAACGTTCGAGTACGTGCCCTTGATGTTCGGATAGTACCACGCACTGCCGAAGACGGAGAAAGCGTGGTTGAGATCGGGCAGTTTCTCGAGGCCGAAGCCGACGCCGTTCATGGTCGGGTAGCCGTAGTTCGTCGAGACCCACATGTACCCAACGCCGACGTAGACGCGCGGATTGAGCACTCGCACCGCGAGCCGGGCGTCGACATCCTGATCGTTGAGCTGCGTGTTGGTAAGAACCGGCGAGTTGCCTTGACCGCCGATCGTCGTCACGAAGCAGTCGGCTGAGAACGCTGCAGCCGCCGCTCCGCCGTTGCAGTTGTGCGGATACTGCCAGCGCTCGTAGGATCCCTCAGCCATGAAGGGGATACTGCCGAGTGAGAATTCGCCTGCGCCGCGAACTGCGAACGAACTCGTACCGGTGTTGCCGGGACTGAACTCGTTGTACACCTTCGGCGAGAAGACGTAATCGCCGGCGACGAAGAACTCGCCGTTAAGCGGGCGCGGCGTCGGGGGCGGGGGCGGCGGTGGAGCAGCCGATGGCGGCGGCGGAGCCGGGCTCGGCGGCGGCGTCGCGGGAATATACCGCACGACGACCAGACGGCGATCCGGAACCCACTGCACGTAGGCGCCCATGCCTTCAGAAATTACGCGAACCGGAACGACGACGACGCCCTGATAGACCATCGGCGGGACGTCGAGCGGACGCGATTCACCATTGATGACGACCTCCGGCTTGCCGACGGTAACCTTGACCTCGGCGCCGGGCTTTGTAACGGTCGCCGTTTTGCTACCGGCATCCCAAGAAACGGTAGCGCCCATTTGCTCGAACATCGAGCGCAGCGGAATCAAAAGAGTTCCGTTACGCACGAGTGCGCCGAGCACGCGACCTTGTTTTAGAAGGTCGGGCTTTGTGTAGACGTGGTGGTCGTTGAAAAGTATCGGAATTTGTCCGGACGGCGGACTTCCAAAATCCGCCGGCGGAGCTCCCCCAGACTGCGCGACGCCGTTTCCATTGTTTCCTTGCGACGCGGGTGACGGAGCAGCTACCGCACTCAACCCACAGCACGCAATGATGAGTGCAGCGAGTATTCCGGTGCTGATTCGTTTCACGAGTTCCTCCTTAAGTTCTAAAGTCCAATGCTGGCGAGCTCTCGTTTCCGCCAGCCCAGTAGCCCGATTGTGCCTTTTTGCCCCGTGATATTCCTGAGTAAACGTTAATCACACGAGCGAGCCCCTGCACGCCATAAATAAAGGCGCCGGCTGCAATCTTGCAGCCGGCGCCTATTTTAGGCTATGCCGGAGTCGACTCCGTTGGTTAGAACGGGATTAGGAACCCGAGACCGACATATGGACCGTTGAAGCTCTCCGAGATCGGAGCGTTGTTCTTGTTGGCCCAGTTTTCGCCGGCCCAACCAGCATCGAGGTAGACGTTCGGTACGAACGCCCAGCCGATTCCGACCTGGTACTTCAGTACGTTGTAACCGATGCCGAACGACGTGCTCGCCGGACTTTCGTTAGCTCCCGTGGTGTACGTTCCGTTGACGTTCGGATAGTAATAGACCGATCCGTAGTACTGGAACGCGTGACCGAAGTCGGGGAGTTTCTCGAGACCGAACCCAACGGCGTTCTCGTTAGGATAGCCGTAGTTGTTCGAACCCCACATGTAACCGACCGCGATGTAAACGTGCGGATCGAGGATCTTGTAACCCAAACGCACGTCCACGTCACGATTGGTCGCCGTGAAGGCCGGCACGTATGCCGATCCACGGCTGCCCACCGTCGTCACGAAGCATTGCGGAGCGTTGCCGATCGCTGCCGTTGAAGCCGGCACGCCGCAGTTATGCGGGTACTGCCAGTTCTTATAGTCGACCTCGAGCATGAACGGCAGGCCCAGACCGTTGAACTCCACACCGCCGCGCGCGGTAAACGAGCCGTTGCCCTGATTTCCGGGCGCGAACTGGTTGTAGATCTTCGGTGAGATGAGATAGTCGCCCGCGACCCAGAATAGGTTGGGAACGTGCTTCGGGGCCGGCGGCGGCGGTGGCGGCGGCGGCGGTGCGGGCGGCGGAGGTGCCGGACTCGGCGGCGGCGTCGCCGGAATATACCGAACGACGACCAAACGCTTGTCGGGAACCCACTGCACGTACGCGCCCATGCCCTCAGAGATTACGCGGACCGGCACGAGCACGGAGCCCTGGTAGAGCATCGGCGGAACGTCCAACGGGCGCGATTCGCCGTTGATGATGACTTCCGGTTTGCCAACCGTTACCTTTACCTCGGCTCCAGGCTTGCTGACCGTCGCAGTCTTGCTGCCCGCATCGTACGAAACGGTCGCGCCCATCTGCTCGAACATCGAGCGCAATGGAATCAGGATCGTTCCGCCCTTGACGAGCGCCGCGAGAACGCGGCCCTGCTTGAGGACGTCAGGTTTACTGTAGACGTGATGATCGTTATAGAGAATAGGAATCTGGCCCGACGGCGGACTTCCGAAATCAGCCGGCGGAGGTCCCCCCGCCTGCGCAACGCCGTTTCCATTGTTTCCTTGCGTCGACGCGATCGCTGGGACAGCTACCGCGTTCAACCCGAAAAGCGTTGCTATCAACGCCGCGAGCACGCCGGAGCTCAGTCGTTTCACGAATATGCCTCCTTAGAAAGAACACTCTGGTAAGGCGCTTCCTTACCAGTTCATACTTGTCGAGCGGCCGGACTTCCGGCGCCCGTACAAGCACACGATACGCGTTCTTGCTCAATTTCGCAACTTCGGAAGCCGCCAGAGCCACGCCGCCCCGACCAAAGTCTCAAGAAGCGCCAGCCCGAAAGCCAACCTGGGAGCCGAGTGGCTGCCGCTCTGGCGAAGGCCCGCGAGCACCGCCGTCGTGAGTGCCGGAGCGACGATCTGCGGCACAACGATCGCGAGATTCCAGATGCCCATCGCTGCGGCCATCGCCCCTCTCGGCAGCAGGCGGCAGGCAATCGCCCAATCGGCAACCAGAAACGCGCCCCACCCGAGCCCGGCCACGACCGTGGCCGCACCGATGCCGGCCATTCCAGACGATGCGATGAAGATTGCCAGCGCGCAGATGAACGCCGCCGCGCCCGCCGTTGCCACGATCCGTTTATCGAGGCGATCGCTCGGCCGGGCCGCCAACGCCGCGCCCGCCGCGCCTACGAGCGTAAAACTTACGATGATGATTCCCGTCTGCATGCGCGCGGCGGCGAGCGTCGCGGGCGCAAGCACGGCGTTCACGTAAAACAGCAGATATCCCAACAGCGTGTAAAAGCCGACGTAGATGAGCGCGCGCGAAATGAAGAGATCGACGAACGCTTTGGTTACGCGCGGACGCTCCTGCGTCTTTTCGGGCGCCGAGATCAACGGCAGATCGCGTACGTGCGCGCAGGTTACAACGCACGTTCCCAGCAGCAGCACGTCGAGCGTTGCGGCGAGCCCGCGGGCGCTCGTGATGAAGCTCGCAGCGAGCGCTCCCGCGGCGTTACCCGCACTCTGCAGCGCCGCCATCGCGGACGACGCAATTCCGGTGCGTGCGCGTTCGACGAAATCCGGAATGATCGCTTGATAGGGGCCGATGGCGAGATTGAGCGCCGCCTGCAGCACTACGTACGCAACGACCAGCGCGCTGAAGCTTGCGGCGCCGTAAAAGAAGGCGATGCCGGCGGCGCCGCCCACGGCGCCCGCGAGATAGAACTCGATGCGCCGGCTCCCCTGGCGGCGCCGCGAATCGGAGAGGAATCCGACGAGTACTTGCGTGACCGCCGCGACCACCGCGCCGATCGTCGCCAGACGCCCGTACGCGATGAGTGCGTCGCTGCTGACGAGTTCGATCGTGCGCGACTGCAGCGAGATTCCGAGCAGCGCGCCCCAGATCGCCTGGATGCCGAACCAGAAGAGCGCGAGCGACAGCGGGTTAGGCTTGCGCGCAGACATACTCGTACTCGGCGATCCCGTCGACATCGAAGGCGAGCTCGGGCGCGCATCTGCGAACCGCGCGAGCCGGATAGGCCAGGACGCGCGTCGCCTCCGCCTCGAGATCTGCAATGCGCAGCCGCCCGACGAGAAAGCGGAGCAGTGCCAGCGGACTCACCAGCCCGGCCATGCGCCAGGGCTGTTTTCTTGCCTCGAAAAAGCGGCTCGCCGTATTAGCGATCGGCGCGGACGCGCCGGCGGGAACCGAAAAAATGCCGCCGTTGACGACACGTTCGCCGCCAAGCGTAATCCCGGCGGCCGGCGATCCGGGAAAGCGTGCCTGGTACGCAGCGAGCTCGCTCAGGGAGACGGCGATCGCCCGGGGGTCTAGGCGGTCGACGAAATCGCCGACGGCAGCCGCCGTTACGTAGGGCAGATCACTTGTGGCGTAGAGCAGCGCCTCGCCGTCTTCGGGCCAGGCGCGCAAGGCGCGAAGCAGGTTCTGGCTTCCCGACGGGCTCTCATCGACGATCGCCTCAACCTGTGACGCAAACGCCGCGCGCACCTCGGCACCGCCCACGATTGCAATGCGCGTCACGCCGCAGGCGCGCAGCGACTCGACGACGCGCCCGAGCATCGTCATGCCCCGCAGATTCGCGAGTGCCTTGACTTGCGTGCCGGCCGCCTGCGCGAAGGCACCGTCGATCCTGCCGCCGGCGGTGATCACCGCTTTCACGGCAGAGCGTTACTTCTTGGCTAGCGTTTTCTTCTTGCCGGCGACGGTCCGCTTCGGACCCTTGCGGGTGCGCGCGTTGGTTTTCGTGCGCTGCCCGCGTACCGGCAGTCCGCGGCGATGGCGTATGCCGCGATAGCACCCGATGTCCATCAGGCGCTTGATGTTGCCCTGCACTTCACGGCGAAGGTCGCCCTCGACCCGCAGCTGGAGGGTATCAATCGCATCGCGCAGCTTCTTCTCATCCTCTTCGCTCAGCGCTTTCACGCGGACGTTCGGGTCGACGTGGGCGAACTCTACCAGCCGGCGCGCTGTCTGCGTGCCGATGCCGTAAATATAAGTCAGCGCAATTTCGACGCGCTTCTCGCGAGGAAGATCGATACCAGCGATACGAGCCATTAAAACCTATCCTTTTCCCACAGCATTGTCATGTCATCCTGAGCCTGTCGAAGGGCTATCCTTGAACCTGTTTGTGTTTTGGATTGACGTCGCAGATCACCCGCACTTTTCCGTGGCGGCGGATGATCTTGCATTTCTCACACATTTTCTTGACCGAGGGTCGTACTTTCATGTTCTTTTTCTTCTACTTATGTCGATAGGTTATTCTGCCGTGCGCCCGGTCGTAGGGCGACAACTCGACCGCACGGTCGTGGCCCGCACATCGCACAACCCCCAAGCCGCAAGCATATTACGCCAAGGCCTGCGTTAAAGGACGGTACTGCTCGACTGCCGGATCCTCGGCATAGTCGCGCAGGGTAAGGATCTTGGGGCCGTCCTCCGTCACGGCGATCGTGTGTTCGAAGTGCGCTGCGAGTTTACCATCCGCGGTGACAACTGTCCAGCCGTCCCGCAGCACGTTCACCTTCGGGCCTCCCTGGGTGATCATCGGCTCGATGGCCAGGACAAGCCCCGGCCGAAGCTCCATCCCGGTGCCTCGTTCCCCGTAGTTGGGGACCTGCGGCTCCTCGTGCATGGCCCGGCCGACGCCGTGGCCGACCAGCTCGCGCACGACCCCGAAGCCGTTTTTTTCCGCGTGTTCCGCAACGGCAGCCCCAATATCGCCGACGTGGTTGCCGCGCTGCATCTGCCCGATGCCGACCGTCAGGCACTCGCGCGTTACGTCGAGCAGCCGCTGCGCCCCCGCGGAGATGTTGCCGATCCCAATCGTTGCGGCGCTGTCGCTGACGTAGTCCGCCAGCGTCGTCCCGATATCGATCGAGAGCAAGTCCCCATCGTGCAGCGTGCGCGAACCCGGAATCCCGTGCACGACCTCCTCGTTCACCGAGGCGCAGATCGAGGCGCGAAAACCGTTGTATCCCTTGAACGTCGGGATGCCGCCCGCATTGCGAATCTCGCGCTCGGCGATCTCGTCCAGCTCGCCGGTCGTCATTCCGGCACGAGCGACCTTCATTAATTCGGCGAGCACGCGCGCGGTGATCTTGCCGCTGCGCCGCATCAGCTCGATCTCCCGCGGTGACTTGAGACTTACCATCGCGCGCCCGGAGTCTGCGCCGAGCCGATCGCCGCCGCGATCTTCTCGGCGACCGATTTCACGCTGGCGAGCGCGTCGACCTCTGCTAGCCTGCCGGTCCTGTGGTAGTACTCGATCAGCGGCTTGGTCTGCGCGTCGTAAACGTCGAGCCGGGTTGCGACCGTCTCGGGACGATCGTCGTCGCGCTGGATCAGCTCGCCGCCGTCTTCGTCGCAGATGCCCGCACGCTTGGGCGGATTGGTCAGAACGTTGTAGGTGCGGCCGGTGCGCGGATTCGTCCAGCGCGAGGCAAGCCGTTCGATCAGCACGGCGCGATCCGCCTTGAAGAGCACGGCAGCGTCGAGCGGCCAACCGCGGCGTTCGAGCATTTTGTCGAGCGCTTCGGCTTGCGCGACCGTCCGCGGGAAACCGTCCATCACGAAGCCCGTCGGCATTTTTCGCAACTCGGCTTCGATCATCGCGATCACGAGGTCGTCGGGGACGAGCTCGCCGCGATGCATGTACCCTTCGGCACTGCGGCCCAGCTCGGTTCCATCGGAGCCGTTTCGCCGGAGGATATCACCGGTCGAGATCTGCTCCAATCCAAAGCGTTGGTGAAGAATGCGCGCCTGCGTGCCCTTACCGGCACCGGGCGGCCCCAAAAAAACGACTCGCACGTAATTCCGCGAGGCCCTACCGTTTGATGAAGCCGCGATAGTCGCGCATCGCCAAACGCGCCTCGATCTGCGTGATCGTGTCGAGCGCCACGCCGACGACGATGAGCAGGGAGGTGGAGCCGAGATAAAAGGTCGTCACCGAAAGGCCGCGCTGGAGCGCACCTGGGAGCACCGCCAGCAAGCCGAGGTAGATCGCCGCTGCCGTCGTGATGCGGGTGAGGATTTTATTGAGATAATCGACGGTTGGCTGGCCCGGGCGGATTCCCGGGATGAAGGCGCCGGTCTTTTTGAGGTTATCCGCGACGTCGCGCGTGTTGAGCACGATGCCGCTATAAAAGAACGTAAAGATGACGACGAGTACGAAGTAGACGATGTTGTAGAGCAGGCCGTTAGGCGTGAACCAGACGTTGAGCCAGGCTGAGAAGGCCGCAAGGCCGTGCTGAAGCGCACCCCAGACGCCCGAGGCCGTAATCGTCTGCCCGCGGCCGAACCACGAAAGCGCCTGCTGCGGCAAGAGCAGGATCGAGATCGCGAAGATGATCGAGATGACGCCCGCGTTGTTGAGGCGCAAGGGAATGTACGTCGAGCGCCCCGCGAACATCTTTCGGCCGACGACACGCCGCGCTTGCTGCACGGGAACGCGCCGCTGCCCCTGATACAGGAAAATGATCGAGATGATGATGATGATCGCGGTGAGGACGTAAAGAACCAAGTTCAGCGTCGACTCTGCCCCCTGGCTCGCCGACGCGTAGGTCTGCGTGACGTACTGCGGATAGCGCAGCACGATACCGATGAAGATGATCAGCGAGACGCCGTTGCCGATGCCTTTATCGCTGATCTGCTCCCCCAACCACATCAAGAAGAGCGTACCGCCGACCATCGCGACGATCGCGTAGAGCAGATACCAGATGCTCGTGTCGTAAAAGACGCCCGAGCGCTCCATCGAGATCGCCATGAACGTCGCCTGAACCGCCGCCAGAACGATCGTCAGCCAGCGGGTGTATTGGCTGATCTTCTTACGGCCTTCCTCGCCGCCTTTCTTGGCCAGCTCTTCGAGCTGCGGCATGACGACCGTCATGAGCTGCATGATGATCGACGCGTTGATGTAGGGCGTGATGCCCATCGCGATGATCGAAAGCTTCTGCAGCGCGCCGCCCGAGAGGAAGCCCAGCAGGTTGTAGAACGCGCCGCTCTGCAGCACCCGCTGCCACGCCGCCTGATTGACGTTGGGCAGCTGCACGTGGATCATAAAGACGAACCACGCAAAGGCGAAAAAGACGAAGAGGATACGTTGGCGGATCTCCGGTACGAGCACCGCCGCCCGCAGGTTATCGAACATCAGCTACTCCCCATCCTTCGACAAGCTCAGGATGACACTTCGACAAGCTCAGGATGACACTTCGACAAGCTCAGGATGACACGTCTCCAAGCTCAGGATGACACGTCGCCATCATGCGGAAGCACGGCTCCGGCGGCCTCGAGTGCTTCGCGCGCACTCTTCGAGAAGAGTACGTCGCGGAAACGCAGACCGGACGGCAGGCTCGCGGGTGCGCCGCTGCCGAGAATCTTCACGCCGTCGAGTTCGGATTTGAGGATGCCGCGCCGGCGCAGCGATTCCGGCGAGACTTCGACGCTCGGGTCCCATTCCGCCAAACGGCCGAGGTTGACGATCGCGAGGCGCGAGCGGAAGTGGCCGTAGTCGCGCGCTTTTTGCGAGTAGCCGCGTTTGTGCGGCAGGCGCCGCGCCCAGGCGGTCTGGCCGCCTTCGAACGCCGGCCCCTTGCCGCCGCCCGAGCGAACCGTCTGGCCTTTGCCGCCTTCGCCGCCGGTCTTGACCATGCCCGAACCGTGGCCGCGACCGATGCGCTGCCGCTTCGGCCGGCTTCCGGGTGCCGGCTTGAGGGCTCCGAGCTTGAGAATTTGCTTGTCTGCCATGATTCTATGCCGCGTAGATTTCTTTGACGGTCTTGCCGCGCATTGCCGCGACCTGCTCGACGGTGCGCAGCGAGCTCAACGCCGAGACCGTCGCCATAACGACGTTGATCGGGTTGGTCGTCCCCAAGCACTTCGTGAGGATGTCATGGATGCCGGCGAGCTCCAAAACGGCGCGCATCGATCCGCCGGCGATCACACCGGTACCCGGTGCCGCGGGCTTGAGCAGCACCGTGGCCGCACCGACCTCGTGCCGCACTTCGTGCGGAATCGTCTTTTCGACCATCGCGACGGTCACCATGTTCTTGCGAGCCTGCTCGACGGCTTTGCGAATCGCCTCGGGAACTTCGGTGGCTTTGCCGATGGCGTAACCGACCTTGCCCTTGCGATCGCCGACGACGACCAGCGCGCTGAAGCTGAAGCGTTTGCCGCCTTTGACGACTTTGGCCACCCGATTGACGCGTACGACCGTCTCATCGATGCCGCTGTTGTCGCGCTCTCTACCACGATATTGCATTAAAAACTCAACCCCGCTTCACGCGCCGCATCGGCGAGCGCGCGCACCCGGCCATGATATTTGTAACCGCCACGATCGAAAACGACCTCCGAAATGCCCGCCTCTTTCGCTTTGCCGGCGATCGCCGCTCCGACCGCTTGCGCGGCGGCAGCGTTGGTCTTCGAACCGAGCGAGGACGCGAACGACTTATCGACCGTCGAGACAGAGGCCAGCGTGTGGCCCTTGCTGTCGTCGACGATCAGCGCGTAGATGTGATGGAGCGAACGCCGCACGTAGAGGCGCGGGCGCTCGGCCGTTCCCGACACCTTCTTGCGCAGGCGAACGTGGCGCTCCCGACGGGCGTCTCTACGGCTCGTCACTTCTTACCAGCCTTTCCGGCCTTACCGAGCTTCTTGCGGATGCGCTCGCCCTCGTAGCGAACCCCTTTTCCTTTATAGGGTTCGGGCTTGCGCAGCCGCCGGATATCGGCGGCGACTTGTCCGACCGCCTGTTTATCGATGCCCTCGACGTGAATCTTCGTCTGGCCCTCGATCGAAAGCACGACGCCCTTGGGCGCCGCGAACGGAACCGGGTGGGAGTAACCCAAGCTCAGCGTGAGGTTCTCGCCCGACTTTGCGACGCGGTAGCCGACGCCCGTGATCTCGAGACTCTTGCGAAAGCCTTTGCTGACGCCCTCGACCATGTTGGCGATGAGCGTACGCGTTAACCCATGCGCGCTGCGGTGCGCTTTGGCATCGCCCTTACGGTCGACCACCACGCGGTCATCCTGCAGCTTCACCTCGACGACGTCCGCGAGAATATGCTGACGCAGCTCGCCCTTCGGACCGCGAACGAATACCTCAGCGCCGTCCACCTCGACCTTCACGCCCGAGGGAACGATGACCGGCAGCTTTCCTATCCGAGACACGGCTGCACCGCCTTACCAGATGTACGCAAGGACCTCTCCTCCGATGCCGCGCTTCTTCGCGAGTTTCCCCGACATGATGCCTTGCGGCGTCGACATAATGACCAGGCCGAAGCCGCCGAGGACGCGCGGGATCTCCGTCTTGCGCGTGTAGACGCGCAAACCGGGACGCGAGATGCGGCGCAGGCCCGTGATGATCTTCTCTCTTTCAGGACCGTAACGGAGCGCAATCCGAATCGTGCCCTGCGGACCCTCCGAGAGCCGTTCGAAGCTCTCGATGAAGCCTTCGTCCTGCAGAATTCTGGCGATGGCTTGCTTCGCCCGCGAGGCCGGGACGTCGACCGTCTTATGGTTGGCGGTATTCGCATTGCGAATCCGCGTCAGCATATCCGCAATGGGGTCGGTTATCGACACGTGCTACAGCCTCCTTACCACGACGCCTTGGTCACGCCCGGAACGACGCCCAGGTGGGCGTTCTCCCGAAAGCATATCCGGCACATGGCGAATTTGCGGAGATAACCGCGCGGGCGGCCGCATACTCTGCACCGGTTGTGCCGGCGCACGGAAAACTTCGGCGCGCGTTGCGATTTGATGATCAAACTGGTTTTAGCCATTAATTCCGCGCTTTCTGTAAGGGCAGACCCATCGCCGTCAAGAACTCAGAGGCCTCTTCGTCGGTCTTGGCGGTCGTGACGATCGTCACGTCCATGCCGCGGGCCTTATCCACTTTGTCGTAGTTGATCTCCGGAAAAACGAGCTGCTCTTTCAGTCCTAAGTTGTAGTTGCCGCGCCCGTCGAACGATTTTGTGGGAAGCCCGCGGAAATCGCGGATACGGGGCAGCACGACATTGAAGAGCTTATCGACGAAGACGTACATGCGGTCGCCCCGCAGGGTCACCTTCGCGCCGATATTCATCCCGGCACGCAGTTTGAAGGCCGCGATCGACTTCTTTGCCTTCGCGATGACCGGCTTTTGCCCGGTGATCGCCGTGAGCTCGCTCACCGCCGCGTCGAGCGCTTTCGGATTGACGATCGCTTCGCCGACGCTCATGTTGACGACGACCTTCTCCAGCCGCGGTATCTGATTGACGTTCTTATAACCAAAACGCTCCCGCAGCTGCTGGCGAACCTGCTGCCGGTAACGCTCGCGCAAACGCTCCGCCATCGCGCTACGCTCCCTTCGCCGATTCGCGCGCGGGCTCGCCGCAGCGCGCGCATATCCGCTGTAATCCGCCCTCCGCGGTGCGTCCACGGCGCAGACGGGCGGGCGCCTTGCACTTTTCGCAGACGTACTGCAGCGCCGAAAGCGGCAGCGGAGCCTCTTTTTCGACAATGCCCCCCGTCTGGCTGGCAGCGCCGATGTTCGACGACTTCGTTCCGGATTTCGTATGGCGCTTGACGACGTTGATCCCCTCGACCGTTGCCGAGCTGCCGTGCAGCGCGCGGACCGTTCCGCGCTTGCCCCGCTCTTTGCCGCGCCGCACCATGACGGTGTCGCCCTTGATGATATTTGCTTTCGTAGCCACTAGAGTACCTCGGGTGCGAGCGATGCGATCTTCAAAAATCCGCGATCGCGCAGCTCGCGCATGACCGGACCGAAAACGCGCGTGCCGCGCGGGTCCAAATTATCTTTTTCGCCTTTGATGATCACGCAGGCGTTGTCGTCGCACTTCACGACCGAGCCGTCCAGGCGACGGATCGGCGCACTCGTGCGCACCACCACGGCCTTGACGACCTGGCCCTTCTTCACGGCGGCACCGGGGATCGCGCTCTTGACGGTGCCGACGATGATGTCGCCGACGTGCGCGTACACGTGACGGCCGCCGCCCGAGACGTGAATCACGAGCAGCTCCCGGGCCCCGCTGTTGTCGGCGACCTTCAGACGCGTCTCTTGCTGAATCACTTCGCTCGTTCCACGATCTCGACGAGGCGCCAGCGCTTCTCGCGCGATATCGGACGGCATTCCATGATGCGCACAACGTCGCCGACGCTAGCCTCGTTGGCCTCGTCGTGCGCCTTGAAGCGCGCCGACTTGCGCACGATTTTCCCGTAGGAAGGGTGCGGCACGCGCGTCTCCGAGACGACGACGATCGTCTTGTCCATCTTGTTGGAGGCGACTCGCCCCTGTTTCACCCGCCGGGTGCCGCGTGATTTCTCTTCGCGCACTGCGGCGGTTTCGTTAGGCTGCTCCATGCTTTTCCTCGGCGAGCCGCTTCTCGCAGATCACGGTTTGGATTCGCGCGTACGAGCGGCGCATCGCACGAATCTTGCTGAAATCGGTTAGATGGCCCGTTCGCAGCGCGAAGCGCAGGTTGAAGAGCTCGGACTTTGCGTCGCGGGCCTTCTGCTGCAGTTCGGCGACGCTGAGAACGCGCAGCCCGTCTAAGTCGTTTTTCTTCACGGTGTGTCCTCACGCGCGACGATCTTCGTGCCGATCGGCAACTTGGCGGCGGCACGCTGCAGCGCTTCCCGAGCAACGTCCGGCGCAACGCCGGAGAGTTCGAAGAGCACGCGCCCCGGCCGTACGACCGCGACCCAGATCTCGGGGTTTCCCTTACCCGATCCCATGCGCACCTCGGCCGGCTTCTTGGTGGCCGGCTTATCGGGAAAAACTTTGATCCAAACCTTCCCGCCGCGCTTGATGTGGCGGGTCATCGCGACGCGCGCGGCCTCGATCTGACGGTTCGTCATCCAGCACGGCTCCATCGCCTGCAGACCGAAATCGCCGAAGGTCAGCGCGTTGCCTCGCTGCGCCGCGCCGGACATCCGGCCGCGCTGAACCTTGCGCCACTTGACTCGCTTTGGCGTAAGCATCTTTACTCGGTTACCTCCGCTGTCGGAGCCGGCGGCTCTGGAACGATCGCGGGAGCGGCTGGCACCGCGGCCTCGAGGGCCGCGACCGGCGCGGGTGCGCTCTCCAGCACAGGTGCGCTCTCCAGCACAGGTGCGCTCTCCAGCACAGGTGCGCTCTCCAGCACAGGTGCGCTCTCCGGCACGGGTACGCTCTCCGGCACGGGTACGCTCTCCGGCACGGGTGCGGGGGGCCGGGCCGCAGCGGGCTGCGGCATCCGTCCGTCGCGTCCGCGCCCGCGTCCGCCGCGTCCGCCGCGTTCGCGGCCACGATCCTGACGATCGCGCATCGCGCCATCACCGCGCGGCTGATCCGGCAGCACCTCGCCGCGATAGATCCAAACCTTGACGCCGATACGGCCGAAGGTGGTGAACGCCTCGACCTGCGAGTAGTCGATATCGGCACGCAGCGTGTGCAGCGGCACCTTGCCGTCGGCATTGTGCTCCGTGCGCGCGATTTCCGCGCCGCCGAGCCGGCCCGATACCTGCACTTTGATGCCGCGCGCGCCGGCGCGAATCGTGCGCATGATGGCCTGCTTCATCGCGCGGCGAAACGCGATGCGCTTCTCGAGCTGATCGACGATGAATTGCGCGACGAGCCGTGCATCGAGCTCGGGGTGCGAGATCTCCATGACGTTGACCGCCACGCTCTTGCCGGTCAGGCGCTCGAGCGTCTTGCGAATCTCGTCGATGCCGACGCCGCGCTTGCCGATGATGATGCCGGGCTTCGCGGTGTTGACGATGACGCGTGCTTGGTTGGCGCGCCGCTCGATCTCGATCTTGCTGATCGACGCCGAGCGCATCCAGCGGTTGAACGACTTACGGATCGCGACGTCCTCGTGCAGCCAGTCGACGTAGTGCTTCTTTTCGAACCAGCGGCTGTCCCAGGTGCGCGTGATACCGAGGCGCATGCCTACGGGGTGAATCTTCTGTCCCATCTATGCTCCCGCAGCGGCGCTTGCCGCCTGCTTACGCGTGCTGCGTTTCTTTCGCGGTGTTTTCTTGGCCGCTCCGGCGCCCGCCGCGGAACGACGAGTCGCGCGCGCCGCCTGAACTGAGGCGCCGGCCGATTTCCTGGGCGGCTTGGCCGGCGGCGTCTCGCTGACGATGACCGTCACGTGCGAGAACCGCTTGCGTTTGAAGGCCGCCCGCCCTTGGGCGCGCGGATCGATGCGCTTGGTGAAGCGGCCGCCCGGACCGCCGTCGACGGTGATGCGCGAGATGTAGAGCTCGTCGACGTTCATCTCGTGGTTGTTGCCGGCGTTGGCGACGGCACTGCGAACCAGCTTCTCGATCGGCTCGGCGGCGAAGACCTCGGCAAACTTTAACAGCACGAGGGCCTCGCGGACGCTCTTGCCGCGAATCGCGTTGGCGACGCGGCGAAGCTTGCGCGGACCCTGGCGCACGAAGCGCAGGTGAGCGACGGCCTGAGGAGCGCGCTCGTTCACGACTTCACCGTCGCCTTGTCGCCGCCGTGGCCGCGGAAATGCCGCGTCGGTGAGAACTCGCCGAGCTTGTGCCCGACCATGTTCTCACTGATGTAAACTGGAATGTGGGTCTTGCCGTTGTGCACGCCGATCGTATGGCCGACCATCGACGGCAGCACCGTCGAATCGCGGCTCCACGTTTTGATCACGCGCCGCTCGCGCGTCTCGTTGAGCTTCTCGACCTTCTTGACCAGGTGGTCCGCAACGTACGGCCCCTTCTTTAGCGACCGCGCCATCTACTTAGACCCTCTCTTGCGAACGATCATCTTGCTCGTGCGCTTGTTGCGCCGAGTCTTTTTGCCCATCGTCATCTGACCCCACGGCGTCGTCGGCGGCCGCCCGGAGGTCGAGCGCGCTTCGCCGCCGCCGTGCGGGTGGTCCACCGGATTCATCGCGATGCCGCGGACGCTCGGGCGCTTTCCGAGATGTCGCGAACGCCCCGCTTTGCCGATGATCTGGTTCTCGTGCTCGATATTGCCGAGCTGCCCGATCGTCGCGCGGCAGTTGATGTGGATCCGCCGCACCTCGCCCGAAGGCATACGCACTTGCGAGTATTCGTCTTCCTTGGCCATCAGCTGCGCCGAGACGCCGGCCGAACGGACGAGCTTGCCGCCCTCGCCGGGACGCAGCTCGATGTTGTGAATGACCGTGCCGACCGGAATGTTCTTGATCGGCAGCGCGTTGCCGATCTTGATGTCGGCCGCCGCGCCCGATTCCAGCAGTTCGCCGACGCGCAATCCGAGCGGTGCCAGGATATAGCGCTTCTCGCCGTCGCGGTAGTGCAGCAGCGCGATGCGGCACGAGCGGTTCGGATCGTACTCGACGGTCGCGACCTTCGCCGGAACCCCGTCCTTCGAGCGTTTGAAGTCGATGATCCGGTAGATCTTGCGCGTTCCGCCGCCCCGATGGCGAACCGTGATATGGCCGTTGTTGTTCCGTCCGGAGTGTTTCTTGCGCACTTCGGTCAGCGAACGCTCCGGCCCGACCTTCGACAGCTCCGAGAAGTCGATGGTCGTCATGAAGCGCTTACCGGGTGAGGTGGGGCGATATTTCTTTACCGGCACGCGATGTCCCCAACAAGCTTACTGCTCAAAGTAGTTCACTCCACCGAGCTCGATCTTCTGACCGGCCTTGATCGTAACGACGGCCTTTTTGAAATCACTCTGCTGGCCGCGAGTCCGCACGCCTTTGCGCGCGAAGGTGCGCGCTTTACCGCGCACGTTGACCGTATTCACGTTTAGGACGTTGACGTGAAAGATCTCCTCGATCGCGTGGCGGATCTGCGTCTTGGTCGCCTGCGGGTGGACGACGAACGTATACTGATTGATCTGCGCGTCGGCCATCGACTTTTCGGTGATGCGCGGCGCGACGATGACGTCACGGGCGTCCATCGGCGGTCTCCTGTTTGGGGGCGAGACGCTCCGTCAATGCTTCGTAGGCGGCCGTCGTAAAGAAAAGGCGCTCGTAACGCAGGACGTCCTTGACGTCGAGCGCTCCGTCGTCGGTTACGGCCACGCGCTGGAGATTGCGGCCGACCCGTTCGATCGTGCCGGCGTGCGTTTCACCGCGCCGGCAGACGATCAGCGTCGAGGGGCCGACTCGCGCCGCTTTGGCGCTGCCGAAGAGCAGCTTGGCGAACGCGCCCGTCTTTTCGATCGGGAACTCGCTGCTGTCGAGCACGGTCACGGCGTCGTTTTGGAAGCGATCGGCGAGCGCCGCCAGGAAGGCGACGCGGCGTTCCTTCTTATTGAGCGATTCCACGTAGCTGCGCGGCTGCGGTCCGAAGACGACGCCGCCGTGGCGCCACTGCGGGGAGCGAATCGAGCCTTGGCGCGCTCGTCCGGTGCCCTTCTGGCGCCAGGGCTTGCGGCCGCCGCCCGAGACTTCGTCGCGTTTGAGCGTCGACGCGGTGCCGGCCCGCGGGTTGGCAAACTCGCGATGGACGGCGCGATAGACGACGGAGAGCTTATCGGCGTAGTCGCCGCCGAGCGCGGCGGGCGATTGCACTTCCTTGAGAACCTTGCCCGAAGCGTCGATCACGTTGGGCATTAGGCCTTCCCTCGCGTCTTCACGCTCTGTGTCACGATCACCAGCGCGTTTTTCCCGCCGGGGACCGCGCCGCGGACGAGCAGCAGGTTGCGCTCGCCGTCGGCTTGGACGACCTCGAGATTCTGTAGCGTGGTGCGGTCGACGCCGTAGTGGCCAGGCCGGCGGCTGCCTTTGACCGTCCGGCCGGCGTTGGTATCGCCGTTCGATGCGGGCTGGCGATGGATCATCGAGCCGTGGCTCGCGCCGCCGCCGCGGAAGTTATGCCGCTTGATGCCGCCCGAGAATCCATGTCCCTTCGAGACACCGGCGACGTCGACGCGATCGCCGGGCTCGAAGCCCGAGACCGTCACGGTATCGCCGACTTCGCACTCCTGCGGGCCGCGAAACTCTCTCACGAACCGGACCGGTTCGACGCCTTGCTTCTTGAAGTAACCGGCCATGGGGCGCGTCACCGAGCCGCGCTTACGCGGCTCGAAACCGAGCGCGACGGCGTCGTAGCCGTGCGTTGCCTTCGTCCGCCGATCGACGACCGTGCAGGGACCGGCAGCGATCACCGTCACCGGGACAGAGCGCCCGTCAGAGGTGAAGATGCTGGTCATCCCGACTTTACGGCCCAGGATGTTCTTCATTCGTCCGTTCTCAAGAGAGTGCGAGGCCACGGGGCCAGGCGTATTGGTAAATCTTTTTTGCCGGTTCGCATCATGAAAAAGCGTACCGGCCTCAACCGCAACTTCGGCAGTGTATCAGGGCCGTAGCGCGAGGTCAAGGCGCCGCGCCCTCGTACTAGCCCGCATGCCGCGCAATCGCCGGATTTCGGTTCTTTTCGCCGCAATTTACCTGGCTGCGATGCTGTCGACGGCCCCCGCAGGAGCCGCGACGCCGACCGCGGCGCTGCTTGACGCTTTACGCAAGGCGACGCTCGGCCGCCCGATCGGCTCTATCACCTCGATTCATACCACGGGCGGCATGGAGGCCGTCGGAATTCGCGCGACCGCGTCGGAGTGGGACGACATCCGCGGCGGCCGCTTTTACAGCTCGCAGGCCGGTGGGGCCCTCACTGGGGCAAGCGGCTGGACCGGGAGCGTTGCCTGGAATCAGGACTACTCCGGCCTCGTCACGGTGGACGGCGGGATTTCCGGGCGCCAGCAGGCGATCGACCAAGCCTATCTCGCGACGCTTGGCTATCTCAAGCCCGGCGCCGGCGGCGCCGTCGTCGTCTATGCCGGCAGCCGAAGCGACGCCGGCCGCAGCTACGACGTGCTCGCGGTGACCCCGGCGAACGGCAGCGAGATCGATCTCTGGCTCGACGAGCAGACGCACCTCATTGCGCGTGAGAATACGAGCTTCGGCAACGTCTCGGCGACGACCGTTCTTTCCAACTATCGCCGCGTCGACGGCCTCACCTATCCATTTCTCACCAGTACGCGGACCTCTGAAGGAAACGCGACGACCAGCCGCACCGGCGCGCTCGTGCTCAACGAACCGATCGGCGAGCGGATGAATCTTCCAGCGCAGCACCTGCACGACTTCTCGATCGACGGCGCAGCGACCGCGACCGTACCGATCCAGGTCGTCAACAACCACCTCTACGTCAGTGTAATGCTCGACGGGCGCGGCCCCTACACGTTCATCGTCGATAGCGGCGGCGATTACATCGTGACGCCCGAGCTCGCCAAGAGCCTGGGCGCGAGGGCCTCCGGAGAGGCGCAGCTCGGCGGCGTCGGCAGCCAAACCGAGGGCGCCGCCTTCGCGCGCATCGATTCGATCGGCGTCGGCAGCGCGAAGGTCAGCAATCAATACGTGCTCGTGCTGCCGATCGGCACCGGATTTGGAATGGGCGAGGGAATGCAGATCGACGGGATGCTCGGCTACCAGTTCTTGGCGCGCTACGTCACGACGATCGACTATGCAAACGCGAAGATGACGCTGACGATGCCCGCAAGCGCGTCGCAGCCTGCCGGCAGCGCCAGCCTTCCCTTCATCATCGACGGGACGATCCCGCGCATTGACGTCGGCGTCGACGGCGTGACGACGAGCGCCGAAGTCGACACCGGCAGCCGCGCCGCGCTGACGCTCGCCGCCCCGTTCCTCGCGCAGAACCCCACGATCGCCGCCCTGGCCAAGACGCCGCTGGGAGTAACGGGCTTCGGGGTCGGCGGTCCGTCGTTCGGGCGTCTGGGGCGGATTCTCAGCCTGACGATCGGACCGTTCACGATCGCCAACAGCATCGCCGACTTCATCGGCGACAAGTCAGGCGCGTTTTCGAATCCCTACAATCCCGCCAACGTTGGCGGCGGGGTCTGGCGGCGTTTCGTCGTCACCTTCGACTACGGCAAACACGCGATGTATCTGGCGAAGAATGCCGCGTTCGATTCGACCTTCCCGTACGATCGCTCGGGCCTTTTCCTCATCGATCGCGCCGGCGAGTTTACGGTGCTCTCGGCAATTGCCGGTTCCCCGGCGGCCGATGCCAAGCTCGCCAAGGACGACGTGATCGTCAGCGTCGACGGCGCAGCGGCCTCGGGCATGTCGCTTGCGGGGCTGCGCGGTCTGCTCTCCGGATCGGCGGGCACCGTCGTCCACCTGCACGTTCGCAACGCGGCGGGCGAGCGCGACGTCAACCTCAAGCTCGCCGACTACGTGTAGAGCTCCTTACGTAAAGGCCGCGGTGCCGGTGATCTCTTTGCCCACGACGAGCGCGTGCATTTCGCTGGTTCCCTCGTAGGTCAGCACCGACTCGAGGTTGTTCATGTGCCGGATCACCGGGTACTCCAGCGTCACGCCGTTCGCGCCGAGGATCGTGCGCGCCGCGCGAGCGATCGCGAGCGCCTCGCGGACGTTGTTGAGCTTCGCGAAGCTGACCTGAGAGGCATGCAGCCGGTGCTCGTCCTTCGCGCGGCCAAGATGCAGCGCAAGCAGCGTACCTTTGTTCAGTTCGAGCAGCATGTCCACGAGCTTGGCCTGCGTGAGCTGAAAGCCCCCGATCGGCCGGTCGAACTGCACGCGCGTCTTGCTGTACTCCAGAGCCGTTTCGTAGCAGCTGCGCGCGGCGCCCATCGCGCCCCAGACGATTCCGTAGCGCGCTTCGTTCAAGCACGAGAGCGGAGCGCCCAATCCTTGGGCGTTGGGCAGAAGCGCCTCGGCCGGGAGCCGGCATCCGCTCATAGAGAGTTCGCTCGTAACCGAGGCCCGCAGCGAAAGTTTCTTGGCAATGTCCGAAGCGCTAAAACCGGGCGTATCGCGCGGCACGATAAAACCGCGAATGCCGTCGGCGGTCTGCGCCCACACGATCGCCAGATCGGCGATCGATCCGTTGGTGATCCACATCTTGGTGCCGTCGAGGATCCAGTCCGATCCGTCGCGCCGCGCGTAGGCGCGCATGCCGGCGGGATTGCTGCCGAAATCCGGCTCGGTAAGGCCGAAGCAGCCGATGACGTCGCCGCCGGCCATCGCCGGAAGCCAGCGCTGCTTTTGCGCTTCGTCACCCCAGCGCCAGATCGAATACATCGCGAGCGACCCCTGCACCGAGGCGAAGCTGCGCACGCCCGAGTCGCCGGCCTCGAGTTCGAGACACGCAAGGCCGTACGCGACGGCGCTCGCGCCCGCGCAGCCGTAACCTTCGAGATGCATCCCCAACAGGCCGAGCCGGCCGAGTTCCGGCCCGAGCTCGCGCGGTAGGATTCCTCCTTCGAACCACTCCGCGACCGCCGGTGTGATACGCTCGCGCACGTAGGCGCGGACGGTGTCGCGAACCAGCCGCTCTTCGTCGGAGAGCAAACCCGAAACGTCGATGAAGTCGACCGGATCAGGCATCGCTACGGACGGTTAGCGCTTGAGGACGCGCGCAAGCTTGTCGAAGAGGGCCTCGATCGATCGTTCGAACTGATCTTCGAAGCGCCGCCACAGCAGACGTCCCTCGGTATCGGAGAGCGTCGCATCGACGCGGTACTCTACGACCGTCTCCTTCCCCAGCGTTCCCAAGACGAAGGCGTGCGTGCCGTCGAATCCCTCGTTTTGAAAGCGCCACACGATCCGCTCCTCGGGAACGGCCTCTTCGAGCGTACTGTGGATGCCGAGGTGCCATTCTTCGGTACGCCCCGGCGTCAGCGGGCCCGGAGAGCGCATGAAGGGCTGCGAGGCAAACGGCCAGATCTGATCGCCGGAGGTACCCATCTCCACGAGCAAATGGTAGATGCGGCGTTTCGTGCCGTGAAACGAGCGCGAACGGAGCTCGTGAAGATCGATGGGCATCCGCCGTTCGTTCGCTTATCGAAGCGCGACGACCCCTACGCCACCGCTGAGGAGGATTAGCAGCGGCGCGCTGATCTTCGTGCGCAGCATCAGTACGACGACCACCGCCGCCGTCGTGTAGGCTACGACCGACGAGGGCGCGCCGCGAGCAATCGTCATCACGCTCGACCAGACGAGCCCGACGATCGCCGGAGCGAGGCCGCGCGAGACGATGGCGCGCCACGGCGACGCCGCGAAGCGCCGCCACACTGCGTCAAACGCAATCATCATCAGGCTGGAGGGTACGAACATTCCAATGGTCGCGATGGCGGCGCCCAGCAGCGGGCGCGAGGGCGTCGCCGCGTAGCCGATCAAGGCCGCAAAGATCGTGGTGGGACCGGGGACCAGCTTGCCGATCGTATAGAACTCCGTAAATTGCTGCGACGAAACCCAGTGGTGCGTCGCCACCGCGTCGGTGTGCATCTGCGGAATGATCCCTTTGCCGCCGCCGAAGCCCAAGACCGAGAGCTGCGCGAAAACCCAGAGCAGCTGCATCACCGAATGAAAGGTTTCAGCCACGTGCTTCTCGCCGGCTTCGCAGCGTTTCGAAAACGACGCCCGCACCGCCGAAGACCACGAGCACCAGCAGCAGCGGCATCCGCAGCAGTGAGACGGCTGCCGCGGTAATCGCGACCAGGGCAATCGCGTACCAGCTCTTGCGTTCGTCCCAGGTAAGTTCGAGTGCGTTGCCGATCGTCAATCCGAGCGCGCCGGCGGCGCAGCCGCGCAGCGAGCCCGCCACGAACGGATTTGCCGCGTATTTAAAGTAGAGCGCGCCGGCGATCAGCACGATGACGAACGGCGGCAGGCTCGCGCCGCACAACGCGGCCAGCGCACCCGGCACGCCGCGAACTTTCTGTCCGCAGTAGATCGCGAGGTTGAGCAGGTTCGGCCCGGGCAGCACCTGCGCGATCTCCAATCCGTCGAGAAAACCATCGGCGTCCATCCAGCCGCGCGCGAGCACCCGTTGGCGGATCGAAGCCTTCTGCCCGCCGCCGAACGAGGTGGCAGAGATGCTGGCGAAGGCGAACGCGATGCTGGTCAGCGACGGCCGTGCGTCAGCTGACATCCGGAAGCGGCCCGTCGACGACGGTGGAGCGGTGTTTACCCGAGAGGATATGGATGTGGACGTGCTCGGTGTGCTGATACGGAGGCAGCACGCCCATCCGAATCATAAAGCCCGTTTCGTAGAGGCCCAACGAGAGGGCGACCTTTTGAATGCCGCCGATCAGGCGGTGCCAGATATAGGCGTCGCCCAGCAAGATATCCAGAATCGTCGGGACCCATTTCTTCGGGATGATGACGACGTGGATTTCCCACCATTCCTCTTTGCTCGGGTCGATGTTGTGGCGAAAAGCAAAGACCTCGTCGTCTTCATAGACGACTTCATCGGCCTTCGCCCGCGTACCGTCGAGCCGTCCGCGAAAGGTGTGGTCCGGGTCGGGCTTTTCCCACGCCGACTGCTCGGGACCGCCGATTAATTCTGAAAGCCAACGTGTCATCGGTCACGCTGGATTTCCGATGAGGCAAGCAACGTCCTGTTCGCTGCAGAAGCGCCGCGCCGGCGGCGTTGCGGACGGCGGCAGGCAATCGCTTCAAAACGAGTGAACGGCAAGTGCATGAGCGAGGATGCTTTGAAGCGGGGCATTACGCCCGTCGACGTTCTGGGAGCGCAGCCGCGCTGGATCAAGGAGCGCAAGGCGTGGGAGCACCTCGTCGCCGGCAACGAGGTCGTCTACGAGGATGGACACGTCGTCGTCTTTCACGATCCCGTCGACGAAGAGCAAGAGTCGCAGCGGATCCCCGGTGAGATCCGGCTCACGCTGCTGACGAAGAGCCGCCACATCGACAGCCTGATGGATTTAAGCGTCGCCGACGAGACGCTCAACGCCGCGATTCTGCACGGCATCCAGCAAGCCGCCCTGCGATTGGGCCTTGAAAAGAAAGGCTTCGAGGTGCGGGCGCACGTTTATCCCCCGCTGCAGCACCGCCCGGAGCTGGCGTTCCGAATCCGTTCGGGGAAACCGCCGAAGAGATCGAACGGCGCTGCGGAGGGCTAGCGCCTACTCCTGCGGCTTCTTCGAGAACGGCAGCTTCGCCGTGAGCGCCGCCTCTTTTTCGGCGAGCTTGGCGAGACTCTGGACGACGACGATCGCGATGATCGTAATGACGACCGCATAGATTAACTCGGCAACGACCCCGCTGCCGGGTTTGAGAAAGAGTGCGATGACGTCGCTGATGAACTTGTTCCACGCGCCCGCGGCGATCAGGCCGAAGGCCACCGTCGCAAGGGCGATCATGGTACCGATGTAACTCGACTTAACTTCCATCCGCGGGTCTTCGTCCCGGCGCCACGGCATTACCGCCAACGAGGAGCGGGCCGGATGCTTGACCCGGCCCGATCCGCTGACGCGGGCCTGTTCGCGGAGGCCGACGACGAACAGCGCGTCACGGTAACGACCGGCTCGAGACCGCCGTTACACCTGCTACGTAGGGTGACCGTAGCACAGGCGCGTTAATGCGTCAACGAAGGTTCCCTCTTTGCGGGCTAACGAAAGGCCCGCGGCCGAAGCGGCGCGGGCGGATTGGAACGCTGGGCCGGAGCCCGCAGGAGCCGACAGGCTCCTACGCCTTCAGTTCGATGTCCACGCCGGCGGGCAAGTCGAGGTGCATCAGCGCGTCCATCGTTTTGGGCGACGCTTGGAGAATGTCGATGAGACGCTTGTGCGTCCGCATTTCGAAGTGCTCGCGCGACTTCTTATCATTGTTGGTCGAGCGCTGGACGCAGAAACGGTTGATCTCGGTCGGCAGCGGGACCGGCCCGCTGACGAATGCGCCGGTACGCTTGGCGGTCTCAACGATCCGTTCCGCCGACTGGTCGAGCACTTTGTGATCGTACGCCTTGAGGCGGATGCGGATCATTTGTTTAGCCATGAGTTAAAATCTCTACTCGGCGACCGCGGTAACGACGCCGGCGCCGACGGTGCGGCCGCCCTCGCGGATCGCAAAGCGCAGGCCCTCTTCGCACGCGATCGGGGTGATCAGCTCGACGTCCATCTGAACGTTGTCGCCGGGCATGACCATCTCGACGCCGTCGGGCAGCTTGATCGTACCGGTAACGTCGGTCGTGCGGAAGTAGAACTGCGGGCGATAGTTTCCGAAGAATGGCGTGTGGCGCCCGCCCTCTTCCTTCGAAAGGACGTAGACCTCGGCCTTGAACTTCTTATGGGGCTTGACCGAGCCCGGCTTGGCGAGCACCTGGCCGCGCTCGATCTCGTTGCGATCGACGCCGCGCAGCAGTACGCCGATGTTGTCGCCGGCGATGCCCGAATCGAGCAGCTTGCGGAACATCTCAATGCCCGTTACCACGGTCTTCTTCGTCTCTTCCTTGAGCCCGACGATCTCAACCTCTTCGCCGACCTTCACCTGACCACGCTCGACGCGGCCCGTACCGACCGTGCCGCGACCGGTGATCGTAAAGACGTCTTCGACCGGCATCAGGAACGGCTTGTCGACCTGGCGCTCCGGCTGCGGGATGTAGTCGTCGATCGTGTCCATCAGCTTGAAGATCGGGTCGGCTTCCGCTTCGCCTCGCTTGCCGCTCGAGTTGAGCGCCTTGAGCGCCGAACCTCGGATGATCGGCGTGTCGTCGCCCGGGAAATCGTACTTCGAAAGCAGCTCGCGAATCTCCATCTCGACGAGCTCGAGCAGCTCCTCGTCATCGACCATGTCGACCTTGTTCAGGAAGACCACGATGCGAGGAACGCCGACCTGGCGCATCAGCAGAATGTGCTCGCGGGTCTGGGGCATCGGGCCGTCGGTCGCGGCAACGACGAGCACCGCGCCGTCCATCTGGGCCGCGCCGGTGATCATGTTCTTGATGTAGTCCGCGTGGCCGGGACAATCGACGTGCGCGTAGTGACGCTTGGGCGTCTCGTACTCCTGGTGCGAGATGGCAATCGTAATGCCGCGCTCTTTCTCTTCCGGAGCGTTGTCGATCTGATCGACGCCGACTTTCTGCGCGAGCCCTTCGGTCGACAGGCAATGCATGATTGCCGCCGTCAACGTCGTCTTTCCGTGATCGACGTGTCCGGTCGTTCCGATATTTACGTGCGGCTTGGTCCGCTCGAACTTTTGCTTGGCCATCTCTTTCCTTTCAGTACGCGCTCCACTTCGCGGAACGCTTTGGGGCTGCGCCCCGCGCGGATTACGCCGCGCAAACCCCAGCCTGGGGGCTAAACTCTAGTACACGGATCCAGGCGTATTAGTTGCCCTTTTTCCGCCTTACGCGGTAAACGCCGCATCGCAGGGGCCGCCACAACCCCGGAATATTATCAAGCAAAACCCGCGAATGTCAACGGAGGGTGCTCTGGTATGCCGCCCTCGCTTTCAGTCCTCAGGCGGGGGCCAACTTCTTGCCGACCGCCTTGGCAACGATCTCTTCCTCGACGGATTTCGGCGCCTTTTCGTAATGGGAGAACTCCATGGTGTAGGTCGCTCGGCCTTGCGTTGCCGAGCGCATATCCGTAGCGTACCCGAACATCTCCGAGAGCGGGACGTGCGCCGTGATCACCTGAGCTCCGCCCGGTGCCTCTTCGGTCGCGTGAATCGCGCCGCGACGCCGGCTGAGGTCGCCGTTGATGGCGCCCATGTACTCTTTGGGCGTCGTCACCTCGACCTTCATGATCGGCTCGAGCAGGATCGGACCCGCGGAGCGGTTCGCTTCCTTCCATGCCATCGAGGCCGCAATCTTGAAAGCCATTTCGGACGAGTCGACCTCGTGGAACGAACCGTCGAAGGCTTCGGCCTTGAAGTCCATCACCGGGAAGCCGGCGAGCACGCCGTTTTGGGCCGACTCGCGGATGCCCTCTTGAACCGCCTTGGCGTACTCTTTTGGAACCGCGCCGCCGACGATCTTCCACTCAAAAACAAAGCCCGTTCCCGGGGGCTGCGGTTGAACGCGCAGCCAGACGTCGCCGTACTGGCCTTTGCCGCCCGACTGCCGCACGAAACGGCCTTCCTTTTCAACAGTCTTTGTAATCGCTTCTTTGTAAGCAACCTGCGGCTTACCGACGTTGGCCTCAACTTTGAACTCGCGGCGAAGCCGATCGAGGATTATCTCGAGGTGCAGCTCGCCCATGCCGGCGATGATCGTCTGCTGCGTCTCTTCGTCGGTCCGCATCCGGAAGGTCGGATCTTCCTGTGCGAGGCGTGTCAGCGCCAAGCCGAGTTTGTCTTGGTCGGCCTTGCTCTTGGGCTCGATCGCCTGGTGGATGACCGGCTCCGGGAAGGTGATCGACTCGAGCGCAATCGGCGACTTCTCGTCGCACAGCGTGTCGCCGGTGCGCGTGTCGGAGAGTCCGACCGCGGCCGCGATGTCGCCCGCACCGATCGAATCGATGTCCTCGCGATGATTGGCGTGCATCCGCAGGATGCGGCCGATGCGCTCCTTGCGCCCCGAGCGCGAATTGAGCACGTAGCTGCCCTTGTTGAGGACGCCGGAATAGACGCGGAAATACGTCAGGTTACCGTAGGGATCGGTCGCGATCTTGAAGGCCAACGCGCAGAACGGTTCGGCGTCGGCGGCCTTGCGGGTGATCTCGTCGCCCGATTTCGGATCGCGTCCGACGATCTGCTTGGCTTCCAGCGGCGAGGGCATGTATTCGACCACCGCATCGAGCAGCGGCTGAATGCCCTTGTTCTTGAAGGCCGAACCGCAGAGCATCGGCAACACCGTGCCTTCGATCGTCGCCCTGCGCAGCGCCGCCTTCATGCGATCGATCGGCAGCTCCTTGCCGTCGAAGAAGATCTCGAGCAGCTCGTCGTCCTGTTCGGCGATCGCCTCAACGAGGTGCTGGCGCCACTCCAACGCGAGCTCGCGCAGCTCGCCCTCGACCTCTTCTTCGGCCATCGTCGAGCCGAGGTCGTCGGTGTAGACGATCTTCTTCATCGTGAACAGATCGACGACGCCCTTAAACTTATCTTCGGCGCCGATCGGCACCTGAATCGGTACGGCGCGGGCGCCGAGGCGCTCGCGAATCTTTTCGACCACGTTGAAGAAGTCGGCGCCGACGCGGTCCATCTTGTTGACGAAGACGATGCGCGGAACTTTATATTTGTTCGCTTGACGCCAGACGGTCTCCGACTGGGGCTGCACCGCGGCCACCGAGTCGAAGAGCGCGACCAAGCCGTCGAGCACGCGCAGCGAGCGCTCGACCTCGACGGTGAAATCGACGTGCCCCGGCGTGTCGATGATGTTGATGCGCGTATCCCGCCAGGTCGTGGCGGTCGCGGCCGAGGTGATCGTAATGCCGCGTTCCTGTTCCTGAACCATCCAGTCCATCGTCGCCGCGCCGTCGTGCACTTCACCCATCTTGTGCACGCGTCCGGTAAAGAAGAGGATACGTTCGGTACAGGTCGTCTTGCCGGCATCAATGTGCGCGGCAATGCCGATATTCCTCGTGCGTTCGAGCGGATATTCCCTAGCAGCCATGGTGTTCTTAGTTTGAAGTGTTACCAGCGATAATGGGCAAAAGCTTTGTTCGCTTCGGCCATCTTGTGCGTGTCTTCACGCTTCTTGATCGTCGCGCCGGTGTTGTTGGACGCGTCGAGCAGCTCGCCGGCCAGCTTCTCCTCCATGGAGCGGCCGCCGCGAGCCCGGGCAAAACCGATCAGCCAGCGCATCGCCATCGCCTGACGGCGATCGGGACGCACTTCCATCGGCACTTGGTAGGTGGCGCCGCCGACGCGCCGCGGACGAACCTCGACCAGCGGCATCGCGTTGGAGAGCGCCTGCGAAAAAACTTCCATCGGATCCCGGCCGGTCTTCTCGGCGACGAGATCGAGCGCAGCGTACGTGATGCCCTCGGCCGTCGACTTCTTGCCGCGCAGCATCACCTTGTTGATGAAGCGCGCCAATACTTTCGAGTTGAACTTCCCGTCCGGAAGAATCTGACGTTTGGGAGCGGGTCCTTTGCGTGGCATCCTTTACTTCTTTTTCTCGCGCTTGGCGCCATATTTCGAGCGCCCTTGTTTGCGGTTAGCCGTCCCGGCCGTATCGAGCGTACCGCGGATGATGTGATAGCGGACGCCCGGCAAATCCTTGACGCGGCCGCCGCGGACCAGCACGACCGAGTGCTCCTGCAGATTGTGCCCGATCCCCGGGATATAGGCGGTCACCTCTTCCCCATTGGTCAAGCGAACGCGAGCGACTTTGCGCAGCGCCGAGTTCGGCTTTTTGGGAGTAACCGTTTTCACTTGAGTGCAGACGCCGCGGCGCTGCGGATTGCCGGTCACTTCGAATTGTCGCGTCGGGAGATCGGGATGGCCCGGCTTGGGCCCCGTCAAGATGACGCGAAATGCCCGGGTCTTGACCTTCTGCTCGGTCTTCTCACGCCCGCGGCGCACCAATTGGTTGATGGTCGGCAAAAACTACAAGCTCCTCACGCTGACACAGAAACGGCCTCACCCGCAGGTGGGACCGAGCCTCAACTATATCAAGGCGCCCTGGGGGCGTCAAATGCCGAGCGAGCAGCGTGCGCTTAAATTTCCTGGCCCGCGATGCCCGCACGTGCTAGTTCGACCGCGATCTCGTCGGCCGAAAAGCCACGGTGACGCAGTGAGGTAACGAATTTTTCGGTCGCTTCCCGCAGGCTGCGAAGCCGTGCCGGGCGGTTGACTGGAAGCTGGCCGACGACCCGGGTGCCGCGCCGCCGGTCGCCGATGAGCCAACCTTCGGACTGCAGTTCGCCGTAGGCGCGCGCCACGGTGTTAGGCGCAAGTCCCAAGTCACCGGCAAGCTGGCGGACGGTCGGCAATGGAGCCTCCGGCGGCAGCTCGCCTCGCTCGATCGCCGCACGGATCTGCGCGGCCACCTGCTGGTAGGGCGGAATCTCTAATTCCGGATCGACGACGAGATACGACGCGTTCACGCGAAGCGAACGCGGCCAAACCGGGGCAGGACGCTAGCGGCCAGCGTGATGACGAACGCTGCAATCAGAATCGCCATCGCTACGGTTCCGAGTGCACCGAACCGCTCTGGTAGCCCGGGCTGCGCGATGGCGGCAAACACGAACGCCGGCGCGCAGGCAAGCGACGCGACGTTGCGCGCCCGGCCGAGGCGCAGCCGCTCGTCGAGCGCGTATTCGTACTGCGGGTCGATGCCGAGCAGCAGCGCCGGCGCCGCGGCAATTCGCCAGGCAACAAAACCGAGTACCAGCGTCGACGCCGCGACCACGACCGCTCCGAAGCGATCCGGCGGGTAGGCCGCAAAGAGCAGCTCGACGACGAAGGTCGCCACGATGCACGCGATCAGCAAGGGCGGCAACGCGCTAAGCGGGGAGCGGCGAACCAGCGGCGCGACACGCTGCTCGGTCGCGCGGCGAAACTGCAGATAGGCCAGCAGCATCACCGCGGAGACCGCCAGGCAAAAGAGCGCGTACGGCATGGCGAATGGTACGCCCGGAATCGCCTCGAGCGCCGCGAGCGCAAACGCCGCGACACCTAGATAGCGGCCGTAAGCACTAGAAATACCCTCGGCTTCTTCGCGCGCCATGACGACGCGGTCGAGCCGCTCGCCTTGCGCGTCGCGCATCCCGCCCCAACACGTGAAAGTCCCCGCAAGGCCGGCGATGCAGCGAGGCCAGCGTAAGGCAAATACGCCCGTCGCGGCAATCGCGAGCCCCATAACGAGGCGAATGAGTTCGGAATGATGGTGGTGCGGCGTAATCATTGTACCACCACCCTAATACAAAGCGCGGTTTTGTGTCAACCCCTTGGTTCAATCGCCCTTCGCCCTTCGACCCTTCGACCCTTCGACAGCCCTTCGACAGGCTCAGGGTGACACGCGTGGTGCGCCCTTCGCCCCCTTCGACCCTTCGACAAGCTCAGGGTGACACGCGTGGTGCACCTTCGACGGCCATTTCGCCCCTTCGACGGCCCTTCGACAAGCTCAGGGTGACACGGGCGTTGGGTTAGGATGACACGAGCCCGGTCGGACCGTATCTCGCGGCATGGCCGCAAGCGGAACCCTTCATGAAGAGGCGCGGCTCGGCGTCTTAGACGGGTTGCGCGGCCTCGCCGTTTTGCTCGTGCTGTGGTATCACGTCTGGGAGTTTTCCTGGCTCAGCCCGCCGCCGTCGCTCGCCTTTCTGCCGGCGACCGGCTTCGCCGGCGTCACGCTCTTCTTTTTTCTCAGCGGTTTCGTTATCTCGTATCCGTTCGTACGATCGCGCGCCAGCGGCGCACCGCGCCCTTCGTGGGCGCACTTCGCCTGGCGGCGCTTCATGAAGATCGTGCCGTCGTACGCGCTCTCGATCGCGGTCGCCTATTCGGTCGGGTACGCCCAAGTACAACCTTCAGCCGCGCCGCTGCCCGATCTGGTGACGCACCTTCTCTTCGTGCACACCTGGTTTACCGAACGCTTCGGAACGATCAACGGGGTGCTTTGGACGCTCGCAGTCGAGGTCGAGTTTTACTGCGTCTTCCCATTGATCTGGTGGTGCTTCGCGCGGCGTCCCTACGTTACGGCCGGCGCGATGATCGCGATCGCCTGGGCGTGGCGCGTCTGGATGGCGCACTGCTGCTTCTCGACGCTGTTTCCCACGTACGAAGAGAACCTGCCGGGCTATCTCGATATCTTCGCCTTCGGAATGATCAGCGCGCAGCTCTTCGTCGGGCTTAGTGCCCGGCCGGCGGCAGCGCTGCGCCGTAACCTCGCGCCGCTCGTCGCGCTCGGCGGATTTGCGCTGCTCTGGAAACTGCTGGAGAGCGTCTTCGACTTTCGTTTTGCCGACCAGTGGGCGGGCGTCTGGCAGATCCATGGACGGGCCCTCTTCGGCCTCGCTTTTGCTTTAATCGCGCTGGGATCGCTGCTGAGCCCGAGGTGGTGGCAAGTCCTGCTCGACAATCCGCCGCTGCGTTTTCTCGCGACGATCTCGTACAATCTTTACCTCTACCATCAAATGATCGCCCGGGAGATGATCTGGCATCAGATCCCGCCGTATCGGGGGGATCCGCACTACGACACGCGATGGCAAGTCCGATATACCGAACTTGCCTTTGCGGTGACCATCGCGTTCGCGACGGTAACGACCTACTGTTTCGAACGGCCTCTGCTACGGATACGCGGCCCGCGAGGGGCGCGCAATCCGGTTAGAGTGCAGCCTTGAAGATGCTGCTCGTGAGATCGGCGATTCCGGGAATACGAACCTCTTTACCCTGGAAGCCGGTCACGGTGGTCCAGACCCAGAGCACGATCCAGAGCAGCCAGATGATCGGGTACAGGATCCAAAGGTGAATGAACCCCAAAATGACCCAGAGTACGAAGTAGAGAGCCCACATCGTGATCGATTGAGCTGCGGCCCACTTCACAAACTTGTTGGTTCCACCGCCGACGAGCATAACGATGCCGCCGAGCAGGCAGAAAAGATACGCGAGTCCCGCCGCTACGTTCGGCTCTAATCCGAACGGAGTATCTTTTGCTGGAGGGGTTACGGACATGTAGGCTGGCCCTTTCTCATTGGAACGCATCTGCGAGCTTGCAGGCCTTGCTTTGCTTCGCCGGGACGTTCGACCTTCACGCAGAAAGGCGCCCGATGCGCCGTCGCGGCTGGTATCTGCTGCTGGTCTTGCCGTTTATCGGGACGCTCATCCCGCCGCTGTACAACCACGCGGCTCCCACGCTCTTCGGGATGCCCTTCTTCTACTGGTATCAGTTGGCGTGGGTCCTCGTGACCGCCGGCCTTCTCGGAATCGTCGTGCTGATGACCAGAGACGGGCGTGTCTAGCGCGGCGCTGATCCTCGGCGTCTCGGTGACCGGCGTGACGGCGCTCGGCTTCATCGCAGCGCGCTGGGGCGGTGCAAACCTGCGTGATCTCGAGCAGTGGGCACTGGGCGGCCGCAGCTTCGGAACGATCGTTTCCTGGTTTTTGCTCGGCGGCGACCTCTACACGGCCTACACCTTCGTCGCCGTTCCAGCGCTGGTCTACGGCGTCGGCGCGCTCGGATTCTTTGCCGTCCCCTACGCGACCATTGCGTATCCCATCGCTCTGATCGTGCTTTCGAAGTTTTGGACCATCGCGCGAGATCGCGGCTACGTGACGACCGCGGACTTCGTGCGCGACCGCTACAACGACCGCGCGCTCGAGATCGCAATTGCGCTCACCGGAGTGGTCGCGGCACTGCCCTACATCGCCTTACAGCTCGTCGGCATGCGGGCAGTGTTTAGCCAGTTCAGCACGCTGGGAGCAATGCATGCGTTCCCCGCGCTGACCGTCGCCTTCGTTCTGCTGGCCGCCTACACGTACACGAGCGGCCTGCGCGCGCCGGCGATGATCGCCTTTGTGAAGGACACGCTGATCTATGTGACCGTCATCGCCGCGGTCACAGTGATCCCCGCGCGGCTGGGCGGCTGGGGGCACGTATTCTCGCTCTCGGCGGCGGCACTGGCTGCCCGTCCGAAGCCGTCATCGATCTTCCTCGGGCCGCCGCAGTACTTCACGTACGCGACGATGGCGTTCGGCTCGGCCCTTTCGCTCTTCATCTACCCGCACTCGATCACGAGCGTGCTCGCGGCGCGCAGCCGCGAGGTGATCCGGCGCAACGCGGCGTTGCTGCCGATCTATTCGCTGCTGCTCGGACTGCTCGCGCTGCTGGGCTACTGCGCGCTGGCCGCCGGCATCTCGACGAAAGACACGACCAGCGTCGTTCCGCAACTCTTCGCGCGCTTCTTTCCCAACTGGTTCGTGGGCGTGGCCGACGCTGCGATCGCGATCGGCGCGCTCGTCCCCGCAGCGATCATGAGCATCGGCGCCGCCAATCTTTTCGCAAGCAACGTGTTCCGCGAGTTTTCACTGCAGCGCTCGCAGGTCGAGACGGTGATCGCGAAGCGGCTGACGCTGGCCATCTGCGCGGTCGCGTTGCTCTTCATCTTCTTCGTCCCCGTTCCGTACGCGATCGACTTCCAGCTCTTGGGCGGCGCGCTGATGCTGCAGATCTTTCCCGCCTTCGTGCTCGGACTGTGGACGCGTTGGTTTCACCCCAAGGCGCTGCTCGCCGGATGGGCCTGCGGCCTTATCGCCAGCTGCGCGATGGCCTACGCCGGCGGCTTTAGCGCGAACTACTCGCTGCACGCGTTCGGCGGCACGCTAACCGGTTTCATCGCGCTCTACTCCCTCGCGCTCAACCTGGCGGTGAGCGCCGTACTCACACTTCTTCTTAAGCGAGGCACCACGTGAGCAAAAGGATCGATCCCGAAGGCTGGCCGCGCCCGAGCGGCTACGCCAACGGCGTTTTAGCCGACGGCCGCTATCTCGCGATTGCGGGACAGATCGGCTGGAACGAGCGCAACGAGCTCGTCTCCGCCGATTTTCCAGAACAGGCGAGCCAAGCGCTGCGCAACATCGTCGCGGTGCTGCGCGCCGCCGGCGGCGAACCGGAGCACCTCGTGCGGCTCACCTGGTACGTTACAAACAAAGACGAGTATCGCGCGAGCCTCTCCGCACTCGGAGGCGCCTATCGCGAGATCATCGGCGCGGTCTATCCCGCAATGGCGCTGGTCGTCGTAGCCGATCTGCTCGAAGACGGCGCCAAGGTCGAGATCGAGGCCACGGCGATTTTGCCGCCGGCTTCGTAAAGCGCAAGACCTGGACAGCCGACCCTTGCCCCACCTCTCTGGGCTATTTACAATGGTGGCAGCCGCGGTGATTGAATTAACCTGAGATGCGACGCTTGGACGGATCATGCCTCGACCACTCCCAGCCAGCGAACCCGAAAATAGCCGGGAAAGGGGCAGGAAGAACACTGTGATCCGACGGTTTTTGGCGCTCTTTACCAGAGCGGATTCCCGCTCTAAGTTATTCATGGCCGCAGCCCAACTGCTCTTGATTGGCATCGGCGTCGCCGGTGCGATGGGCCGAGCTTTCTTTAAAGACGACTACTCCCGAACTCTGAACCTCGACATTGTAACCGTTGCCTGGATAGGCGTAGCCATCATCGGCTTCATTTTGCCGGAGATTTCAGAGTTTGGATTTGGCGATGTTAAGGTGAAGGTCAGTCGCCTTCGGAAGGGAGCAGAGGACATTGAGCAGACGCTTGTTGACGCTGCTAATCTCGCGCAGAATTGGTCGACGTCGATTGCGATCTTTCTGATGATGATGCAGAAGCGGTCCGCGGACCTCCCAGAAGCTAAGGAGGAGATATTTAGGAAATACATCAGAGATCGGATGGGTGAAGCGAAGATGTTTCTTGGAGACGATCCAGGCGAGGCCGTGCGGATCGTGCTTTGGCTTTTCGAACCCAGCGAAAAAAAGCTTCGCTTTGCCGGTATTGTTACCGGGGGACAGGCACCCACCAAAAGCGTGTTCGCGATTGGTGAAGGGATGGTTGGACAAGCGTTCGAGGAGAGCTACTACGAACAACGCAATTTTAACGAAGTAGACGTAAGAAACATCCCTTCCTATGAGGACACGCGGCGCGGAACGGAGCCGCCTTATAAGGCGGTACTCTGTCAGGCGGTCCGCTGGAACAATACGCCCATCGGAATGATCACCATTGACAAGCAGGGCGCTAAGCATTTTTCGACTATCGCGACTGACGTCTCAAAGGGCCTAGCTTCCCAGTGCGCGATCGCGGTAATGGTTTATGCGCAAAACAAAGCGACGTAGAGCGCTTCGCCCGATCTAAATCGAACTGCGCAGAAGCTCCTGGCCCCGTCGCAACAGGACGCCCGGGCTGTTTTCAGTGAGGCGCGGGCCGGAACCGTTGTCGTCCCTAACCGAGAGGGCAGCAATAATCTGCTGTACCTGCTCGTGGTCTAAAGGCGCCGCCGAGGTGGCCTCGGGCCGGGTATCAAGGTGGTCATTGTTCATGTCGGTCCCTTCCTATTTGCTAACGATTGGCTGACTACCCGCTAGGTTGCACTCGGCGGAAAACGTGGGTGTGCCGGGTAAACCGATTCGCTCCTTGGGGTACCCGAGACGACGCAAGGTGCGCCTTGCTTCAAAGGGCGCCGCAAGCGCGGGACCGGGTTAGCCAGGCAAGGAAGCTTTCGGCGTGGATGCGGCAAGCCAATACGCGCTCGCATACGCGTTGACGACGACCGCCGGCGTACGCGCTTTGCTTCCGCTCGCGGCCTTTGCCGTCGTGATCCACCTCGGCTTTCTCCACCCGCCGCCGGGATTTGCGTGGCTCGGCGGAGCCACGGTCATGTGGCCGCTGATCGGCATCGCCGTGCTCGAACTCATCGCCGACAAAATTCCGATCGTCGACCACCTGATGCACGTTGTCGGCGTCGCCGTAAAACCAGCCGCAGCCGCCGTTTTAGTCGGCGGATCGGTGCACGCGCAGTCGCCGCAGATCCTCGCCGGGCTCATGGTGCTCGGCGCGCTCAACGCGCTCGGCATTCACGCGGCAGTCGCATCCGTTCGCGGCGCTTCGACCCTAACGACGGCCGGCATCGCCAATCCGGCAATCAGCACCGTCGAAGATGGCGGCTCGATCGCCGCAACGATTCTCGCGTTCTCCGCGCCGTTCATCGCCGCATTTCTCGCGCTCTGCTTCGCCGCCGCGCTCTTCATCCTCGCGCGCGGAGCCTACCGAAGGGTCCGCGTGCATCGCAAGGTATAACCTCGCGAGAGCCAACCGCAGCGCAAGGCGGCGCAACACTTTGCCGGAGAGGCTCGGACCGACGAGCGCAGCCACGGATGGCGGAGCGAGGAGGCCGAGCAGCAGGAGCGGAGCAGGATGCGCAGCGACGAGCGGCTCGACGGCGAAGTGTTGCGCCGCCTTGCGCTGCCTTTAGGAGCGCAGTTTGTAGCGCTGCAGCTTCCCAGTCTCGGTGCGCGGCAGCTCGCTGACGAATTCGATCTCCCGCGGCGCTTTGAACGGCGCGATCTGCGTTTTGCAGAACTCGCGAAGCTCGTCGGCCTTGGCATCGGTGGGCGGGCATCCTTCGACCAGGACGATGAAGGCTTTTACGACGTTGGTCTCTCGGACCGGATCGCGCTTGGCGACGACGGCGATCTCTTTGACGTGCGCGTGCGCGATCAGCGCCTGTTCGACCTCGGGGCCGGAGATGTTGTAGCCCGAGGAGACGATCATGTCGTCGGTTCGCGCGACGTACCAGAAGTATCCGTCCGCATCGCGGCGGTAGGCGTCGCCCGGATAGTTCCAGCCGCGCTGAACGTAGATCTGCTGGCGCTCGTCTTGCAGATACTTGCAGCCCGTGGGGCCTTTGACCGCGAGCCGGCCGATCGTCCCGTCCGGCACCGGGTTTCCATTCTCGTCGTGGATCTCGGCAACGTAACCCGGCACGGCACGTCCGGTCGACCCGGCGCGAACCTCGTCTTGCGGGCAGCCGACGAAGATGTGCAGCATCTCCGTGCTGCCGATGCCGTCGAGGATCGCGACGCCCGTCTGCTCGTGCCACTGTTCCCACACGGCGCGCGGCAGCGTTTCGCCGGCGGAGACGCACGTTCGCAGGCTCGAGAGATCGAACTCGCGCGCTCGCGCAGCCATCGCCCGGTACGCGACCGGCGCGGTAAAGAGCGTCGTTACCCCGTGCGTCGAGATAGCGTCGAGCAGTTCGGCCGGGCCGGCCTTTTCGAGCAGGAAAGCCGCGGCGCCGGCGTAGACGGGAAAGAGCAGTACGCCGCCGAGCCCGAACGTGAATGCCAGCGGCGGGCTTCCGCAAAAGAGATCGCTCGCGCGCGGCTGCAGCACGCGCGTTCCGTAGCCGTCGCAGCAGGCCACCAAGTCGCGATGATAGTGCATCGCCGCCTTCGGCGTGCCCGTCGTTCCGGAAGTGAAGGCGATGATCGCAACGTCTTGCGCCGCGGTCTCGACGTTTACGAATGTGGCGGATTTCGTGCGCATCCGCTGCTCGAGCGAGGCGATGGGATGCACGCCCTCGCCGAAGTAGAGCGTTCGCACCCCGCCGTAGCCGCTGCAGGCGCTCTCGAAGTCGGCGCGCAGCCGCACGTCGCAAAGTGCGTGCTTGACCTGCGCCTTCTCCATCATGAAACGCAGCTCGTTCGCGCGGTAGAGCGGCATCGTCGTCACGGCGATTCCGCCGGCCTTGAGCACCGCGTACCAGCAGGCCGCGAGCATCGGCGTGTTCGGCGCGCGCAGCAGCACGCGGTTCCCCGGCTCAAGGCCCATCTCGTCGACCAGCACGCCCGCGATGCGGTTGGCGGTCGCGAGCAGTTCCGCGTAGCTCCAGGAAAGGCCGCCGGGAGCCAGGAGGCAGCGCGCGTCTTCGCGTCCGGCGACCCGCGCGTCCAATAAGCTCGTCGCTGCGTTGAGCAGTTGCGGATACCGCAGTTCCGGCAGCTCGAAGCGCAGCTCGGGCATCTCGGCACTCGCCGGCAGCCGGTCCTCGGCAAACGTATCCGTGTGGCCGGTGAAGCGCAAGGCCTTACCCTTCCAAAACCGCTTTGGCGATCACGACCTGCTGAATTTCGCTGGCGCCTTCGTAGATCCGCAGCGCGCGAACGTCGCGGTAGAGCCGTTCGACGATCTCGCCGCGCGTAACGCCGCGTCCGCCGAAGAGCTGCACGGCGCGGTCGCAGATTCGGCCCGCCGCTTCGGTTGCGAACCACTTCGCCATCGCCGCCTCGCGCGTCACGCGAGCGCGGCCGCTATCTTTGCTCCATGCCGCACGATAGACGAGCAGCGTTGCGGCGTCGAGATCGGTCGCCATCGTCGCGAGCGCCGCTTGCGTCAGCTGCAGCGCGCTCAGCGGTGCGCCGAAGAGCTGCCGCCCCTTGACGTGCGCCACCGATTCGTCCAGCGCGCGGCGCGCGAAACCGTTGGCCGCCGCTCCGACCGTGCTGCGAAAGACGTCGAGCACGCTCATTGCAACCTTGAAGCCTTCCCCCTCGGCGCCGATGCGGGCGGATTCCGAAACGACGACGCGCTCGAGCTCCAGCGTGCCAAGCGGATGCGGCGAGATCGTTTCGATGCTTCCCTCGGCGCGAACGCCGGCGGCGGTTGCGTCGACCGCAAACGCGCTAAGGCCTCTGGCGCCGCGTTCGCTGGTCCGCGCGAAGACGATGTAGAGATCGGCGATGCCGGCGTTGGATATCCACGTCTTCTTGCCGTCGAGAACGTACTCGCCGTTGCGCCGGGTCGCGGTCGTTGTGAGCGCGGCGACGTCGGATCCGGCCTCCAGCTCCGAGAGCGCGAAGGCGGCGATGCAGCGCCCGGCAGCGATCTCCGGGAGAAAGCGTTTCTTGAGCGAGGCATTGCCGAAGAGCGCAATCGGGCCACCGCCCAAGCCTTGCATCGCGAAGGCGAAATCGGCAAGCGCACTGTGATAGGCGAGCCGTTCGCGCGCCAAACACAGCGTTCGCACGTCGAGCTCTGCGCGGATGCCGCCGTACGCACCCGGCACGCACGCCCGCAGCCATCCGCCGCCGGCCAGTGCGCCAACCCAGTCGCGGCAGCTCTGCGCCGCGTCCGCCTCGTTCTCGCGAAGCGGCGCCGTCGCCAGCCAGCGTTCGAGTCCGGCGCAAAAGGCACGATGCTCTTCGTCGAAGAGCGGCAGCTCGAGCACGTTTAGTCGCCTTCGAAGCGCACGGGACGCTTGGCGGAAAACGCGTCGTAGGCGCGGCGGAAATCATTGCTCTGCATGCAGATCGCCTGCGCGCGCGCCTCAGCGTCGATCGCATCGTCCAGCGGCAGCGACCACTCCTCGCGCAGCATCCGTTTTGTCATCGCGTGCGCCAGTGTGGGACCATCGGCCAGCGATTGTGCGAGCTTTCGCGCGCGATCCGCCAATCCGTCGGGCGTACAGAGTTCGTTGAGGAATCCCCAGTCGTAGGCTTGCGCGCCCTGCAGCGTTCGTCCGGTGTAGAGGAGCTCGCTCGCGCGTCCGAGCCCGATGATGCGCGGCAGCATCGCGCAGGCGCCCATATCGCATCCGGCCAGCCCCACGCCCACGAAAAGAAACGCGATCCGCGAACGTTCGGTGCCTAGGCGCAGGTCGCTCGCCATTGCTAAGATCGCGCCTGCCCCAGCGCAGGTGCCGTCAATCGCCGCGACGATTGGTTGCGGACAGGCACGCATCGCTTTCACGACGTCGCCGGTCATCTGTGTGAACTCCAGAAGCTGCGCCGGGGTCGATTGCGTCAGCGGCCCGATAATTTCGTGGACGTCGCCGCCCGAGCAAAAGTCGCCGCCCGCGCCCGCTAGGACGATTGTTTTGACGCTCGCGTCGGCGCGCAGCGAAGTAAAGAGTTCGCGCAGCTCGCCGTAGAGCGCAAAGGTCAGCGCGTTCTTGCGAGCCGGCCGGTCGAGCGTGATCGTCAGCACGCGCTCTTCCAGTTGCGCTCGCGCGGCGCTCATCTGATACGGAATGGCAGATCCTCTTCGTAGGCGTTGCCGGGACTGTTGCGGGCGATCACGCGCAGGCGGTACGCGCGCACGAAGATCGGCGGCGTATCGAGCAGGTGGATCGTAAAGGCGAAGCGGCCCGGCTTGACGTGCGGCACGTTGATCGAGAAGAGGTTGGTTCGAACCTCGATGCTCGCGACGTTGGTCCCGGTCACGAACGATCCCGTCCAGCGTTCGCCGCGGCGAACGTCGAGCGAAGAGAATCGCATTGCCAGGATCTTCGGGGGCGCGCCGTCGCGCTCGACCGGCGGCGTTGGCATCGTCGCGCTGCCGAGGGTGACGTTTGCGGGCGTCTCCGGAGCCCGCGACCCACATCCAACGAGCAGCACTGTCAACGACCACGCGCTGATGCGATGAAGCACGCTTGAGGTCGTACGGACTCGTCCGCGATGCCACCTGCTCTCAACGGAAGGCGCCTCGAAGCGTCGGCGCGTAAGGCTCGGGGAATGCAGAACGCGGTCCCGCGAAGCCTCGCGCTCGATTACGCGGTCGGCATCTGCGGCGTCTGGATATCCTCCGGCTTCTTTCTCGACGCCTGGGCCCACGGGCACGTTCGGGTCGACACGTTCTTCACGCCATACCACGCCGTCTTCTACTCCGGGATGCTCGCCCTGGCGCTGATCCTGGTCGCTTTTGCGCTACAAGCGCACGCGCGCGGCTACGCTTGGGCGGAGAGCTTCCCACGGCCCTATCGCTTGGCGCTCGTCGGCATCCCGATCTTCGCCGGGGCGGGGCTCGGTGACATGCTCTGGCATCACATCTACGGCATCGAGGAGGGCGTCGACGCCCTCTTGAGCCCGACGCATCAGGTCCTCGGCCTGGGCATCTTCTTTCTCGCGAGCGCCCCGATCCGCTCGGTGCTCGCCGATCGCGGCGCGCTGACGCTGGGGCGCCAGCTTCCGCTCGCGCTCGGCCTGGCAACGTGGCTGGTCCTGGCGCACTTCGGCACCGCGTACGGCTTCGATCCGGCAGCCGGAAAGACGAACGCGCCGCCGCCGATCGCGCCCTTCACGCCCGACTATCTCACGGCGCTCTCGATCGGCTACTACAAGATCGCAAGCGGCGTCTTGATCGTGATCTTCCAGAGCACGCTGATCGCCGGTTTCGCGCTCTGGCTGGTCTCGCGCATGCATCCGAGCCCCGGAATGTTCACGGCGATCCTCTTGCTCGGCAACTTGCCCGCAGCGGCGGCATTCACCAATCAAACACCGCTGCTGGCCGTCACGCTCGCGCAGTCCTTGATTACGGGGCTCTTTGCCGACACGCTCGTCCGCCTCTACGATCCGCATCCCGTTCGCGGAAAGACTCGAGCCTTTCGCTGGTTCGCCGCCACCGTTCCGATGACATACATCGGCGTCTATCTGCTCGGAACCCTCGCGTACGGCGGAGTTTGGTGGGATTGGAACGTCGCGCTCGGCTCGTGGATTTGGTCGGGCGTCTGCGGGTTCGTCCTCAGCCTGCTGATTCTCGCTCGCCGCCCGGCATGATCCCGGCGGGCCTGCTCGCTGCGGCGTTGCTGCTGCACTGTGCGGCCGCCTGGCGCTACGGCTACTTCCGCGACGAACTCTACTTCATCGCGTGTTCGAAGCACCTGGCATGGGGTTACGTCGACCAGCCGCCGCTCGTCGCGCTCGCCGCATGGCTCTCTGCGCCCGCCGGATACCAACTGCTCGCGCTGCGCGCGCTGCCAATCCTGGCCGCAGCGGGAACCGTCTATCTCAGCGCGCTGCTGGCCAAAGAGCTCGGCGGCGGCCGCTTCGCGCAGTTGCTCGCGGGCCTGGCGACCCTCTTTCTTCCCGCGTATCTGCTGCTCGGCTCGACGCTGACGACGACCTCGTTCGAGCCGTTCTTTTGGACGCTCACGATCTATCTCACCGTGCGAATACTCCGCGCACCGGCGCGGAGGCTGCCGTCTCTCTGGCTCGCGCTGGCGATGACGGTGGCGCTGGGGACCTACGCAAAGTATTCGATGCTGCTGCTCGTCGTAGCCGCGATCGGCGGCCTGCTCGTCACCGGACGGAGCGACGTGCTGCGCTCGAAGTACGCGCTGGGCGCCGCCGCACTGACGGCGCTGATGCTGCTGCCGAATTTGCTGTGGCAGGGGCTGCACGATTGGCCCTTCATCGAAGTGATCCGCAGCGACGCCGCGCATCGCCCTCCGCTGGCCAATGGGCTCGCGCTCGAATACTACAGTCTTGCGAGCAACGCCAAGGCCTTCGCGCTCGAGCAGCTGATCTACACGAATCCGCTGGCCGCGCCACTTTGGCTCGCTGGCGCTATCGCGCCGTTCCGCATCGGACCCCTCAAAGAGATGCGGTTTGCCGGCGTGGCGTACGCCGTCGTCTTCATCGTCGCCGTGGCGCTCGCCGCCAAGGGCTACTACATCGTCGGCATCTACGCGGCGCTGCTCGCCGCCGGCGCCGTCGCGCTCGAACGCGCAGCTATGTGGCTGCGCAGGTCGCTCTCGCTCGCGCTGGGCGCGGTCGCGCTCGTGTCGCTGCCGCTCTCGCTGCCGGTTCTGCCGGTGCAAACGTTAATCTCGTACACGCAAACGCTCGGCTTGACCGGGCAAAACGGCACTTCCGCGCATCTGATCCAGCCGGTCTTCGCCGAAGAGTTCGGCTGGGATCGCTTGGCGAGCGACGTCGCCGCCGTTTACCGTGCGCTCCCGCCGAACGTCCGCGCGCGCACGGCGATTTATGCCGACACGTACGCCGACGCCGGGGCGATCGACTTTTTCGGGCCGCGCTACGGGTTGCCGCCCGCGATCTCGAGTCAGAACAACTACTACCTTTGGGGAACCCGCGGTTACGACGGGCGCGAACTGATCGCGATCGGGGCAACGCGCATCGACCTGTTGCGCCGCTATTACCGCAGCATCACGCTCGTGCGGACCTCGACCGAACCCCTCAAATGGATCGTCGAAGGCCCGTCGCCGATCTATCTCTGCCGCGATCCGATCGCACCGCTCGATGCGATCTGGCCGAACCTGCGCTGGTACGGCGCGTAAGCAAACGCTTACGCTTCGGCGAAACCCGGAATCGTCAGCGCAACGCCGGTGCGCGATCCGTTGACGAGATCGACGACCGCCTGCGCGACCTCTTCCACCGTCGCGATGCGCGCTTGCGGATTGCTCTGCGCGAGCAGAGCGCGCGTTTCGTCCTCGCTTCGTCCGGTCTTGGCGACGATGTTTGCGATCGCACCGTGCAGGATCGCCGTCTCGGTATAGCCCGGGCAGATTGCATTGACGGTAACCCCGCTCCCGCCCGCTTCGGCGGCGAGCGCGCGCGTTAAGCCGATGACGCCGTGCTTGCTCGCGCAGTACGCGGCGATATACGGCGCGCCCGCCAGTCCCGCGGTGCTGGCGATGTTGACGATCCGCCCCCAGCCGGCCGCTGCCATCCCCGCAAAGACTTCGCGCGTGCAGAGGAACGTGCCGGTGAGGTTGGTCGCAAGGATGCGTTCCCACATTGCCGTCGTCGTGCGCGAGAGCGTCGCCGTCTCGGCGACGCCGGCGTTGTTGACGAGGATCGCGACCTCGCCGTTGGCCTCGCGGCACTGCGCGAAGGCGCGGCGCACCTCGTCTTCTCGTGCGACGTCGGCGCGCGCGTGAAAGAACGGCGTTGCGTCCACCGCCGAGCGGCTGATGATGCTGACGCGCGCGCCCGCTTGCGCTAGCCGTATGGCGGCCGCGAGGCCGATACCGCGCGAAGCGCCCGTGACGACAGCGTGCTTGCCTTCAATGCTCACGCGCTTTCGCGGGCTCGCGCGATCAAGCGTTCGAGCTGCTCCTTGCCGGCGATGTACTGCACCGGCCACGGCGCGTCTTCGTAGCCGAGCTGCGCCGCAGCGTGCAGCGTCCAGAAGGGATCGGCCAAGTGCGGGCGTCCCAGCGCGACGAGATCCGCGCGGGCACCCGCGACGATTGCGTTGACTTGATCGGTATCGGTGATGTTCCCGACCGCCATCGTCGCGATGCCGACCTCGTTGCGAATCTTATCCGAGTACGGCGTTTGAAACATGCGCCCGTACACGGGAGCCGCATCGGGCGAGGTCTGCCCGGCAGAGACGTCGATGAGATCGGCGCCGGCGCCTTTGAAGGCGCGCGCGATCTCGACCGCGGCGTCGCCGTCGATTCCGCCCGCCACCCAATCCGTGGCCGAGATCCGCACCGACATCGGGCGCTCCTGCGGCCAGACGGCGCGCATCGCGCGAAAGACTTCCAGCGGATAGCGCAAGCGATTCTCCAGCGAGCCGCCGTACTCGTCGGTGCGTTGATTGCGCAGCGGCGTAATGAACGACGAGAGCAGATAGCCGTGCGCGCAGTGCAGTTCGAGCATGTCGAAGCCGGCCTCGAGGCCCATCCGCGCGGCCCGCACGAACGCTTCGCGAATCTCATCCATCTGCGCGCGCGTCAGCTCCTCGGGCACTTGGTTCCGGGGCGCGTAGGGAATCGCCGACGGCGCGAGCAGCGGCCAGTTTCCGTCGTCGAGCGGCTCGTCACTGCCCTCCCACATCAGCTTCGTCGAGCCCTTCGGCCCCGAATGCCCAAGCTGCAAGCAGATCTTCGCACCCGAACGCTCGTGGACGAAGTCGACGATCCCTTTCCACGCGACGAGGTGCTCGTCGAGGTACATTCCAGTGCAGCCGGGCGAGATGCGTCCCTCGCGCGTCACGCAGGTCATCTCGGTAAAGACCAAACCGGCGCCCCCGAGCGCCCGCGAGCCCAGGTGCACGAGGTGGAAATCGTTGGGCGTTCCGTCGACGGCGCTGTACGTATCCATCGGCGAGACGACCACGCGATTGCGCAGCTCCAGTTCGCGTAAGCGAAAGGGAACGAACATCGGGGGAATCGGCGCGCCGCCGAACCAGCGCTCGACCCGTCCGACGTAGGTCGTGTCGCGCAGCCGAAGATTTTCGTGACCGATGCGCTGGCTGCGGGTGAGCAGACTGTAGGCAAACTGCTCGGGCGGCAGCGTCGCATAACGGGCGACGTTCTCGAACCATTCCGTCGAGTTGCGGGCGGCGTTCTGCAGCTTGAGGAATTCGATCTTTCGTGCCGCCTCGTACTGCGGCAGCGCGCGCGAGAGATCGCCCTCGAGCGTGACGAGCGCGTCGACCAGCCCGATCGCGTCCTCCATTGCGAGCTTCGTACCAGAACCGACCGAGAAGTGCGCGGTGTGCGCCGCGTCGCCGACGAGTACGACGTTGCCGTCGGTCCAGTGTTCGTTGCCGACGCGCGTGAAGTTAAGCCAGTCGCGGCCCCGCAGGTGCGCGCTGTTGGCCATCAGGCGATGCCCGTGCAGATACGGCTCGAAGAGCTGCTCGCAGAACGCGATCGTCTCCTCGGTGCCGGCGCCGTCGAGGCCGTGCGCGAGCCAGGTCTCCTCGCGGCACTCGACGATGAAGGTGCTGCAGTCGTCGTCGAAACGATACGCGTGCACGGTGAACCAGCCGTGCTCGGTGCGCTCGAAGATAAAGGTGAAGGCGTCGAGCGGAAGCGTGGTCCCCAGCCACACGAAACGGCAGCGCCCCTTCTGCAGAATCGGTTGGAAGGCGCCGGCGTAGCTCTGGCGCACGCGGCTGTTGGCCCCGTCGGCCCCGACCAGAAGATCGCAGCTCTCGCGCAGCTTCTCGACGTCGCCGATCTCGTGCTCGAAGTGCAGCTCCACGCCGAGTTCCGCCGCTCGCCGCTGCAGGATTGCGAGCAGAGCCTTGCGCGAAATTCCGCAGAAACCGTGGCCGCCCGAGCGAATCGTGTGTCCCTCGAAGTGGATCTCGATATCGTCCCAGTGGGCAAAGGCCTGCGTGATCTCGCGCTGCGTCGGTTCGTCGGCCGCCCGCAAGTTCTCCAGCGTCGCATCGGAAAAGACGACGCCCCAGCCGAAGGTGTCGAGAGGGCGATTGCGCTCGTACAGGCGGACGCGCGACGCAGGAAAGCGCGCTTTGATCAGTATTCCGAGATATAAGCCGGCGGGCCCACCGCCGATACAGGTCACGCGCACCTGCTTACACTTTGGTGAGAGCCGCAGACGAATCCCGCCCCCTATGGTACGCTGGCCTCGACGCGATGAGACCTACTGCGCTGGCCCTCTGCCTATTCTCGCTCGGCGCGCTCCTGGTTTTCGGCGCCGCCGCGCGGCCCGCGCAAGCCGCCGCCTCCGTGACGCTGGCGAGCGGCTTCAACGAGACACGCACGACGATTCCCGTAACCGTTGAAGGTGTGCGCGCCTCGTGCGTTCTCGACACCGGCAGCTCGGTGATGCTCGTCTCGCCGGCGTTGGCCCGCGAGGCCGGGCTGCAGAGCCAGGGCGGAACCTTCGAGATTGCGCCGGACGGTCGCACCTATGCCGACCGTCAGACCGTCGTCGGCCGCTTCACGGTCGCCGGCAGCGTGATGCGCAACGTCCCGGCCTTGATCTCCTCGAACCTGCGCGGCTCGAGCGCGCTCTGCGGCTACGATTTCTTTGCGCACTTCCCGACGCTGATCGATCGCAGCCACCGCATGGTCACGCTCTTCCCGTCCGCGTCGAAGCTCGCGCACCTGCACTGTCTGCCGGTTGCACTCGGCCCCCGCGTGCCGCTGGCGACGGTCGAAATCAACGGAACGTGGCTCGACGACGTCGTGCTCGATTCGGGAATGGCGGGCGGCGGAGCACTGTGGGACGGCGTGCGCTCGCGCTTGAGCCGGCCGCTGATTGCGAGCGCCGACTACATGACGAATCAGTCGGCGGTTCGCAACGGCTTTGCCTGCGGCGCTTCGGCGTGGATTCGGTACGCAGCGGGTGCGCCCGAAACATCCATGCCGATCTGCACCGAACCGCGGCGCCCCGATGGCTACAACGGGATCATCGAAACGAACCTTTCGAGCGTCCACGCGATGGCCGTCGACTACCCGCACAAGCGCATCTGCTTCGACGTCGCGCAGTACTCGCCGGGCTGGACGGCAGCCCAGCCGCCGCAGGCGCAGGCGCAAGCACAGCAGCCGCCGAGCACCGGCGGGGCGTGGTCGCGCTTTAACTCGCTGCGCCCGCCGCTCTAATACACTAGCGCTTCAAGGCGAGCAGCAAGCCGTCGCAGATCGGTACGAGCGCCGCGTCGACGCGATCGTCTCGGCCGGCCCGCTCGCTCACGAGGCGAAGCGCCCGCGTACTGGGATCGTTGTTTGCGGGATCGGCGACCGCGCCGTCCCACAGTACGTTATCGACGAGCACGAATCCGCCCGGGCGCACGAGCTCGAGCGCAAGCTCGTAGTATTCGTTGACCCGCTGCTTGTCCGCATCGATGAAGGCCATGTCAAACGGCTCGATGCCCTGCGCGCGCACGCTTTCGAGCGTCTCCAAAGCCGGGCCGATGCGCAGGTCGATGCGCTCCGCCACGCCCGCCGACTGCCAATAGCGCCGCGCGAGGGCCGCGGTCTCTGCATTGACGTCGAGGGCAAGAACGTAGCCGTCCGCCGGCAGCGCCAAGGCCATCGCGAGCGAGCTGTAACCGGTAAAAACGCCGATTTCGAGGTACCGGCGCGCGCCGATCGCGTGGGCCAGCACCTGCATGAGACGCCCCTGCTCGGGGCCGATCTGCATCCGCGAGTCGGAGAGCTGGGCCGTCGCCTCACGTAGATCGCGAAGCAGCGGATGCTCGGGCGCCATCGTCTTGACGATGTACTCGTGAATCGTCGGGTCTTGTATCGCGCTTTTGGTCGTCATCGCCGTATGATACCACCGAAGGCGGGAGCGCTCGGGCAAATCGAGCGTTCCCATCTTCGTTCGGCATCGCGCGTGCGAGATTACCTGGCAGGCGGAGGCGTGGGAGCCTCTTGCGGATCGGCTTGCTGCTGCTGCGGCGCCGCGTCGGCTTGCTGCGGCTGATCGTTTTGTTGGCCCTGGTCGTTCTGCTGCGGGGGATCGTTTTGTTGGGGTTGGTCGTTCTGTTGCGGCTGATCGTTCTGTTGCGGCTGATCCTCCTGAGCCGCCGGCTGCTCCCCTTGCGCAGCTTCATCGGCCGGCGGGGCAACGTCGAAGGCGGCAACGGTCGGTCCGGCGTTGTCCTGGGGGACCGGCGCGTCGGCGACCGGCGTCGCGTAGCTCGGGATTCCCTCGTCCGCCGGCGCGGAGTAGTAGTAGGCCGCTTGGTCGGGAAGCGGGGCCGGCGCTTCTTCTTCGTAGGGCGCCTTGTCGCGAGCGACCTCGTTCAGCGTTCCGTTCGAACCGTAGACCATCGTCACGGCGGCCGTCGTCCACGGCGAATCTGGATAGGCGGAGCGCAGCACCGAGATCGTCGCAACGCCGGCTGCGCTCGAGGCCTGGCCGCAGCGCCAGTACTCGCGCATTAGGTGCGACATGCTCCGCGGCAGCCATGGATCGCGTGGATAACGGTGCTGCCAGTCGAGAATCGCCAGCTCCAGGTGATTCAGCGACGTCGAGGTGTCGGGATTTAGCATGTCGCGAACGTCGCGTTTGTCGTAGTCGTCTAACCGGTTTCTAATTTCGAGCACGCTCTGGCTAGATGGACCGAAGTATTCATCTGCCGGCGCGGCGCTGGTCGGGGAATCGGCTCGCGCTATCTGGAGCGAAGCGGCAAGCAGAATGCTCAAAGTAACGAGCGCTTTGCGCATCATAAACTCCTCAAAGGCAAAGAACCGCAAGATTGCGGTATGCCACAATTGTCGGAGTCTACACAGCGACCGTCAACTTGCGTAACTCGGCAAACGGAGTTACACGGACGATTCTAATCGATCCGCAATGAGTTAGCGGGCGCCTAGTTAGAAAGCCGTTAAAAGTGGATGAGTTCTTAGCGCAGCGAGCGCGTGTAGATCTCGTCGAGATCTTCCACCGTGTTGAGCGTAACCGCATCCTTCACGGCGGAGTTGTCCACGCCGCCGGAGGCCCGCATCGAGCCGGCGAGGTCGTCGCCGTGGTTGTAGCCGCGGACCGCCGCGTTGTGCGCCTCGATCGTCGCCTTGTCGGTCTTACCGTTGGCGATGACCCACTTCTCGAACTCCATGTAGCGCGGCTTGGCAGTGCGCACGAACTCGATCGTCTTGTCCCGGTCGAGGCCGAGCGCGCCGAGCGTCATCGCGTCGAAGCCGGCGCCGCATTCGTCGTAGCCCGCCGGCAAAGCGTCGCGCGCCGCGAGCGACAGCTTCAGCCACAGACGGGGGAGATGGATCGCTCCCAGCGGACCCGCGGTCCCCGAGCTGACCAATGGAACGACGGTGGTTTGAGTATCAGACGCCATTGCGAGTCCTCCTAGACTTGAAAGTGAGTTCGGAAATGCCGGACTTATCGAGTTCTCCCAATCCGAGAGTCTTCATCCGTTCGTACTGTTCGAAGGTTGCCTCTGCGAGCGGCAGCTCCAGCCCGGCTTGCTTTGCGAGCACGAGCGCAATGCCGCTATCTTTAGCGGCGTGGGCGGCCGAAAAGTAGACGTCGTGGTCGCGGTTTTGCATGTCCGCGCCGTCGGTCTCGAGCACGCGCGAATTTGCACCCGTCTGCGAAAAGACTTCCCGCAGCATATCGAGATCGAGGCCGAGCGCGTCGCCCAGGCCGAGCCCCTCGGCAAGCCCCGCGGTGTTGATGTTCATCACCATGTTCACGAGCGCTTTGACCCGGGCCGCACGCCCCGCCTCGCCGATGTACCGCAGCGATGCGCTCATCTTTTCAAACATCGGCTCGAGCTTTTCATAGACCCCGCGCCGGCCGCCGATCATCAAGTAGAGCGTGCCGTTGCGCGCTTGCGGAATCGAGCTGGCCATGCAGGCCTCTAATGCGTCCGCGCCCGCTGCCCGTGCAAGCTTTTCGATGTCGACGTGCACGTGCGGCGAAACCGTCGCGCAGTTGACGAAGACTCTCCCCGCGGCGTTGGTGAGCAGAGAATCCTCCGGCGGCGCAAAGATCTCGTACATCGCCGCGTCGTCGCTGACCACGGTGACGACGATGTCGGCGAGCGCCGTGACGCGCGGCAGCGACGCGGTGACCTCGCCGCCCGTCTCGGCGGCGGTCGCGTGGGCGGCTTCCGGGTTGAGGTCGTACAGGGCCACGATCGGGTAGCCGACGTCGTTGAGGCGCTTGGCGATGTTCGAGCCCATCCGCCCGGTCCCGACGATGCCGATCTTTTGCAGCGTGCTCATATCAGGGACGGACACTATGCTTGCTCTCGCCCCAGCGAACCTGCAAGGAGGCGAGCAGCAGCCTGCCGGCAAACACCCCAAGCGGCCGACCTAGAATGGGGAAGCACGCTATCATTCCTTAATACCACTTAACGGCCGCCTCACTTCTCTTAACATCTTTCCCGCTTACTCTATAGGAGATCTCAAATTGCATTTCACGCGAACGTTCGCCGCTGCGGCGGTGCTGATCGGGGCGAGTCTTACGACGTACGCCTCGGCACAAGTTGAGAGCACCCCGATTCCGGCCCCAAACAAACCGAACTTCTCATCGGAGGAGTTCATGCTCGGAAACTGGACCTGCAAAACCAAAAGCGCGCGGCGCCCTGCGGTCTACGTAACGACGTCGACGTATACCCTCGACCCGACGGGTTATTGGATCAACGAAACCTCTACGACGGCCAAGACCTCATGGGTCTCCAAGCAGCTCACGACGATGGATCGCATCACGTACGATTCGGACAGCAAACGCTGGGTCGACGTTTCGTGGGGTGACGGCGGCGCCTACGGTCTCTCGTTTTCAAAGGGTTGGGACGGCGACAAAGCCGTTTGGCACGACGTTTCATTCGCAGCGGGACCCGACATCAGCGGGCAGACCGATACGACGACGACGAAGGTGAGCCCCACGAAGCTCACGTCGATGTCTTCCTTCACCGAAACCAAGACGGGACGCCACGTCAGCGTGTCGACCGTTTGCACCAAGAACTAGTCCGCGGCTCTTCCCGCTAAAAAAGCGAAGCGCGAGAACGAATCGTTCTCGCGCTTTTCGCTTTAGGCTGCCAGGGTAGAGTTAGTAGCCTTCTTCTTCCTGGTTGCTCTCGGTGAACGACGACGGTTCTTCTTCGTCGCCTTCGTATGCGGGTTTTTCGTCCTCGTAGTTGGACTCTTCGTCCTCTTCCTCGAGCTCGTAGCCTTGCGGGCCTTCCACCTCTTCGTCCGCGGTTTCTTCGTCTGCTTCGAAGATCTCCTCGGCATCGATCTCGGCGGCGCGCGGCGGCGCCGGCGGAGCGGGAATCGGAGTGACGGCGTCCAGCGGTTTGCTGTCGTCGATCTCTTCCTCTTCCTCTTCCTCGACCTCAGTCGGGCTCTCGGCTTCGGCAGGTACCTCGGCCGCAGCTTCGCGCGTAGCGACGGCGGTCTGCGATACCACGTGCTGCTCGTCGCCCATCAAGAGTCCGTACTCACGACGCTCCGTCTCGCCCATCTCGTCCTCAGGCGTCCGGATCTCAACCTCTTCGCGGTTCTCCGTGAGGACCTTGACGTCGAGCGCGAGCGATTGCAGCTCCTTGATGAGCACCTTGAACGATTCTGGAACGCCGGGTTCCATGACGTTCTCGCCCTTGACGATCGCTTCGTACGTCTTCACGCGGCCGACGACGTCGTCCGATTTCACGGTCAGCAGCTCTTGCAGCGTGTATGCCGCGCCGTAGGCTTCGAGCGCCCAGACTTCCATTTCGCCGAAGCGCTGGCCGCCGAACTGCGCTTTACCGCCCAGCGGCTGCTGCGTGATCATCGAGTACGGGCCCGTCGAGCGCGCGTGGATCTTGTCGTCGACCAAGTGCGCCAGTTTGAGCATGTAGATCAAACCGACGGTAATCGGCCGCGAGAAGCGATCGCCGGTACGGCCGTCGCGAAGCCACGTCTTGCCGTCGGCCGGCAGGCCGGCGTCTTGCAGCCACTCCGCGATATCCTCGGCGTGCGCACCGTCGAAGACCGGCGTCGCCACGCTCAGGCCGAGCATGCGCGCCGCCCAACCGAGGTGCGTCTCCATGATCTGTCCGAGATTCATGCGCGACGGCACGCCAAGCGGATTGAGGACGATGTCGACCGGCGAACCGTCTTCCAGGTACGGCATATCCTCTTCCGGGAGCACCTTGGCGATGACGCCCTTGTTGCCGTGGCGTCCGGCCATCTTGTCGCCCTGCAGAATCTTACGCTTCTGGGCGACGTAGACGCGCACGAGATGATTGACGCCCGGCGAAAGCTCGTCGCCGTTCTCGCGCGAGAAGACCTTGACGTCGATGATCTTGCCCTTTTCGCCGTGCGGCACTTTGAGGCTCGTGTCGCGCACTTCGCGCGACTTCTCGCCGAAGATCGCGCGCAGCAGCCGTTCCTCGGCGGTCAGCTCGGTTTCGCCCTTGGGCGTGACCTTGCCGACGAGGATGTCTTCCGGGCGCACCTCGGCGCCGACGCGGATGATGCCGCGCTCGTCGAGATCTTTGAGCGCGTCCTCACCGACGTTGGGGATGTCGCGCGTGATCTCTTCGGGCCCGAGCTTCGTGTCGCGCGCTTCGCACTCGTACTCCTCGATGTGAATCGAGGTGAAGCGGTCCTCTTTGACCATGCGCTCGCTGATCAGGATCGCGTCTTCGTAGTTGTAGCCTTCCCACGGCATGAACGCGACGAGGACGTTTTGTCCCAGCGCGAGCTCGCCTTGTTCCGACGACGGTCCATCGACGATCACCTGACCCGCGCCGACGCGATCGCCGACCGCGACGATCGGACGCTGATTGATGCACGTGCCGGCGTTGCTGCGAACGAACTTCAGCAGCTCGTACGTCTTCTCGACGCCGTCGGAGTTGCGCACCGTGACGCCCTTGGCGTCGACGGCGGTGACGTCGCCGGCTTCGTCGGCCACGACCAGGCTGCCAGAATCCTTGGCCGCGCGATACTCCATGCCGGTGCCGACGATCGGCGCATCCGGGCGGAGCAGCGGCACGGCTTGACGCTGCATGTTCGCGCCCATCAGCGCGCGGTTCGCATCGTCGTGCTCGAGGAACGGAATCAGCGCGGTCGCCACCGAGACGATCTGCTTGGGCGAGACGTCCATGAGCTGTACGCGCGCGGCGGGCTCTTCGATGTACTCTTCTGCATAGCGGCAGACGACCGAGTCGGCCGTGATCTTTCCACTCGGCGCGTCAACCGGCGTGTTTGCTTGCGCGATGATGTATTCGTCTTCGCGATCTGCAGTGAGGTAGACGATCTCGTCGGTCACGATGCCGTCGCGCACCACGCGGTACGGCGTCTCGATGAACCCGAACTTATTGACGCGCGCGTAGGTCGCGAGCGAACCGATCAGACCGATGTTCGGGCCTTCCGGCGTCTCGATCGGGCAGATCCGTCCGTAGTGTGAGTGGTGAACGTCGCGCACTTCGAAGCCCGCGCGCTCGCGCGAGAGACCGCCCGGCCCAAGCGCCGAGAGACGCCGCTTGTGCGTGAGCTCCGCCAGAGAGTTCGTTTGATCCATGAACTGCGAGAGCTGCGAGGAGCCGAAGAACTCTTTGATCGCCGCGACCACGGGGCGAATGTTGATCAGCGCCTGCGGCGTGACCGTCTCGATATCCTGAACGGTCATGCGCTCGCGGACGACGCGCTCCAGGCGGAGCAGGCCGACGCGGAACTGGTTCTGCAGCAGCTCGCCGACCGAGCGGACGCGGCGGTTGCCGAGGTGGTCGATGTCGTCTTTCGAAACGAGCCGGGTCGCAACTTTGATCAAGCGGCGGATGACCGCGACCATGTCGGCGCGGTTGAGGCACTTCGCGCCGATCGGCGGCATCTCGAGCCCGGCATCGGCGTACTCGTCGATGACGACGTACGGGTGATCGACCCGCGCGTCGACGTCCGGGTTCTCGATCCGGTAGTGGAACTTCGCGTTGAGCTTGTAGCGGCCGACGCCGGCGAGATCGTAGCGCTTTTCGTCGAAAAACAGCGACTCGAGGAGCTTCTCGGCGTTCTCGGCGTTCTCGGGCTCGCCCGGACGCAGCTTCTTATAGATCTCCTTGAGCGCGTCTTCGCGCGTCTTGATGTCGCGGTCTTTCTCGATCGAGTTGCGGACCAGCGGGCTGTCGTCGAACAGTTTGAGGATCGCCTCGTCGCTCTCCCAGTCGCAGCCGAGATCCGGGCGCGAGAGCGCGCGGATGAAGGTCGAGACGTAGATCTTGCGATTTTTGTCGATGCGGACCCCGATCGTTCCCTCGGTCTCGTCGTTCTTCGTGCCGTTGTCGGTCTCGAACTCGATCCAGGCGCCGCGGTTCGGAATGATCGTCGCGTTGTACGTCGGGCGCGAGTTCGTATCGACGTCCTGGCTGTAGTAGACGCCCGGCGAGCGCACGAGCTGGCTCACGATCACGCGCTCGGCGCCGTTGATCATGAAGGTGCCCTTGTCGGTCATGAGCGGAAAATCGCCCATGAAGATCTCCTGGTCGGGGATGCCTTTGATTTCGCCCGACTCCGCCGTGATCAGACGAACCCGGACGCGCAGCGGCGCGCTGTAGGTCATGTCGCGCTCGCGGCACTCCTCGATCGAGTACTTCGGCTCTCCCAGCGAGTGCTCGCCGAATTCCAGGATCAGGTTGCCGGTGAAGTCTTTGATCGGAGAGATCGAGGTGAAGGCTTCAGCGAGGCCCTCGGTCTTGAACCAATTGAAGCTGGCTTTCTGGAGCTCGATGAGGTTGGGAATCTCGAGCACGTGCGGAATCTTGGCAAAGGAAAACCGATCCCGTTTGGGGCCCGGCTCCGGGCGCTGCTCGATGGTGAACGCGCCGGTGGGCATCGGGAACGTGGAAGGCATCACACTGGAAGCGCCGTTTCCTACCGATCCGATCTTTGAGGCAGCAGATCGCTTCGGCTTGCTCTTGGCGTCCCCTGAGGCTTTCGCGGGGGACTTCGGAGCCGTCGTCTTCGCCATTACTCTCTTTCTGTACGGTTGAAAATATTTAGTTAATAATTTCGTGGGGCACTACAGCCTTCCGGGCACACCAAAAAGACGAAACACGGGCTCCGTTTACCGGAGGTGTCTCGCCCTTCTCTTTGTGGCGACTGTCATGCGCCCCGGGGCATAGGAAACGAGTTTATCACCCGTCGCCACGAGCGTCAAGGAAACCTTCTATCTAGCGAGCAGGCGAGCGCCGTTGTGCAGCGGCGGGGGTCAGCCGGCCGGCACTTGAATGCTTGCCTCGGTGAAGACAGCGCAGCCGGACACCATGGGGATCATCGGCTCGGCCTTCCGAGGCGCCTGGCCGCTCATGGAGCGGCGGATGTTCGTCTATTGGATCCTGGCCGCCCTGACGGCGCTCGGCGTCGCCTTCGGAATGTGGCTGGGAGAGTTTGCCGGCCCGTCGGACCAGCAGGCCGTGCACCTCGAGATCGCCGCTCAGCCGGTCGCGGCGTTCGCCGCGATCGCGATGTTCTTCATTTTGCCCGAGGTGATCCGCGTCGTCCAGCCGGCCTTCAAGATGACCTTCATCCTGGTGCTCGCCATCATCGGCATCGGTTTGGTCGTCGGGGTCGCCACCGAGATCGGCCTCGTGCTGCTGATCTGGCCCGGCATCTGGATCGCGGTCAAGCTCAGCTTTGCCACCTACGCTTATCTGCTCGACCCAGCGAAGAATCCGTTTCGCGAGTCGTGGGCGATCACGACGGGGTACTTCTGGCAGACGCTCGGCTTCATGGCGGCGCTCTCGATTTTCGTGGGGCTCATCGAGCTGGTGCTGCTTGGCCTGCCGCTCGCGCTGGCGTGGGTCTTCCCATCGGGCGCGGTCGTCCTCAGCCCGATCGCGTTTCTCGGAGTGGTGTACCTTTACTACGTAACGTTGACGGCCTACGTGCGCTGGCTGCTCGAGCTGCGCGGCCTCAGCGAGCTCGGACTACCGACTTCTCCGATTTCGATTCACTGATCTGACGAACGCGGGCGGCTAACGCGTCGCCCGTGAGCCCGAAGAGCGCGCGCTGCTTGTCCTGCGAATCGTGCTGAACCAGGACGTTGGGGACGCCCATTCGCTCGACGCGCAGATTGAGGCCGCGGTCGGAGACAAACTCCGCCACGGCGGTGCCGAAGCCGCCGGCCAGCGCGTGTTCTTCCAGGGTGATGACGTGCGAGTGGTCGCGCTCCAGATCGAGCAGCAGCGCCTCATCGAGCGGCTTGGCGAAGCGCGCGTTCACGATGGTAATCGGGCTGCTCTCTGAACTCGTGCCGAGCAGGGCCGCGGCGTCGAGCGCGATGTCGACCGACGTGCCGTAGGCAAGGACCGCCACCTTGCGGCCGCGGCGCAGCACTTCGGACTTCCCGTGAATCAGCGGGGCGAGCGGCTCGTCGTGGCGGCCGCTGGTCGAGCCGCGCGGATAGCGAATCCCCGCTGGCCCGTTGAGCGTCAGGGCGTGCTCGAGCATCGGCAGCAGTTCGGCCTCGTTGCGCGGCGCCATCAGCGTGAAGTTGGGCAGCGTGCGCAGGTAGGCGATGTCGTAGAGGCCCATGTGCGTCGGGCCGTCGTCGCCGACGAAGCCGGCCCGGTCCATGCAGAAGACGACGGGGAGATTCTGCACGACGACGTCGTGCACGATCTGGTCGTACGCCCGCTGCAGGAAGGTCGAGTAGATCGCGCAGACCGGCCGCAGGCCGCTCGAAGCTAAGCCCGCCGCAAAGCAGACGGCGTGCGCCTCGGCGATGCCGACATCGAAATAGCGCTCGGGGAAGCGTTTGCCGAACTTCGCGAGGCCGGTGCCGTCGGGCATCGCCGCGGTGATGCCGACGACGCGCGGATCCTTCTGCGCCACCGCGATCATCGCGTCGCCGAAGACGTCTTGGAACTTCGGGCGCCCACCGGCCGCGGTTTTCTTACTGCCGTTGCTGGGTTCGAACGCGTTGGCGCCGATGCCGTGGAAGGTGCGCGAATCGCGCTCGGCCGGCTCGTAGCCCTTGCCTTTGACGGTGCGCACGTGCAGCAGCACCGGGCGGTCGAAGTCCTTCGCCGTCTGCAGCGCATCGAGCAGTACGTCGTAGTTGTGGCCGTCCACCGGGCCGATATAGCGAAAACCGAGCTCCTCGAAGATCACCGCCGTCTTCTCCGCCGGGCCGATGAAGTGCATCGCGCCGATCTCCGCGCCCTCGATCGCGCGCTTTGCGGCGCCGCCCAGCGGGATGCGCTTGAGCACCTCCCGGCCGGTGCGGCGCACGAAGTTGGCAAACGGCTTGGTGCGCAGCATCGAGAGATACGTGGCGATCGAGCCAACATTGGGCGCGATCGACATCTCGTTGTCGTTGAGGACCACGATGAATGGCGTCCGCATCGCCCCGGCGTTGTTGAGCGCCTCGTAGGCGAGGCCGCCGGTCAGCGCGCCATCACCGAGCACGGCGACGACGCATTCGTCGCTGCCGACCAGATCGCGCGCCAGCGCCATGCCCAGCGCCGAGGCGACCGACGTGCTGGCGTGCCCCGCCCCGAACGGATCGTACGGCGATTCGCTGCGCATGGCGAAGCCCGAGAGGCCCCCGCCCTTGCGAATCGTCGAAAAACGGTCGCGCCGGCCCGTGAGAATCTTGTGCACGTAGGTCTGATGGCTGACGTCCCACACGAGCTTATCGGTCGGCAAATCGAGGACTTTATGCAGCGCGATGGTCAACTCGACGACGCCCAGATTCGGCGCGAGGTGGCCGCCGTTGACGGCGCACGTGCGGACGAGCAAGTCGCGAATCTCACTTGCCAGGACATCGATTTCGCTGCGTTTGAGGCGTTTGACGTCGGCTGGCGAGTCGATCCGCTCAATGATCATTGGCGCGGTTATACGAAGCTACGCGCCGATGCCCTGCGTTGCCGCAACGATGCGGGCGCAGAGGGCCGCGGCGCGCGGCGCGGTTTTTGCAAGCCAGCGCGCTTGCCGCCAGTTTCTGGGGCGCAGCATCGCGCGCACGGGATTGATCCAGTCGCCCGATAGCTCGTTTTCGGGCGTATCGAGGATCACTCGGACCGCCGCCACCCGCGCGGCGCGCAAGCGCCCCGTCTCCATATCCACCGCAGCGTAGCCCAGCGCCGCCCAGCGCCCGCGGCCTGGTCCGTTGACGATGAGCTCCGCCGTCAGGAGCGGATCGACGACCGGCTCGATGCGCAATCCCAGCGCGGCCCGAATCAACGCACCGGTCAGCTCTTCGTCGCAGTGCAGCACGCTGCCGTCGGGGCGGCGCACCTCGCGCGGAATCACGACCGCACCGGTGGGCAAGCCGCGGCGCAGCCCGCCAGCTAGGCCGCAGCTCACAACCATATCGCCGAGTGGTTCCTTCAGGCCGGCCAGCGCAATTCCGGTCTGCACGACACGCGCGCGCGGCATCGCTCTGCGCAGCGCCTTACACTCCAGCGCCGTCGCTCCAATCAGCACGACACCCGGATTAGCGGGCAGAGGCATCGTCATCGCTTTGTTCCGGCTTTTCGAGCTGCGCGCCGAACAGTTTGCGGCGAGCGCGTTTTATTGGCTTACCGTTAACCCCAGATGGGGATAGCCTTTGAAGCCTTTAAGTATTCCAATGGCCTTTCCGCCGGCGGGGTACGACCAAAGGGCAACGTTGTTCGGGCGGTAGGTAAGGAGTATTTTACCCCCTCGAACCAAAGAGCCCGTACCCGAACCGGCTCCAAAGTTGCCGTGAAATGTCGTTGCGCCGACCACCTTGCCGACCGAGCCGGAAACTTGCACGCGGTATACTATAGGGCTATTGCGAGCCTCACTTGGTTTGGTGATCGCAAGATACTTTCCATACCATTGAATGGCTGAGCGACACTCTTCACGGACACAGATCAGTTGTTCATTCAGCGCGATGTCTATAAGGTTTGAAGAACCTCGGGGCAGCTCCTCAATCACATAGGACAAATCAGTCACGCCGCCGCTTCCGACTAGGAAAAGGTTGCCCTGATCGTCGTACGCCGCTCCAGCGAGGCATGCGAAACCCGGGGCCTCGTAGATTGTCGGAGTCCCCTTTGCGCCCGGATATATCGCTACAGCGTTGCCCCGGCAGTTCGCCTCGGAGGTGCTCGTGACGGCAAGGTTTCCCGTCGTTGGATCTACCGAACAGTCAGTGGGTGTATGGCCAGTTTCCTCCAATGTAGCTATCGGGCTGGTTCCACCGTGCGCAAACTCGTATATATATCCGGTAGGATAAGTGCCTTGCTCGGCCTGTGCCGTCATAAACACCTGACCGCTTGCGTTTGAGCAGATGCCGGTGCCGTTGACATTGCCTCCGAAACTTATGCGATGCAGCGTCTGCCCGCTGGGATAGTCGGCGACAAAGGCGAAGTTTTCGTCGGTTACGACGTAAAGAAGGGCTTTATTCCCAGGAGCGTTGCGGGGTGACGGCCGCATTGTTCGGGTTTGCGGCGTCACGTTTTGCGACACGTCAACGCCGCCGGCTAGCGGGGGCGGAGCTTCGCAGCCCGAGAGTACGAGAAGGGATGCGCACACATACAGCGCTGGTTGGGTTAAACGATACATTTGCGTTCTTTCCGACAACTTTGTAACGGCACAGGGGGCGACCTTTCGTTTCAAAGGATTTAAACACTGCTCTCTGGCCTCTGGCTAGCGATTGCAGGCCCAGCCTCGCTTTTTCCCCGACCGTTAATTTGGAAAGGTCGCCCGGCCAGGTTCTCCGTCGACATAGCCGTTTTCGCGAAACCACGCGACCGCGCGCGTCAGCGCATCGCGCACCGGCGTAGGGTGGTAGTCGAGATCGCGCTGGGCGCTTGTCGAATCGTCGTACATCCGCTCGCGGGACAGGCGTACGCCCTCGAGCGGAACGTCGGGCTCCGCGCCGCTGATCCGGCAGCGCAGCTCGTCGGCGCATCCGGCTAAGTACGCGAGTGCGTAAGGCGCGCGCCACGCCGGCATCGGCTTTCCGGTGATCTCCGCCAGCATCGCCCAGATCTCGTCCATGCTCAGGTTCTCGCCGCCGATCGGATAGCGCGCGCCGGGTCGCCCTTGCTGCAGCGCGGCGACGTGGGCGCGCGCGACGTCCTCCACAGCCACCAGATTCATCCCGCCACTGCCCGGCGCTTTTGCCAGAATCTTGCCGCGCGCGAAGTCGCGCACGAGCTTTCCCGTCGGCGTCGGCTTGGCATCACCCGGCCCCACGGGCGCCGTCGGGAGCAGAGCAACGGTTGGAATGCGCGCGGCAAAGGCCGTGCGTTCCTGATCGAGCTTCGAGCGATGGTAGCGTCCTTCGGCGTGCCCGAGCGTTGCCGAGCTCGAGGTCAGCACGGCGCGTTCGGCGCCTCCGAGATGTGCGGCGAGCAGCAAACTCGCCGTGCCGTCTACGTTGACCGCGGCAATCTCCTGCGCCGCGCGCGGCGAGAACGTGTAGAGCGCCGCGCAGTGCACGAGGTACCGGCAGCCGCGTAACGCCGATGCAAACGCGCCGACGTTGCGAAGATCGCCATCGACGTGCTCCGCGCGTTCGTCGACCCGCTTGCCGCCGCGCACCAAGGCGCGCACGGCGAAGCCCGAATCGAGCAGTTCGCGCAGAATATGCGAGCCCACGAAGCCGGTGGCTCCGGTCAGAAAAACGCGCTCGCCGCTAGCCATGGAGCACATTGCGAGCGGCGGTAGGATTCTGCCTGCCGGACCAGGGCTATCCGGCAGGGGCACGGTACTTTGATAGTATGAAGTTTTCCGTTGCGGCAATTGCCGCTCTCACAATCCTCCTTGCCGGTTGCGGTGCGGGAACGACGGCCTCGTCGGTACCCGTCGCCAATGCGCCGGCCGGAGCAGCCTCGACGGCAGCCGGAGCGGCCGTCTCACCCGATGCATCCGAAACGGCCGCTGCTGCGTATTGCACGCGGACTCACGGCATAGTCGAGCATCGCCAAGCCGTGTACGGCAGCAACGGCACATCGCTGCTTTTCCTCGCCCGCACGGCGAACTTTTGCCAGTACACGCAAAAGGGGCCCAGCGGCTCGCGCATTCACCTCTTGCTGGGCACGCTCTACACGAAGAAGCCGACGCTCGCGGCCCTGGCCTACATCCTCGCGCCCTATCCGACGGGCACGTGCCAAGGCAATCCGGCGTCGTGTTACTGCACGCAGCTTGGCGGTTCCGATCAGTTCGGCGGATCGACCGGCGCCGGGGGCGGCTGGTACCTCAAGGGCGCGATCGACGAAACCCTCGAGGCCTGCATCTTCCCGGATATGTCGTCAATCGATTCGTGGGGACTCACCTACCACTCCCACGGGATCATTCGCGGCAAGAACCTCGACAAAGTCTTGAGGTACAAATACCCCGGCGGCGGCTAACAGCACGCGCGACGGCTAGCCGCGCACGACGGCTAGCCGCGTGTCGTTCTGAGCTACCCCCGTGTCATCCTGAGCTACCCCAGTGTCATCCTGAGCTACCCCAGTGTCATCCTGAGCCTGTCGAAGGATTGTCGAAGGACGGTCGAAGGACGGCCGCGTCATGGCTGCAAGGGCCACGTCTTGAGCCTCTTTCGAGCCGTGCCGTCATTGCCGAGTTGGAACACGGACGCAGCCAGCGGTGAAAAGGTAAATGCTGGAAATGGGGCTGCGATGACGTTGCTGAATTGCTGGGACGCGACGGCGCCAACGGTCACGTGCGGGTGGTAGTTCTTCCCCGTTGCCTTCGGAATAAAGGTTGCAACGTATCCGCCGCGTAGACTTTCGGCAGATCGGCGGTGCGAACGTAACGCTGCAGGATCGTGACGTGGGGATGATGGCTTGCATCGAGCGAGAATCCCTTGGGAAACATCTTCAGAAGACGCGCATTCTCCGCTTGCGCATGCGTGACCATGGTCGCGTCCGGCTCGAGGCCGATGTCGATCGCCGTTATTGTCTGCGCAGCGACGGCCGCTGCGGGCCGTTCGCATTGCAGCGCGAGAGCGAAAGCTGCCGGCAACACGACGGCGCCAAGCTTACGCATGCGAGACACCCAGCTCCCACGCTGCGAGCTTTTTGCGCGCGGTTCCGAATTCTCCGAGTTGATAGATGGAAGCCCCGACGAGAGAAAACGTGAACGCCTCAAACGGCTCGGCAAGCATCTTGTCCAAGTAGGCAGACGGACCAATGCCGATGGTGACGTGGGGATTGAAATGGTCGCCGCTCGCCTTCGGAACGAACGTCGCGACGTAGTCGATCAAGAAGGCGTTTAGATTCGGGTCGCCCGAGCCGGCCAGCTCGTAGAAGGCGGCCGTCGTCCCCGTTGCGACCGTAAACGGCGAGACCGCGGCGATGATTTCCTGCTGCAGCTCGAGCAAGTCGGGCGTCGGCCGGACGACGATGCCCCCAAGCCCGATCGGGCCGGCTGGAATATAATAATACTTGAACGCCGTCAGTTCCCAGCCGGCCGCATTCGAACTCGAGAAAATCTTGCTCACGCTAGCATCGATCTCCGTGAGCGCGTCCGCGGGAACAAACCGTTGGACGATTGTGATATGCGGCCGGTGCGTTGCGCCGAGCAAAGCCCTTGGGAAAAACTTCGCGCAGTTTTGCGTTCGCTGCGCTCGCGTGCTCGATCATGGCGGCGCCCGGTTCCAGAGCGATGTCAATCGCCGTGACGCGAGCCTCCGGTGCTCCTGTAGTCATGCAAACCGTCAATACGGTTATGGCGTTAAATAGCTCCGATCCTGATCGCGGGATCGCGGAACCTTGCGCCGCGCGCCGGAACCTGGCAATAACCGGCTAATATTACGAATAGCACTCGCGCATCCCGATCTCGACGCGGGCTTGTTCCTGACGCGCCTTTTAGGTTCGCTCAGAGCGAGCCGCTCGGAGCAGCGCTGATGGTGACAGCACCGAATCCTCTGTCGCCGCTCGGAAGCTGCCTAATTAGCTTTATCGCCCGACGGCCTCGCGGATACGGCCAAATGCCGAGCTCGTTAGGCTCCGTCTCTTTTTGACTGAATGGTATAACGACCGACTTTCCGTAGATCCACGAGGTACCCGCTGAGTCTATATCCATCTTGAATTTCGTGGGCGTTAAAATGTGAGCGGTCGTCCCTGAGAGCGAGAAGCGATAGATCCAGCCCGGATGGTTGAGTTGCTGCAAGGTCATGTGCTTACCATCCCACTGCACTTGCCCGATATAACCAATTTGCTTGTCAAGAAGTATCGTTTGAAAATCGCTGCTACCTCTCGGAAGTTCCCGTAAGGCCGTTCCGAGACTATCGTTGACGAACAGATTTCCGCTCCCGTCGTAACCACAGGTCCAAGCACCGTTGCCGCTGTTAAGCCTGAGCGGCTTACTACTCCCAGGCGGAAAGATTGCGATGTCGATATAGCCGCAAGGCGGGCAGTCCAATGTAAGCGCGACGTTGCCGGTCGTTGGATCGACCGAACAATTGTACATGCCCGAACCAGCAACCCTCAAGGTGCGAATTGGCGTCGTGCCGCCATGTGCATATTCTGTCGCCGAGTTACCGTGAGTCAAGTAAACATTTCCCTCAGCGTCGGAACACATTCCCTCGCCGACATCATCGAGCGTCCCAACGATTTTGCCGTCCGGATAGGAGAACATAAACGTAACCGGCCCAGCAGAAGCCGAGTACCCGCCAGCATAAACGAGCGGTCCAGCAGAAGCCCCGGCTTTAATCCAGGATCGGTGCGACGCTGCTGGGAGCTGCGCCGAGCCTGCCGCAGCCGGAGAAAATCTCTGTTGGGAACCACCGCAGCCGGCGAGCAGCCCGAAAAAAACGAGCACGCCGATAGTTCCGGCCTTTGCAAATCCCTTCATTTCCGCCTCCCGATCGCACGGCTTGCTGCAACGCTAATCGCGACGTTACCGTTGCTGATGACGGAGATCCGGTGGGTTGGCTTGCCTCCCGATGGATAATTGAAATAGCCAATCTTGTTGGCCGCGACTTGGATTACGAGCAGTCCGCTTTGGATCGCGAACGGTACGACGACCTTGAACTGTGGGCGCTGTCCGTTGTAATGCGTCGCGCCCTCCGTCACTGCCTTTCCGCTTGCCACACTCATTTGATAAACGACGTGGTTTAAGCTGTCACCCACGGCGAGATATTGCCCATCCCACTGTAATCCGCCGATCTTTCCCAGGTTCTGATCGACGGTAACCGTACCCAGCGTATTCCCCCCGGCTGGAAGTTCGGCGAGTAACTTGGCCTTCTTTCCGGTCCCATTAACGAACAGATTACCTTGATTATCGTAAGCTAAACAGAAATAGGATTCGGAAAACTCGGGGTCCGTATAGATTTGCGGAGCGTCGTATATATTTTGAAACACCGCTATATTCTGCCCATTGCTTTCCGAAACTTCGACGACGGCCAGATTGCCCGTCGTTGGATCCACTGCACAACTACGGGCCTGAAAACTTGACGATAGGTATGCCTGAGCGATTGGATACGTCCCTCCGTGTGGGTACTGCAGCATGCTATCACCGTACGTGACCCATATATTGCCCTGGGTGTCCGAGCACATCCCTGGATCGGTGAGGCCTTGGAGCATCCCGACGGCCTTGCCGACTGTCGAATATATTTCGACGCCCTTGTACACCGATACGTAGATAAGATCGCCGCTCGTCGTCGGA
>DATDHW010000039.1:0-106395 GCA_036521375.1 Candidatus Cybelea sp.
ACTGTCCGGCAACGGATGGGAAGGCTCGGGCACCGGCGACGATCCGCGAGTCAGGATACCGTCGCAAAACATTCGAGCACGTCCACCTCGCGTCAGGGAAAGGATTGCGATGTTTCCATTGATCGCCGCGCTGATCGCGGCCGCTGCGTCACCCTCACCCTCACCGTCTCCCAGCCCTTCTGCCGTACCCGAAATCGCGCACGTCGTCACGAGCGATCGCGGAGTCGAGTCCGCGCAGCGCACCGCTCGTACGACGTACGTCGTCACCAACGCCCAGATCGCAGAACAAGGCGCGCGCACCGTCGCGGACGCGCTCGCCTCGGTACCGGGCATCGATGTCGTCCGTTATGGCGGCTTCGGTGCGGTGGCCAGCCTCGGTATCCGCGGCAGCTCGTCGGAACAGGTCCTGGTCTTGGTCGACGGCTTACCGACCGCCGGCGGTCAGATCGACGACGTCGACCTGGAGCAGATGGCGACCAGCGGAATCGACCGCATCGAGGTCGTCGAGGGCGGCGGGTCGACCCTTTACGGCTCGGGCTCGATCGGCGGGATCGTCAATATCATCACCGCACCGGTGCCGCCCACGCTCAACGCGACGCTTGCAACCGGCTCCTTCGGCGAACAGACATACCAGTTTCAAACGCCATATTTTTCGTTTCAACGAACGTATGCGACCAACGACTACTCGGTGCAGAACGCGCCGAATCGTCAGAACGCTCAAGCCGGCCTCACCGGCTTTGGGGCGCGCTACCAGCACACGGTGGGAGCAGTCGAGCTCACGTTGAGCGGCAATCTCGCCAACTCGCTGGTCGGGACGCCCGGAGAGCTCGGCTTCTTCTCGCCGACCAGCGAACAGGGAAGCATCAATCGCAACCTGCAGCTTGCGGCGCAGACGCACGGCCAGCGTTCGGTCGCGACGCTGCAGCTCGGCGGATCCTCGGCCGATCTTTCGTACACGTGCAACACACCCGTGGATTCGAACTGCCCCAACTCGTTCTACCCGACGCCGAGCCCAGGTTCGTCGTCGAATCCGCCGTACGCGCAGATGCTCTACGATCAGCATTGGATGGCGAGCCTGCGTGACGTCGTCGGCGACGCGCGCCAGCGACTGGTTTACGGCATCGATCTGATGAGGGGCAATGCCCGAGTCGATGAGGGCACCGGCGGAGGTTCGCCGGCGGCCGCCGACAACGCGCCCGTCTTCGATGCGTACGCCCAGACGGCGGCATACCTGCAGTCCCAGTGGTTTGACGCCCGTGGAGACCAAATCTACGCCGGCATGCGCGGCGAGCGTGACGGCGGCTTGGGCGGAGCATACTCGCCCTCGATCGGCGGCGTCGCTCACCTGGCCGGCCCCTTGCAGCTGCGCCTGAATGCCGCGACTGCTTTCCGTGCTCCAACGGCCGAGGAGCTGTACTATCCCGGCTTTTCAAATCCCAATCTAGCGCCCGAACGAACGCGAGTCGGTGACGCTACGCTCGTCGACCAGGCGCTCTGGGGCGGCGTCAGCCTCGGCTGGTTTACGACGAGCGGATCGAACCTGATCGTTTCACCACCGCCATATTATATTCCGGAGAACGTTGGGCGCGCGTCGATTCAGGGGATCACGCTCGTCGCTGCGACGCCGCCGCTGCACGGCCTCGTCGCAAACCTCGGGGTCACGAACCTGTATCGCGCGCAGGATCTCGACACGCAGACGCGTCTGCCGGGACGCGGACCCGTCTTTGCGGTAACGGCAGGCCTGCGATATCGCGCGCTGCCCGCGAGCCGCTTCGACGGCTTTGGCATCGAAGCGCGAACGCAAGGGCCGCAAGAAGCGCCGGATCCCTTCCTGTCGCCGGCCTACGCGGTATACGAACCGTCGACTTTTACGCAAGTCGACGCGTATGCCGGCTATCGTTTGAGCCCGCTGCTCCTGGTCGCGCTGCGCGGTTACAACCTCGGAAACGACCGCTACGCACTCTACGCGGGATACCCCATGCCCGGACGCTCCTTCAGCTTCGAACTTCGTAGCCGGTGAAAGGCGCCGCGCTGGTGCTCCTGCCGCTCCTGGCAGCAGCGCTCAGCCTGCTCGTCGGAGCAACCCAACTCGAGCCCGGCGCGGTCGCCTTCACGCTGCTTCATCCCGGCGCGCCGGGAACGCTGCACACGATCGTGTGGCAACTTCGGCTGCCCCGCGTCTGCATCGCCGCCACGGTCGGCGCGTCGCTGGCGCTCTGCGGCGCGCTGCTTCAGGGCATGTTGCGCAACCCACTGGTCGATCCGTACCTCACCGGCGTTAGCGCCGCGGCCGCCGCGGCAATTGCGATCTCGATCGTCGCCGGCGTTTCCGCAGCGGCGTCGCCCGCGATCGGCTTCGTCGCAGGTTTGGCTGCCGCACTATTGGTCGCCGCGTTGGCGCGCCGTGGGGACGGCATCGACTCCAATCGGCTGATACTCGCCGGCGTTTCGCTCTCGACGCTCTTCGCCGCGATCGTGACGCTGGCGGTCGTGCGCGCGCAATCGACCGAGTACGCCAGCATCGTCGTTGCGTGGCTCGCCGGTTCGATGGCAGGCCGCGGCTGGCCGGACCTCGCGGCGGCTGCACCCTACGTCGTTGCAGGCACGCTTCTCGCGCTTTCGACGGCGGCGCCGCTCAACGCGCTTCGGATCGGCGAGCTGCGCGCGCGCAGCATCGGCCTCAACGTCGCCCGCGCGCAGTGGGTAATGCTTGCAGCGTCGTCGCTGCTGGCCGCGAGCAGCGTCGTGCTCGCCGGCCTCGTCGGTTTCATCGGGCTGATCGTTCCCCACCTCGCGCGCCGCATCGTCGGCTCCGATGCCCGCGTGCTGCTGCCTGCGTGTGCCTCCATCGGCGCGGCGCTCTGCATGTGCGCCGATACGATTTGCCGCAGAATCGTCGCTCCCGCCGAGCTCCCGATCGGAGTCCTTTTGGCGTTCATCGGCGTTCCGACGTTTCTCTACCTCTATCTGCGTCCGGCCACGCAACACGGCAGCCTCTGATGATCGAGTTACGCGGGGTCGAGCTCTCCGTCGGCGGCCGGCAGCTCCTCGAGCGCATCGACGCGAGTGTCGCGGCCGGCGAGTTCGTCGCCGTTCTTGGGCGCAACGGCGCCGGCAAGACGACGCTTCTGCGCGCAATCGCGGGACTGCACCGCACCGCATCGGGAACGATCCTCATCGACGGCCGGCGCAGCGACTCGCTCCACGCGCTCGAACGTGCGCAGCGCATCGCCTTCGTCACCGGCGACGAAGTTTTTCTCGAAGCGCTGCAGGTGCGCGACGTCGTCGCAATTGGGCGCTTCGCGCATCATCGATGGTGGCAATGGCACGCGGCCCGAGAAGACGACACTGCGATCGCGCGCGCGCTCGAAGCGGTCCGCCTAGAGGGTCTCGCCGAGCGTCTCTTCTCGACGCTGAGTGCCGGCGAGCGCCAGCGGGTCTGGATCGCGCTTGGGCTCGCTCAAGAGACTCCAATCCTGTTGCTCGACGAACCCACCAGTCATCTTGACGTGGCCGTGGCGCACGAGATACTCTCGCTGCTTCGAGGCCTTGCGCGCAACGGAAAGAGCATCGTATGCGCGCTCCACGACGTCAACGAAGCCGCGGAATACGCCGACCGCGTCGCGCTTCTGGGCGACGGGCGGCTGCTGTCGATCTCTGCGCCGGGAGCGTTGCGGGACGGAAGGCTGCTGCAGGAGACCTATGGGATCGCGTTCACCCGTCGGAGCGCGCTGCTACCGCTTCTTGAACATCCTCACGTCTGAGCCCAGCACCCAGCGGGCGGCGCCGCGCGAGGGACCGCTCGTGACGATGACGCCGACCGCCGACTCCGGGCCCGTAAACAGCGGCGAGGTGACGTAATCGGGGATGCACGAGATGACGTCGGCGTGCGTCCCCGGCCCGACCAGCAGCGCGTGCGGCAGCAGCGCCTGGGCGACGTCGAACGAAGCGGCGTGATAGGCGCGCAGCCGCGCGCGCGAATCCCACATTAGTACGGAGGGATCGTCTGTGGTGCTGTAGAGCACCACGTGTTCGCCTTTGTGCGCGCGGCAATCGGCGACCGCGCGCGCCGTAAGCGCAATCATGCAGCCGGCTAGGATCAGCAGCGCCTTACGCGTCATTGGCGCCGGTACGTAAGACTCGAATTGCTAAAACCGCCAGATCGTCGCGGACGCGGCTCCCACCCCGCTCGCGCACCCTCTTGACCAAGTCGTCGGCGAGCGTCTGGGCCTCCGTGCCGGCCGCAGCGATCGCCTCCATCGCGCCCTTGTCGCCGAGCTGTTCTCCGGCGCGGTTGCGAACCTCGGTCAAACCGTCAGTCGCTAAAACCAGCGTGTCTCCGGCGCGTAAATCAATCGTTCGCGATTCGAACGGTTCGTCCATGACGCCGAGTACCGGCCCCGTTACGTCGAGTGCGATGACGCCCTCGGGACGGCGCAAGAATATTGCGTCGTGGCCGGCGCTCGCATAGGTCAATCCGAACCGGTTCGTATCGAGCAGGCCGACGAACATCGAGGCGAAGAGATACGGATCTTCGACCGCCTTCGAGAGGACGACGTTGAACTCGGCCAGGATTGCCGCGGGCGCGCTGTTGCGCAGCGCGATCGCGCGAACCATGAACTTGACGAATGCGGTAAGCACGGCGGCATCGACGCCTTTGCCGCTGATATCGGCGATCAGCAGGAGGGCGCGATCTTCCGAGAGACGGTAGATGTCGAACACGTCGCCGCCAACCGCAAGGTGGCTCGTCGCCGAGAGGTACGCGCTGCCGATGTCGCAGTTCGGCAGCGGGGTCGATTCGCTCCGGAACGCTCGCTGGAGAATCCGCGTAAAGCTGCGCTCTTCCTCGAGCTCGCGGTTCAGCTGCGAACGGTAAGCGTTGAAAACGATGGCGAGCAGGCCGAAAACGAGCACCCACGAGGCGCGCGCGTACGAGGAACGGTCGAGCTCGTCTTGCGTGCTGCGAGCGAGGTCGTCGCCGGTTTGCGCGAGCGCCCGGCGAATCGCCGCCACCGTCATCGTTTCGTAGTCGGAGAAGAGTTTGTTGCGCTTGTCGAGCTCTTCCAGGCGTACCCGCGGGTGCGCGAACAACGGCACGGCGACGCTGCTGCGCCACTCGCGCTGCAGGTTCGCGTAATCTCCGAGGAGCTGCCCCGCACCGGTGAGCTGTCGTTCCTGCAGGGTTGCGTGAATCGCGCTCTCTTTCGCGTCGTAGCCGGCGGATGCCGAGCGGTACTCGCTCTTATAAAACGGGTCCCTCGTCAGCAGATAGCCGCGCAGCGAATTTTCTTCGTCGATCTGCAGGCGCAAGAGCTCCTCGAGGTCGATCTGCGCCTGCTGGATCTGCGACTGCCGTGCGAAGGTATTCGATATCGAGGCGCGCGTTTCGAACGTTCCCTGGATGGCGACACCCAGCGACAAGAGTAAGAACGCCGTGAGTAACAGCGTTCCGGTAACGCGAACGAACGGCCCGTTCGTCACAAAGGCGTCACGAGCGGGCGGTCGAAGAACTGCGGGCGGTGCAGGACCGGATAGACTCCACGATTTTCAAATCCTACGACGTTCGGGGCGTTTATCCGTCTGAACTGAGCGATAACGTCGCCTACGGGATCGGCCGGTGCTTCGTACCTTTGCTGCGCTCGGGCAGCTCGTCGTCCAAGCCGACCGTCGTGGTGGGCCGCGATATGCGGGCCTCCGGCGGGCGCCTGTTCGAGGCTTTCGCGCGGGGAGCTTCGGAGGCCGGGGCGGACGTCGTCGATATCGGATTGGTTTCGACCGATGCGCTCTACTTCGCCGTCGGCAAGTACGACTTTGACGGCGGCGTCATGATCACGGCATCCCACAATCCGGCCGCGTACAACGGCATGAAGTTCACGCGCTCCCAGGCGCAAGCGATCTCGCTCGATACCGGATTGGCGACGCTGCGCGACGAGCTGGCCGCCAACGCTCTTCCGCCGGCCGCCGCAAAGAAAGGGACCGTCGCTTCGCGCGACGTTCTCGAAGACTTCGCCGAACACTGCCTATCGTTTGTCAACCGCGCGAAGATCGCGCCGCTGCGTATCGCCGTGGATGCCGGCAACGGAATGGCGGGCGAGACGATCCCGTACGTCTTTGATAATCTGCCGTGTGAGATAATTCCGCTGTACTTCGAACTCGACGGGAGTTTTCCGAACCATCCGGCAAGCCCGATCGAACCCGAGAACATGGTCGACCTGCAGGCCGCCGTGCTCGAGCGCTCCTGCGATCTCGGCGTAGCTTTCGACGGCGATGCGGACCGGATGTTTCTGGTGGACGAAAAAGGCGGCTTGATCGACGGCAGCACGGTAACCGCGCTGGTGGCGCTCCTCACGCTCAAAAAGCAGCCCGGTGCAAAGATCTTGTACAATCTTATCTGCAGTCGCAGCGTTCCCGAGCTGATCGCGAAGGCGGGCGGAGTTCCCATTCGCTCGAAGGTCGGGCACTCAATTATAAAAGCGATGATGCGCGAGCAAGACGTCGTCTTCGGGGGAGAGCACAGCGGACATTTTTACTTTCGCGACAACTGGTACGCCGACTCCGGCATGATCGCATTTCTCTCATGCTTGGAGCTCTTCAGCGAGGCGAGGCGGCCGGTCAGCGAAATCATCGCCCCGATCGACACGCGGTTTCGCTCGGGCGAGATCAACAGCAAAGTCGCCGGCACCGCCGAGAAACTCGCGCAGCTCGAACGGCGCTATGCGGATGCCGCGATCGATCGCCTCGACGGTCTTTCGATCGGCTATCCGGACTGGTGGATGAACGTGCGGCCGTCAAACACCGAACCGTTACTACGGCTTAACGTCGAGGGCGATACGCGCGCGCTCATGGAGGGTCACCGCGACGAAGCCCTCGCGTTGATTCGAGGTTAAAGAATGTCTACGCAACTCTTAGGACCGGCTTTCGTAGCGGTGGGCGACGGAACGTCCACCTTCGGCCGCTTGGCCATCGAAAACGGTAGAATCGCCGGAGTGCTGGCCGCCGATGGGCCCTCCGACTACTCCCTGCCTCCGGGCAGCACGATTGCGCCCGGCCTGATCGACGTTCACACGAACGGTGCCGGCGAGTATCTCTTCAACCGGGATCAAGGTAACGCGGTCGGCGTCGTTGCCGCCGCCTATCCGCAGACCGGAGCGACCGGCTTCGTCGCCGGCGTTATGACGGCGCCCTGGGAATCGATGCTTCACGCGGCCTACGAAATCGTCGAAGCAGCGAATCAACTCGAGGAAGACGAGCCCAGTGGTGCTCGCTGCCTCGGCATTCATTTCGAAGGCCCGTTCCTCAACACGAAGTTTCGCCGAATTCATCGCCACGAGTGGCTTCTTCCGGCCGGCGCGGTGCGCGCGCAGGAGATGGTTGACGCGTGCAAAGGCGCATGCCTTCTGGTAACGATGGCGCCCGAGATCGACGGCGCGAGCGAAGCCTTGCGCGTCTTTCTCGAGAACGGCGTCGTCTGCTCGGCAGGCCATACGGGGGCCCGTTACCGCGAAGGAATGCTCGCGATTGGCTTGGGCTTCCGTTCGCTGACGCACGCGTTCAACGGGATGCCGCCCCTCGACCACCGGGATCCGTCGATTCTGGCGGCGTTCATTCAGGACCGCCGCACCCTGGTGCAGGTGATCTGCGACGGCTTCCACGTTTCACCGGTCATGGTCGACATTCTTCATCGCACGCTGGGCGATCGGTTGGTGCTCGTCACCGACGCAATGCCGGTCGCCGATCCGGGATATCATATCGAAGGCGGCGTCGTCCGTTCGGCCGACGGCACGATCGCCGGGAGCGCGCTGCGCATGGACGAGGCGCTGCGGAATTACATGTCGTACGCGCAGATTCCGTTCGCTCAGGCGATCGTTGCCGCTACGCACGCGCCGGCGAGGATGATCCGCCACGAAACCGAGATGGGACGCATCGCGCGCGGCCTGCGCGCCGATCTGTCGTTCTGGGATAAGGAGTATCGCGTCATCGCGACGATGGTCGGCGGACGCTTCGTCTACAGCACGATCGAAGTCGCTGCGTAGCGGCATCCTTCGTCGGTGTCGACGGGGTCCGGCGGCTATTGCCCCTCGGCGTACGCGTACTCTGTCTCGCCGGCGGCCCGCTGGGCCGCGGAGCGCAGCATGACGACGGCAGCGTAGATCACCACCGCGACGACGATCCAGCGCAGCGTGACAAGATTCATCTGCTTGATCCAAAAGGCGGCGATCAGGACGCCCGGTATACCTCCCAGTGTCAAACCGAGGGCCGCACGCATCGAGAACGCGTCGAAGCGGATGAATCGCAGGCTCGCGATCGGCATCAAGAACGCGCACGACGCCATCATGATCGGAAAGGCGGCGATAGGATTCATGCCGAGGAGGCTTACCATGATCATGCACGGCGCATAGAGCCCGATCCCGATCGTCATCAACGCACCTAAACAGAAACTGACGAAGATGCCGATCCACAGGCGCGCGCCGTCGAGCCCAAGTCCGGTGCCGACCAGACCGAACTGGCTTCCTTTGAGGTTGCTCATGACGAAGAGCACCGCCGCCGCGAGCAACGCGGTGCCCATCCCGATCTGTACGTAGCGGCGCGGCAGACGCGCGACGAAACCGGCACCGAGCCAGGCCCCGGCGACGGAGGCGAGGATCAGCAAAATCAACGTGCGAGGTTCGACCGAGACGATCGTGATGAAGATCGCGGCCTCCGCAACCGTCGGCAGCGCGTGGCCGACGTTGAGCGTTCCGGGAATCTTCTCGTCGGGAACGAGCCGCAGAAACTTGAACAACGACGTCGTCGTGGCAAACGAGCCGATACCCAGCGTGTCGAAGAAGTTGGTCAGAAAGCCGATCAACACCCCGATCAGGCCCCGCATCGGCTCGGGCATCAGCGGGCGATGCCGCGGCAACGCCCGGACGAGCGCGACGATGAGCGCGAGCGCGACGATGACCAAGCCGATGGTGAGAATCGTGCGGACGGTCATTGAAAGGCAACGGTACGCCCACAACTGGCCACGGCCTGCTAAGCAAGCTCCTAGCGGGGCGCCTTCTCAGCGAGCGCCGGCGCTTGCGCGGATCGCTTGGAGCGTCAAATTTCCGAGGGTATACTCAGACGGCGATCTCTTTGGTCGCCGCAGCGTTGAAGTATGCGGCCTTCGGATGGTGCATCACGATTGCCGCGGTCGACTGCTCGGGCACGATCTGGAATGCCTCCGTCAGCGTTACGCCGATCCTTGCAGTGGCGTCGAGCAAGGTAAAGACGGTTGCGTGCTGGTCGAGATCCGGGCAAGCGCCGTAGCCCCACGAATAGCGTTTTCCGCGCGCCGCCGGCAGCCCCAGCTCACGACGAATGTTGCGGTGCGCGTATTCGGCGAGCGCTTCGGCTGCCTGCACGGAGAACCCGTGGAGGAAGTACGACTCGCTATAGTCGCCCGCTGCCTGCAAACGTTCGATTTGCATACTGGCATTGCGTCCCACGGTAACGACTTGCAGGGCCACGACGTCGCTGGCGGCGCCGTTATCGGGCTCGCGCAGGTAGTCGGCAAGGCTGAGGTGCTCTCCGCCCGTCTGGCGCGGAAACGGAAAGCGTGCAATCTCGCGATCGGGCCGGACCGGGTCGTAAACGAGGACCTGGTCTCCCAGCCCGGCGGCGGGGAAGTAACCGTAGACGGCGACTGGTTCGATGAGCCGCTCGCGCGGCGCTTCCGCTTGATAGCGAGCCAGCCGCGGCTCGAACTCCGTGCGCACGAGGCGTTCGAAGGCTTCGCCCTTCGTGTTCGCCGCGCCCCACGAGAGACGGTAAAGACTGCGCAAATCGAAGCACGCCCATAGCTCTTCGAAGTCGATCTCTTTGAGGGTTCGAATGCCCAAAAATGGAGGAACGGGTACGGGTGCGAGCTGCGCTTTGATCGCTGAGACCGAGGCTATGCGGGAGGCCGGAACCGCGGTGCGCCGCTCCCGCTGTGCCAGCGCTTCGCGCTTGGTCCGCTCGAGGAGATCCGATCGCTTTTGCGGATCGCTGGTGAGCGCGTCGACGAGCTCGAGCCCCTCGAATGCATCTCGTGCATAGAAGACGCCGGGTTCGAAGAAGCGCGAGCCGTCTTGCAGCAGCGCGATGCGGCGCCCGAAATCGCGGTTGATCGCCGCACCCCCGATGATGACCGGAAACTGCAGCCCGCGGACGTCTTGCTCTTCGAGGCAGACCGGCATCTGTTTGCTGGTCGAGACGAGGAGCGCCGAAAGACCGATTGCGTCGGCTTTGACCTCCACCGCTTTCTCGAGTATCGAGCTCATCGGAACTTGCTTTCCGAGGTCGTAAATCGTATAGCCGTTGTTCGCCAAAATCGTGTGCACTAAATTCTTTCCGATGTCGTGCACGTCGCCGAACACCGTCGCGAGCACGACGGTTCCTTTCGTCGCGCCCTCGGATCGCTCGAGGAACTGCTCGAGGTGTGCGACGGCTCGCTTCATCACTTCGGCCGACTGCAGGACGAACGGCAGAATAAGCTCTCCACGGCCGAAGCGGTCGCCGACGTCCTTCATCGCCGGCAGGAGGATCTGGTTGAGCACCTCGACGGGCGAGCGCGCCAGCAGTGCTTCATCGATCGCCTTCTCGATACCGTCCTTACGCCGTCGCAGGACCGCCTGATGGATCCGCTCTTCCACGGCGACGTCTTGCGCCGCCGAGTCCGTTAGCTCGACGCGTTCGCCGTCGGGCCGTCCCTGCAAGCGCGCGGCCTCGAAATGTTCGATGAGCCGCGGCAGCGCATCGGGACGCCGATTGAAGACGAGATCGTCGCACAGCTCGCGCACCTCGGCTTCGATCTCGAAGTACGGAACGATCTCTTTGGCATAGACGAGCGCGCAGTCGAGACCGGCTTCTAAGCAATGGTAGAGAAAGACCGAGTTGAGCGCCGCGCGGGCGTCGGGGCGCAGCCCGAATGAAACGTTCGAGATTCCCAGCGATGTGAGCGATCCGGGCAGATCGCGCTTGATCGCGCGAATCCCTTCCATCGTCGCTACCGCCGAATCGGAAAACTCGGGATCCCCAGTCGATAAGGTAAAGGTCAACGCGTCGAAGATCAGGGCGCCCGGCGGCAGCCCGTATTCGCCCACGACGATCTCGTAGATGCGGCGTGCGACTTCGAGTTTGCGCTCGGCGGTTTTCGCCATTCCCTGCTCGTCGATCGTCAGGGCGACGACCGCGGCCCCGTGCTCTTTTGCCAGCGGCAGAATCACGTCGATCTTCGCGCGCCCCGCCTCGAGATGGACGGAGTTGAGGATCGCGCGGCCGGGATAGTTTTCGAGCGCGGTCTGCATCACTTTGGGCTCGGTCGAGTCGATAGCCAACGGCACTTCGATCGATTGTGCGAGCCGTCGCACGAGCGTTCGCATCTGCTCGTCCTCATCGGCTCGTTCGGTTAGCGCACAGCACAGGTCGAGCACGTGGGCGCCGCCTTCGACTTGCTGCCGCGCCAGCAGGACGATATCGTCGTAACTCTCCTCCAACAGCAAACGCTTTACTCTGCGCGAGCCCTGTGCGTTGATGCGCTCGCCGACCAGAAGCGGACGCGGCTCTTGTTCGAGGGATGCGGCGGTAATTGCCGAGGCGACTTCTTGCGGCCGCTCGATGCGAGGCCTGGCTCGCCGCCGCACCGCTGCGACCGCATCGCGCAGCGCGGTGATGTGCGCGGGCGTCGTTCCGCAGCATCCGCCGACCGCTTCTACTCCGAAATCGCGAACGAAGGCACTCAGCTCGGCGGCAAGCTCGTTCGGGCTCTCGGGATAGATCGTTTCGCCGTGCGGTCCCATCAGCGGAAGGCCGGCGTTCGGAACGACGCTGACGAAGCAGCGCGAGTTCTCGCAAAGAAAACGGATCGAGTCGCGCATCTGCCCGGGACCCGTCGAGCAGTTGAGCCCGATGACGTCGACCGGGAGCGCGTCGAGCGTCGCTCGAATCGCGCGAATGTCGGTACCGAGGAGCATGCGACCTTCGGTGATGAGGGTGGGCTGAGCCTGAATCGGGACGCGCCGCAATCCGCGCTCGAACTCGAGCACGATTCCCGCTATCGCCGCCTTGAGTTCGAGCAGGTCCTGCATCGTCTCGAGCACGAGCAGATCGGCGCCGCCTTCGACCAGCGCCCTCGCCTGCTCGCCGTAGGTCTCGCGCAGTTTCGAGTAGGTAACGTTTGAGAGCGTCGGATCGGAGGACGAGATCAGCATCCCGGTCGGTCCCATCGAGCCCGCGACAAAGCGCCGCTGCGTCGTCGAGAACGCGTCGCAGGCTTCGCGAGCGATCGCCGCGGCACGGAAGTTGATCTCGTAGGTTTGCTCGCCGAGGCCGTACTCGTCGAGTTTTATTCGCGACGCAGTAAACGAATCTGTCTCCACGACGTCGGCGCCGGCGGCGAGATACGACTCGTGAATCGTACGCACGATGTCGGGGCGCGTGAGAACGAGCACCTCGTTACAGCCGGCCTGCGGGGCGCCGCCGAAATCCGAAGCGGAGAGTTCCAGCGCCATGAGCTGCGTCCCCATCGCGCCGTCGAAGATGAGAACGCGTCGCGCGAGTTCGCTCAGGTACTCAGACACGATCCCGGACGGCTATCTCCCCCACGGCAACTCCGGCCCGATTGTACACGGCCGGCCGTGCAAAACGCGCGAGCCGAGCGACTTTCACCTTGTCGAGAAGTCCCAGGCGCGCAAGCACGCTGACGGCGGCGGGTCCTCTCGCTCGCGACGCGCCGTCGACGACCTTCGCGGCAAAACCGTAGCCTTCGGCGACCGCGCCCGCGCCGGCGACGCCCTCCGCGCCGGCCTTCGAGACGAGGTTCCCCGCGCCCGCGATCATCAGCTCGGTATCGAACTGGCCGGTGCCGGCAACGTACTCCGGATACGCGAGCATAGCGTCTCGAACGACTTCGAGTGCGCGCGCATCGGGGTCGTCGACCTCTGCCAGCGTCGCCAAGCGCGCAAACGACGTCGCTGCGTTTCGCAGCCCCGTCGCGTAGACCGGAATGCCGCAGCCGTCGACGGCGAGCGGCCACTTCGTCGCGTCGTCGTCGCAGACTCGCGCACACAGCGCGAGAATGCGCTGCTGCGCGGGATTGTCGACCCGCAGATAGGTGGCGGTCTCGGCGCCGATCGCCAGGCAGAGCGCGAGGATTCCCGCGTGCTTTCCGGAGCAGTTATTGTGGAGCACGGTCGGGGCGGTACCGGCGCGGCGCAACGCTGCGCCCGCGGCTTCGTCGTACGGCGCATGCACGCCGCACTGCAGCGCAGATGCGTCCAAGCCGATCTTCCTCAGAATAGACTCGACCGCCGCTACATGGAATGGCTCCCCGGCGTGCGACGCCGTCATCACCGCGATCTCACGCGGTTCGAGCCCGAACCGCTCGGCGACGCCGGCTTGGATCGCTGCGGCGGCGATGAACGGCTTTGCACTCGAACGCAGGTAGACCGGCGACTCCACATCGCCGGCCGCGAACTGCACGCGTCCGTTCGCACCTGCCGCGCAGGCCGCCACCCGATGGAGGGACTCGACGCAGTCGCCGCGGGTTACGTCGACCAGAAGCTCCGGAGAAATCAAACCAGCGCTGGTTCGACGATCGTCGCTTCTTGGTCGGCGAATACCGGATTGCTCAGGTAGCGTTCGCCGGTATCGCAGCCGATTGTGACGATAAGCTTGCCGCGCATCTCCGGCCGTTTCGCAACCTGCAGCGCAGCCCAAACGTTCGCGCCCGCGGAGATCCCGACGAGCATGCCCTCTTCGCGTGCGAGCCGGCGCGTCGTCGCGATTGCATCGGCATCCGCAACGCGAATGACCTCTTGGTAGACCTCGGTATTGAGGATTTTCGGCACGAAGCCGGCGCCGGTGCCCTGAATCTTATGCGGGCCCGGTTTGCCGCCCGAAAGAACGGGTGAAGCGTCGGGCTCGACGGCGATAATTCGCACGCCGGGCTTTCTCGCCCTCAAAACCTCACCCACGCCGGTAATCGTGCCGCCGGTGCCGACGGCCGAGACGACGGCGTCGACCGCCCCATCAGTATCGCGCCAAATCTCTTCGGCCGTCGTGCGGCGATGAATCTCCGGATTCGCGGGATTCTCGAACTGCGCGGGCACGAAATACTTTCCGGGCGCCGCCGCGGCGATCTCGCTCGCGCGGCGAATCGCGCCGGGCATTCCCTCGGCTCCGGGAGTCAGCACGACCTGCGCGCCGTAGGCTTTGAGGAGGCTGCGCCGTTCGATCGTCATCGTGTCGGGCATCACGAGGATGATCGGATACCCCTTGGCCGCGGCGACGAACGCAAGAGCGATGCCGGTATTACCGCTCGTCGGCTCCAGAATCGTCATTCCGGGCAGCAGCCGCCCTTCGCGCTCGCCGGCCTCGATCATCGAAACGCCGATGCGGTCTTTCACCGAGCCCGCCGGATTGAACGATTCCATCTTGACCAGGACGGTGCCGGGAACGCCCTCGTTCAGACGCGGTATTTTGACCAGCGGCGTGTTGCCGAACGTATCGGCCAAATTGTCGTAGATACGTGCCATAGTAGTGTGGATAACCCTCGCTTTTCGTCCAGCGTTGCACGCCGGCAGTTCGGGCTCCTCGGGGCACGATTGCAGAGCGGAAGGAAGCGGGCGATTCGAGGGACGACTCATTGCCGATGCACAACCGTATCCTCCTCCGAACCCTCGCATCGCTGGGTATCGCAGCGCTGCTGCCGCTTGCGCCGGCACGCGCCGGCGCAGCGTCGGGCATGCCGGACGCGCTCGACGCAATCGCTGCGTACGCGCCGCGAGCGATGCGCGAACAAGGTACTCCAGGCCTCTCGATGGCGATCACCGACCGGACGAGAACGCTGCGAGTCATTACGCTGGGCTACGCGAATCGCGAGACGCAGTCACCGGTTACCGGTGAAACGAGATTCGCGATCGGTTCGATAACGAAGTCGATGACGGCGCTCGCGCTGCTCGAGCTGCGCGACTCCGGAAACCTCGACCTGGGCGCGCCGGTTCGGCGCTACCTCCCGTGGTTTGCGATTAAATCGCTTGGCGGACCGATTCTCGTGCACGAACTGCTCTCCCACACCGCAGGTATTCCGGACGATTACGCCGCCGAGCCCGGGTACGTCTACGACGTCTGGGCCCTACGCACTGCAAAAACGCTCTTTGCGCCCGGCACCTCTTGGTCGTATTCGAACGACGGTTATGCGACGGCGGGCGCCGTCCTCGCGCGTCTCGACGGGCGCCCCTGGCCCGACGCACTCCAAGCGCGCGTCCTGCAGCCGATCGGAATGATGGCGAGCTCACCGGTCTTTACGCCCGACCGAATGACCGACGCCGCCGTCGGTTATCAGTTCCGCGATAACGACCGGCCCGCGTCGCTCGCGCCGCCGCTGGTTCCGTCACCGTCATTCGACTTTGTCGATCCGGCGGGTTCGGTGCTCTCGACGCCGGAGGATATGGCACGCTACATTCGCTTTTATTTAAACGGCGGGAAAACCGCCGGCGGACGCCGCCTGATCTCGCCGGCGACGTTTGCCGCTATGACCTCCGCCGACACCTTTTCGAACGGGAAACCGGCCGGTTCGCCGAGCACCGTACTCGAGGAAGCGCCGGCGTTTTACAGACAGTACGGTTACGGCCTGGCGACGTTCGAGGATGGCGGTGACCACTTGATCGGGCACACCGGAGGCATCTCGGGATACACCGCCTGCATGCAGGCGAACCTCACGCGCGGATACGGCGTCATTGCGTTTGCGAACCTGGTCGAAGCCCCGCTTCATCCGTGCGCGATCGTGCTCTACGCAATGAAGGTACTGCGGGCGCAAAGCCTCGGCGAACCGCTGCCTGCGGCACCGCCGGCGGCCGATCCGGCGCACGTCGCGCGTGCTGCCGAATACGAGGGCACCTATTCGGAGGCAGGCTCGCCGCCGCTGCGGGTTGCCGCACGAGGTGACCGCCTCTACTTAGAAGACGCCGGGAGAGAGATCGCGCTCTACTCGCGCGGAGCCGATCTCTTTTGGGCCGACGCGCCGCAGTTCGCGGTCTTTTTGGTGGCGTTCGGACGCGACCGGCAGAATAAAGTCGTCGAGATGAGTTACGGCTCGCGCTGGTGGGCAAACGAGCGCTACCGCGGACCACAGACGTTTGCTCACCCGGCCAGTTGGAATGCGCTGGTTGGGCGTTACGAGAACACGTTCTTCGGTCAGCCGGCGATCACCCGAGCCGTGATCGTCAAGGACAAGCTCACCCTCGACGGGGTCAGCCCGCTGCGGGTGCTTGCAAACGGAAGCTTCGCGCTGGGCGACTCGATCGTGACCTTCGACGCATCCGCCGGCGGTCGCGCGCAGCGCTTGAACATCGACGACACGCACTTCTACCGGGTGGAACTGCCGTAGTGTGTCATTCGCCGACGTCCCAGAGCAGGCCGAGATCTTTCTTCGAGAAGGAGCGGAAGGCGATCAGCGTTTCGGTGGTGAGAATTCCGTCGAGCGCTGCAACCTGTTCGGTCACCAGATCGTTGAGCTCTTCATGCCGTTTCACGCGAACGATGGCAACGAGATCGTAGGGTCCTGCGACCGAGTAGACTTCGGCGATCCCCTCGACGGCGAGCAAATCGTCAGCGATCGAGCGCAGCCGCGGCCGTTCGACCCTCATGAGAATTAAGGCGGTTACCATTCCGCACTCTTTGGGCGGCCGTCGAAACCGCCCTTCTGCCGTTTGGCGCCTTACGCGAGAGGGCAAACACTTGCGCGCGTCATCGGGACCGCGTCGATCGAACGAGCAGCCGGCGCGCTCGCTCGGTGATACCCCTATTTGTTCTTGAAGCGGGCGACGCGCTTTTCGTTGTAAGCAGCGAGGCCTTCTTTGGCGTCTTCGCTCTTGAAAAGCAGCGATTGCAGTTCGCGTTCGAGCGCAAGCGCGTCCTGGAGCGGCAACTCCGAGCCGGTCTGCACGCTGCGCTTGATATGGCCGACCGCCATCGGCGCTTTGTTCGGCGAGCAGAACTGTTTTGCGTAATCGGTGATTTGCTCGCGAAACTCGGCCGCGCTGCCTTCGAGGAGGTCGTTGATCATGCCCCAGTCCAGCGCCTGTTCGAAGCTGACCGTCTTGCCGGTCGCCATCAGCTCGATCGCGCGCGACTTGCCGACGAGCCTCGCCAATCGCTGCGTGCCGCCCGTGCCGGGAAGCACACCGAGCGCGACTTCCGGAAGGCCGATCTTGCCTGCGTCTTTTCGTGCGATCCGCAGGTCGGCCGCCATCGCGATCTCCAGGCCGCCCCCGATGCAGTGCCCGTTGAGCGCGGCGACGACGAGCTTCGGCGTTTGTTCCAGGCGCGACAGCGTTTCGTTGGCGTGCAAACAGAACATGTACTTGAACTCGGGCGTCACTTGGTTGAGCATTCCGATGTTCGCGCCGGCCGAGAAGAACTTCTCGCCTTTGCCGGTGAGCACGATGACTTCGACTTCAGGATCGAAGCGCGCGTCCAAGATCGCTTCGTCGAGCTGACGCATCATCTCGTGCGTGTAGGTGTTTGCCGGCGGGTCGTCCATTTCGACGAATCCGACGTGGCCGTCTTTCCAGTAGTTAATGACGCGTTTGGTATCGAGCGTGCGTGCCTCGCGGCCGAAGGGCGTCTGTTGCGCGGGTCCGTTAACCGTAGTTGTCATGCGAGTTTTCCTTTAGGGGCGATCCAGCAGGGGACCCGTGCGCTTGCGCACGGGGGGCGCGGAGTCCGAAGGACGCAGCGCCTGTTAAAAAAACGGGGCCCCGACTGGATCGCCGGCAGCCATGGCTCATGCGAGTTTTCCTTTAGGGGCGATCCAGTTGGGATCTTTGAAGAATTCGTTGAGGGTGGCCTCGTCGTCGGCGTTTGGCAAAACGCTGCGCGCGTAGGCTTCCCACTCCGCTTCGCGCAGCTTGCGGCCGTCGACGCTGTAGCGCTGACCCGCGAACTCGCCGATCATTCGATTAAAACGCATGTCGGGAACGTAGAAGGCCGTCTCGCTGGCGTTGACTTCGTTCACGCGCGCGACCGTCGCCGCTACCTCGTCGTAAAACTGCCGGCGAGCGCGTTCGTTGAGGTGTTCCTTGTCGGCTGCGTCGCCGGCCTTATCCTCGTCGACCCGGCCTTTGATGCCCCAGGTATAGGCCCACTGCGCCGACCCGGAGTGATCGGTGCCGAAAAGGTCGAGCGAACCCGAGATCCACTTGTTGTAGTACTTCTGCTGGATCTCGACCGGAATAACGCCGGCCTTGGCGATGCGTCGCAGGCCCGTGATCCCCGTTCCCATATGGAAGGCCTCTTCGCGCAGCATCGGCCCCATCGAAGAGGCCAAGGGCGCAAAGCTCGAGTGGGAGAGCATTGTCAGCTGGAACTTGCCGTCGCGGTCCATGAAGTTCGTGTAGGCGAAGAAGTCGAGCCAGTGCGTGACGTCTTCGTTGAACGCATTGAGCAGCCGGTTCTTCTTCCCGAACGCGCGCCGTTCGAGCATCTTCTGCGCCTCGATTTTGCCTTCGCTGCCGAAGTGCTCGACCATCAGGTGACACATCTGGTAACCGTGGCGAGTCTCTTCGACCATGATACGGACCAGCGATGCCAGGTCGTATTCGCTGGGTGCGTTGTTCACGAGAAACCGCTGCTGCTCGTTGGAGGCAAACTCGGTGTCGCCCTGATAGACGACCATGTTGAGCACGGCGTCGCGCATCCGCTGATCGGGGATCTCGCGGACACGCTCCCAGCGGCGGTCCCCCTTGAAGTCGCCGAAGTAGATCTCGGGCGTCGGCAGCTCGCCGTATTTGGCCTCGAAGCGATAGCCGGGCATAAAGCGGTCGACGAGCTCACGGTCGAGGCCGATGTCGCGGCGCCACTCATCCAGCATGCCGATCCAGTCGTCAAAGGTAGATACACGGTTCATTTTGCTGCCTCAATCGTATGACGGAAATTTCGCGAACGGCGAGAATACCGTCATACTACGGCCCGCGCCCGGCAAAGTCAAGTGAAGCGGGCGGTCCTCTTCTAAGGAGGAAGAATCGCGGAAGTGACTGAGCCCCCGCCGTTTCCTGCCCGAGCCGTCAGCCGCCCGAATTCGTTCATTTTCACGCTCTACGGCGATATGGTGCATCGCCTCGAACCCGACGGAACGCTCTGGATTGGTGCCTTGATCCGGGTCATGGCGTCCTTTGGAATCTCTTCCCAGGCGGTGCGCCAGGCCGTTTCGCGGATGAGCCGGCAGGGCTGGCTGGTCGCGCGCCGCGAGGGAAACCGAGCGTACTATGCGGTCACTCCTCGTGGCCGCCGAAGAATCGAGGAGCTCAGCCCCCGTATCTACGGGCCGGTTATCGAGTGGGACGGCCGCTGGCGCCTGCTGGGCTATTCCATCGCCGAGGCGCACCGGCGGCACCGCGAACGCCTCCGCAAGGAACTCTCGGCTCTCGGTTGGGCTCCGCTCTCCCCGTCAACGTGGATATCGCCGTCGGATACGCTGGGGGCGGCCCGGGAGGCCGCGGCGGCGACCGGAACTCTCGACGCCATACACCTCTTTACGGCCCAATACAGCGGCCCGTTGCGCGACCGCGAACTGCTCGATCGCTGTTGGGACGTCAACAGAATCGCAGCAGCGTATCGGGAGTTCGTCGCTCGCTACAGCCCCCGGTTCGAACGCGAACTCTCGCACGGCGACCTGGGCGACGAAGCCGCTCTCGTCGAGCGGCTCTGGCTCGTCCACGACTACCGGCGATTCACCTATTTAGACCCGGGCCTCCCCAGCGAGCTGCTTCCGGCGCACTGGCCCGGGACGGCGGCGGCAGCGCTCTTTCGCGAGTACTACGCCGCGATCGAAAAGAAATCACAACGGTACTTTCATCTTTGCGCGCGGTGAGCGGACGGGGCAGGCGTTGTGCACGTCGAAGCGAGCCGCCCATGCCAAAACGCCTCATGATCGCGCTGGCCGTTGCCGCGCTGGCCGTCGCCGCCTGCCACAGCTACAGCTCGACGACTCCGACTCCGTCGAGTTCGCCCGCGTCGCCATCGCCCAACCCCAACGACCACAAAGCTACGGTCGAAGTCACGAGCAACGGCACGCCGCAACCAATGATTCCGGTCGGGATCTCGACGCCGGCGAACCCAACGAGCCCTCGTCCCGGCAAGCCGTTCGACACAGAAACAACCGGCAAAAAGGGTTTCGCACACTTCTTGATGCTCGACCCGAAGAAGACCTATTGCTGGGTTGCAGACTTCGGATCCGGCCACAGCTCGTCGGAGTGTGCCGACTGGGAGATCTGGCAGTCGAGCACGATCCTGCTCGGAACGTAGGTACCTCGGGTTCCGGCGCTTCACTCGTCTTCGTGCAGGTGAAGGTGGCAGCCGTCTTCGGCGTCCGACAGCACGTCACGCGCCTCGGCGAGCACGGCGCCCGAGAGCGGGCGGTTCGGCGGCTCTACGGTACCGTGTTCGGCTAGAAAATCAACTTCGCTCCAGTCTTCCCAAGTCTCGAGCGGCTCGCTGTCGGCCGTTGCCGGAAAGCGGACGCAGAATCCTTGATCGAGATGCAGTCCGACCACGCTGACTTCTGTACCGCGCGGAAAGTACGTTCCGTCTTTCCACAGCGTGCCGTAGGTCGTGTTGTAGCGCTGGCCGATCTTGAATCCTTCCACCATACTCCAGCCGCTATACTCGAAACGGATCCATCGGTTTCTCTCCGATGTAGGTGAGAACACTTTTGGTTTCGCTGTAGAGGCGCATCGTCTCCATTCCCAGTTCGCGGCCGTATCCGGAGGCTTTGTACCCGCCGAACGGAACGCCGGGAAAGACCGCGTACGGCGTATTGATCGCAACCGAACCGCAGCGGATTGCGCGCGCGACGCGGTTCGCGCGTCCAATGTTCGACGTCCAGACGCTCGCAGCCAGGCCGTATTCACTGTCGTTGGCCAGCGCGATCGCCTGCGCTTCGTCGTCGAAACGGACCAAGACCGCGACCGGCCCGAAGATCTCTTCCCGCACGATGCGGTGCGAGCTTTGGGCTTCATATGCCGTCGGATTCCAGAACATCCCGCCTTCGAACGAATCGCCGAGCGTAGGGGAGCCTCCGCCGAAAAGCGCGCGCGCCCCTTCGGCAGCGCCAACCTCGCAATAGCTGCGAATTTTCTCGAACTGCTCCGTCGTGGTAATCGCCCCGATCTGCGTTTGCGTATCCTCGGGATCGCCGACGCGCAGCCGCTGCGCTTTCTGCGCGAAGCCCTCCGCAAAGCGATCGAAGACCGGCGCGTGAACGAGAATCCGCGAACGGGCTTCGCAGCACTGGCCCGCGTTATAATAGACGCCGTAGAGCGCACCGGCGATCGCCGCGTCGATGTCCGCATCGTCGAAGATGACCGACGGCGACTTGCCGCCTAACTCCAACGTAACCCGTTTGAGCGTTCCAGCCGCCGCTGCAGCGACGACTCTGCCGGTGTCGGTAGACCCGGTAAACGCAATCTTGTCGACCGCGGGATGCTCGACGAGCAGGGCGCCCAAGCCGCTGCGCGATCCGGTTACGACGTTGAGAACGCCTTCAGGTACGCCGGCTTCCAGGGCGAGTCTTCCCAACTCGACAGCCGTGCGCGGCGTCACGTGCGCCGGCTTGAGCACGATCGTGCACCCGGCGGCGAGCGCGGGCGCAACCTTCCACGATGCCAGCAGCATGGGGAAGTTCCAAGGGACGATCGCGCCGACGACGCCGACCGGTTCGCGCACGGTGTTCGCGAGATAGGTCGGCAGCGGCGGCGGGAGCGTGTCGCCGTAGTTCTTGGTTGCCGCCCCTGCGTAAAACTCGAACGTATCGACGATCGCGGAGAGCTCGCCGCGCGCGGTTCCGATCGTCTTGCCGTTGTTTCGCACTTCGCAGAGCGCGAGCTCGTCGGCGTGCTCGGCGATCAGCTGCGAGAGTTTATAAATAACCTTTGCGCGGCGCGATGCCGCCATCGTCGCCCACTTTCCGGTATCGAAGGCCCGGCGAGCGGCGGCGACCGCATCGTTGAGATCGTCTTTGGTCGCATCCGCAACGTCGGCAAGCTTGACGCCGGTCGCCGGATTTCGAATTTCGTATGTTGCCCCGTCCGCGGCATCTCGCCACGCTCCGCCGATCAGAAGCTGCGTTTTGGTCACCGTCTGCGTTGAAGTCATCTTCGGCGCCTTCTACTCGACCCGCTCGAATACCGTTGCAATCCCCTGGCCGACGCCGATGCACATCGTGGCGAGGCCGTAGCGCGCCTGCCTGCGCTCCATCTCGTGCAGCAGGGTCGTGACGATGCGCGCGCCGCTGGCTCCCAACGGATGGCCGAGTGCGATCGCGCCGCCGTTAACGTTGGTTCTCTGGGGATCAAATCCGAGCTCGCCCACGCACGCGATTGCTTGGGAGGCAAACGCCTCGTTAATCTCGATCAGATCGACCCGTTCCACGCCGAGTTTCGCGCGCGCCAAGGCCTTGCGCGTTGCGGGAATCGGTCCTAAGCCCATAACGCTGGGCGCAACCCCGGCGCAAGCCGATGCGATAAAGCGCGCCATCGGGCGGAGGCCGAGGCGCCGCGCCGCGTCCGCCTCGCAAAGCAGCACGGCAGCCGCACCATCGTTGATGCCCGAAGAGTTGCCGGCCGTTACGCTCCCGTCTTTTCGAAATGCGGGCTTCAGCTTGCTCAACGCTTCGATCGTGGTGGCCGGGCGTGGGTGTTCGTCTTCGGTTACCTCGCTTCGCGGCGCACCCGCTACAGGTACGGAGACCAGCTCGGGCGCGAAAGCATCGCGTTCGATCGCGGCTCTACACTTCATCTGCGACTCAAAGGCGAACCGGTCTTGTGCTTCGCGAGTGATGCCGTACTGCGCGGCAACGTTCTCGGCGGTCTCGCCGAGGGATACCGTATGCTCTGCCGGCATCTTCGGATTGATCATCCGCCAGCCGAGAACGGTATCGAAGATCTGCTGTCCGCGCGCGAACGGCGTCTCGCCTTTGGGCAGAACGTAGGGCGCGCGCGTCATCGATTCAACCCCGCCGGCGATCATGACGTCTCCCTCCCCGAACGCGATCGCCTGCGCCGCCGAGTTGATCGCTTGGAGGCTCGAACCGCACAGACGGTTGAGCGTCGTTCCGGGAATCTCGAGCGGCAGGTCCGCAAGCAGCACGGCCATCCGCGCGACGTTGCGATTATCTTCTCCGCTCTGGTTCGCCGCACCGAAATACACATCGTCGATGCGCTCCGGTGCGACGCGCGTGCGCTCGACGATCGCGCGCACCGCGACGGCGGCAAGGTCGTCGGGGCGCACCGATGCCAGTCGTCCGCCATACCGGCCGATCGGCGTCCGAACCGCGTCGATGACCCAAACCTCGCGGCTCATTGCGGCGTCTCCTGCGCCGGCACGGTTTCGACGTCGAGAAGCCAGAGCGAACGATGCGGTGCGAACTGATCTCCCTCGGCGTCGGCGAGCCGCTTGAGAATCGTCCGTACGCGCGTCCCGCCGATCTCGCGCCCCCAGGTTATGGGGCCGCCCGGATAGTTCGCGCCGAGCATCATCGCCTCGTCCACGTCCTCCGGAGATGCAACGTCCTCGGCTACGGCAATCATCGCTTCGTTGACGATCGAACCGACCGTCCTTCCCAAAAACAGCCCGGGCACGTCCTCAACCAGAACTGCTGCCTTGCCGATCGAAGCGAAGAGCTCTTGCGAGAGCTCCAGCGCGTCGTCGGAGGCTTCCTCCGAGTTGACGATCTCGACGGCGGACTGGCTCGCCACCGAGCCGAGAGCGCCGAACCCCACAAGCCGTTCGCCGTGGCGCATTCGCCGCGCGCATGCGGAAAGGTTCGTCGCGTACGCGTCGGCGATGATGATGCATTCTTTTTCGAACGAAGCATCGAGTTGCGCAAGGATCTCGCTGCGGTCCGAAGCGCCGTCGCCGGCATCGATGATAATCGTGCTCTCCGGCAGCACTTCGTCCAGCATCTCATCGTTGGCGATGACTTGGACGTTCGCGTAGCGCTCGTTGATAAGCTCCGCGAGCTCTTGTGCGTGGACGCCGAACCCAACGACCGCCACGACTTCGTCGGCATTGGGCTGCTCGTCGATCTGCGCCGCCTCGGGCTCGAAGCGCTCCGCCTTGCCGTCTGCGTAGGAGTAGAATCCTTGCCCGCACTTTCTCCCGAGCAGTCCTTCCGCAACCATGATACGCTGGCTTTGTGCGGGCTCGAGCCGCTCCGCCTGGGTTCTTTGATAGACGGACTCGCTGGTTGCCAAATTGACGTCGAGGCCGATGAGATCCATCAGCTCGAACGGCCCCATCGCAAAGCCGGCAGAACGCGCGAGCGCGTCGAGCTCCGGTACCGAGGCGACGCCGCGTTCGAGCGCGCGCAGCGCCTGTAGGTAGTATGGACGCGCGACGCGATTCACGATGAAGCCGGGAGTATCCGCGACGAGAACCGGCGTCTTACCACAGCGCTCCACAAACTCGAAAGCACGGTCGATCGCTTCTTGCGCGGTCTGCTGCGCCTGCACGACCTCGACGAGCCGCATGCGCGTGGGCGGATTAAAAAAATGAAGACCGATGACGCGTGCCGGATTCGGGGCGATACCGGCGAGTTCGCCGACCGAGAACGACGAAGTATTCGACGCTAGGAGTGCATCGGCAGCCAACGATTTTGCGAGCTCCAGGAAGACGTCCCGTTTGAGTTCGAAAAGCTCCGGGACCGCCTCGATCGCGAGCAGTACGCCGTCGCGCGGCTCTATGCGATCGGCCCACTCGATCCGCAGCGCCGGCGACGCATCGCCCGAACGCTTTGCTTCGCGAGCAAACGAAGCGACGGCGCGCTCGCGCGCGCTCGCTTGCGGCTCGACGATCGTCACCTCGAATCCCGCGCCGGCGGCGACGAGCGCGATACCGGCGCCCATCGTTCCACCGCCGACAACCATTACACGTTCGGGCATGGGGCCGCACTTCGTTAAAGGAGGGATAAACGCTTCGTCGCACTTGGCCTACTGTGGAGAAGCCGCAGTGGCGCGTCCGATCCTCGAGTTATGTCGTCGACTCGCCGTACATGCGCTTGCGTGCCGACGAGCTCGAGCTCCCGAACGGCACGATCGTTTCCGACTACTACGTCCGCGAGTCGTACGGCTTCGCGACGATTCTGGCGCTCACGCCCGACCGAGACGTCGTCCTGGTACGCCAGTACCGATACGGCGCAGACTCGATTCACCTCGAGCTGCCGGCTGGAATGCTGCAGGACGCCGAGGACCCGCACGCCTGTGCGCTCCGGGAGCTGACCGAGGAGACCGGCTACGAGGTTGCCCGCAGTGAGCCGGCCGCCGAGTATCTCCCCGAGCCCGTCCGGTCGACCGCGCGCGCCTACGTCTATATAGGCTACGATGCGCGCAAGACCCGGGAGCCCCAGCTCGACGCCACCGAGCACCTGACGGTCGAACTGGCAACGCTGGCGCGCTTTCGAGAGATGCTGGCCGACGGTACGATCGATTCCGGCGCGTCGATTGCGGCCGGCTATCGAGCCCTGGATTACCTTCGGGCTCTGGGCGGCGGCTGAAACCCGCGGCCCCACCGCCAGGTAGATGATGGCGTGAACCCGACACTCGCGCTCTTTCTCCGGCTTACGGCGGTCATCGCGGTTGGGCTGGTGCTCCTGGTCATCCTGAGCCACCTGCTCCTGCTCGCTCTCAAGGCCGTCATCATCGCTGCGGTGATCGCAGCCATCGTTATCGGCTGCTTCTTCGTCTACAACCTCTTCCGGCGCAACAAGTACCCGGTCATTCGCTGACGCGAGGCCGCGCTAGCCACGCGCGCAGCGCTTCGTTCGTGCAATCGGGGTTCTCGAGCATCGGCAGATGCGCGCTGTTCGCGCAAATCGCCAACTCGCCGCGCGGAAAATGCCGCGTCATCGTACGCGCCTCTTCTTCCCCAACGACCGTGTCGTTCGCCCCGGCGATGACGAGCACGGGCACGTCGAGGTCCTCCGCGATATCCTCAGCCGGCGCGCGCAACGCCATCCCGCGAAGCGTCGCGGCCGCACCCGCCGGATCGCCGCCGCGGGATATGCGATACACGTTTTCGGCGATTTGCGGCTGCTTTGAAACCGTTTGCGGAGCGAGCAGTCGCGGCACGATCGCCTCGACGATCGGCTCGATGCTTTGCTCGCGATCGGCGCGATCCGCCAGCTCTCGCCGCCTCCGCGCTTCTTCCGGGGTGTCGGCCCGCAGACGGCTAGCAATCAGCGCGAGGCCCTCCACTCGTTCGATAAACATGCGCGCAAACGCGAGCGCAACGTATCCGCCCAGCGAGTGTCCCGCGATCGCCGCACGCTCGATTCCGAGCGCGTCGAGAACCAGCGCGACGTCGGCGGCAAGCGTTTCCATTAGGTATGGACCATCGGGCGAGCTCGATGCACCGGAGCCTCGAAGGTCTGGACGAACGACACAAAACTCGCGCTCGAGAGCTTGCGACTGCGCGTCGAAGATGGTCGCAGAGAGTGGGAATCCATGGATCAGAACGACCGCGTTACGGTGTTGTCGCCCGTTTACGCGCGCTTCGATGCGCGCTCCGTCATCGGCCAAAACTTGCATTGACGCTCGCAATACGGTATAAGGAGGGCAATACCCCTGGTCGCTTGGTGACCAGAGAAAGGATGACTCGTACCAACAATGGCAGTTCGAAAGAAAGCCGCTCGCAAGGCCGTGAGAAAAGCGGTCGGGGGAGCGTTGGTCCGCAAAGCGATCCGCAAGAAGGTGCGACGAAAGCTGGTTCGTAAGGCCGTTCGCCGCAAAGTTGCGCGCAAGATCGTGCGCAAGAAAGTCCGCCGCAAAGCGGTCCGCAAGGCGGTTCGCAGGAAGGTGGCCCGCAAGGTGGTTCGCAAGAAAGTGGCTCGCAAAGTAGCCCGCAAGGCGGTTCGCAAGAAGGTGGCCCGCAAGGTAGTCCGCAAGCGCGTCCGGCGCAAAAAGGCCGCCTAACCTCGAACCTTCATGATTCCGCCGGTGCGGAATTGATTAAGCGAGTCGCCTACGCGGCTCGCTTTTTTCATACGGTCCGCACCGCCGGCGCGCAGAGCCAGGTCGCCGCGAAGAGCAGCGCGCAGACCGCGCCCGCTAAGGCGAACGTTTCGCGCAGCCCGGCCACCGCGCCGATCGCACCATCGACCAGCGACCCGAGCGGCACGACACCGATGGCAATCATCGTGTAAACGGAGAGCGCTCGCCCACGTACTTCGTCCGGCGAAAGGATCTGAATCAGCGTGTTTGTGGCGCCCATCATCGCCATCGTCCCGACACCGATCGCAAACAGCACGCCCAGCGCCATCTGCAGCGACCCAACGAACGCCAGCACGACCAGCCCGACCGACATCAGCATTCCCGATTGGAGCCACAGGCGCGAGCGCCGCTCCCGTCCGGCGAAGTACGCGGTGACCAGCGCCCCGCCGAAACCGCCGACTCCGATTGCCGAAACCGCCCAACCCAAGCCGCGCGGCCCGGCGTGCAGAACGTTGACCGTAAACGCCGCGATGAGCTGGCTGTAGGGCCGCACCAAGATGGCGGTTACGAACTGACCGAAGACGATCCAGCGAAGCGCGGGATGCCGCACGATGAACGCGATGCCCTGGTACATCGCGCGCAACGGCGGTTCGCGATGGCGTACCACCGGCGGCGACGGACTCATCATCAGCACCGCGACGACGACTGCCAGCGTCGCAGCCGCGTTGAAATAGAAAGCGCCGGAGACGCCGATCCACACGATCAGCAGGCCCGCGACGGCCGGCCCAACGACCGCCGGTGCATTGAACGCGACCGAGTTGAGACCGATCGCGTTTCCGACATACTGGCGGTCGACGAGCAACGGTACCCAGCTCTGGCGCACGGGCGAGTCGAACGCGTTGGCAGCCGAATTCACGGCCGAAAGCACGACGAGACCGGCGAGATTCAGGGTATTCGTCGTCGCCAGCAGGGCGAGCACCAATGCGGCCAGCGCCATCGTCGTGTTGGTTACCAGCAAGACGCGCCGTCGCGGAAGCGCATCGGCGACGACTCCGGCCAGCGGCGAGAAGAGCAGCACCGGAATCGCTCGAGCAGCGCCCAGTATGCCGAGGTCGAGCGCGGCGTGATGCGCCGAGCCCGCCATCCTCGCGACGAAGAACCCCATCGCCGTAAACTGCATCCACGTCCCAAGGTTGGAGACGAGCAAACCGATCCACAGCAGGCGAAAGTCGCGATAGCGAAGCGGGGCCGCGAACGTCACGCGCGCGCTCGCACCGCCGCCACGATCGTCGCACAGCTCTGCGCGACGTCGAGGCGCGACGTGTCGATGCAGAGAGCGTAGTTCCGCATGTCGCCAAACGTCAACCCGTACCACTGGCGGATGTAGGCGGTGCGCGCCCGGTCGATCCGATCGACCTCGGCCTGCGCGACTTCAGGGGAAACGTCCGACGTTTTCACGACGTGGGCGATCCGCCAATCGCGGGGAGCGTGCATGAAGACCCGAAGAACGTCGGGCCGCTCTCCCAGGATCGCGTAGGCGCCCCGCCCGACGATAACGCAGCGCCCTGCGGATGCAGCTTCGCGCACCGCTTGGGCGACGGCCTGCGCGAGCTCCTCGTCGAGGGGTTGCGTGGCGGCGGCCTCGGCGAGCTCCGGCGTCGCGCGTTCGAGACTGTCGATCAGCCGCTCTCCCAACGACCGCGGCGAATCTTCGCTCGCCTCAACGGCCTCGGGCGTGATGCGCAGCCGCTTTGCCACGACCACGGGCAGCTGCCGATCGACGTAGTCGTATCCCAACGTCTGCGCGGCCCGCGAGGCAATCGCGAGTGCGCCGGATCCGTATTCGTTCGAGACCGTTACGATCACCGGGGATGAAATACGCAATGGCGAATCGCCGTGTCCTGCCGATCGTAGAAGCGCGCGACCTGCGCAAGGTCTTTCGAACGACGAAGCGCACGCCGGGAGCACTCGGCGCGCTGCGCTCCCTCTTCACGCGCGAATACGACGAGCGGGTCGCCGTCGGCGGGGTTTCGTTCGCGCTCGAGCCCGGCGAGCTCGTCGGCTACATCGGCCCGAACGGTGCCGGCAAGTCCACGACCATTAAGATGCTCACCGGCATCCTGGTTCCCACCTCCGGCGAGGTCCGCGTCGCCGGCCTCGTCCCGTGGAGAAGCCGTAAGGAGAACGCGCGCAACATCGGTGTGGTCTTCGGCCAGCGCAGCCAGCTCTATTGGGATCTTCCGCTGATCGAGTCATTCGAGCTCCTGCGGGCAATCTACGGGGTGCCCGCCGATCGTTATCGCCGGAACCTGCGCGAGTTCGTCGAGATCCTCGAGATGGAGGACTTCCTGCGAACCCCGGTACGCCAGTTGTCGCTGGGCCAACGGATGCGCGGGGATTTTGCGGCGGCACTCCTGCACGGCCCGCGCGTCGTCTACCTGGACGAGCCGACGATCGGGCTCGACGTCGTCGCAAAACAGGCGATTCGCGAGTTCATCGCGCGGATCAACGCCGAGCGGAACGCGACGATCGTCCTGACGACCCACGACCTCGCAGACGTGGAGCGGCTCTGCCGGCGAATCGTGCTTATCGACAACGGCTCGCTCATCTACGACGGCGACGTCGATCGCATCAAGAGCGAGTACGGCCGTTTCCGCACACTCGTCGTGCGTTTCTGCGAACCGATCGCTCATCCGGAGCTCGAAGGGACGGAGCTCGCCGGAGTCGAGGATTCGGTCGCGCGGTTTCGCTTCGATCGCAACCGGCAGCGGGCGGATCTTCTCGTGCGGCAAGCGAGCGAGCGATATCGGGTCGAAGACGTGAGCCTGGAGGAGCCCGATCTCGAATCGATCATTCGGCGCATCTACATCGAAGGTTACGAAGAGCGGCCAGAAGAGCGGCCAAAGGAGGGCGCGCGGTGATTCTATCAAGCAACACGAAGCGGCCGAAGGTCCACTCGAGCGCCTACGTCGCGCCGACCGCCACGATCGGCGGTGAAGTAACGGTCGGAGCCGGCTGCGCGATATTGCACGGCGCAGTCGTCGTCGCGGAGGGCGCCCCGATCACCATCGGTTCCGATACGGTCGTCATGGAGAACGCCGTGCTCAAGGCCAGCGGCGGAAGCGCGCTGCAGTTTCCGCTGCGCATCGGCAGCCGCTGCATCGTCGGCCCGCAGGCGTACGTTGTCGGCGCGACGATCGGAGATGGCTGCTTCATCGCCAGCGGGGCGAAGATATTCAACGGCGCCACGCTGGAGGACGGCAGCGGGGTCGCGCTCGGCGCAATCGTTCACGTGAACTCGCGCCTCACCAAAGGCGGGAGCGTCCCAATGCAGCACATCGCGCTCGGCGACCCGGCCATCGTCTATGCCCCGGAGAAGGCGCCCGAACTCCACGCAAAGATACAATTCTTCGCCGACGTCTTCAATTTGGAGGGAACCGACGCACTGCGCGCTCGCGCGGCCGCGGCCTATTCGAAGTTTCTGCGAAAGATTCACGCGCAAGACTGCGCGCTCGACGAGCATCGAAACGTCAAGCCAGTGAGGCGTTCCGGAGAAGAGCCGCCGCCCACGCAGGTGGCCGAGGTCGACAAAGTCGTCGACGTCATGATGCTCGAGCTCGAAGAGATGGAGCAGCGCCGCCAAGCGGCGATCAAACGGCAAAAAGGCTCCTAGGAAACCTCCGTTGGAGGCCGCGCTTCTTCCGTATATCGAGTTCGCAAAGAAAGCGTTCGCGCGCGAGGCTACCTACCGGGTCGAGGTGCTCACCGAGATCGGTTCGCTCGTCCTTCGCGTCTACATCCTGCGCTCGCTCTGGACCGCACTCTACAAGCAGAACGCCGCGCCGGCCGGCTTGCCGCTGCACTCGATGATCACCTATGCAACGGTCGCGATGTTGATGTCGCTGATCCTCGAGGTCGACGCGACGCGCCTCATTCGCGAAAAGATTCGTGAAGGGACGATCGCAACCGATTTGATGAAGCCGATCAGCGTGCCGTTCTACTTCTTTAGCGATGGACTCGGGCAGACGGTGCTGCACGCGCTGCTCGTCATTCCGTCACTGCTCTGCGCGCTGCTGCTCGTGCACATCGACGTCCCGCCGCCGGCAACTTTCGGCATCTTCCTCGTAACGTTCGCGATCGGTTACGGGGTGAACTTTTTTCTGAACTTCTTGATGAACTGCATCGCGTTCTGGACGCTCGAAACGTTTGCCGCACAGCTGATCGTACGCTGGGCCTCCGATCTGCTCTCCGGCCAGATCATCCCGTTGACGTTTTTCCCGGGCCTCTTAGGCCAGCTCGTCTTCGCACTGCCGTTTGCAGCGATCTACTCGACGCCGTTGCTGATCTACGTCGGCATCATTCCGCCCTCGCAATGGGCGATTAGCATCGCCGTACAGCTCCTCTGGCTCCTGCTCTTCGGCGTCCTCTCCTCACTGGTTTGGCAGGCCGCCGCGCGTCGCGTCGTCATCCAGGGCGGATAACGAACAGGGGGCTTTCATCGTGCGCTTTCGCCGACCTCGGGTACGTCCCAGAGTACGAGCTCGGCCTCACCACTGACGCGCAGCTCCGGAACGTCATAGAAGCGCACTGCATCGCCCGCCGAAAGCCCGGTGCCGTTCGCTTGCGCCTTTCCGGAGGCGACGAAGAGAAAGCCGTATCGGTTCGGGGCAAATTTTGCTTCGAGCGCGAGATCCGCTCCGCTGAGCCGGGCGACTTTGAACGTGGCGTCCTGCGTGATCCGAATCGGGGCAGCAACTTCTTGATCACCGCTGACCACGTCGAGCCAGCGATCGCGCCGCTCGCCTTCGTCCAGCGCCAGCTGGCCGTAAGAAGGCGGCGTTCCCAGACGCCCCGGCAGAACCCACATCTGCACGAGGTGCAGCGGCTCGACCGGATCGTTGTTGTATTCGCTGTGGCGAACGCCGGTGCCGGCGCTCATGAACTGCACCCCGCCGGGCCCGACGACACCGTGGTTGCCGATGCTGTCGCGATGGGCGAGTTTTCCGGAAAGCACATACGTGACGATCTCCATGTCGCGGTGCGGGTGCGCCGGAAAGCCTTCGCCCCCTTGGATGGTATCGTCGTTGAAGACGCGCAGCGCCCCCCAGTTGAGGTTCGCCGGGTCGTAATAATCTGCGAAGCTGAACGAATAATAGGTATCGAGCCAGCCGGCATCGACGTGCTCCCGCGACGCGGCCGGGACCACCTCAAAAACGGGTAGATGCGAAGTTAGCGTGCTCATGGCCTCTCTGACCGCCCTGGCCTCCCGCCGGGTTGCGCCGAGGATGGGGAACCGCCGCAGGGGCACGAAGGGCTAAACATGCTCGGCGCCTACGCACAGTACTGGCGGATCAACATCCTCACGATGCTCGAGTACCGAGCCAACTTCGTGATGTGGTTCTTCTTCACGATTATCTACCACGGCGTCGCGCTCGGCGCGCTCTACGTGACGATGGAGCACTTTCCGTCGATGAACGGCTGGAGCTTCCGGGAGATATTCTTCCTGTACGCGCTCTGGATGTGCGGGCACGAACTCCACAACACGCTGTTCTTCACCGTCGTCAGCGTTCCGGAGTACGTGCGCGAAGGCCGCTTCGACCGTTTCCTCGTGCGCCCGCTCGACGCGCTCTTCCAAGTCCTGACCGTGCCGCAGCAGATCGTGCCCGACGGCTTGGTCCTGGGCGTCGCGACGCTCGTCGTCGCGACGCAGGCGGCGGGAGTGCACGTCGACTGGTTTTTCGTGCTCTTCGTTCCGTGTATTGTCGCCGGCGGCGCGCTGATCGACCTCGGCATTTCGCTGGCGATCGCGACGCTCTCGTTCTGGGTGATCCGCGTCGACACGCTGCGCTGGGTCGTGATGTCCCTGGAACAGGATTTCACGAGGTACCCGATCAGCATCTACAACCGCGGCGTGCGCATCGTCCTCGCCTTCGTTCTACCGTTTGCGTTCATGAACTACTTTCCCGCGGCGTACTTCCTGCAGAAGGCCGATACGGGGCTGCACCTCAGTCCGGCGATCGGTCTGCTCACCCCTGCGATTGGCCTGGCGTGGTTCGGCGCTTCCTACCTTTTCTGGATCTTCGGTTTGCGGCACTATCAAGGAACGGGCTCGTGAAGCGCGCCGCATTCTTGGCCGGCAGCGGCGCCGCCCTGGCTGCCCGTCACGCAATCGCACGCTCTCTCAATGGCCGCATCGCCCGCATCGCCGGCGAGCTGCCTGGCAGGATCGGCGTCTTCGCGCGGACGCTCGCGCCGGGCGCGCCGCTGGCCGCCTACCATGCCGCCGAACACTTTCCAACCGCCTCGGTCATCAAAGTGCTGGTGATGACGACGGCCTACGCGAAGCAGGAGGCGCACCCCGGCGCGCTCTCCGCGGTCGTGGTCTATCGCAGCGGCGATTTGATCGGCGGCTCCGACTTCATGGCGAGTGCGCGAGACGGCCAACGGTTTACCGTCGCCGAGCTGATCGTCCCGATGATCACGGTGAGCGACAACACGGCCGCGAATCTGCTGATCGGGCATTTCGGCGTCCACGCCATCAACGCCGTGGGAAAGCGAGCGGGGATGACTCGGACGCACCTCGCGCGCAAGTTCCTCGACTACTCCGCGATCGCGCACCACAACGACAACGTCTCGACACCGGCCGATATGGGACACCTGCTCTACCTCATCGAGCTCGGCGCGCACGAGGGAATCCCGACGATCGTCTCCTCGCGTCACTGCCGCGCGATGCTCGACATCATGCGCGGTCAAACCGACCGCGACGGGATACCCGCGGCGCTTCCGGCGCACACCGCGGTTGCGAACAAGACCGGCGAGATCGAAGGGACCCGCAACGACATCGCAGTCGTGTCACCCTACGGCGACTATCCGTTCGTTTTGGCGATCATGACGAAGGACGCATACGACTATGCCGCCGCGTATGCGGCGATCCACGCAGTTACTCGCGACGTCTATCTATCCGCGCGCGGGCGCTACGCCTCGCCCACACGTTGAACTCGGCAGCCGTAGACTTCGCCGGACCGCAACGCCGAAAGCTTCGCCGCACGCGTCAGCCGCTTGAAGCGAGCCTCCTGCGATTTTGCCAGCGCAAAGGTGCCCGGATGCCACCACGCGAGCAGCGACACGGGCAGCCGCCCTCGAGTGTACTTCGCTGCCTTGCGCTCCCGGTGCGCGAGCAGTCGGCGCGGCAAATCAACCGTAGCGCCGGTGTAGAGCGATCCATCGCGGCAGCGGAGCACGTAGACGGCGGGTTCTGCGGCTACTGCGCCTCCGGCATCAGGAGGATTGCACGGCGCCGTACAACGTTGGGTCATGACCCTGCTCAACCTGCCTCGTTTTGCGCGGATTGCCTGCTTCGCCGCTGCCGGATCGCTGCTGGGCGCCGGCGCCGATGCAGCCTTGCCGGCGACGGCCCCCTATCCGCCGATCGCGACGATGGTCGCGGCCGTCAGCGCCGACCGTCTAAAGAGCGACGTCGAGACGCTGGTAAACTTTGGAACGCGCAACGATTTCTCCGAACGGACGTCGACGGCTACTCACGGTGTCTTCGCGGCGCGGGATTGGATCGCGGCAAAGTTCAAAGCGATCGCCGCTACGACCGGCGGACGAATGACGGTCAAGCTCGATACGTACCTGCAGGCAAAGACGCCCAAGACGCCGCGGGCGGTCTCCGAATCGAGCGTGATCGCGACCCTGCAGGGCAGCGAGCCGGGCCGGATCTACGTGATGTCGAGCCACTTCGACGACTGCGACGGCCACTGTACCGACGGCGCGGGAACCGCACCGGGCGCGGACGACAATGGTTCCAGCGTCGCCGCGGTGCTGGAGGCCGCGCGCGTCATGGCGGGCACGCATTTTCGGGGACCGATCGTCTTCGCGTGCTTCGACGGCGAAGAACTGGGACTGTGGGGCAGCAATCACTACGCGGCGGAGCTGGCGGCAGCGCACGCGCCCGTGCTCGCCGTTCTAAACGACGATATCATCGGTAACTCCACCGGCGGCGACGGCAGCTCTGAGAAGAACGTGATTCGCGTCTTCAGCCAGGCGCTGCCGGCCGGCACCGATATCGCCCGTGTGAACCTCGTCGGCTCTGAGAACGACTCGCCCTCGCGGGAGCTTTCTCGCTTTATCTCTGCGGTCGTGCCCGCCTACGTCGACCTTTCGGTACGGCAGATTTATCGCGCCGATCGCTTTCTGCGAGGCGGCGATCAGGAATCGTTCCAGGATGCGGGCTTCGCCTCCGCAGTGCGTTTCGTCGAAGCGCACGAGAATTTCACGCACCAGCACCAGGACGTTGCGGTGCGCAACGGCGTCCAGTTTGGAGACCTGCCCGTTTTCATGGACTGGCAGTATTTACAGCGTGCGACGCAAGCCAACGTCGCGTCGTTGGGGACCCTCGCGCTCGGCCCAGCGCCGCCCGGTAAGGTACGCCTCGTGCTCTCGCACTTGGGCTACGACTCGACGCTGCGCTGGAGTCCCGCGGCCGATGCCGCCTCGTACGAGATTCTCTGGCGAACGACCGACGCGCCGCAGTGGCAGTACGCACGCAACGCCGGCAACGTCACGCAGGCGACGGTGCCGGTTTCGAAGGACGACTATATCCTGGGCGTTCGCAGCGTCGACGCCAACGGGCTGCCCAGCACGGCGGTATATCCCGCGGCCGCGCGCGAGTAATACGCTAGGGTCTTCGGAGGCTCTGGACGAGGCCAAATCGCGGCCAGCAGCGCCTTGAAACGCGCCCGCTGCTCGATTGGAGCGAACCAGGGCAAGCTGCGCAGCATGAGCAGCGCCGGCTCGCGCTTCGAGAACGCCGTTTCCAAGTGACAGAGCGCGGTTTCGAGACGCCCGAGGCCGACCGCGACCGTGGCCAGGTTGAACTCGCACACGAACTCCGTGCGAGACATCTCCTGCAGCGTCCGATAGATGCCCTCGGCGCGCTCGTTCTCGCCGCAATCGGCGTACGCACGCCCCAGCAGCGGGAGCCGCAGCGCAATATCTTCTGCACGGTCCTGCGGAAGCAAGAGCAGGTCCGAGATCGCCCGTGCCGGCTGCTTCGAGAGGATAAAGGCTTGCGCGCGATAGCGCCTCGCGATTGAAAAATCGGGCCCGCTCTCGATCAGGCTCGAAAACACGTCGATCGCGCGACGATACTCGCCCGTGTGCACGAACGTGCGGGCGAGGGAGAGCTGGAGCGCGGGTGAGGACGGCTCGATCGCGAGCGCATGCTGGATCGCTCGCAACGCCTTGGCGCCGGCGCCCTTGCACAGGTAGAACCACGCGGCGTTGGCGTAAACGCAGACCGACTTCGCGTTGAGCCGTACCGCGCTTTCGATTTCCCGCTCGGCCTCCGTCCAGTTCCAGTCGCAAAACAGGACGAGGTTCCCAAGCGTCGCGCGGGCCTCGGCGCAGCTCGGATCGATCTCGAGGGCGCGAACGATCGCAGCCTTCGCCTTTGGAAACATATAGGAGCCGGATGCGTACCAGTACTCGGCTTGCAAGGCGTGCGCGCGCGCCAAGCCGACCAGCGCCGGGACGTACTCCGCGTCAATCTGCAGTGCGGCTTGAAACTGCTCGGTCGCGGCGGTGAGCGAAGTCGCTGTCCGCTTCTCCAGCAGGTAGCAGCCTCGGCAGTAGTGGGCAAACGCTTCGGGACCGCAGCTCAGCAGCGCGTCGCCGAAGTCTTCGGCAGGCGCGGCTCCTTCGGCAGCGACCGGGCCGACGACGGTGACCGGAGCGACGAAGCGATACCCCCGTCCGCGCACGGTCACGACATAGGCGCGATCCTTCGCGCGCTCGTCGAGCTGCTGCCGCAACATGTACATATGCTGCGAGAGGTTGCCGTCGCTCAGCGCGGCATCGGGCCAAAGTTTCGAAGCGATCGTCTCTTTGTCGATAACGTCGCCGTTAGCGTGAATCAGTAAAATCAGCAGCTGCGCGAGACGCTCCGGCAACGGAATAGTGGTCGCGCCGTGAGAGAGCACCGCTCGCGCGGGATCGAAACGAAACGATCCGAACGCGTAGACCGGCGAGGTCCGGTTTGGGTTCTTCGCCTCCGCCCGCTCCATCATCAATCCTCAAATGCTCGAAGAAGGGGATTTGTGACTGAGTTCCTGTGGTCAGTGCGATAGGAATTGCGCGCCGGAGACTCGGCTGCAATCTTGCGACGGGGCCGAGCGACTCTCGAGCGCAATGCACTGCGGCGCTCCAGCGCAGGCACTGCGTTGCCGCCGCAACGAGCGAGAACGTCTCCTGCACCTGCTCGAAGCACCGCTGCACGTAGTGGGCGAACGCGGAGTCCGCGCGGATCACGCCCTTGATGGCGGCCTCGAGTCGATCGCCCGAGCCGTCGGCCTGCCGATCGAGGACCGCCGCCACCAGTTCGCAGACGGCGGCGCGCTGCGCGGGCGAGTCGGCGAGCATCTGCGGAATTATCGCGCAGAGCCGCTCGTACAGGGCAGCAAGCGACGGATCGTCCATCTCGCGGATATCGACGCGCCCGCGAAAGAGTCCGGCTGCGGTGAGGGGATCGCCGCTTCGCAACAACCGGGCGAGGGCGACCGAACACCACGCCCGGGCCGTGCGGCGGTCGTTTCCGGCCGACGCGACGCCATGAAGCACTGCTGCGGCGCGAGCGGCGATTCCGAGAAGGCCGCGTCGCTCCGCCCGCGCAAAAACCGCAGTCGCAATCGTTCGCGCGCAAGCAATTCGCCCCGAATCCAGCGCTTGCGAGGCGCGTTGCACTTCCCGCGATAGCGCCGCCCACGATCGTGAAGGCACTTTCGGCACTGCCGGGTCGAGCGAACGCACTCCGTCGCGACACGCCTGCAATGCCAGCATCAAGGCCGCCGCACGGTCGCGAGCCACAGCGGCCCCCGCGGCTTTGCGCGCAAGTTCGTCTGCCTCGCCGGCTGCGCCGCAAAGAAGCGCGAGCTTTGCGCGCGCCATCGTTGCGTCGGCGGGAGCCATCGATTCGAGCAAGCCGTTTGCCTCTTCGATTCGGCCGCAGTGCACGTTCGCTTCGGCGAGCGAGGCGAGCGCGGTCAGCCGGCCGGCGCGATCGTGCGCGAGCCGCACGAGGTTTTTCGCGATGCTGCGCATCTCGAGCGAGAGCCCGCGCTCGCGCGCCTCGCAAAAGGCGCGCAGCTCTCGTTGGAACCGGGAATCGCCGTGCGAAACCGGTTCGGATTCGACGAACCGCAGCGCGTAGCGCGCGATCGCGCCGACCGCCGCGGCGCGCTGCCGCTGGAAGTGGCGCCGCGAGATGCCTTTGCGAGCGGCTAACTCCGCGTTGCTTGCCGGGCGGGCGAAGTCGACGTCGAGAATCGCGCTGCGCAGGCGGGTCGTCTTGGGATCGCTGCCCGGCAGCGCACGCCGCACGATGCGTGCCAGGGCGGCCGTCGAGCAATCGATGCCGGTGCGCCGGCAGAGGGACGCGATCAGCGGCACCGCGGCGAGCGCGCTTTTGTCTTTCGCCCGGTGCAGCATAGTAAAAACATACCGCTCCATCGTCGTCGACATGCCAACACGATAACGGGTTGTGCAATGCGGTGTCTTGCGTCGTTGAAAGCCGTTGATGCGAAAGTCGTCCGCTTCGCACGTACGTCAACGAACATCAAAAGGTCGCGAACCCAGGCTTTCTTAAGGCGAGCAAGGCGTCGTATTCGACGCATTACTCGAACTCTACGCAAGAAGGAATCGTGCAAACATGAAACGGCAACTCACGCTCCGCTTCACGCGTGCGTCCGTTCTGTTTCTGGCTTTCCTCCTGTTCCAGGAAACGTGGGCACTGGCGGGAGTAACCGGAAATCTCAACGGCATCGTTCGCGACACGGCCGGGGCACCGATCGCGGGAGTAAAGGTCGAGGCGGTTGCGCCGTCCCAGAGCGCGGCCGCCACGACGGATTCAACGGGACACTTTCTTTTGCTTTCGCTCGTTCCCGATACGTACACGCTCAACCTAACCAAGGGCGGCTATCAGCCCGTCTCCTTCTCGGGTAACGTCGTGTTCGCCGATCAAACGCAGCAAGTCTCGCTGACCCTGACCAAGACGCTGCGGACGATCGGTCGCGTCACATCTGCGGCGGGCGCGTCGATCGTCAAGTCCGGCGTCGGCGGAGACCTCTATAGCGTCAACTCCGCGCAGGCAGCAGCCGCCGCGGCCCTCGGCGGGGGAGGCAATCTCAACAATGCCTACTCCGCGATGGCGTCGGTACCCGGCGTTCAGACATCGATGACGGGCGCCGGCTGGATGACCAATGCGGCCTACGTGCGCGGACAGAATCAGTACTACACCGGATTCGAGTACGACGGAATCCCGGTCAACCGCGCGTTCGACAACTACAACTCGTCGACCGAATCCACGCTGGGTCTGCAGGAGCTTCAAGTCTACACCGGCGGCGGTCCGGCCTCGGTCGCATCGGCGGGCACCTCCGGCTTCATCAACCAGGTCATCAAGACCGGAACGTTCCCCGGCTTCGCGACCGCGAACGTCGGCGTCGGCACCCCTCTGTACTACCATCAAGCGCAGTTCGAACTTGCGGGGGCAACGCCGGACCGTACCTTCAGCTACTACATCGGCTTGAGCGGGTACAACTCGGCCTTCGGCCTCATCGACAACGACAACGGTGAAAGCTTCATGACGCCCGGCGATTATTTCTCGGGCAACGCCACCGTCGAGAATGCCATCGGCTACGGGTTCGGAAGCAACCAGGTCTTGTCGACCGGCTACACCTGCGTGATCGGGACCTGCCAAGGAGTCAAGCCAATGTGCCCGCTCTACGGGCAAAAGTGGAATCAGCCGGTCGCGACGCTGGGGCAGCAGGGCTGCTGGCAGTATTACAACGGGCTCTCAGGGGTAACGTCGCAGATCGCCGATCGAGAAAACGTCGTCAACCTGCACATGGGAATCCCGTACAAGAACGGGCTGCGCGACGACCTGCAGCTGCTTTGGAGCGGTTCTGCCGAAAACAACTACGCGTATCTGACTCCCGATGCGGTCGGGCCGGGCAACGGGCAGTTCATCTACTCACTCTACAATACGAACTATAAGGCCCCGACCTGCGGCCCCGAATCCGTCGCTCCCGGGCTGACGCTCAACGGATGCTCTCGCAACGGACAGATCGTCTCGATGGCGAGCATTCCGTCGTCAATCTTCCCGGCGTGCAATCCGGCAACGGGAGGCCCGGAATGCGCACCGACCTATCTCGCGTACGCGGACGGCGTCGCCTACAATCTCCCGTTCGGCACGCCGATCGCCAAGAGCATGTCGTCGATCAAGGCGCCGTCGCCGTACTTCGCGCCCGACACGCCCCAGCACCAATTCGACGGCCCCTTTCCACTGAACAACTCGAATGTCGACGTCAACCAAAACGACACCGGGATCGTAAAGCTGCAGTATACGCACGCACTGAGCCAGTCGGCCTACCTGCGTGCGTACGCATACACTTTCTACTCGGACTGGCTGGAGAACGCACCGTTCAACGGTGCGACGGGGCAGCTGCTCATCGGCTTCAACGGAGCTGCGCAGTACCAGCTGATTACACACACCACGGGCGGCGCGCTGGATTTTCAAGACCAGCTCAACGATCAGAACCTTTTGACGCTCGACGGTAACTACACGACCGCCAGCGTAAGCCGCCTCAACAACAACTCGGCGATCGCCGGCGTCGAGGATTCGCCGATCGGGTACATGACGGCCAATGGGAGCGGACAGTACACCTGCTACGACCCGATAAAGGGGACGCCCGAGGCGTGCGTCCTCGGCACGAGCGCTGAGAACAACAACTACTACGACACGACGCTCCAGGGCAAAGCCTCCGGAAAGCCCTTCAACTGCGCGCGCAAATCCGCGCCGCAGTGCTTCGTGGCGCCGACCTGGAGCAGCACCGCGACGACCGGTCCGACCGGTTTCGGCGGACCTGCGGGCGCCACATGGGACACCCTCTGGAGCGGAAATATTACGGGTTCGCTCAACCAGGTTCAACCACGCTTTACCAACGCGTCGCTCAGCGACCAATTTCGCCCGAACGACAAGTTCTTGATCAACGCCTCCGTGCGGTATGACAACTTCACCTACGATTTGCCCGACTCGCTGACCGCGGGCGACTCGTTCTATGCCGGAATGACCGCAAACTACACGTGCGTGTTCGCCGCTACCAATCAGCTCCTGACGATCCCGCTCCAGTCGGGCGAGTTTCCGCCGGCACCGGCGCAGTTCGTCAACGGAAACTGCAATCAGGCCGCGGCCGCCCTTCACCCGTCGGGCCCCCACACCGGCTGGGTTCACCCGAACGGGACGACCCAAAACGGCGTCGCTGCTCCGAACTTCTCGGCGGCCTCTCCGGCGTCGTATTCGCTGGACTACTGGGAGCCCAGAGTCTCGGCGACCTACACCCAATCGCCCGACACCGTTTGGCGCTTCTCGGCGGGCCGCTTCACGCAGCCGCCGATTACGGCGTCGGTACAGTACCTGAGCCCGTCGGGCGACGAACGCTCGGTATGGAACAACACGATAAATCTCGGTTTCTATTCACCGTTTCATCCCATCCCCGGCGTCTCGTCGGCGCAGTACGACGCGTCGCTGGAACACCATTTCCGCGACACCGACGTGAGCCTCAAGGTAACGCCCTTCTACACGTGGGTCAATAACTGGCAGCAGCAGACGTTCATCGGTGCCGGCTTCGCAACCCAGGTTCCGGTCGGCGTCAATCGCGTCTACGGCGCCGAGTTTGCGCTGAACAAAGGTGATTTCAGCCGGGACGGACTCTCGGGGCAGATCGCGTTCACGTACACCGACTCCAAGGTTCAGTTCCAAAACATCCCGTTGGCTACCGGCGGCGTCATCCCAAATACGACGATCGCTCTGAACCAAGTGATCTCACAGTATAACGCCCTGACCAAGGCCGGCGGCGGCAGCCCGTGCTATCAGGGGGGCCAGCCGGTTCCGTGCAACACCGCCAACGGTAAGGTCGCAACCGGTTTCGATACGATTCTCAATCCGTATTACAAGCAGCCGCAGCAGGGTCTGATCGACCCCAACGGATGGTACAATCCGTACTCTACCGCGGTCGCTCCGAACCTCAATGGCGCGGTGATCAGCTACATCTCCCCCGAGGTCGCCTCAGTGATCCTCAACTACCGCAAGCACAAGCTCGCGGTAACGCCGAGCTTCTCGTTCCAATCGGGCGGCTACTATGGGAGCCCGCTCGACGTCGAAGGGCTGGACCCGCGAACCTGCACGCTCAACTCGGCGGCGACCGGAATTACGAGGCTGTCGCCCAAAACCAATCCCTTGCAGTGCAACTACCTCACCACGACCTCAGCTGGAAGCGGAGCGTTCGGTTACCTGTACGTTCCCGATCCTCAAACGGGAAGCTTCGCGTTCGGATCGTACCAGAATCCGAACTTCCTCGTCGGCAACCTGCAAGTCACCTACGACCTCACGCCGAAGATTCGCCTGATGGTACTCGGCACGAATCTCTTCCACGCGTGCTTCGGAGGCTCAACGGAGCCCTGGACCGCATACTATCCGGCCGGCGGCAACATCTGCGGATACACGCCGGCGGGCGGCTCGCTCAATAGCACCCTCTATCCCAGCAACTTCTACAACGGCACCGGCATCAACGACTTTGCCGCCAACAAAGCTCGCACGCCGGCCGCATTCCAGCAAAGCTATCTGCCGACGTTGGGAAACAACGGCGCCATTGGGGGCGTCCTGCAACCCTTCAACATCTACCTCAACGCCCAGGTGAAAATCTAGGAGCTGCGTGCGCGCAGCGCTCGTGGCGGCGGCGGTGATCGCCGCCTTCGCGCCGGGGCCGTGGCAGGTCGGCCTCGGCGCGGAGCCTCCCTCCATGCAGAGCTTCGACGGCGGCGCCGGCTGGATAAACAGCCCGCCGCTCGACCCCGCGCAACTTCGCGGAAAAATCGTTCTCGTCGACTTTTGGGAGTACACCTGTCTCAACTGTCTTCGCACGCTGCCGTATCTGCGAGAGTGGTACCGGCGCTATCGCGAGGACGGCTTCGTGATCGTCGGCGTACATACGCCCGAGTTCCGCTTCTCAGGGGAACACGCCAACGTCGCCGCCGCGGTCAAGCGTTTGAACGTCGATTGGCCGGTCGTACTGGACGACTCGTTTGCGATCTGGAAGCGCTACGGCAACACCATCTGGCCGCACGAGTACCTCTACGACCGTAACGGCAAGCTCGTAGAGAGTTTCGAAGGCGAGGGCGGTTATCAGGACACCGAGGCTCGCATTCAAGCACTGCTTCGCAGCGATCAAGCGGCTCGCAAGCTTCCGCCGATCATGGCGCTGCTGCCGCAGGACAGCTACGACAAGGCCGGCGCAGTCTGCTATCCGCATACGCCGGAGCTCTTGCTGGGGCACCAGAACATCGCCGACGCGGCGCCGCAGAACGATCCCTCGCGCGACACGAATTACTCGCCGAGCGGCGCCGGACCGCGCGACGGCGCGATCGAGCTTCAGGGATACTGGCACCTCTCCCCGCAGGCCGCCGTCTCCGGGGAGAGCGGCGGGTACTTGGCGCTGCGCTACCACGCGATCCAACTGGTCGCAGTCTTAAAACCTGAGCGCGGCGGAAACACGCGCGTGGAGGTCACGCAAGACGGAAAGCCGGTCCCGAAGCAGGACGCCGGAAAAGACCTCCGCTACGACTCCGGCGGATCGTACGTCACAGTAGACGCGCCTCGAGCGTACGACATTATCATGAATGCCCGATACGGCCAGCACGAGATCAGGCTCGCGCCGAAGGGCGAAGGTGTCGGCTTTTACGACTTCGCCTTCGAATCGTGCGAGATTCCCAAGGGCACGCCGCCCGGATGAGCGCCCGCACCGTTGGGATCGGCGCGCTCGCCGGCCTGTGCGGCGCGGTTCTCATCGACCTCTATCTCGTGATTAGCGAGCCTTGGGTTGCCAAGCACGTGACCGCGCTGCTCGTCATGCAGTGGGATGCGTCCAACGCCTTAGGCGCGGCTGCGTACCGCGGCGGCTGGGCTACGGCGGCGCTGGGGACGCTCATGCATTTCGCCGTCAGCATCGTGTGGGGCATACTCTTCGTCTTTGCGGCCCTGCGCATCCGTGGGCTGCAAAAGCACGCGCTGACCGGGGGGATCGTTCTCGGCGTCGTGGCGATGGGAGTGATGCGTTTGGTCATTCACCTCGGACACGCGGTCGTGCGTCCGTTTCCCTCGCCCGGAATGTTCCTCTACATTCTCGTCGCGCATGTCGTCTTCTTCGGCATCCCCGTCGCGCTGGTCGCGACGAACCTGTTGACCCAACGGCCTGGGATTCGAAAAATTCGCGTCTAGGAGACAGTCTTAGATTCCAATGAGGCGGCGATGGCCGCGAGCGTCTCCTCGACATCGACGTGCCTGTGCGCGGTGGAGACGAACATCACTTCGTTTTGGGAAGGCGGCAGGAGAACGCCGCGCTCGAGCATCGCGGCGCAGTAGGCCGCGTACGCCTGCCGATTCGAACGGCGCGCATCGTCGAAGTCGCGCGACGGCGGGCCCGGACGAAACTTGAAGTCGACGACCGAATCGAGCTGCAGCACCGCGTACGGAAGGCCTCGTTGCGCGAAAATGGTGCGGATGCCCTCGGCGAGGCGGCGCGCGACCTCGTTCATCTGCGTGTAGTATTCGGGATGCGTCTCGAGCAGATCGAGTACGCGATGGGCCATCGCCACGCCGAACGGATTGCCGCCGTGCGTTCCGCCGGTGAACGCACAGCCGTGGGGCGCGAGCGTTTCCATCACGTCCCTGCGCCCGCCGAAGGCGGCAATGGGAACGCCGCCGCCCATGATTTTACCCAGCGCCGTCAGGTCGGGAACGATTCCCGTGCGTCTCTGCGCGCCGCCCAATCCGAAGCGAAGCCAGGTAATGACTTCATCGAAGATCAGCAGCGCTCCGATCTCGGTTGCACGCTGCCGCAGCCCTTCGAGGAAGCCCTCCGCCGGAAGCACGAGGCCCATGTTCGCGGCGATCGGTTCGACGACGATCGCTGCGAGCACGCCGCGCGCCTTTTCGAGGCGTTTGTCGACGGAGTCGAGGTCGTTGTATCTCGCGACGAGCACGTCACCCGACACGCCTTGCGGAATTCCGCTGCGCGCGCTCACCGGGCCCGCCGACGCTCCCGCATCGAGCAGCGCGAGGTCGAAGTGCCCGTGGTAGTTCCCGGCAAACTTGAGCACGTGCGAGCGGCCCGTGTACGCGCGCGCAACGCGAATCGCGCTCATCATCGCTTCGGTACCGGAAGTGACGAAGCGCAGGCGTTGCATCGAGGGCAGGTGGCCTCTGATCCGCTGGGCGAGATGAATCTCTTGGGGATGAGTCGTCCCCCAAACCAAGCCGCCGGCAGCGAGCGCGTCGAGCCCTTGGACCAGCGCCGGATGCGTGTGGCCGAAGAGCAGCGGGCCGTACGCCATGATATAGTCGATGTGGCGCCGGCCGGCTTCGTCGAAGGCGTAGGCGCCGCGTGCCGAGTTCTGGACGAACATGGGAAGGCCAACCCCCCACCCCGAACGCACCGGCGAATCGCAGCCGCCGGCGAGCACGTCGAGAGCGCGATCGATCGACCCTTGCATACCCCCGCGCCGTTCGCAGGTTCAACCAAGAAGCCATGCCCGAACTTCAGATCGCTGCGCAGACCAACATCAAAGAGCTGGTGGCGCACTGGCCGCTCGCCGCCGAGGTTTTGACGGGATTCGGTTTGGGCTGCAGCGGTTGCGGCGTGAGCAAATACGAGACCGTCGAGCAGGGAGCGCGCGCCCACGGCTTACGCGTAGAACCGATTCTCGCTGCCCTGCAGGAGGCTCGCCGTTCGGGCAGCGTGCCGCCGATCCCGGCGGATGCGCGCCGTCCGGCCGCGCGCGCGCCCGGCGCATTTGCGGGACGAACGAAGATCGCACACACGATACCGATCATGTCGGGAAAAGGCGGCGTCGGCAAGTCGCTGGTCACCGCACTGCTCGCGATCGGCTTGCGGCGAAAGCACTTCCGCGTCGGCATCCTCGACGCCGACATCACCGGACCCTCGATCCCGCGCCTCTTCGGATTGCACGAACCTCTGGACATCCAGCCCGATCCGGTCAAAACGACGCCGCAGGGCCAGCCGCAGCCCCTGATGTCGCCGGCGATCACACGCAGCGCGATCGAAGTCGTCAGTTCGAATCTGCTGACCGATCGCGAGGATACGGCGATGATCTGGCGGGGACCGATCGTGGCCAGTGTCATCCGTCAGTTCTACGAACAAGTGCTCTGGAGCGAGCTCGACTTCTTGCTCGTCGATCTGCCGCCCGGAACCTCCGACGCCCCACTGACCGTCCTTCAGTCGCTGTCGATCGACGGCGTCGTCCTCGTCACGATGCCGCAGGCGCTTGCTACGATGGTCGTGCGCAAGGCTGCAAACCTCATCCAGCAGTTGAAGAAACCGATCCTGGGGATCGTCGAGAACATGTCCTACTTCGTCGCTCCGGATACCGGCAGACAATACGACATCTTCGGACCATCGTACGCGCAGCGAGTCGCGGAGCTCGCGCAGGCGCCGATCCTCGCGCGCATCCCCATCGATCCGGTGAAGCTCCTGCTTGCCGACGAAGGGAGGATCGAAGAGCTCGACGACCCCGTCTGCGACCTGCTCGCCGACCGGCTCGTTGCGGCGCTCGAGGTACGTCCGAAGCCCAAAGAGACGATCTCGCTGGTCTAAAAGAGGCCTGGGTACAACGTGGCGATGAGCACGAAAAAACAGTGGTCGAAGGAAGTCACGCACGGCAGCAACGCGCTCGACCTCGAGCCCGGCGTCTTCGAAAAGAAAGACCCGAAAGCGATCGCACGGTCGCTGCAGCGATCCGCGCAGCAAAGCTCACGGCGTAAGAGTTCGCCGTATCGATCGGCGATGTCGATGCTGACCTTTTACATCAATCGAGCGGGACGAAGCCTTCCGCCAGAGCGCCGCGACGTACTCGAGCGGGCGAAGGACGCCCTGCGCGCCGAGTTCGGGCGAGAGTAGAACCGGGCGGTGAACCTTCGCAAGATTCTCGTCGGCTTCGGCGTCGGATTCGGCGCAGGCTACACGTGCGTGCGCGCGGTGCAAGCGTGGCGCGAGTGGAGCGAACCGGCCGGAGCGGTCGAAAAAGACGCGCGCGCCTACGCCAGCGCTCGCCGGGCCCTCGAGGTCGTCGGGACTCTTCGCGCAACCGCCGAATTCGCAGCCTTCGCGTACGCCCCGGTTTCGCGTCGCGCCGATGAAGCCGCCGCCGGCCTGCCGGTATGGCTGCGGCCCGCGGCGTATTTTGCCGCTCTTTCGCTGGTATCGTCGGCATTCGACCTGCCGGTTTCGTTCGTCGAGGGATACGCTCTGGAGCGCCGCTTCGGTTTGAGCGATCAAACGCGCGGTGGATGGCTGACCGACTACGCGAAATCTTCGGTCCTCTCGGGCGCGCTTAGCGCATTCCTCGCGACGCTATTCGGCTTCGTGCTGCGCCGCGCACCGCGGTCGTGGCCGCTGTGGGCGAGCGTCGGAGCCTTTCCGCTCTTTGTGATCGGCAACATCATCGTTCCGCTGTACGTCATGCCGCTTTTCAACGAGTTCGAACCGATAACCGGATCGCTCGAAGAGCGCCTCCGAGCGCTGGCCAAACGCTTCGGCGTCGGCGACGCGGCGATTCTGCGAATGGACATGAGCCGTCAGACCCGCAAAGCCAATGCCTTCGTCACGGGGATCGGCCGTACGCACCGGATCGTGCTCGGCGACACGCTGGTCGGCGCATTCCCGGAAACGGAGACCGAGTTCGTGGTCGCGCACGAGCTCGGACACTACGTCAACAAGGACACGTGGCGCTCGATCGCCCTTGGCGAGGTTTTGGCGATCGTTCTCTTTCTCACTTCAAATGTCGCCGTCTCGGAAAAGGAGCGCGAAGAGCTTCGAGATCGACCGCTGCTGATCGTACGGCTCTACGCGCTGATGCTGGTTGCGACGCAGATGTTGCGCCCGCTGCTCTTTGCGTTTTCGCGCTCGCGCGAGTGGGCCGCGGATCGCTTTGCGCTCGCTGCGACCGGCGACGCCGCGGCCGGGGCCTCCGCATTCCGCCGTCTGCGCGACCAGAATCTTGCCGACGAAGATCCTCCGGCGTGGTTCGAGTTCTTCTTCGCCTCGCATCCGTCACTGCGCGCGCGAATCGCCGCGCTCGACGAAGCCTAATGGGCTAGTAAGTTCTTGCGAGGCTCCCTACGGGAGCGCAACGCCGCTCGACCGGGTTCGCAGCCACGCGGCGAGATCCGTCTTCGCCTCGCCTACGGTTGCGTGCAGCTCGCGCCGCAACTCGCCGAACAGCCCGAACCCTTCGGCAAACGCGTCGTGCTTGTGGATTGACTCCTCGTTGACCTGACCGGCAAAAACGAACGTGTCGTCGCCGAGGTCGTCGTACATGTCGAGCGTCCGAGCGAGGATACCGCGCACGACGTCTTCGACGAACCGCGGATTGTGATGGGCCTTGTTCACGATGAAGAATTCGTCGGGCCGCTTGAGCAAATCGTAGGTCTCGCTCGACATCGCGTTTTCCACGATCTCGACCAGGTCTTCGGCGCGAATGGCCTCGCTGCGATCGTCCGCGACGCCGAGCAGCAGCGTGCCGCGACCCCGCTGATTGTGCGTCGCGACGGGTAGGGCATCGAGCGCGCGCTGCGCGTCGCTCTCGCTGAACCCCGCGTCGCGCAGCTCGTGCAGGGAATGCTCGCGGACCATCGCCTGGGCGCAGGGACAAGCGGTCATACCCTCGGCCTCGACGCCGACGACGCGCCGCGTCCCGGCCTTGTCGGCGTGTGCAATTCCGATCAGCGTGTACGTCTCCTCGCCGCGCTTCCCGCTCACCGGAGTCCAGCGTTCGAGTCCGAATTGCGCCCGCAGCCGTACGTCGGCGCGAATCGCGCGCTGGCTGCGAACGATCTGCGTGGCAATCGCTTCGGCAAGGCGTTCGACACGAGCCGGCTGCGCGGCGTCGGCCAGCACGTCGAGCGTCGCCTCCTCGAGGATCTCGGAGAAGCGCGACATGTGCACGCCGGCCTTGTCCGCGGCGAGATCGGCAACCATCGAGAACTCGCCGTTATAGACGCGCGCGCGGCCGTCGACCTCCAAATGAACGACGCGGCGCACGCCCGAGACGCCGGCGCGGGCGAGCGAGAGCCGCACCTCGGGCTCTTCGGACTGACGATCGGTATCGAAGCGAAGGCCGCGCTCGAGCCGGCGGACCGCCCCGTTGAGCGATACTCTAACCAAGCCCGGCGCGATCTCCGCCAGCGGAACCGCATTGTAGGGACGGGCATCGAGCCGCTGCTGTACGACGCGCTCGTCGAACACGAGAAGGTCGATATCGATTGGGCGCGGCTCGAGACGCCGGGCACCTCCCGCGCGGCCGACCGCTCGTTCGACTTCTCGGGCAAAACTCGCGAAGCGCTCCTCATCTAATTCGGATCGCAGTGCCGCGGCGACATTGAGGTAGGCGGGGCCCTCCGCCCCGTCGGCGGCCGCGGACTCGTAAAAAGCCGAAACCGTGAGGATCTGCGCGCGGGCGCGCAGCCGCTGCAGCGCGCCGAGGATGTTCGCTTGCCGGTCGCCGAGGTTCGAGCCGATGCCGATATAGAGCTCGTGCACCAGGCGCTCTTCTCGCCGCCGGCGCGCGGGCCCGTTGACGAGCCGGAATTCGACTCAAACGCATCGTATCGTAGCCGGGCCATGCAAAGCGATTCGCTGTATCCCTACGTTCTCGACCCGAAGCTGACGACGCAGGTTTGGGGCGGCGACGAACTCGTGCGCGTCTACGGCAAGCACGGCGATCCAAATGCAAAGCTCGGTGAATCGTGGGAGTGCTGGGACACCGATCCCGTCACCAACGGATCCTTGGCGGGCAATACGGTCGCCGATCTGCGCGGCCGCTTGGGTCCCCAGTTGCTGGGAAACATCGATCCCAAGCGCATCTTTCCGATTCTGACGAAGATCATCACGGCGCACGACTGGCTTTCGGTGCAAGTGCATCCCGACGATGCCTACGCCCAGCGAGTCGAGCACCAGCCGTTCGGCAAGACGGAATGCTGGTACGTTCTCGCCGCGCAGCCCGATGCCGAGCTGGTCTACGGCTGGACGCGCGATACTTCTCGCGAGGAATATCTGCAGCGCGTTGCCGACGGAACACTAGGCGAACTATTGCGCCATATCCCGGTGAAAACCGGCGACACCGTTTACATACCTCACGGCGTCGTTCACGCGATCGGGCCGGGAGTGACCGTCTTCGAGACGCAGCAGGCTTCGGACCTGACGTACCGGATGTTCGATTACAACCGCCTCGGGCTCGACGGCAAACCGCGCGAGCTCAACGTTGAAAAAGCCGCGGACGTTCTGCATTACGAGGCCACGGCCACCGGAACACTGCTGCAAATTCCCTACCACTTCGAAGGGCTCGACCGAACGGCGCTCATCGCCGACGCCAACTTCGTCGTCGAACGCATCGTTGCTGCCAGCGAGCCGGCCTCGCTTGGAACCGGTCTGCGCCCGCTCATCATCATGTCGCTCGACGAGCCGCTCGAGGTTTCCGGCAACGGCGACGGCGTCGCGCTGACCCCTTACCAAACCGTTTTAATTCCAGCGGCGGCGCAGTGGTGCACCGTTCGCGCTGCCCGCGGCGAGGCGGCGCCGTTCATGTTCGTCACGCCGCCGCTCGACCGGGAGCAGCTCGCGAGCCGGCTGATCGCGGCGGGCATCGCACAAGACGTCGTCGACCGCTTCTTGGAGCAGTTCTGAGGTCGCTTCCCGGTTGGCAGGGCGAGCTCGCGCCCGGGCATCGCCGCGATGACGGCGGCGAACTTCTTCTCGGCGACGTGCCGGCGCGCGAACTGGCCTACAGCTACGGAACGCCGCTGCTGGTCATCGACCTCGGCGTGGTCGACGACGCGGTGCGCGCGCTTACGGACTCGGCTGCGGCATCCGGCGCGGAGGTATCCTACGCCGCGAAGGCCTTCGCAACGACGGAGTTCTTACGCCATCTCGCCGCGCATCCGATCGGCGTCGACGTCTGCTCGCTCGGCGAACTCATCACCGCCGAACGCGCGGGGTTTAGCCCCGAGCGCATTACCCTGCACGGCGCCGGCAAGTCCGACGAGGAGCTCGCCGCCGCCGTGGCGGGACGGTTAGGGCGCATCGTCGTCGACGGCCTCGAAGAGCTCGCGCGACTCGCGGCACTCTCCGCGGGTGCGCCGCGCGTCAACGTGATGCTTCGTCTCAACGTCGGTATCGAAGCCGGCAGTCACGCGTACGTGCGCACGGGCGGAAACGACACGAAGTTCGGCATTCACCTTCGCGACGAGCACGCGGCCGCGACCCTGATCAAGAATAATCCGCAGCTTCACTTCGCCGGCCTGCACGCGCATATCGGCTCGCAGATCTACGAGAGCGCGGCCTACGCGCAGAACGCGTCGGCACTCGTCGAGGCCGCGGCGCGCTTTGCAGACGTTGGTTTGAACTCCGAGCAGATCGTCGTCGGCGGCGGCTTCGGCGTGCCCTCTCACCCCGGCGCCGTCCCCGAGCAGCTCGCGATCGAAACGGCCATTGCCGGCGCGGCCCAGACCCTGCGAGCGGCTGCGGTCGCGCGCTCGCTGCCGGTTCCTCGCCTGGGCCTCGAGCCGGGACGCGCGATCATCGCGCTGGCGGGAACGACGCTCTATCGAGTTCTCGCCGTCAAGCGGCAGTCGGAGCGAACGTTCCTCGTCGTCGACGGCGGCCTGGGAGAGAATCCGCGGCCGGCGCTGTACGGCGCGTACCATCACGTCGTAACCGTGTCCCCCGTCTCCGGCACCGGCGAAGATATGACACTGTGCGGCCGCTCCTGCGAAAACGACGAACTCGGCAACGTTCGCTTGCCGGACGGCATCGCCGCCGGCGCGCTCGTCGCGATGTGTTCGACGGGCGCGTATACCTACAGCATGGCGGGCAACTACAACCGGATACCGCGTCCCGCCGTCGTCGGCGTGCACGAGGGTCTGCGCCGGTCCTTGGCTCGACGTGAGAGCGTAGAGGATATCCTGCGCAACGACGCCGTCTAGCGAGCGTGTGGGCTCCGATGCATCCGGCAGGGGCGTTGGAGCGTTGTAAAGGGTGTATGGAGAGTAAGACTGCAACCTTTGCCGCCGGCTGCTTCTGGGGTGTCGAAGACGCCTTTCGGCGGCTGCCGGGCGTTATTGACGCCGTCTCCGGCTACACCGGGGGCCACGCCGATAACCCGACCTATCGCCAGGTCTGCGGGCACACGACCGGCCACGCGGAGGCCGTCGAAGTAACCTACGATCCGCAGCGGATATCGTACGACCAGCTGCTCGATTTCTTCTGGCAGATTCACGACCCGACGCAGCTCAATCGTCAGGGACCCGATGTCGGCGACCAATATCGCTCGGCGATCTTTACGCACGGTGACGAGCAGGCTAGTGCCGCCGCCGCGTCGCGCGACCGCGAACGGCACAAGCATGCGCGCCCGATCGTAACGGAGATCGCGCCGGCCTCGCGATTTTGGCGTGCCGAGGAGTATCACCAACGCTACTTTGAGAAGAGCGGCGGGGCATCGTGCCACATCATTCCGAAAGTCGCGCCGTGAAACGCACCGAGTTTCTAACCGCGGCAGCCACGCTCGCCTTTGCCGGCTGCGTGGCTCGCGGATCCGCCGCGGCGCAAACGTACGGCGTCACGCGCACCGACTCGCAGTGGCGCGCCCTGCTCGGTAACGATCGCTACTACATTCTTCGCCAAGGCGGAACCGAGCTGGCCTTCTCGAGCGCGCTGATCGCCGAAAAGCGCGCCGGAATCTACCGCTGCGCCGGCTGCGGCCTGGCAGTCTTCTCCTCGAAGACGAAGTACGACAGCGGCGACGGATGGCCGTCGTTCTGGGATGTCTTGCCCAACGCCACGCGAACGCAAGCCGATTACGCGCTCGCCCTGCAGCGCACCGAGCTGCACTGCCGGCAATGCGGAGGCCATCTCGGCCATATCTTCGACGACGGTCCGGCGCCCACACACCTGCGATACTGCATCGACGGTCTCGCCCTGCGCTTCGTCCCCGCGTAAAGTAGTTCGCCTACGCGCATCTTAGTCACCAACGACGACGGCATCGATTCGCCGGGAATCGTCGCGCTCGCCGACGCGCTCTGCGGGGAGCACTCCGTGATCGTCGTCGCGCCCGCGGGAGACCGCAGCGGGGTCTCACACGCGATCACCGCCGACGAAGCGATAACGATGGAGCGGCGGGAAGGCTCGAAAGTACCGTCCTACGCCTGTTCGGGAACGCCCGCCGACTGTGTTTTCTTGGGCGCAACGGTGCTCGCCCAGCGTCCCCAGCTCGTCGTAAGCGGTATCAACCACGGACCGAATCTCGCCGACGACGTCAACTACTCCGGCACGGTTGCCGGCGCCGTCGAAGCCTGCCTCTTGGGAATTCCCGCGCTCGCCGTCTCGCTTGCAGCCGATCACGAAGAACCGCTGGCGCAGCGCCACTGGCGCAGCGGCGCGCTCGTCGCATTGCGCTGCATCGAACGCGTGGCTGCGGCGGGTGAGAACCCGAGCTGCTACTGGAACTTGAACGTTCCGAATCTCTCGCTCGAAGAGATCGGCGGAATCCGCGTTACACGCCTCGGCCGTAAACGCATTTGCGGCCGAATGATCGGCGAGGAGCACGGGGGCGCAACACGCTACTACCGTGCCTGGGAGTCGCCCTTCGCGACCGATCGTGAAACGACGGGCACCGACATCGGCGCGGTCGACGCCGGTTACGCGAGTCTGACGCCGCTTTTGCTCGATCGGACCTCGCCGTCGGTTTTGCGCGACTCGGCGGATTTCGCGGAAGGACGCGCCGGCAGCCTACGCCCCGCAAATTCGGCGATCCGTTCCAACTTACGCATCAACTGATCGAACTGTTCGCAGTCGAGCGACTGCGCGCCATCCGATAAAGCGTTGGGCGGATCGGGGTGAACCTCGATCAGCAGCCCGTGCGCGCCGGCCGCTATGCTCGCGATCGCGATCGGCGGAACCAGCCGCGCGATCCCCACGGCATGCGAAGGATCGACGATCACCGGCAGGTGCGTCATCTCTTCGAGCAGCGGCACCACCGAGATGTCGAGCAGGTTGCGCGTCGCCACGTCGAAGGAGCGCACGCCGCGTTCGCAGAGCACGACGTTCTCGTTGCCGCCGAGCATCACGTACTCGGCCGCGAGAAGCCACTCTTGGACCGTCGCGGAGAGGCCGCGCTTGAGCAGCACCGGCGTCCTCGTCGCGCCGGCTTCACGCAGCAGCGGGAAGTTTTGCATGTTGCGAGTGCCGATCTGCAGCATGTCGGCGTAACCGGCTACCTTCTCGACATCGCGCGGATCGAGGACCTCCGTTACGACGCCGAGGCCATGGCGATCCGCGGCCTCGCGCAGCATCTTCAGAGCCTTGTCGCCCAGACCCTGAAATGAGTAGGGAGAGGTTCGCGGCTTGTAGGCGCCGCCGCGCAAAACACTCGCGCCCGCGGCCGCTACTGCGCGCGCAGCCTGCTCGAGCTGTTCCTCCGACTCGACGCCGCACGGCCCGGCGCAGATCGTGACCTCCTCGCCTCCGAAGGTCGCCCCGCTGCGCAGCCGCACGATCGTGCGCTGCGCGCGCGCGTCGCGGCGGACCAGCCGGTACGATTGCGGTACGTTTACCCCTCGCTCCACCTCTCTCGCTTCGACGACGCTCGCGCTCATCATGCCCGAAGCAATCCAGCAGGCCAGGTCGCGTCGGCTCCCGCAAGTCACGCGCGGTGGAGCATGTTGCGGTAACCGGAGTAGGGGTCGTCTCGCCTATCGGCACCGGGGCACACGACTTTTGGCGAAACCTTCTCATCGGCAAGCGTGCAGTCGCCCCGATGCGCTCGCCGCTCCCGAGGCTCTCGGGAAACCGATTCTGGGCGGCGGTCCCTGACAGTTTTCTCGCACCCAACGCGCTCGATGCCACCGTCCTGCGCAATACCGGGCGTTTCACGCAGTACGCGCTGATCGCCACGGCGCAAGCGATGGAAGGCGCTCGCCTCGACGCGCCGCCCTCCCGCACAGGAGTCATCATCGGTAATACGATGGGCGGCTTTCCGCTCGTCGCCGAGGCTCAGAGAGGGCTGCTCGAGTCGGGGGGCCGTAACGTGACTCCGAAACTCATGGCGCTGGTCATACCGAACATGGCAAGCGCAATGATCGCAATGCGCTGGAAGCTTCACGGACCACAACTCGCAATCAGCACGGCGTGCGCATCTTCACTCGACGCGATCGGCCTCGCGGCCGGGATGATCGAGCGCGGCGAGATCGACGCCGCAATCGCCGGGGGGAGCGAAACGCTGCTGAGCCCGCTGGTCTACGAGAGCCTCGTACGTGCCGGCGCGCTCTCGCGCAATTCGGACGCGACGCTCGCGTCGCGTCCATTCGATGTCGACCGAGACGGATTCGTTATGGGCGACGGCGCGGCCGTCGTTGTTTTGGAGCGGCTAGAGCGCGCCGATCGGCGCGGCGCGCACGTCCTCGCGCGCATTCGCGGGTACGGTTCGCTGGCCGACGCGCATCACATCACCTCGCCCGATCCATCGGCCCGCTTCGAAGTCCAGACGATGCGCGACGCGATGGATCGCGCAGGGGAAGCCGGTGAAAGCTGCGACGTCGTCTACGCTCACGCGACCGGGACGATCGTCGGCGACGCTGCCGAGGCAAAAGCGATCGACGAATCCTACGCGAATCGGCGGCCCGTCGTAACGTCGATCAAGGGGCACGTCGGCCACAGTATGGCAAGCGCCGGGGCAATGTGCGTCGTCGCGGGCATCGCGGGAATGCACGAGTCGCAGATTCCCCCAACGATGGGAACCAGACGAATCGATCCCGCCGCGCACTTCGACTTGGTGATCGGGGAACCGCGAGCGCGCGTTTACTCCGCCTTTCAAGTCAACGCGTTCGGCTTCGGGGGTCAAAACGCGTCGCTGGTCGTCTCTCGATGACGAGCAGGGCGCGTTCCTTAACGCTCGGAAGGTTGCAGGCTGACAACCTCGAGGTAGGACGCCGATGAATCTACTCGTCAAAGGAACGAGCGGGCCGCTGACCGGTGAGGTCGAGGTACCGAACTCGAAATATCACGCGCACCGGGCGCTCATTCTGGCATCGCTCGCACCAGGAACGAGCCGGATACTCGGGCTTTCCGACGCTCGCCACGTGCAGTTCACGATGGACGTGCTGCGGGCGCTGGGGACGAAGATCGAAGTCGAAGGTCAAACGCTGCTCGTCTGCGGCGGCCCCTACCACGTGAAACGCAGGGTCGTTTCAGTCGGCAGCTCCGGCTCGACGCTCTACTTCATGATCGGCTTGGCGTCGCTGGCCGACTCGCCGGTAACGTTGACGGCACAAAAGTACTTCCGCCGCCGTCCGGTGGGACCGTTGCTCGATGCGCTCGCGCAACTGGGCGTTCGATTCGAGTCCGCCGGCGGCTGTCCGCCGATTGCGATCTCGCCGAGCCGGCCGCGGGGCGGTACGATCGTCATTCCCGGCACGCTCTCGCAATGGATATCCGGATTGCTGCTGCTCGCTCCATTCGCGACGCAGCCCACGACGATCGAAGTCGAAGGCGAGCTCAACGAACGCCCGTACGTCGCGCTGACCGTCGAAATGATGCGCGCTTTCAACCTTCACGTTCGCATCTCGCCGGATTGGCGCCGCTTCGACGTCGAGCCGGGCCAAGAGCCGCGCCCCGCGACCGTGGCGCTGCCGCCGGATATCGGCTCGGCGGCCTTCGGGCTTGCGATCACCGCACTGCATCCCTCCGACGTGCTCTTCCGCGGATTGCGAGAGCTCCCGGGCGAGCTTCCCGACCACCCCGAGGGGGCGTTTATGGAGATCGTCCGGGAAATGGGACTCCCGATCGAATACGACACGCAGGCTCACGCGGTGCGCGTGCGCCACGACGGAATCGAACTGCGGGGCGTGCGCGTCGACTGCCGCGACATTCCCGACATGCTGCCGATACTCTCGACGCTCGGTACGTTCGCGAAGGGGCAGACGGTGCTCGAGAACATCGCGCACGTCCGCCTCAAAGAGTCGGATCGCGTCGCGGCGATGCTGCAGCTCAACCGCATGGGCGGACACCTCGAGCTGCACGACGACCGGCTGGTGGCGCACGGCGTCTCGCAGCTTTTCGGAGCCCATCTGTCGTCGTTCAACGATCACCGAATCCTCATGTCGCTGGCGGTCGCGGCATCGCGCGCGGAGGGTCAGAGCACGCTGACGTACCCAAACGCCTACCGGATTTCATATCCGCGCTTTCTCGACGCGATGCGCAGTATCGGCGTTGCGATGTCGACGTCGGACACCCCGGCGAACGCCCGCCTCTCGGGCGGCAAGAATGCACCGGCGATCCCGAAACCCGACCGGGCGGCCGCGCTGACGATCAACGAGCTGCTCAATCGCAACGCAAGAGAGTCGCCGGTCGGCCTCGCCGTCGTCGAAACCCGCGAAGGAAGCGACCTCGCCCTAACGTGGGAAGAGCTGCTCGAACGCGTCGAACGAACCGCGACCCTGCTGCTCAACCTCGGCGTGCGCTACGGTGAACGGGTCGCCTATCAACTGCCCAACGCGCTAGAGTTCGTCATCATCTCCTTGGCGGTGCTGCGCATCGGCGCGGTCTGTTGTCCGTTGATGCCGATCTTTCGCGAGCGCGAGATTGCGTTCTGCCTGCGGCGTTCGCGCGCGCGCATCCTATTCGTACCCGATGAGGCGCGCGGGCGCCGGCACGCCGGCGAGGTTGCCTCGATGCTCGGGGAGACGCGCGTCTTCAGCGGCGACCTTCCGCTGCGGCTCGAGCACGTCGTCGTCTGCGCCGGCGGCCGCAAGCCGTACGCGTTACCCGTGCAAGGGTACGACGACGAATCGGTTCACTGGCTGCGCTATCAGGATGCACTGCGCACGACGCAGATCGACCGGGCCGCGCTCGACGCGCGGGTCAGCGATCCTCGGGCGATCGCGCAGCTCCTCTTTACGTCGGGCACGTCGGGTGAACCCAAAGGCGTGCTGCACCGTAACGACGTTCTCATGCGCGCCGCGGCGATGGAGGTCGAGCACCTGGGCCTCGGAGCACAAGACCGGATCTTCATCCCCTCGCCGCTCGCACATCAAACCGGCTTTCTGTACGGCATGTGGCTCGCGCTCGTAATGGGCGTCGCGCAGATCGTTCAGCCGGTCTGGAATGCATCGCGCGCGCTGCGCGCGCTCAACGATTGGGACGGAACCTTCGTGCAGGCGGCAACGCCGTTTTTGGCCGACCTCCTGCACGCCGTCGAAAGCGGAGAGCGTCCGCCGGCGGCCTTGAGAATCTTCGTCGCGACCGGTGCCGCCGTGCCGCGGGGGATGGCCGAGCGCGCGACGCGCGTTCTCGGCTCCGCAGTCTGCGGCGCTTGGGGCACCACCGAATCGTGTCTGGGATCGCTCGCGGCTCCGACCGACGAGCCGGCGAAGGTCTGGGGAACCGACGGCCGCGCCTTGCGCGGTATCGAGTTGCGCATCACCGACGCGCAAGGGCGCACGCTCCCAGCCGGTGGGGAGGGGCACTTCGAGGTGCACTCGCCGACGATGTTCGTCGGCTACGCCGACCATCCTGAATGGACCGCCGCCGCCTATACGCCCGACGGCTGGTTCAAAACCGGCGATCTCGGCATCATCGACGAAGCCGGATACATCCGCATCACCGGACGCGTCCGCGACGTTATCAATCGGGGCGGCGAAAAAATTCCGGTCGCCGAGATGGAACAGCTGTTGAGCGACCATCCCGCGATCGCGGAGATCGCCATCGTCGCCATGCCCGATCCGCGTCTCGGCGAGCGCGCCTGCGCATTTGCCGCGCTGCATGAGGGATTTCGCTTCGATTTCGATCAGATGCAGCACTATCTGTACGCCTGTCAAGCCTCTAAGCACTATTGGCCCGAACGTCTCGAGATCGTCGACGCGCTGCCCCGCACCCCGTCGGGCAAGGTGCAGAAATATCTCCTGCGCGAACGCGCACGCGAGCTGCGAGCCTACGAGCGCGACGAGGCGAACGTTTCTTGACGCAGCTCGACGCGGCGCCCGCGTTCGACGACGCCTCGTTCGCCGCGCTTCGCGACGAGATCGCCCGCTACGTCGCCGGCCGCGGGGAAGAATGGGCGCAACGCATCGAGCGTGAACGGCACGTTCCACTCGAACTTTGGGACGAACTGCGCAACCGGGGCTTCCTTTCGCTGGCGGCGCCCGTCGAGTACGGAGGCCGGGGCATTCCGTTCTCGCGTTATCTCGAGCTCATCGAGCTTTTTTCGATGTCACACGCTTCGATTCGAATGATCGTTCACGTCGTCAACGGTACGTGGCGTGCGATGGACCGGTTCGCGACGGCGCAACAGCGCCACGCGTTCATTCTGCCATCGATCCAAGGCGCGCTAAAGATCGCCTTCACCTTGACCGAACCGACTGCGGGTACGGGAGCCGACCTTCGCTGCAGCGTCGAGCGCGACGGCGATACTTACTATCTCAGCGGCGAAAAGCATCTGATCACGTTCGGAACGATCTGCGACTACTGGCTGCTCTTCGCACGGCTTGCGGGAACGCGCGGCGCCCAAGGAACCGTCGCATTGCTCGTCGACCGCCGGTCGCCCGGCGCACGGGTCGTCGCAATGGACGAGCCCATGGGCGTTCGCGGAACGGATCACGGACAGTTGACCTTCGAGCGGACCCCCGTTCCCGTGGCGAACCGGCTGGGGGCGGAGGGACAGGGTTTGGATATCGCGCTCGGCGGTTTTCTGACGCCCAGCCGGATCTCGGTCGCCATGAGCTGCGTCGGCCTCGCGCGGCGGGCGCAGGAGCTCGCCGTCGCGTACGCGCGCAAGCGGGAAACCTTCGGCAAAAAGCTCGCGCAGCGGCAAGCGATCCGCTTCATGATCGCCGAAAACGCGACCGATATCGAGGCGGCGCGGCAACTCGTGCTGCACGCCGCTCGGCAGTGGGAGGGCGGGAGCGATCAGGCCGCGATGCTCTCGTCGATGTCGAAGCTGCAGGCCGTCGACATGCTGACGCGCGTGACCGATCGAGCGCTGCAAATTCATGGCGGCAGCGGGTTTTGGCAGCCCCACGCGATCGAGCGAGTCTATCGCGACGCGCGCGCGCAGCGATTCGAGGAGGGCACCAACGAAATTCAAAAAACCGTCATCGCGCGCGAGCTGCTCGGTTCCGGAGGGGAGAGCGCATGAGGCGTCGTTTCGAGGGAAAGATTGCGCTGGTGACCGGGAGTTCGCGCGGGATCGGCCGCGCGCTCGCGCTAACGCTCGCGCGCGACGGCGCGACGCTGGTCATCAACTACAACCGCAACGCGCAGCTCGCGCAGGAAGCGGTAGCGGAAATCGAGGCACTAGGTACGCGCGCGATCGCGCTCCAGGCCAATATGGAAGAGCCCGAACAGATCGAGCGCCTCTTCGAGAGCGTGCACGGCGAATACGGTCGTCTCGATCACTTCGTCTCCAATGCAGCCGCCAGTTCGTTCAAGAAAATCCAGGATCTAAAAGCTCACAATCTCGACCGGTCGTACGCGCTCAACGTGCGGGCCTTCGTGCTGGGCGCGCAGCGCGCGATCGAGCTGATGAACGACGGCGGACGCATCGTGGCGCTCTCGAGCTACGGCAGCATGCGAGCCTATCCGACGTACGCAAATCTCGGCTCGAACAAAGCCGCGGTCGAAGCGTGGGTTCGCTACATGGCCGTCGAGTTCGCGCCGCGCGGCATCAACGTCAACGCGGTCAACGGCGGCCTCATCGACACCGAGTCGTGTGCCTACTTTTATGAGAACGTCGCGGGAATGGCTCCGATCGAGGGCGTGCTCTCCAAGATCCCAAAGGCGCGGATGGGGCTGCCGCAAGAGGTTGCCGACACGATCGCGTTTCTGCTCGCGCCCGAATCGGAGTACATCACCGGGCAAACGATCTGCGTCGACGGGGGCCTGAGCGTGATCGCCCCGCCCTTCTTCGCGGATACGTCGCCGCCGCTTTCACTTTAGGGAACCTAGGAGCCCGCGTTGTTCGAGCACGCGCTCGAGGCCGGATCGATCGGTACGCTGCGGCTTGCAAATCGTATCGTGATGGGTTCGATGCACCTCGGCATCGAGTCCGACGGCAAGGCACTCGCCGCTTTTTATGCGCAGCGCGCTGCCGGCGGCGCCGGGCTCATCGTGACCGGCGGGTCGTGCGTCAATTTAGCCGGCGCCGGAGGACGAAACTACAGCTTCATCAACGACCCGGCTTCGCATGGGCCGCTGCAGCGAGCGGTCGAAGCGGTGCACCGCGCCGGCGGACGCATCGCGCTTCAGCTTTTTCACGCCGGACGCTACGCCTACCGATCGTCGTTCGGCATCCAACCGGTCGCGCCGTCCGCCATACCGTCACGTTTCTCTCCCGATCCGCCTCGCGCGCTGAGCGACGCCGAGATACTCGAGACGATCGGCGACTTCGCCCAAGGCGCGGCCCGCGCGCGCGAACTCGGATTCGACGCCGTCGAGGTCATGGCGTCCGAAGGCTATCTGCTCAATCAGTTTCTCTCACCGCTAACGAACCGGCGCGACGACGCATGGGGCGGAGACGTTTTGCGGCGGATGCGCTTCCCGCGGGAGGTCCTGCGCGCGATTCGCTGCGCCGCCGGGAGCGCGTATCCCGTCATCTTTCGCATTTCCGGCACCGACTTGATGGCGGGATCGACGACCCCCGAGCAGACCCTCGAGTTCGCGCGCGCGCTAAGCAGTGACGGCGTCGACGCACTCAACGTGGGCATCGGCTGGCACGAGTCGTCGATCCCGACCGTCCAGCAGATGGTTCCAAGCGGTACCTGGATACGTTTTGCGGCCGGCGTCAAACGCGCCGCCGGGGAGCTGCCGGTCATCGCCAGCAATCGTATCAACGACTTAGCTGCGGCGAACGCCGTAATCGCAACGGGCAGCGCGGACTTCGTTTCGATGGCGCGTCCGTTTCTCTCCGACGCCCGCATCGTCGCCAAGTCTGCCGCCGGTCAAGCAGCGTTGGTCAATACCTGCATCGCGTGCAATCAAGCCTGCATCGACCGATCGCTGATCGACGCGCCGGTCTCGTGCATGGTCAACCCCCGTGCCGCGCACGAACTCGAGTTTCCCGAGCGGGCGGCGCACGACTCGCCGCGGCGGCGTTTTGCCGTGATCGGCGGGGGACCGGCGGGCATGGAAGGCGCCCGCGCACTCGCCGCTCTCGGACATGAAGTCGTCCTCTTCGAAGCGCAACCCGAGCTTGGCGGACAATTCCGCATGGCGCGACGCATTCCGGGCAAACGAGACTTCAACGAAACGCTTCGCTACTACGCGAACGAACTCGCGCGGCTGGGCGTCGGAGTACGCTTGAGCGAACGCTGCCGGGACGCTGCGGCGCTCAAAGGGTTCGCGGGACTGATCCTCGCGACCGGAGTCGTGCCGCGCCGAATAACGCTCGAAGGCAGCGACCTTCCGCACGTCATCAGCTACGCCGATCTCCTTCTCGGCGACGCCGATGCCGGGCCCCGGGTGGCAATCGTCGGCGCCGGCGGAATCGGCGTCGACGTCGCACACTACCTAAGCTTTGGAGAGACCGACGCCTCAGAAAGCACGCGCTTTCTCTACGAGCAGGGCTTGGCCGCGCCCGAAGACGGAACGCTGATCGTCACCGGACGAAAGCACGTCGCGCTGCTTCGGCGCGGGCGCCCGATCGGCCAGCATATCGGCAAGACGACGCGCTGGGCGGTGCTTGCGGCGCTGCGCGCCGCCGGCGTCAACAGCTTCGTCGATGTCGAATACGAGGCGATCGTCCCCGGAGGCATCCGTTTCCGCGACGCCGGCGGGATCGCTCGCTTCGTCGAAGCCGACAGCGTCGTGATCGCCGCCGGCCAAGAACGCAACGACTCTCTGTTGCCCGGGATCGGGCGGCTGGGAATTCCATTTCGCGTCGTCGGCGGCGCAAAAGAGGCAACGGAGCTGGACGCGGTACGCGCCTTCGACGAGGGACTGCGCGCCGCGTACGAACTCGGCTATGCGTAGCGCTTTCGTTCGTCGCGGCGGTATCCGATCGTCGCGACGACCGCAAAGACCAGCGTGTAGAGCGCCAGCCCCGTCAGAGCAGCCGGCGCACGCCCGGTCCCGGTGACGCTCCACAACAGATCGGCGAACATCCGCGTCGGAAGATAAGGCGAGATCCGCTGTACGAAGTCCGGCAGGTATTGCGGCGGAATCCAGAGCCCACCCGCATACGCGAGCAGCAGGTTGCAGGCCGTGGCGATCGGTACCGCGGCGCGCGCAGAGGTCCAGTAGCCGATCGAGACGCCGATCAGCACGAACGGCACGCCGCCGGCTATCGAAAAGAGTAACACCTGCAGCCACTGCAGCAGCCGCAGATCGATCGGCGTCAGCGCCCGCGCGACGGCGGCCACGACGGCAGCGGTAATCAATCCGAAGAGCACCGCGGTCGCGATTCGGCTGCAGAGACGCACGCCCGCGCCGACGGGCAGCGTGCGAAGGTAACGCTCCCAAGGCCGCCCGCGCTCCTGGGCGATGCCGACTCCAAACTGATAGAGCGTCACGCCGACGATGGCGAAGGCGATAAAGGCAAGCGCCGTCGTATCGGCGACTTCGGCGTGCGCGCGGGCGAACGGCAGATCGAAAAGCGCGTAAAACATCGCCGGGAAGACGACGGTAGGAACGACGTATCCAGGCCAGCGCAGCAGGTCGAGGAATTGCACCTTCACATGCGCGCGGACGAGTCCAAGGGCGCTCATGCCGCACCTCCCGTCAGCAAAAGAAAGGCCTCTTCGAGCGAGGGCTTCGTGATTTCCAAGTCCTTAAAGGCCGCTCCGGACGCGACGAGGTCGCGCACGTAAGCATCCGTATCGCCCACATTGAGGACGACCGGCCCGTTTTCACCGACGTAGGTCAATCGGCGGCCGCCGACGCGCTCGCGCAGTACCTCGGAGGTTCCATCGAAGAGCAGACGCCCGCGGTCGATGACCAAAATCCGGGACGCCAAGGCCTGCGCTTCCTCGAGGTAGTGCGTCGTAAAAAGTATCGATCGCCGCAGACCCGGCTCGCGGACGAACTCCCAGAGCCCGCGTCGCGCCTGCACGTCGAGCCCGGCGCTCGGCTCATCGAGTACGATCAGTTCCGGGTTGCCGACGAACGCCAAGGCCAGCGCCAGACGGCGCGCCTCGCCGCCGGAGAGCGTTCCCGCGCGGCGTTTGCGCAAATCGCGCAGCCCGAAGGCTTCGAGCGTTTGCGCTTCGTCCGCCGGCGACTCGTAGTGACGCCGAACGAAAGCGACGATCTCCCCGACGGCGAGCATGTCGGGAAATCCGCTCTCCTGCGGCGTTACGCCGAGGCGGCGGCGCGCCGCAAGCGTGCGGGGCGAACCGCCGAAGAGCGTAACGCTTCCCGCATCGGGGCTGCGCAATCCGAGCGCGACTTCGAGCGCGGTCGTTTTACCCGCGCCGTTGGGGCCGAGAAGCGCGACGATTTCGTTGCGCTCGAGCGAAAACGACAATCCGTCGAGCGCGCGAACCGACCCGTAGCTCTTCACGACGTTTTCGAATTGCAATACCATTAGCGTACCGCCTTCAAGAGAGCCTGCAGTTGCGAGACATGCGCGGCGAAGGCACTCCGGCCGCGTTTGGTCAACCGGTAGCGCGTTAGCGGCCGTCGATTGACGAAGCTTTTTTCCTCGTCGACGTAGCCTGCCTCGACGAGCTTGAGCAAGTGCGCGCCGAGATTGCCGGCGGTTGCGTCGACAGAGCGCGTGAGCTCGGAGAACGCAACCCAGTCGTAGTTCAGCAAAGCAGCCACGACGCCGAGGCGCACCTTCGATAGCAGCAACTCGTCCACTTTGGCGTCAGTCGCGAGCGGCCAGTTCGCTCAGGCCGAATCCCGCATATCCGCCGAGCATCCCCGCGGCCAAGACGTACGCCGCGAGGTTCGAGGCGAGGAAGTTGGCGGCCACGAGGGAGACGACCACGATGACGCCCGCAAGCTGTGCGCGGCGATTGCCGTGCATCCCGATAAAGAGCAGCACGATCGCTTCGGCGACGCTCCAGATGGCCGCCGATGCGAGACCGGGAAAGATGCGAAACGCAGCGATGTCGACGACGAACGCCAACCCGAGCGTCAGCCAGAGTACGTTAAAGAACTCGCGCTGAACCAGCGAAGTACGAGCGACTCGCCGGCGCGTCTGCGCGCCGCGAACGATCGAAAAGATCGCGCCGGCAGCCAACACGGCTGGAATCGTCCATAAGACCGGCTTCGGAAGAGCCGCGCGAGCGACCAGCTCGGAGAGCACGGTAATGTATGCCGAGATGACGCCCCAAAGGACGAAAAACTCACCGCCGCTGCAGAGCCGCGGGTGCGACTCGGCCAGAATGCGGTCGACCATCTCGATGTGATCGCGCGCTTGCGGAGCCGTAAGGCGGGGATCCACGCTAGACCTCCCCGAGCAGGAAGGCGAGCGCGAACCCTACCGCCAGCGCCAGGCTCCAAGCCAGCAGGTCGCTGCCGCCGGCCGCGCGCACGGCCGCGGCCAGCGAGGCCATTGCGCATCCGTAGATGCCCCAAATCAAGATCAGTTTTCCGGTGCAGATTGCCGGACGCCGGCTCGCGTCGTACATTATCGGTCCTCCAGATTACTCTATTTTTCAGACTATTCCTTAATACTATGAATCGACGGCTTTGTCAAGCAGGGGGAGGCGCATCCGGCGGACTTGAAATTTTGCGGCTACCAAACCGCACAAGGATACGGGTGTCTATCGTGCGACCTGCGCGTCTCTCTTCACTGTGCGCCCTCGCGATGCTCGCGGGCTGCGCGAGCGGTTCCTCCGGCGGCGTCTGGTCGATTCCGGGGATCGGGGCGTTAGCGCGGACGGGTACCGCCGGCGCAAAGCACGCTCCGCGGAGCCTCCTCTACGTAGCGGACTATCTCAATGGCCTCGTGCTTATTTACCGTCAGTCCGGAAAAAATCGCGCGCCGATCGGGCAGATCACCGCGGGGATCAGCTATCCCAACTCGCTGGCGGTCGACGCTTCGGGAGACCTTTACGTGGTAAACGATCCGCAAAACGTGCAAGTCTATGCTCCGGGCACGCGCACCCCCTACGAGACACTCACCCCGAGCCCAGACCTCTACGCCTCGAGCGTCACGGTCGGCGCGGACGGGACCGTCTACGTCGGAACCGAATGCTCGGCGTGCTCCGACAAGATCGACGTGTTCACCGGCGGATCGCTGACACCGTCGTATTCGATTCGCGATTCTGCAGTCGCGATCGTCTTCGGAATGGCCCTGGACGCCGCAAACAACTTGTACGTCGTCCACGACGATCCGTCGGAAACCAGCCGGATCAGCGAGTTTCCACCCGGTTCGCACGGCCCCGGAACGGACCTCGGCTTGCGATTTAGCGGTGCGGAGGGCGTCGCGTTCGACGCCGCGGGCAACATGGTCGTCGTAGACGCGCTGGCCAACGAAGTCTACGTTTACGCCCCGCAGTCGAAAACGCCGAAGTTCGAGTTTTCGACGCCGCCGCGGCCCTGGGGGCTCGCATTCAACGCGTCACAGACCAAGCTCTACATCAATCAGAATCGCGAAACGCCGCAAGTCGACGTCTTCTCCTATCCACGCGGGAAGCTAAGCGAAACGATTCCGCTGATTCCAGGCGGCGACGCCGCGGGTGTCGCGACCTCTCCGGCGGCGCCGAAATGAAGCGCCTCGGTCTGCTCGTCGTTGCGCTCGCCGCGTGCTCCGGCTCCCAACAGGGCGCCACCACCGCGCTGCCGGCTTCGCGCGCGCTTCCCTCGGCTGCGGCACGCACCCAGCCGCCGCCGCTAACCCACCACGGAGACGTCGTTTTTGCCTCGGACTGGTTCAACAACGTCGTCGACGTGTTCGATCAGAAGGGATCGCATCAGCGCCCGCTCATGCAGTTCACCCAGCTCAATCTCGAGCCGGCGGGCCTGGCTACCGACGTGAAAGGGGATGTATACGTTGCAGAAGCGGCCGGCAACGGCGCCTACATCTTCGATCTCGGCAGCTCTCTGCCGTTATCGTATCTCAACGATGCGGGAAACGAACCGTACGCGGTTGCCGTCGACCGCTCGGGAGATGCCTACCTCGCGAACACGTTCTTTCTCGAAGACGCCGGCTTCGTCAACTACTATCCTGCCGGCAGTACGGAGCCCGAGTACACGATCACGGACCCCAGTTTCGAGTACCTCTACGGCATGGCGCTCGACCGCCACGGCAGTCTTTACGTGAGCTATGTCGACCAAACGGGAAGCGGAGCTGTGGCTAAATTTGCACACGGCTCCATCGGGCCGGGGCAGAAACTCGGGCTCGAGGGAGGGTCTTATTTCGGCCTGGCGTTCGACCGGCACGACGATCTGGTTGCGGCCAACTACTACGCGGGTGAGATCGAGGTCTTCGCCCGCGGCGCGAGCAAGCCGTTGCGGCGCTTCGGACATCGCGGCCGGCCCTGGTCTATCGCGTTTAACCGCCAGGGAACGCGTCTCTTCGTCGCCGACTTCGAGCGCAACGAGATTGAAGAGTACGCTTATCCCGCCGGGACCCTCGTCGACACGATCCCAGGCGAGAAAGGGGGCGCGTTCGTCGGCGTAGCAACCGGGCCGTAGCTCCCCCTGCCCCGTTGACTGCGGCCGCCCTCCCTGCTATCGTACCGAAGTTATGTACGCGATCATCGAAGCTGGCGGCAAGCAGTACCGAGTCGCCGAGGGCGACGTAATCCGCTGCGATCTGGTCGCCTCCGAGGTTGGCTCGGACGTCACCTTCGACAAGGTCGTACTCGCAGCCAACGGCGACGACGTCACGGTCGGCAGTCCCATTTTGAGCGGCGCTTCCGTTACGGGAACCGTTCTGCGCCAGGCCAAGGACAAGAAGATTCTCGTCTTCCGCTATAAGCCCAAAAAGCGCGTTCGCAAGCTCAACGGCCACCGTCAGCCCTTCGCCGAAGTCAAAATCACCAAGATCACGCTCCCCTAGCCGGGGTGCTGGCCGGGTGCTCGAGGTAACCTTTTTCCGCGACGAGCACAATCGTCTCGCGGCGCTACACGCCTGCGGCCATGCGGACTTTGACGAGTACGGGCAGGACATCGTCTGCGCTGCGATCTCGGCAGTGCTCCAGGCCGCCCGGCTCGGACTCGAACACTATGCCGGCGGCGAGATCGAGGCCACGCAAGAGTCCGGCAGGCTGCGGGTCGAGTGCGCCCCGAGCGCCCGCGATAGGGAAAGCGTCGCCGCGATCCTCACCGCGGCCGAACTCGCCGTCGCGCAGGTCGCCCGGCGCTATCCGGAGCACGTAAGCCTCGCCTGCGAACGAATCGCGAAAACGTGAAACGGGACGCTCCGATCCGGGTAACAAGTTGGCAGACCAAAGGAGACTCACACGATGTCTGAAAGTTTTCGCACGACTCCCGCCGACCAGCCTTGGTCGAGTTCGCCGCGCCCGGGGAACGGGCATCAGAACGCCTTCGGGGAACCCGCGCCGAGCGAGGATGACGGGGGCGGCGAGGCCGGAAAAATCGTCCTTGCCGGACTGCTCGGCGGCCTTCTTTCGGCCGCCGGCTACGTGGTCTACCGGCGCTTACCCGACGAACAGAAGGAGCGGCTGCATTCGCAGGTGCGCTCGATCGTCCAGCAGCGCATCACGGAGATCCGTCAGAACTTCAATATCTAAGCGTCGTCGTTTAGCCGTCTTGCCGCGCCCGTCGGGGGCTCCGGCGGCGCGGGCGGCGGCTCGATCGGATAGAGGTTCGGCGGCGTGTCGCCCGCATCGGCCGCGCGCTCCATTTCGGAGATAAAGGAGTGTGACGTGTTCTGGACCTCGCGCATGAAGCGCCCGGCCTGACGCATGAGCCCCGGCAGACGATCCGGCCCAAAGAGCAAGAGCGCGAGCACCGAGACGACGAGGATATCGGGTACGGAGAACATCGCAGCCTCGCCTTTCCGCGAATGCCTGCAGACTTCCGCCGACCCGGAGAAGGGCTTCCCTGCGGGGCTGTGCAAGCATGAGGGCCCCGTGAAGATCGTCTATACCCGCGGCAATCGCACGGAAACGCTCGCTTCGCTAGCGACCCTGCGAAAGATTCTCAACCGATTCGTTGCACGACGAGTCTTTTACGAAATTTCGAGCCGCAGTAAGCGCGGGCACGAATTTTTCTCGACCAAGAGCATCTTCGTCGTCGGCCTGATCGAAGTAACCAACTTCGACGATCTAAAAATTCTGATCTTTGATGCGCACGACGCCGCGCATTCCATCGAGATTCTCAATCCCGAAACGATGCGCATCTACGACGAAGCTCCCGGCCGCGGTTTTGCGGTGTCGTTCGTCAGCGGAAGTGAAGGCGCGGTAGAGACTCGCTGCTATCTGCGCGACGAAGGCGCCGACGGGGAAGCCATCCACGAGAAAACGGCCTTGGAGCGCATCACCCTTCCGCAGTTGTTCCAATATCTCGAAGGGATCACCGCGAACGAAACGGCGGGAAGGAGCGCAGAGCGGTAGCTCTCTGTCGATCCTCCAAGCGCTGCGCGCAGCGCAGCGCACGCACCCCTTCGGCAACGCGGCCCGCACGCTTATAGGCGACCCCGAGATTCAAATACGCGATCGCGTAGTCGCCGTCGCTCTCGACCGCACGCTCGTAGTACGCAATCGCCTCTTCGACCCGTCCCGCCTCGAGCAGCAGGTTGCCAAGATTGGTCAGCGCCGGCGTGTGACGCGCGTTGGCTTCCAGTGCCGCACAAAAATCGTCATACGCAAGCTCGCGCAACTCGAGCCCGATGCGCGCTACGCCTCGCTTGTTGAGGAGAAAGGCGCGTTCTAACCCGTCCGACGCCCCCTCGAGCAGCGCAGTGAGTTCCGCTTGGGCTCCAGCAAAATCGCGCCTCCCTAGGGCCTGGAGCGCGCAAGCAAATTCCCGTCGATTCCGGAACACTCTGCGCTGTGTTCGAGATCGACGTCATCACGCTCTTTCCCGAAGTCTTCGCGCCCTTCGTCGGCCTTTCGATCGTCGGACGCGCCGTCGAGGCGGGAATCGCAAACGTGCGCTACCTCCACCTGCTCGATTATCTCGCGGAGGGGGAACGCGCCGACGACGCGCCCTTTGGCGGAGGGCCCGGCATGGTGCTGCGCATCGAGCCGATCGCTCGCGTCCTCGACCGCGTTCTGGAAGGGGCGCCCGCGGACGAACGCCGCCTGATCGTCGTCCCGAGCCCGAGCGGCAAGCCGTTCGACCAGCAAGACGCGCAGCGCCTCGCCGCCCTCGATCGCGTGGTCATCCTTTGCGGACACTACGAAGGGATCGACGACCGCCTCGGGCGGCTCTATCCAATCCAGGAGTATTCGCTTGGCGACTTCGTCCTGACGGGCGGTGAAATTCCGGCGCTCGCGTTCATGGATGCGGCAATCCGGTTGCTTGCCGGGGCGATCCGCCCGCAGTCGCTCGAAAGCGAGTCGTTCTCGGCCGGCATGCTCGATTATCCAAGCTTTACGCGGCCGGCAACGTTCCGCGGCGTGGACGTTCCCGAAGTGCTTCTCTCGGGCGACCATGCCAAGATCGCACGATGGAGGCGCGAGCAGTCCCGCCTTCGGACCGCCGGACGGCGCCGTGACCTGCTCGATACAGCCCTGCTCGATAACGCCTTGCACCCCGAGGAAAGCCCGTGATAGGATACGGGGGTTCTGCCGGGCTCCGTGCCCGGCTATTCGTTGCGCCCGCCGCGCCAGCACTCAGGAAGACAGATAAATGAACGTGATCGACGCGCTCAAACGCGACCAGCTCAAGCAGGACGTCCCAAAATTTCGCCCTGGAGACACGGTGAAGGTTTACTCCAAGGTCGTCGAAGGCGGCAAGGAGCGGACGCAAATGTTCGAGGGCGTCGTCATCGTTCGCAAAGGCGGCAGCGCTGCGGAATCGATCACGGTTCGGCGCATAGCGCATGGCGTCGGCGTCGAAAAGACCTTTTTGCTGCACAGCCCCCGCGTCGAGCGCATCGAAGTCGGGAAGCGCGGCATCGTCTCGCGCAGCCGCCTGTATTATTTGAGCGAGAAGGTCGGCAAGGCAGCCCGAATCAAGGAAAAGAAAGCCAAAGGAACCTGACGCGCCGCTCTGACACCGCTCCAGCTCGTAGGGCTCCTCTGCCTTTTAACGATTGCTCGGGCCTCTCTCTCTGCCGAAGCCTTCGCAAAGTGGAGCGTGCGCGTTGGGAACGCGACCCTCAAGGAACTGCTCGACGTGCTCATCATCGTGGGCTTAGTCGCGCTGTTTCTCATTACGTTCGTCATCCGGACGTTCTATATTCCATCGGTCTCGATGGTGCCGACGCTGCAAGTCCGCGACGTGCTGCTCGTCAATGAGATTGCCTATCGCTTGGCACGGCCGCACGACGGCGACATCGCCCTCTTCATTCCACCGGTTCCCGCCGGCGGAAACGACTTTGTGAAACGCGTTATCGGCGTGCCGGGTGACACGATTGCCATCCGTGACGGTACCCTCTTCCGAAATGGCCTCCGCCTGCCCGAACCGTACGAGAACCAGCCGCCGGCCTACGACCTGGCGATCCGAAACTACGCGATCTACGTCAACGGCGCGCCGCTGGACTCGCAGAGCGCAAACGTGCCGCCGCGCGCCCTCTGGCAGGCACCCGACCGCGTACCGATCGGATTCTACTTCGTCCTGGGCGATAACCGAAACTATTCCGACGACTCGCACGTCTGGGGTTTCGCGCAGCTGCACGGACGCTTTGCGGCGGGCCCGCTCGCCGGGCGCAAGGTCACAGCCGCATTTACCGGCAGAGCGTTCGCGATCGTTTGGCCGCTGGACCGCCTGCGCGTCTTGGAGAAATAGCCGGTAATGACGCCCTTCGAGCTGCTCGCCATCGTCGCGATCATCGCCGTTGCCCGTGCAGTACTCTCGCTGCGTCCGGTCGTCGCCGGATCGGCGGGGCGCAGCACGGCGATTGCCCGCGAGTTTCTCGATCCGTTCATCATTGCCGGTCTGGCCGCGTGGGTTCTCATCACGTTCGTCGCGCGGACCTATTACATTCCCTCGGGATCGATGCTCCCGACGCTGCAGATTCACGACGTATTGCTCGTCGACAAGTTCGAATATCGCTTTCACCGGCCCAACGAAGGCGACATCGTGGTCTTCCCGCCGCCGGTTCCGACGCCGGACGACTTCATCAAGCGCGTGATTGGGCGTCCCGGCGATAGCCTTCGAGTCTCCGGAGGTACCGTGTACCTCAACGGCACGGCGCTGCGAGAGCCGTATATCGCCGAAAAGCCGGCGTACAACCTGGAGATCCGCGACTACGGCATTTACGTGAGCTACGGCGTCGGCTGGCAGCGCCTCGATCCCAGCTCGGCGAACGTTCCGGCCGCGTCTAACTGGACCGCACCGGACAAGATTCCGCCGCATTGCTACATCATGCTCGGCGACAACCGGAACGATTCCGAGGATTCGCATATCTGGGGCTTCGCGCAGGATCAAGGACCGTTCGCCGCCGGGCCGCGCAAAGGGACGCAGGGCGGCTTCACCGGGCGCGCCTTTCTGATCTTTTGGCCACCCTCGGAAGCCAAGATTCTGTAGGCGTCTGCGCGAAGTCGAACCGCGTGCCCCGCATCTTGCGATGGCGGTCGATCGCGAGCCTGGCGCTGCAGCTGGCCGTACTCTCCGTTCTGATCGCGGCCTTTTTCATGCGTTTGCCGGAGGTTTCGGGGCTCTCGATGGAGCCGCACATCCATTCGGGCGAGTTCGTTCTCATCAACACGTTCGCGTATCGGCTCGGCAGCCCGAAGCGCGGCGATATCGTCGCCTTCCGCCACGAAGGCGACGATCGGGAGGTTTTCATCAAGCGCGTCGTCGGAGTTCCGGGCGACCGCATTCGCATCGATCGAGGGCGCGTCTATACCAACGGTGCGCCGCTGCCCGAATCCTACGTCAAGGATCCCGACGACCGCAGCTTCGCCGAGGTCGTCGTACCGGCGAACTCCGTGTACGTTCTCGGCGACAACCGGGCTAACAGCGAAGATTCCCGCATTTTTGGCAGCGTCGGCGACGACCGCTTGATCGGCCGCGCGATCGCGGGCGTCTGGCCGCCGCGGATGTTCGGCGCGCTGTAGGGAAGGCGACCACGTGGAGCGCGAGCGGGGCACTGTGAATAGCAAGCTGGAGCGTCATGTTCAATGGTTCCCCGGCCACATGGCCAAGGCTCTGCGCCGAATACGTGAATATCTTCGGACGATCGACGTGGTGATAGAAGTTGTCGACGCGCGCATCGCGCGCAGCGGGCGCAATCCCGTACTCGACGAGCTCGCCGCAGAGAAGACGCGCGTCGTCGCGCTCGACCGCGACGATCTCGCGAGCCCGGCGGCGACCAAACTGTGGCTGAGCGAATTTTCGCTGCGCGGCTACACCGCCGTTGCAGTGGACGGACGAAACCCGCGCAGCGTCGCGCGTGTTGCGGCCGCAATCGCGCCGGCACCGGGTCGCCGCAAAGGGCCGGCCGGAGTATCGAGGGCGGTGATCGTCGGTATACCCAACTCCGGGAAATCCACGATCGTCAACGCGCTCTTGCGGCGCGCGGCGGCAAAAACCGAGGCGCGCGCCGGCGTCACGCGGCACGTGCAGTGGTTCCGTCTCTCGCCGGCGATCGAGCTCATGGACACCCCCGGCGTTCTCCCGCCGAGAATCTCGACGGCGGCCGCTCAGTGGAGGCTGGCGATCTGCGGCGCCGTTCCCAGCGATCACTATGACGCGCAAGAAGTCGTTGCGGAGTTTCATGCATGGCTGCTCGCCTCGCACCCTGCAACGACGGTCCCCGATCTTCACACGTTCGCGACGGCGCGCGGCTTCGTGCGGCACGGCGGCGGACTCGACTACCACAACGCCGCCCACTCGTACATCCGCGCTTTTAACGAAGGCGTCTTCGGACGCATCTCCCTGGAGAACGCCGGTGACTCCGAAAGAACGTAAAGCACGCAACGCCTACGAACGCGAGCGGCGGCGGCTGCATCGTCTGCACCGCTTCGAAGACGCCGCGCGCGCCAAGGGCTTTATCTTCGTCGGCGGCATCGACGAGGTTGGGCGCGGACCGCTGGCCGGCCCCGTCGTCGCCGCGTGCGTGGTGGCGACGCAGCCCCTGCTGATCAAGGGACTGAACGATTCCAAACAAGTCCGGCCCGAGCTGCGCGTCGAACTGGCGGAGATTATCAAGGTGCGCGCGGCCGCATGGTCGATCGGAAGCGCGTGCGTGGCCGAGATCGACCGGCTGAACATCTACTGGGCCAGCGTGCTTGCGATGGAACGCGCGATTGCCGCATTGCAAGCGGCGCCCGAGTATCTCATCACCGACGCCGTGCGCATCCGCTCGTTCGCCGGCCCGCAGGAACCGCTGATCAAAGGCGACGCACGCTGCGCCGTGGTCGCCGCCGCCTCGATCGTCGCCAAGGTCTTCCGCGACGCGCTGATGGTCGAGCTCGATCGAGAGGATTCCCGTTACGGTTATGCCTTTCACAAAGGCTATTCGACGCCGCTGCACATCGAGGCGCTGCGCGCGCATGGGCCGAGCGTCCACCATCGCGCGAACTGGGCACGCGTTCGCGACGCGCAGCTGGCGTTGGGGCTGCAATACGTTGAAGACTAACTCTGAAAAAGGGAGACAGGCCGAGGATCGCGCGAGCCGTTTCCTCTTATCGTGCGGTTACCGCGTGCTGGCCCGAAACGTACGTCTGCCCGGCGGGGAGATCGACGCCGTTTGCCTCGACGGGCCGACGCTCGTGATCGTCGAAGTGAAGCGGCGTGACTCGAGAACGTTCGGCTCGGCGCTCGGAGCCGTCGACGCGCGCAAACGTGCCACGCTTCGGCGGATCGCCGCGGACTACGCGCAGATCGTCGCACCGTCGGCGAAGCTTCGCTTCGACGTGGTCGCGCTGGACGGTCACCGCTTGAGCCTCCATCGAAACGCGTTTTAGTGAGTATTTCGAGCAGCACCCCAAAGCCGGAGCTGCGCCGCAGCGTAACGCCCTGGGGCTCCTTCTCGTGGGGTTATTCGGACGTCGGCGCCGATATTTTCGTCGGGCTGGGGCTCGTGCTGGCGTGGGCTGCCGGAGCCTCGAACGTCGCGTTCCTCTTCGCAGGCGTCGTCTACGTTTGCATCGGCCTGGCATATACGGAACTCGCCGCGACCTACCCGGTCGCGGGCGGAGGTCAGTATTTCGTAATGCGCGGCCTCGGCGACATCTTCGGCTTCATAGCCGGGTGGGCGGTGCTGCTCGACTTCACGATCGACGTGACGCTCTTCGCGTGGACCTCGGTCGATTACACGAGCCAGCTTGCGCCGGCGCTCGTCAACTCGGTACACCCGTGGCTGCACTTCATCGTCGTCCTCGGGCTGGTTGTCGGGCTCTGCCTGCTCAACGTCGTCGGCGTCCGCGAGAGCACCGCGTTCAACGGCGTCGTCTCGGCGCTCGACGTTATCAGCGAAACCTGCATCCTCTGCTTCGGCTTCCTCTTCGCCTTTCGACCGCAGCTCCTAATCCACACGATGCAGGTGCACTGGCCCTCGCCGTACGAGCTGATGCTGGGGACGTCGCTGGCGATCATCTCGTTTGTCGGCCTGGAGTCGATCTCGCAGGCGGCGCAGGAGACGCAGCGCCCCGCTTCGATCATCCCGCGAACTTCGGTCGCGCTGATTCTGACGATTCTGATCTTCGCGCTGGCCTATTCGAACCTCGCGCTCGGCTTGCAGCCGTGGCATCCGATCACCGATTCCGCTGGACACCCGATGCAATTCTGGCAGATCTTTCCGCAAAACGCGGACAATCAAGGAAAGGCGGTCGCGCTGCTCGCCGCACAGGTTCCCTACTACGGGGCGTTCGCAGCTCTCTACGTTCCCGTGCTGGGCGCGGTGCTCTTACTGATCTCTTCGAACTCGGGCGTCTTCGGCAGTTCACGCATCGCCTACGCGATGAGCAGCAGCAACCTGCTGCCCTCACTCTTCCAGCGCGTAAATCGAGCCTACCGGACGCCGGCGATCTCGATCGTCTTCTTCTCCGCGATCGCGCTCATCGAGCTCGGCTTTGCGGCCGCCCCGGCGCTCTTTCCCGGTGTTTCGTCGCTGTACGTCCGGTTCTTCCATGGGGAAAACGGCCTCGAATTCCTCGCCGACCTCTACGCTTTCGGAGCCGCTACGAGCTATTCGTTCGTCTTCTTAGGCCTGATCGGTCTGCGCATGATGGACCCCCTGAGCCCACGCAAGTTCAAGATTCCGTTCAACATACCGATGCGATTTCGCGGCGAACGGGTCGATTTTCCGGTCGTTGCGGTCATCGGCTTCCTCGGCATCTTCTCCATTCTGCTTTTCACCTTACGCACGCACGCGCTCGGGCGCATCTTCGGCCCGACATGGCTGGTGCTCGGACTGATTGCCTATCTGTTTTACCGGCGACACCGCCGCCTTCCGCTTCTTCGCTCGCAGAAACACGACTGGCGGAACGAACAGACGGAGATCCTCCGCCGCGCCGGTGAGCTTGAACTGATGGACGAGTATCTGAGCAATCTGCGCGCCAGCGACGAACGGCGCGCACCAGGCCGCAGCTAAGGAACCTCGCAATGCTGCTTCTGCGCGCGGTGCTCGCGGGCGCGATGATTCTCTTGGGCATCGTCATCCTCGTGCGGATGCTCGTGGTAGTGCCGATGGGCGGTTTTGCCGTTATCCCGGGCGTCGTCCTCGGCATCGCGATGATTGCGCTCGGCGTACACCGGCTCAAGCTGATCGCCCGCGTCGCGGGGATGCAGTGATCTCCTTCGGCGGCGACGTCCACATCACGATCGCGGGCGCGCTGATCGCGCTGCTCATCGCTGCGGCGATCGGTGCGACGCTCAACTGGATGCTGCATCCGCCCCAGTCGCACGTGGTGCGCATCGCCGCCGAAGCCGAGCGCGAGCTCGAGCGGCTGGTCGGCAGCTTGATTGTCGTCTTCTCTCCGGAGATCGATTCATCGCACATGATGGCGCTGGCCGTAAAGCTCGCGCGGGGCGAGCGTTCCGAGCTGCTGGCGCTCTACGTGATCGAGGTTCCCTATACGCTGCCGCCGGATGCGGAGATGCCGTTCGAGGAACGCACCGCACTCGATGCGCTCGGTGCGGCCGAGACGATCGCTAACGGCCACAACGTCGCGATCCGGGCCGAGACGATCAAGGCCCGTTCCACCAAACAAGCCGTTTTGGATGTGGCCAAACGCGTTAAGGCAAATCTCATTATTCTCGGCTCGTTCCGCGAAGGGAAATATACCGGCGCGCCGCTGGGCCGCACGATCGAGGAGATCGCCGCGGACGCAAAATGCGATGTCCTCATCGGCGTCGAAGGCAAGCACGGTACGCTATTGATGGACGAGAGTTCGCCGTCCGCCACGTAAAGATCGTCACCTGAGGAGACAACCGTGAATTTCAAGGGTTTCCTGCCGCTGCTTGCCCTTTTCGTCGCCGCAAACTGCGTTGCGGTCCGCGCCGCTAACGAAGTAACGGCGATCGCAGCCTTCGACAAAGCCTTTGCCGCCGTCACCGACTACACGTGCGTCCTACACGTGCACGAAGCTAAGGGCACTCAAACGCAGGACCGCGTCTATCAGTACGAGTTCATGAAACCGCACTACGTGAAGACCCTGATCCTTGCGGGTGACGGCAAGGGATCCGGCGGCGTCTGGACCGGCGGCGATCAGGTCAGCGGTCACCAAGGCGGCTTTCTCTCGGGAATTCACCTGAAGGTCAGCATCAACGATCCGCGCGCCACGTCGCTGCGCGGAGTGACGATTCCCGACGGCTTATTGCAGCGAATCGTCGACAACTACGGCAGCATTGCGGGAAAGTTGACGCAGGTCGACGGAGGGAAGATCAATGGCGTTGAAACCGACCGTCTCGAGCTGAAGCCATCCGATCCGAACGCGAACTTCGGAATCACCGACCAGATCCTGTATATTTCGAAAGAGACGCACTGGCCGCTTCGTCAAATCCTCTACAGCGGATCGCAAATCGTACTCGACGAAGACGTCTCGGACCTCAAGACCAACGTCGGCCTCGCGCAAAAAGACTTTCCGTTTTAAATCGAGCGGTGCGCGGCTTAGGGTTCTAGCCCGTAAGCCGCGCAAACGATGCTCGTACAGTGCTGCCGGAGCTTAACGCGTCGCGCCGCCGGAGCTCGATTCTTGCGATGCCGGAGTGAGTTTCAGGTCGTATTGCTGGGTCTGATCGGCGAAGACCGCCTCATCTGAGACCGAACTCCCGTCGTACCCATCCTTTACAGCCGAAACGGTGTAGTTGTCGGGCTGCAGAGCAAAGACGATGTATCGGCCGTGTGCGTCGGTCGTCGTCTTGACGCTTTGAGAGGGAGAGGTGATCTCCAGGCGCACGCCCGAAATCGGCGCGCCGGTCTTTGCATCGGTGACGATGCCGCCGATGCCCCCACTCGTACCTGCCAGTGCTACGCTTGCTTGACCTCCGAATGCTAGCAACAATCCCATGGCGCAGAGTGCGCGCCGCAGCGAATTTCGATTCATCATTTGGTCGTTTTCCATTTCAGTAGACAGCTTGGTGTGCCGCCTACATATACCGCGCACGTTCCGCCGAGTGTTTCACAGTTGAAACAAAATTTTTCTTTGATTTCTCTTGATTGGGCGAGCGAATTTTAAACGTCGCGGCTAGCGCGAAAGATATCGTTTGCGCAGTTCGTCGAGTACGACCGCGAGCAGGATCACGGCGCCGAGTAAAACTTTTTGAAGATACGAATCGACGTCCAGCAAGTTCATCGCATTGTAAAGCACGCCGATGAGCAAAGCGCCAAAAAACGTACCGATGACGCTGCCCCGTCCGCCCATCAAGCTCGTGCCGCCGACTACGACCGCCGCGATCGACTCGAGCAGTTCGTCGCCGGTTCCGGTCTGTGGCGAGCCCGACGAAAAAAGCGCCATATACAAGAATCCGACGATCGCAGCACAGCCGCCGCTGATCACGTAGACCATCGTCTTGACCCGCGCGACGTTGATGCCGGCGAGCCGCGCCGCTTCTTCGTTTCCGCCGATCGCAAAGACGTAGCGGCCAAAACGCGTGCGGTTCAGCAACACCGAGGCCGCCACGATGACGACGAGCATCCAGATGACGGGCACGGGAATGCCCGGCAAGTGCAACGCCTTGGTCACCCCTCCGAGAAACGAACCGATGCCGGTATTTTGGAAATCGGTCGTCTGCAGCGCCACCGGGCGCCCGTGGGACAGAATGAACGAGGCTCCGAGCGCCATCTCGAGCATCGCAAGCGTTGTGATGAAGGGCGGCAGGTTGAGCTTGACGACGGGTAATGCGTTGACCCAGCCGGCCGCACAACCCACGGCAACCGCTACGATCAGCGTCGCCGCGATCAAGGGAAAACCGCTCAAATGCAGCGTGTTGGCGAAGAGTGCCGCCACGACGCCGGTCAGCGCGACCAGCGAACCGACCGAAAGGTCGATGCCGCCAGTGATGATCACGAATGTTTGCCCGATGCCCAGAATGCAGTTGTAGGTTATCTGCCGGAGCACCCGGACGATGTTGCTGGGCTCGAGGAACGAGCCGTGCGAGGCGACGTCTACGATCGCGATCAGGGCGACCAAAACCAGCGACGCTGCGCCGATTCGCAGCCAATAGGCGCGACGCTCGGCGGCCGTCACGCCGCCGCACCCGTGGCGACGGAGATCACGCGCTCCGGCGTGGCTTGCTCGCGCGCGAATTCCGCCGCGATCCGCCCAGCGCGAACGACGAGAACCCGATGGGCCATTCCCAAGACCTCCGGCAGGTCGCTCGAGACCATGACGATCGCCGCGCCGCGCTCCGCAAGCTCGAGCATGATGCGGTAGATTTCCGTTTTGGCACCTACGTCGATTCCTCGCGTCGGTTCGTCGAAGAGAAAGACCCGCGCGTTTCCGAGCAGCCATTTCGCGAGCACGACCTTCTGCTGCGTTCCTCCGGAAAGGTTGCTGACGAGCTGTTCGCAGCTCGGGGTTCGAATCTGCAGCTGCTCGATCATCCGTGTCGCTGCGGCGCGTTCGCGCGCGACGTCGATGAGGAGATCGCGGTCGACGAAGTCGGCTAGGTGCGCGAGCGAAACGTTCTCGCGCACCGTCATCCCGAGCACCAAGCCCTGGCCTTTGCGATCCTCCGTGATGAAGGCGACGCCGGCCGCGATGTCGCCCGCGATATCTCCCGGCCGCAGCGCCGCGCCGTCGACTTTGACGTCGCCCCCGTCGGGCACATCGGCACCGGCAATCGCGCGCAGTATCTCGGTGCGTCCGGCTCCGATCAGCCCTGCGAGGCCCACGATCTCGCCGCTGCGAACGGTGAAGCTCACGTCTTCGAATGCCGGCCGCCGCGAAAGCATACGGACGTCCAGGCGCGCCGGCGTATCGGGGGCAAGCGAAACCAATTCGGGGAAATGCGCGTCGAGCTGCCGTCCCACCATGTCGCGGACGATCTCGCCCGGTGAGAAATCGGCGGCCGGCTTTACCGCGACGATGCTGCCGTCGCGCATCACGGCGATGCGGTCGGCGACGCGCGAGAGCTCTTCCATCCGGTGCGAAATATAGATGATGCCCGCCCCGCTGGCGCGCAGTTGCGCAATCACCCCGAAGAGCCCCTCGATTTCACGATCTGAGAGCGCGGCGGTCGGTTCGTCCATCACGATGATACGCGCGGAACGCGCCAGCACTTTGGCGATCTCCACGAGCTGTTGTTGCCCCACCGAAAGATCGGAGACCGAAACGTCGAGGGGTACGCGCAGGCCGAGCTCGTCGAAGACCGCGGCCGTGCGCCGCGCGGCTGCGGCCGAGTCGAGGAAACCGTTTCGCGTCGGCTCGGAGCCGAGCGTGACGTTGGCGACCGCGCTCAGTTGCCCAACCAGCGTAAACTCCTGATAGATCATGCCGATGCCCAGTTGCTGCGCGCGTTGGGGCGAATCGATCGCAACCGCCGCGCCGTCGATGAAGATTTCACCGGAGTCCGCACGCAGCGCGCCGGAAAGGATTTTCATCAGGGTCGATTTGCCGGCGCCGTTCTCCCCGACCAGGACGAGCACTTCGCCCGCGTCGAGCGTGAGCGATACGTCGGAGAGGGCGCGCACCCCGGGAAAGCTTTTCCCGATGCCCCGCATCTCCAGCAGCGGCGGCACGCCTATGACGACGACTTGGTAAAGGCCCCGACGGGAATCTTCACCACTGCCGGCGGCTGCTTGCCGCCGAAATAACCACTGATGACGTCGATCGTCGTCGATCCGATCTTCGCCGGATACTGAATTGCATCGCCGTACATCTCGCCCGCTGCGATCGCTTTGCGCGCTTCGGGAGTCGCGTCGTAACCGACAATTGCGACCTTTCCGGTCAGACCGGCGGCGCGGACGGCGGCCAGCGCGCCGAGCGCCGAATCGTCGTTGATGCCAAAGATGCCCTTGAGATCGCGGTGCGCTTGCAGAATGTCGCCCGTGTCGCTGCTGGCCTTATCGCGGGTGCCGCCGGAGTCGATATCGGCGACGATCGTAACCCCGGGACAGAGCTGCGCGATCGCTTGTTTGAAGCCTTTGACGCGATCTTGAACGCTGGTGACCTCGGGCTCGTCGACGATCGCAATGCTGCCGCTCTTGCCGACGGCCGTACAGACGAGCTTGCCCGCCTGAAATCCACCCTGCACGTTATCGCTTGCGATATGGGCGACGACGTGGCCCTGACTGCTCGTACTCGCGATGTCGGCGGTAAAGACCGGAATATTCGCGCCGTTCGCCTCGGCGATCGCACTGCCGATCGCGGCCGAATCGTAGGGAGTCAGCACGATCGCGTCGACCCGCTTGGAGATGAAATCCTCGACCTGGCTCTGCTGGCGCGCGTTGTCGCGGCTCGCATCGACCACGACCAGGGCGTAGCCGTACTTGGCCGCCTCGGCGCGCATGCCGGCCTCCATATCTTGGTAAAACTGCGCCTCGCGGTTTTGGATCGAGACGCCGATCGTCTTGTGCGCCGAGCCGGGCGAGCTTGGCGCGGGCGAAGCCGAGCCCTGCGAGCCTCCGTGCGAGCAAGCGGACAAAATCGCCGTTAGAAGCATGGCGGCAATCGGAGCGGGGGCTCTTTTCAATCTCTTCTCCTTCGCGGCTGAGCCATTAACGGCGGTCCTTTTGAACGTTTTGAAGCGCGCCGCCTGTTAATACTGTCCACAGCCTGTGACGTTCGTCTTGTGCATTCTGTGGAGAATCTAGGCTTTTTTCGGGTTTTAGCCGCTCGCGCATGGACGACGCCTGCACCGGCTTAAGGGTGCCTTAGCCTTCCTTGCTTTCCAGCTGGCCGCCGGCATGGACGGTTTTTTGCGCGGAGGTGTCGGACTGGAGCCACCGGTCGGCTAGCGTCGGCCGAACGAAGGCTTTGGGTGACGTGCCGTGGGGATTGCGCTCCAGCCACGCGATCGCCCGTACCGCGAGATACTCGAAGTCATGGTACTGCACCTGACCGCGGCGCCGGCGCATGATTGCAATGGCCGGCTCGAGCTTTCTCCAACAGTGTACGATCAAGCGCCCGAAAAGGTCCATAAAAGTATCTTCCGAGACGAGACGGCGCTTGACCAGCGTACCCATTTCGTTGAGCCAGTTGCAGGCGACCATCTCGGGGTGAGCGGCCGGATCGATGAAGCCGATTTGTTCGAGCTCGCGGCGATAGGCCGGATCTTCGAGCCGCAGGGAAAGATCCTCTTGGACGTAGGTGATCGCGGCTTGCAGTTCGGGCGCGCGAAAGTCGTGCTCGAGCGCGAGCAGCGCTTGAAGTTGGTTACTGGCTTGCACGTGGCGGAGTTGGACCAGCGCGGCGATCACGCTGCCGGCAATCACGGCCAGCGTCCCGAGCTGCGCAGCTGCGGCGACGGCGGTCGACCAGGCGCTAAGCGCTTCCAAGCCCACGGCTTACCGCATTCTTGGCGGCTTGCGGCGACCCCTAGACACGCCGCCTGCGCCGCGCAGAGGCTTCGTATGCTCTCGCACGCCTTTTCGGCCGCGATGCTCGGCATCGAAGGCTACGTCGTTCGCGTTGAGGCGGACAGCGCTCCCGGCGCGCCGTTCTTTGCGATCATCGGGCTGCCCGACCGTGCCCTCAACGAAGCCCGCGAGCGCGTCCGGGCGGCGATCTTCAACTCGGGCTTTGCCTATCCGGCGGGGCGGCTCTTGGTGAACCTCTCCCCGGCCGACGTTCGCAAGGCGGGGCCGGCCTTCGACTTAGCTATTGCGCTGGCACTGATCGGGATCGACCAGCAAGTCCCGCGCGGCGCCCTGCGAGAGTACATTGCCCTGGGTGAGCTCGCGCTCGACGGAAAGCTGCAGCCGGTCAGCGGAGCGCTGCCGATGGTCCTGGGCGCGCGCAACGCCGGCTTTACCAAACTGATCGTTCCAGAGTGCAACGCCGACGAAGCGGGGCTCGTCTCGGGAATCGAGCTGTTCGCGGTCGATTCGTTACGCTCGGCGGTCGCCGTCGTCTTGGGCCACGGCGCAAAATGGCAGCGGCGCACGCTTGCGTTCGAACTCGATGAAGACGAACGCGCGCACGGCGACTTCGCCGACGTGCGCGGGCAGCTCGCCGCGAAACGAGCACTCGAAATCGCCGCGGCCGGCGGCCACAATTTACTCTTCGTCGGCCCTCCGGGCTGCGGCAAGACGATGCTCGCACGACGGCTGCCCTCGATTCTTCCGCCGATGTCGGCGCACGAAGCGCTCGAGGTAACGAAGATCTACAGCGTTGCGGGACTGCTGCGAGGACGCGCCGGCATCGTGCGCGCGCGCCCGTTTCGATTTCCGCATCACACGATCACGCAGACCGCCCTCGTCGGCGGAGGCGCGCTCGTCAAGCCCGGCGAGATCTCACTGGCGCATCACGGCGTTCTCTTTCTCGACGAGCTTCCGGAATTTACGCGCAGCGCGGTCGAGGTGCTGCGCCAACCGCTGGAAGAGGGCAGCGTGACCGTCGCTCGGGCCGCGGGCACGCTGACGTACCCGGCTCGCTTTCAGCTCGTCGCTTCGATGAATCCGTGCCCGTGCGGTTATCGCGGCACGCGTACTGCGGAGTGCCGCTGCGATGACGCAACCGTCGCGAAATACGTCGGCAAGCTCTCGGGTCCGGTGCTCGATCGCATCGATCTTCAGATCGAGGTCGCCCGCGTACCGTTCGACGACATGGTTCGTTACGACGGCGCCGAGCATTCCGCGACGATTCGCCGCCGCGTCATCGCCGCCCGGGAGCGCCAGCGCGAGCGTTTCAGCGAGACTTCGCCGACCTGCAACGCCGAGATTCCCGGCAACGCGATGCGGCGCTACTGCAGGCTCGACGAACCCGCGATGCGACTGCTCGCGCACGCGAGTTCCAAGCGTCAGTTCTCGGCGCGCGCGCTCGACCGGATCGCGCGTGTCGCCCGAACGATCGCCGATCTCGCCGGCTGCGACGCGATCGCCGCCGAGCACGTCGCCGAGGCGATCGTATACCGCAGCCTCGAACGCCTGGGCGCGGCCGCGTAGCGGAAGGCAGCTCCGATCTTTGCGCGCAACAAGGCGGCGTGCACGTTTTTGCAATCGTGTTTGCCGCGATGGTGACGACGCTGGTCGATACGTTCGTCGGGACATCGGGCACGCAGACGGGCGGCCCGATCGACACGTTTCCGGGTGCCGACGTGCCCTTCGGCATGGTCCAGTGGAGCCCCGACACTCCCTCCCATAACGCCGGCGGCGGCTACGAGTACACCGATCGCCAGATCACCGGCTTCAGCCTCACGCACCTCAGCGGCCCGGGCTGCAGCGTCTTCGGCGATTTCGGCGTTCTGCCCACGACCGGCGAGATTCCAGCCGATCCAGCGAACGCGGCGCAGCCGTTCTCGCACACCGATGAGGAGAGCGCCCCGGGATGGTATGCGGTATCTTTGGGAAGTCCCGCGATTCGCAGCGAGCTGAGCGTAACGACGCGAACCGGAATCGGGCGGTTCACGTTCCCGGCGACATCGCAAGCGAACCTGCTCTTCAACGCGTCCTCGAATCAAGTGGGCGTCACCGGCGCGCATCTGCGCATCGACGCTCCCGACGAGATCTCCGGTTCGGCCTCGAGCGGCTTCTTCTGCGGAATGCCCGATCGCTACACCGCGTACTTCGTCGCGCGTTTCGACCGGCCGTTTCGCCAGTTCGGTACCTGGCAAGGAGCGCGTCCATCTTTAGGATCGTCTGTCTCAGACGGGACGCAGACCGGCGGCTGGGTGACGTTCGACGCGACGAGCAGCCGCAGCGTCACCGTTAGAGTCGGCCTCTCCTTCGTCAGCCTCGCGGGCGCCCGCGCAAACCTGGCCGCCGAGGGCCGAAGCGCGAACATCATTACGGTGCGCAACCGCGCGACCGACCGATGGGGTGCGATGCTGCGGCGGATTGCGATCTCGGGCGGCGTCACCGATGCGCAGCGCACGTTCTACACGGCGTTTTATCACACGCTGCTCCATCCGAACGTCATCAGCGACGTCACGGGCCTTTACCGCGGATTCGACGGCCGCATCCACCGCGTTCGTGCCGGGCACGACGAATACGCCAACTACTCGGACTGGGATATTTACCGCACCGAAGTTCCGCTCATCGCGCTGATCGCGCCGCAGCAGACGAGCGACATGATACAGTCGCTCGTCGACGCGTTTACGCAGGAAGGCTGGCTGCCGCGCTGGCCGCTCGTCAACGGCCCTTCGAGCGTCATGGGCGGCGACTCGATCGATCCGGTCATCTCCGGGGCCTTCGCTTTCGGTGCCCGAGACTACGATGCGCACGCGGCGCTGATGGCGATGGTCAAAGGCGCGACGAGCACGCAGCCGCCCCCCGCACAAGACTGGTACTTCGAGCGCTGGGAGCTGCACGACGACTACCTGAAGCGCGGCTACGTCGTCAACACCCACACCACGTCGGTCTCGCCGGTTCCCAACGGCGCCTCCGAAACGCTCGAGTACGCGCTCGACGACTTTTCGATCGCGCGCCTAGCCTTCGAACTGCGGGACCGCGCGACGTATGACGCGTTCATGCGCCGGTCGTCGAACTGGACGACGCTCTTCGACGGCGCGACCGGCTGGATCGCGCCGCGGGACGAAGACGGTGCATTCATGCAGACGCCGTTGACCGAGAACGGGCAGAGCGGATTCCAGGAAGGCAACGCGGCCCAATACACCTGGATGGTGCCGCAGGATCTGCGAGACCTCACCGCTGCGATGGGCGGCGTGCGTCCCGCGACGGCCAAGCTCGACGCGTTCTTTACCGAGCTCGATGCCGGCCAAGATAAACCGTATGCGTGGCTCGGCAACGAACCCAGCCTCGGAGCTCCGTGGGTCTATCTCACGCTCGGCGAGCCCTGGCGCGCGCAAGAGATCGTCCGCCGCGCGCTCACGACGCTTTACGCAAACACGCCTGCCGGTGTGCCCGGAAACGACGACCTCGGTACGATGAGCGCGTGGTATCTCTGGTGCGCGATCGGTCTCTACCCGCAGAATCCCGCGGTTCGGTATCTCGACGTCGGTGCGCCGCTGTTCTCCTCAGTCCGCCTGCAGTCGCCTAACGGCCCGACGATCGAGATCCGCGCGCCGCAGGCCTCGATCGCCAATTCGTACGTCGAGGAGCTTCGGCTGAACGGTCGCGCGCGCAACCAAAGCTGGATCGACCTGCCCACTGCGGGCACCGTGCATCTCGACTACGTGCTCGCGCCTTCGCCGAATCCGCGCTGGGCAGGCTCCCCGAACGCCGCGCCGCCGTCGTTCGTGCAATCCCACGTTGAGTTTGCGCCCGCAACGACGGCGCAGCTGGGAGCCGCGCGTACCAACGTCGCGCTCGCTGCAGGCGGGCAGACGCCGTTGAACTTTCAACTCTCCAACCGCACGGGCAGTGCGACGGTCGATCTTGCTTGGGAAGCATCGCTGCCCGGTGGTCTGCACCTGAATATCTCGCGCGGCGGCGAGACGGTCGGCGCTGGAGAGACGCGGACGATCCCGACGCGCCTGAGTGCGGATTCCTCGCTGCCCGAGGGCTTGTACGCGGTCCGGATCGACGCGAGCGCGAGCAATCGAGCGCGGCTCGAGCACCTGGAGCTTTACGTGCGCGTCACGCACGGCGGCACGCCGGCTTCGCTCGCCTACGCGACGAACCGTTTTGGAAACGACGTCATTCCGCTGGATCTCGCGACCGGATACGCCGGACCCGCGATTGCTGCCGGCGAGGAACCGCGCGCGGCGGTCCTTTCGTCAAACGGCGACCGCCTTTACGTCGCCGATGCCGGAGCGAACGCGGTCCGCGTCATCGATACTTCGTCGGGCCGCACGGTCGCCAACGTTCGCGTCGGCAACGATCCGTTCGCACTCGCGCTCGAACCCAACGGCAAGACGCTCTGGGTCGTCGACGGCGACGACGCCGCGATCGAAGCAATCGATACGGCCGGCTTGCGCGCGACGACGACACTGCACGTCGGCCTCGCGCCGCGCGGCATCGCCGTGCGTCCCGACGGCGCAATGCTCTACGTTAGCAACAGCGGCTCAAACACCGTCACCGCCGTCGATTTGCGCACTCGCAGCGTCGGGGGCGAGATCGCGGTGGGCGAGCGGCCGTGGGGAATGGCGATTTCGCTCGACGGCCGCCGGCTCTACGTCGTCGAAAGCGCGTCGAACGACGTGATGCCGGTCGATATCTCGGGAGCCGCCCGGGCACTAGCACCGATTCGTGTCGGCGTGGGTCCCGTGGCGATCGCAATCTCTCCCGACGGAAACCTAGCGTACGTTTCGAACCACGCGAACTCGACGGTAACTCCAATCGATCTTCGCAGCGATACGGCGCGCGCCGCGCTCGAGGCGGGCGGCGCTCCGGCCGGCCTTGCCTTCACGCGCGACGGAAGGACCCTCGTCGTGCTCTCCTCGCGCGACAATACGGCCACGCTCATCGACGTTGCGACGGGCAGAGTGCGGCGAACGATTCCGCTGGGCAACGGCCCGTACGGCCTCGCCGCGCCCTAGTTACTGCTCGGGAACTTCGAACTGCGGAATCGCGTCGCCGTCGAGAAAAGCCGGGAGTTCCCCGGGTGAGAACTGCAGGCCGGCCCAAAAGGACCCGAAATCGCCATAGCGCGCGCTGGCCTCGTCGAAGCGCATCTCGTAGACGAGCTTCTTGAAGACGAGCGGATCGTCGGCGTACAGATCGACGCCCCACTCGAAATCATCGAACCCGATCGAACCGGAGATTACCTGGGTTACCCGGCCGTGATAGGAGCGGCCGACCACGCCGTGCTCGCTCATCATCTTCGCGCGCGCTTCGAAGCCGAGAATGTACCAGTTCTGCACTTCACCGCGCCGTTTGCTCATCGGGTAGAAGCACTGATAGCGCCGCGCAGGAATCTTCGCCCATAGGCGCGGCCCGATGTGCGGGTTCTCCGCTTGCTTGCGCACGAGTTCGTCGAAGCCGGCGATCCATTCCGGCGAGTGAGGGGCGAGCCCGCGCCCGCCCAGTTCGGCGTGAATTTTTCCGGTCGCATCATAGAGCCCGAGCTCGAGCACCGAGACGTACGAGCCCGCAGGCAGCAAGAATGCGCGCAGCTCGAGCTTATCGACGAGCGTCTGCGCGTAGGCAAGGCCGTCGAAGGTTCGTGCGTAGTGCGTGAGCATCAGATCGCCCTTGTGACCGACGATCTGGGTGAGCCCGACGTCGCCCTCGTCGCTGCCTTTGAGGTGATCGACGAGGTCGGCCGCGTGGCCTGAGTATTTGTTACGGCGCTTTTCCGGCAGCGCGTCCCACGCGCGCCGGTCGAACGCAAACATGCGATGGAGAATCCACCAGCCTTCGAGCGATTCGGGAACGTTGGGGTCGCGCATTTGCTCGCCGCTTCGTTCGTCCTAGCGGCGCGCTAATACTTTCACGCGCTTTACTTCGGCCTCGACCTCGGCTTCGAGCCGGTCCGGATGCTCTCGATACTTTGCCCAGAGGGGCGGCGTATGCGCGATGTCGTTGAGAACGCGCGTGTAGACCGAGTTGACGGGAACCGGAACGCCCACCTCGTGTCCGGCCGCTGCCACCGCCCCGTTGAGCACGTCGACCTCGGTGCGCGGCCTCGCCCGGCGGAGATCGATGAGCAGCGACGGCGGCTTCGTCCCGCGAGCTCCCGCAATCGTGTGCGCCAGCAGCGTCCGTGCAACCGGGCTCGGGAGCGTCGCGACGCCGAAGAGCGCGCGTACCGGGTAGCGTGGGAGATCGATCGCTTCGATCCGATGAGCCGCCATCACCGCCCGAACTTCGCGTATCATGCGAATTTCGAGGGTGAAGATCTTATCGAAGTGCACGAAGCGGTTCGGCAGGACGTTGAGAATGGCGCAGCTCGCGTTTGCCACCACGTTGAGCGCCAGCTTGCTCCACTTGAGCGCGCGCCAGTCCTCGACCACCTTCACGTTTAGACCGGTGCTCGCAAAGGTCGCCGAGAGCCAGTTGTACGCGTTGGAGCCGATCGGCGCGAGCGCGAGGCCGCCGCCGTCTTTCGCGGGGTGGACGTTTCCGTCTCGATCGCGGTCGACCGGGGTCGTGAGCGCCGCCGCCACGACGTTATCGGGCCCGAACGCCGCCGCCAGCTTCTCCTCGTTGCCGACGCCGTTTTGCGGCGAGACGAAGACGCATTTCTCCGGATAGGCGATGGCCGCACGCAGGGTTTCGATTGCGCCGTCGGTGTCGTAGGACTTCGTCGCAATAATGGCCACGTCGGCATCGTACGGCCGAACGGCCGAGAGATCGCGCGGTGCGTAGGCTACGTCGACTCCGACCGAACGCAGCAGATCGCCGAGGTACGTACCGACCGCGCCCCGGCCGGTAATGTAAACGTTCACGAGACGACGCCCGTCGAGCCGAAGCCTGCCTCGCCGCGCGGACTCGGCGGGAGCTCCTCGACGACTTCAAACTCGGCACGCGAGACCGGTGCGACGACCATCTGCGCGATGCGATCGCCGCGATTGATGAGAACCGGTTTGGTTCCAAGGTTCGCAAGCACCACGCAAACCTCGCCGCGATAGTCGGCGTCGATCGTCCCGGGTGAGTTGAGGCACGTGACGCCGCTTTGAATAGCAAGCCCGCTGCGCGGCCGAACCTGTGCCTCGTAGCCGGGCGGAAGAGCAATCGAGAGACCCGTCGGCACCAGGGCGCGCGCCCCCGGCAGCAGCGTAAGCTGATCGCCGATCGCCGCGCAGAGATCGGCGCCGGCGGCATGTTCGCTCATATATGCCGGCAGCGGCAGACCCTCGGCTTGCGGCAGGCGCGCAACCGCGACACGCACGCGTTCCACTATGCGGCCTTCACTAAAGCCCAGCGAGCTCTTCTCGGAAGCTTTCGATATCGCGGAACGATCGATAGACGCTCGCAAAGCGAATGTACGCGACCGGATCGAGTTTTCGCAGCGCATCCATGAGCTTCTCGCCGACCATGGCCGAGGCTACCTCGCTCTCTTTGCGGGCGAAGAGTTCGCGCTCCAAATCGGCGGCCACCGCTTCCATACGCCCTTCGGAAATCGGCCGCTTTTCGCACGCTTTTCGCAGCCCGGCCAAAATCTTGTCACGACTGTACTGTTCTCGCCGGCCGTCCTTTTTTACGACGAAGAGGCGCGGCACTTCCATGCGTTCGTAGGTCGTAAAGCGGTGCTTGCAGCGCGGATCCAGACACTCGCGGCGGCGGCGCACCACGGTTTCGTCGTCGCGCGAGTCGACGACCCGGGTCTCGCTCTTACGACAGGTCGGGCAAGTCAGTGGTAAATATCTCCCCCACGGCATATCTTGTGGGCGAGCGTATTATACGTCACTAGTGGTGGGTTAGGGAACGCTGGAGAGCAAAAAGGGCCGCTGATTTCAGCGGCCCTGCAACGGGAGCGCGGCCAAAAATTAGCTCGCGGCGCCGATTTTGAACATCTTGGTCCCGCAAACGGGGCACTTGCCCTCGGTTGCCGGACGACCGTTTTTCATCGTGATCTGGACTGCGTCTTTGATCTCCCGCTTCGCCTTGCACTTGACGCAATAGGCTTCTGCTGCCAACTGTGCTACCTCCGTTCGGCCCGCCTATTCCGTCGGGCGCTCCCGATTCCCCCTGGCGCGCGTCTCTTGCACGGACGCGGCGACGGCGTGATGGAGCCCGCGATGCACGAGCCGATCTTCGAGACCCGGGAGCGAATCGAGGCTGCGCGAACCGGCCGCGGCTTCGAAGCGCTCGCCGGCGGTCTGTGGTGCAGCGGCTCCTTAGGCGGGCTGGCGCACCCTTGCGTAGCAATCGTCGGAACGCGCGCCGCAACGGCGTACGGACGCGGCGTGGCTCGGCGTTGGGCGGCCGAGCTCGGCCGTGCGGGCTGCTGCATCGTCTCCGGATTGGCGCTCGGAATCGACGCCGGCGCACATGAAGGGGCCTTGGACGCCGGGGCGCCGACGGTCGGCGTCCTCGGCGGGGGGCACCGCTGTTTCTTTCCAGGGCGTAACCTCGAGCTCGCCGAGCGGATGCTGGCTGCGGGCGGCGCGGTGCTCTCGCCGTATCCGCCGGACGAACCGGCCCGGCCGGGTCAGTTTTTGCAGCGTAACGGCATCGTCGCGGCGCTTTGCGACGCGCTCGTCGTTGTCGAAGCGCCCGAGCGCAGCGGAGCACTCAATACCGCCGGCTGGGCTGCCGGGCGGATACCCGTCCTAGCGGTTCCCGGCGACGTCGATCGCAAGCACGTCCAAGGCTGCCTCGCCTTGATTCGCGACGGCGCCACGCTCGCGCGCGGACCGGCCGACGTGCTCGAGGCTTTGGGGCGGCTGCACTTCGCCGCGGCACCGCAAGCCGCGCTGGGAGCGCTCGATCCGGCAAGCAGGGCGGTACTGCACGCGCTCGAAGAGGGGCCGGCGGATCTCGACGCGATCGTCGCCGCGGCCCACCTGCCGGCGCACGTCGCGCTCTCGGTTCTTAGCGTGCTGGAACTCGACGGCGCGATCGAATCGCGAGGCGGCGGCATCTACGCGCGGGTTGGAGTTCTACCAAACGGCGAAGAGCATGCGCGATGAAGTCTTCGACGGAGGCTGGGGCCGCCAGCATGCTCGACGATGCGCTGGGCGCGTTCGCATCTGCCATCGACGCGGCCGTCGAGCGACGCTACCCCGGCGCCGGCGTCAAGGTCGGGTTCGAGGCCCCACGCCGTCCCGAGTTTGGCGACTTTGCGACCAATGTCGCCTTTTCGCTGGCAAAGACGGCGCGCCGCTCTCCGCAGGACGTCGCGTCGCTGCTGGTCGCCGATGTCGCCAAAGACTCGCCTGCACTTGGCGATCTCTTTACGCAAATCGAACCGGTCGCCGGGTTCGTCAACTTGCGGCTCGCTCCGCGCGTGTGGCACGGCGAGCTGGCTCGAATGCTGCGCGAAAAAGAACGCTTCGGCGAATTGCCGAGCAACGGCGTGCGAATCTCCATCGAATTCGGCAGCGCTAATCCGACCGGCCCGCTCGTGGTCGTGCAAGGCCGGTCGATGTCGATCGGCGCGACGCTGGTCAACGCGATGCGGTACTGCGGTTACGACGTTTTCGTCGAATGGATCATCAACGATGCGGGAGGGCAGCTCGACGCGCTCGGCAGATCGATCTATGCCCGCTATCGTCAGCGCTACGATCCGGAGTTTGCCTTTCCCGAGGACGGCTATCCCGGTACCTATCTGGTTCCGATCGCCGAGGCCATCGCACAACGCGACGGTGACCGCTGGATTGCAGCGCCCGAGCCGGAGTGGCTCCCGTACTTTGCGTCGACCGGCCGCGACCGGCTCGTGGCCGAACACAAGCAGACGGCGCGGCGCTTCGGTGTGGAGTACGACCGCTGGCAGAGCGAGCGCGAGCTGCACGAAGCGGGCAAAGTGCGCGAAGGCATCGATCGGCTGCGCGAGCTCGGACTGACCTACGAACGCGACGGTGCGCTTTTCTTTCGCGCAACGCAGTTCGCGGACGACAAAGATCGCGTGCTGCTGCGCAGCGATGGGCGGCCTACGTACTTCTCGATGGACGTCGCCTACCATTACCAAAAGCTCAAGGCGAGCGACCGCGTCGTCGACATCCTCGGACCCGATCACCACGGGTACATCGAGCGCCTGCGCGGTCTGGCCGACGCGCTCGAGTTTCCGGGCCGTCTCGATGTACTCATCGCGCAGCAGATTACGCTCATGCGCGGCAGCGAGCAGGTTGCAATGAGCAAACGCGCGGGAGAGATCGTGACGCTCGATGAGATCGTCGACGAAGTCGGCCTCGACGCGGCGCGCTTCTTCTTCATCATGCCCGCCGCCGAATCGCCGCTGACCTTCGACCTCAAGCTGGCCGTCGAGAAAGACAACGAAAACCCGGTCTATTACGTGCAGTACGGGCACGCGCGCATCGCGTCGGTGCTCCGCCGCGCGGTGCCGCAGGATGTTGAGGCCGCGCCGGGCGCGGCGCTCGAACTTCTCGTGCACCCGGCCGAACTCTCGCTGATGGCGCGCCTAGCCGAGTTTCCCCGCGTCGTGGCCGGCGTCGTCGAACGCCTCGCTCCGCATAGACTCGCGCGCTACGCTCGCGACGTCGCCTCGGACTTCCACCACTTCTACACGGAGTGCAAGATCCTCACCGAGGATCGCGACCTGCGGCTCGCGCGGCTCGCGCTCTGCTTTGCAGCGAAGAACGTCCTCGCCCGCGCGCTGTCGTTGGCCGGCGTCAGCGCGCCGGACACAATGTAAGCCCCCAGCCGTTCGTGTCGCAAGTTCTCGCCGCGCTTTGGCTGCTTGGGCTGTACGCGGCTGCGCCGGCGCTGCGGCACGGCACGCAGTACGACTTCCCCGACCGGCTGCGCGATGCGTTGATCTTGGGCGTGGCGATCCCGCTTGCGCTCGGGGCAGTCGGCCTGCTCTACCCCGCCGCGTGTTTCGGGGCCCTGCTGCTCGGCATCGCGATCGCCGACATTCGCCGCCGCGAACCGCGCTTCGCACAACCGACGCTGCCGCCCGATCCGCCGTATATTCTGATCGCAGCCCTGCTCGTCGTCGGGTGGCCGCAGTTGATGCGCCCGCTGCTCGACGGCGACTCGCTCTCCTACCACCTGCCCAACGCCGCTTCATGGGTGCAGGCGCATTCGATCTGGACGTCGGCGACGCGCTACTGGTGGTATCCGCCGGCATCGGAACTCTTCGCCGCAGCGCTCTACGCGGCCGGTGGTCCGTTTGCATTGCCGTACAGTGGGCTCTGCGCCTTGGCGTTGCTCGGCTTTCGCTGCGCAACGTGGGCACGTGAGTTCGGCGCCTCGCCGCTGCTCTCAGGCGCCCTCGCCGCCGCGATCGTCACCGCCTATCCGCTGGCGATTCAGGGGGGCACACTGCAGAACGACGTCTGGCTCGCCGCGTTTTGGCTCGAGACGCTTTGGGCGTTGCGCCCCGGAGCGGGCGACGGTGCGGCCGCGCGGTCCGCCGCGCTTACCGCGTTGATCAAACCGCAGGGGTGGCTTTTTACGCTGATCGCGCTGCTCGCCGGACGCGCACGCTTTCGGGTTTGGTGCGCGGCGGCGGCGGCGCTGTCGGCGTGGGTGCTGCGCGATGCGCTGCTCGCCAAAGGTGCGGCGATCTCGCCCGCGGCCGCGGCTTCGTTCGCGCACCCGTACGCCTCGACGATCTTCGCGCACGGCCTGGCGGCGCTCTGGCTGCTCGTGACCGTCGCCGCGCGCCTCTCTCCGTTTGCGCTTCTCGCGATCTGTGCGGCAACGGCCGGTCCGCTGATCGCGCGCGCCCGGCGCGGACTCGGCTGGGCGGCGTTCGCGGCGGTCGTCGTATTCTTGGCGCTGCCGTTCGGCTACGAGACCGCGGTTGCCCAACTCGCGACCGGAGCATCGTTGCGGTTTGCCGCTCCGGCGATCGTCCTCGGAGCCTTGCTGCTAACGCCCGCCTTGCGGCGAGCGGCGACCGCTTCGACGGTGCTGCTGCTCTGCTCGACGGTCTTCGGCGCTTGGTACGTCTTGGCAATCTTCTGGAACGACGGATCGACCCACGTTGCGCTGCTCGCCGCCGCCGTAGGCGCGGCCGTCGCAGCCGCGACACGCGCGCCCTCCTTGCGCGGTCTTCGACCGCTGGGGATTGGTCTTGCGGTGATCTTCACGATTCACTATGCGGGCCGCCATCCGATCGACTATTACGACGACGCGCTGCGCGTCGGAGATACGACGCCCGGCGTCTATCGTTGGATCGGGTCGACGCGTCCCGCCCGCATCGGCGGTGATGGGTTGCGTCTGGGCGTCGTCAACGTACTCTCGCCGTCGACTCAAACGCGCGATCTGCCCGACGACCGGCCGTGCGCGTACGCCCGGCGTGCTCGCGTGCTGCTCGTTGCGGTCGCGCAAAACGACCTGACCCCGAGCGCGAATTCACAACGGCTCGACGCGGCCCGCGCCTGCGGACACGTCGTCTACGCCGATCCGATCGGCGTCGTCGCCGCACCGCCGAAGGAGCCGCTGCGCTTTTAGTTCTTTTCGAGCTGCGCCGTTATCCACGGCGCCATGAAATAGCGCCAGAGGATCTTGAGCAGCGCCGCCGCGGGAATCCCGAGAATGAGGCCGGGAATTCCAAAGAGCTCGCCGCCGGCAAAGACGGCGAACATCGCGCCGATCGGCGACACGCCGACCGACTGTCCCATAATTTTTGGAACGAGCACGTTGTCGCTGATTCGCGCCATGCCGAACATCACGATCTGTACCCAGACGATCATCCCGACGCCCTGCGGCAGTGAAAGCGGCACCGCGATCAGCTCGGCGATCAGCATGCCGATGATCGGAATCGCATAGGCAACGGCCGAGATCAGGCCAATGATCAGCGAGAACTTGAAACCGAGGATCGCGGTCAGCAGCGCAATGACCGCTCCGGTGATGGCGCTGACGATCACCTGCCCAGAGATGTAGCTGCCGAATACTTCGGTCACCTCGGCCGCGAGCTTGCGTGCGGTCTCGCGCCGGCGAGGCGGAAAGAGCGCGGCGAAGCCTTCGGCGATCTGCGTGTCGTTGAGCAGGAAGAATACGGAGAGAATGATCGAGGAGAAGGCGATGAAGAAGGCCGTCGCAGTATTGAGCGCGATCGCACCGAGCGAAGCGACCGCATCGCTTACAAAGCTCGAGATCTGTGCGGTGCCGATCCGCCCGATGTTGAAGCCCGGCGGAAGCTTCACGGCGGGAAGATAGCGATCGAGTGAATCCTGGGCCGAGAGCAGCCACGTTTGAATGGTCGACGCGTATGCTGGGATATTTGCGATCAAGACTTGCGTTTGGGCGATCGTCAGCGGCACGACGATCACCAAAAAGACGACCACCAGAACGAGCAGACCGAGAAAGACGATGCCGACGGCAACGGGCTTGGGCATCCGGCGCTCCAAGCGCACGGAGAGCGGTTGGACCCCGAACGCGATGAAGGCCGCGATCACGAAGATCGAGATCGTTCGCGGTATGTGGGCCGCGAGCCAAATCGCGCCTGCGACGACGGCGACGGCGCCGGTGATCCAGCCGATTCGCCGCCAGAGTTCGGCGTTCACAGGGGCTTGGACAAGAGACGGCGTTCGGTGCGATAGCCGGCGCGCTCGTAGAGAACGCGAGCGGCCTCGTTCTCTTCGGTAACCATCAAGGCGACGTGCGGCAAACCACGCTTTCTGGCCTCTTCTTCGGCGGCCGCGAGAAGCGCGGCTCCGGCCCCGTTCCGGCGAACGTCAGGCTCGACGGCCATGAAGGCGACGAACCCCTGATCGAGCAGCGTAACCTCATCGGGAAGCTGGTCGAGCAAGAGCAGAAAACCGACGCTGCGCTCCCCATCGTGGGCGATCAGCGTAACGTGCGACTGAGAGTCGACGAGATCGACGAGGCGGTCGAATGCGGTGATCGCGGCGCTCTCCGTCGCTGGCCGCAGGCCGCTGACGCTCGACATCACACAACGGCGCCCGAGGCTCTTGATGAAGTCCCAATCGCGCACTGCCGCCATGCCGGCGCGCGCCACCAGACGAACCTCGATCTTCACCGGCGGCGGGACCCGGGATCCGCGATCGCTTCGCCCAAGCGGCACTGCGGGCAGTCCGCGGCGTCGTACGAGACAATCGGCAGGTGCAGCAGCGCGCTCGCGGGCGCGTCGAAGTCCATTTCGGTCCGCGCGACGATCACCCCGATGCCGACGACGGCAGCGCCCGACGAACGAACGACGCCGAGCACCTCGCGAACGGAGAGCCCGGTAGTCACGACGTCTTCGACCACCAGCGCGCGGTCCGAGGCGTCCAGCGCGAAGCCGCGGCGCAGGCACGGCACGCCGTTCTCTTTCTCGACGAAGATCGCTTTGGTTCCGAGTTGCCGCGCAACTTCGTAGCCGAGCAGTATGCCGCCCACCGCCGCCCCGACGACGATCGTCGGCCGCGCCTCGCGGAAGCCTGCGGCGATCTGCGCCGCGACCGCTTCGAGAAGCTGCGGATCCTCGAGTATGCGAAACTTTTGTACGAATCGGTCGCTGTGGCGGCCCGAACTCAGGCGAAAGTGTCCTTCCAGTAAGGCTCCGCGTCGCGCCAGCTGCGCGCAAAGATCGAGAGGCGCGCTCACGCGCGGACGCTCATTTCCTCCAAGATCGCCTTTGCCGCCGCCAGCGGATCTGCTGCCTCGACGATCGGGCGGCCAACGACGATGTAGTCGGTACCGCTAGCCGCCGCCTCGGCCGGAGTCGTGACGCGCTTTTGATCGCCGTGCGCGTTGCCTGCGGGGCGTATGCCGGGGGTCAGGGTGAGGAAGTCGTCACCGAAGAAGCGTTTGAGATCGCGCACCTCCTGCGCGCTGCAAACGACGCCGGCGCACCCGGCGTCGCGCGCCAACGCTGCGAGGCGAATCGCATTCTCACCCGGACCGCCTTGCAGGCCCAGTTCGTTCAGATCCTCGGGCGCGATGCTGGTCAGCAGCGTGACGGCAAAGACCTGCGGCGCGCTGCGGCCGAGCTCTGCCGCGCGCTCGGCGGCGACGTCAACTGCGGTGCGCATCATTTCTAGGCCCCCGAGCGCGTGAACGTTGACGATCTGCACCGTCGGACGCACGAGCTGCGCCATCGCCGCGCCCACCGTTCGCGGGATGTCGTGCAGCTTGGCGTCGACAAACGTTCGCACGTCGCGTGCCTCGCAGTATGAAAAGATGCGCTCCGGATAACCGCAGAGCGCTTCGAGACCGATCTTGACGATAACATCGAGCTCGTAGAGGCGGTCGACGAGCCGCTCCGCGTCCTGCGCGCTGGGCACGTCGAGGGCGACGATCAGCTGCGGCGCCATAATTTCAACCCTCATCTCCTTCATACTGATAGGCGGTGCTTATTCCAACGTTCGCCCGTCCGACAATCTCGGAAATCGAGCCGAGGTTGCGCCGCGCCAAGTAGGCCTGCAGTTCGGCGGCGATCCGCTCGGGAATGCGCGGGTCGGTGAAGTTCGCCGTACCGATCGAGATTGCCGTCGCACCGGCCAGGAAGAACTCTAGTGCGTCGGTGAGGTTTTCGATGCCGCCTTGCCCGACGATCGGAATGTTGACGGCCTGCGCGACTTCGTAGACGGCGAGCACGGCGATCGGTCTTATCGCCGGACCCGAGAGACCGCCGGTGATGTTGCCCAATCGTGGCCGCCAGCTCTCGACGTCGATGGCCATACCGCGCACGGTGTTGACGACGGCGAGCGCGTCGGCCCCGGCGCGCTCGGCTTGGCGGGCGACGGCCGTGATGTCGGTCACGTTCGGGGAGAGCTTGACGATCAGCGGCTTGTCCGTCGTCGCCCGCGCGGCAGCGACGACCCGTTCCGTGAGATCCGGATCGCAGCCGAACGTCTCGCCTTCGCGCGCGACGTTGGGGCACGAAACGTTCAGCTCCACGGCCTCGATCTCGTCGCGCCCCGCTAAACGCTCGCAGACGTACGCGTAGTCGTCGATCGAGAATCCCGCCACGCTTCCGACGATCCTGCACGGCCGGTCCTTGTATTTGTGGAGCTCACGTTCCAAATACCATTCGATGCCTGGATTCTGCAGCCCGATCGCGTTGAGCATCCCCGCCGGCGTATGCACGAGCCGCGGTGTGGGATTACCCAGACGCGGCAGCCGCGTGACGCTCTTGAGCACGATGCCGCCGATCTTCGACAGGTCGGCAAACGGAGCGAACTCTTCGCCCGAACCGTAACACCCGCTTCCCATAAGGGTCGGATATGCAAGCTCCAATTTTCCGAGCTTCGTTGCTAGGCTCGGCGTCGAGTTCACCACCTTAACTCATCCGCCAAAAAGACCGGACCCTCTTTGCAGACCCGAGCGTACACCACGTCACTGCCGCCGCGTTGCGCCGGTGGAAAGTTCGGAGCTCGACCGCTGCGAGCAGTCAGCGCCACGACGCAACCCCAACAGCCGCCGACACCGCAGCCGAACGTCTCTTCCAACGAGAGCTGCGCGCGAATCTCCCGTTCGTTGGCAATCTGCCCGACACAGCGCAGCATCGGCGACGGGCCGCAGGCAAAGATCGCCTCAGGAGGCGCGGCGCGCCGCAGCGCGTCGGTCACGAACTCTCGCTCGCCGCGCGTTCCGTCGTCGGTCGTCAGAATCAACTCGCAACCCGCGTCAGCGAAGCGCTGCGCTTCGACGAGCAGTTCGGCGGTGCGAGCACCGTAAAAGAGTCGTACGCGCGCTCCGCGCGCGAGCAATGCCTTCGCGCACAGCCAGACCGATGCAATCCCGACGCCGCCGGCTACGATCGCCACGTCGCGTTCGTTGCCCGCGCAATCGAAGCCGTTACCCAATGCGCCGACGACGTCGAGGCGCGCGCCGGGCGCTAAGCCGGCGAGCTCGCGCGTGCGCTTGCCTGTCACAAAAAAGAGTATGCTCGCGTGCTTGCCCGATGTGTCGTAGACGGCAAGCGCGGTCGCCGCCGATTCACCGCTCGGCGGAATCGCCATGACGAATTGCCCGGGTCGAACGGCCGACGCAAGTTGGGGCGCATGGAGCGTGAGCAGCGTCACGCCGTGCGCGAGCTCGCATCGCTCGAGCACTTTTGTCGCGTGTACGCGGGGATGCAGGTCAACCAGCGCCATACCCATCGTATTTTCTGCGAATTCTTAGAAAAATCTCCGAGAATGGGTGAACGCTCTTGCGACAAAAGCCGTTATACTGTATAGAGAGCGTAGCAAGTAGAAAGGAGGGTCCGCAGATGGCAGGTCTTATCGTCTTCAAATCGTTAGCCGACGCACTCAGAGCGGGCTATCAGGTGTACGATCGGACTGCAGATGGATATCTGGTCAGGACTCGCACGGCGGCCGGATGGGCTATGGCCTTGGTCTCCTGCAAGTAACATCGTCTTCATCTTCAACACGAAAAATGCCGCCGGCAACCAACCGGCGGCATTTTTAATTCTTTCTCGGCTGCGCGGAGGGCTCAGCTGCGATAGTCCGGGGGTGAAGCGGGCTTCTCGATCCCGGGGATCGGACCGGGCCGCCAGCCGCCATAGGCCGGCCCCGGGGGCACCGCGCCCTCAGTCGCGTTCTCGGGCGGCGGGGAAGAAGGGGTAAAGGTCGCGTGGTACTGCGGGCGCCCCGAAGGAACCGAGATGCTGGCTCCGCTCAGGACGGCGCTCACGATCTGCGCCACCCCGACGAAGAGCGGGATCAGGCCGCCGAGCAGCCAAGGCCCGGGCACGACGATTCCGTGGTGATATCCGATGAATCCGAGGCCGATCAGCAGGGCAAACCCAATGAAGGCTACCTGGATTCCCTTGCGCATCTGCTGCTGCGCGGCGAGCTTGCTCTGATACTCGTATTGGTCCAACGAAGGTCCGGACGGCGCCGTCGGGATCCACCCTCGCTTCATCGCCCGGCGCATTTCGCGCGAGTCCGGAGGCGGCATGAAGCCTCGGCGCATCATCTCCATTCGCTCCTGGTGGGCCAGGACGCGGGAGACGAGCCAAACCGCACACGGGAAGCCGAAGACGACCACGATGGCGATTGCCGGGACGAAGTTGTCATCCATCGCTAGAGCCCCCCGTTCAGCCTTGGGCCCCAACCGTCGAAGGTGGGCCGCAGCGACTGAGCGGAGTTCCGCTCGGCGGTCTCTAGGGCTGACCCCCGGCGCTCGGCCGAGGCGCCGCCGGGAAGGGTCTTGTTCAAGATGGTGATCATTATCGGGTCGAACCTCCGTGACTGATGCTGTCCTAGTTACGTCCCAGCGCGCTCCATGTTTCGCGCCCCCCGTCGCCTCAAAGGCGGCTTGGTCTCGAAACAATCGCCCCGGCGGCGGCGTACCAGTGGCGTGTCGGCACTTTTGGCTGAGCCCCCGGCGGTGCGGCCGATCCGAATGAAGGCGATCAGCGAAGACGGCGAGCTCGTCGAGCTGACCCTGCGGGGAAATCCCGAGGCGTTTGCGACGCTCGTCGAACGATACGACCGCGCGGTTTACCATCTTTCGTATCGCATGCTGCACCACGTCGAGGATGCGCGCGACGTCACGCAAGAGGCATTTTTCAAGGCTTTTCGCAGCTTGCGAACGTTCAAGCCCGGCGCGAAGTTTTCGACGTGGATCTTTGCGATCGCGTACCACGCGTGCTGCGACCGCCTCAGCCGGCGCAAGCACGATTCGAGCGACGAACTGCCCGACCGCGCCGACCCCTCACAGGGTCCCGAGCAGCAGGCGATCGCCGCCGACGACGCGACCCGTCTGCGCCGCGCGATCGACGCGCTGCCCGAAAAGTATCGCACGGTCATCACCCTTTTCCATCTGCAGGGCCAGCAGTACGAAGAGATCGCCAATGTATTAGGACTACCGATGGGTACGGTAAAGACGCACCTGTTCCGGGCCAAGGAACAGCTGCGCAGGCTTTTGGAAGGTACGGAGGTAACGGAATCATGAGTATGGACGAACGCTCGCTCGATGCGCTGGATCGGGCCCTTTTTGCGCTACCGCTGGAGGAGCCGCCGGCCGACCTGCGCTCGTCGATCCTCCTTGCCACCGCCTACCGGCCGGTATCGCCGTTCTCGTTTTGGGAGATCGCCGTCGCCGGCGCGTTGGGTGCCGTCACGGTTTGGCTGGTTGCATTGCTTGTCATGGGCGGCGGTTCGCTCTTCACGCACACCGTCAACGCCATCGTCGCAACCCTGGCCGGAGCGCTCTCCAACGCAGCGACGTGGGAATGGCTGGTCGCCGGCAGCGCGACGGCCGTATGGCTCTCACTTTTCACCTTTTCCCAACCCGTTGTCGCACGCTCTCACAGGTCCGCGCGAGAGAACGTCCGATAATGTATCTCCATGGAGAATCGCGTAGCGCCGGAACGGCGTCCGTATAGAATCCTCGTCGTCGAGGACGACGCGGCGATCAGCCGCGTCCTACAGCTCGAGTTAGAGCACGAACGGTACGAGGTCGACGTCGCCCGCGACGGCCTCGCCGGTCTGGAGAAAGCCCTCAAAGAACCGGACTTGGTCATCCTCGACCTCATGCTTCCACGAATGGACGGCATCGAGGTCTGCAAGCGCATACGCGCCAAGAGCCGCGTCCCGATCATCATGCTGACCGCTCGCGATCGCGTTCCCGACCGCATCGCGGGGCTCGACGTCGGCGCGGACGACTACGTTACTAAGCCGTTTTCGACCGAAGAGCTGCTGGCGCGCGTACGCGCCCGGCTGCGCGAGCGGACGCCCCAAGGCAACGTCATCGAATACCGCGACGTCGTCATGGATCGGGACCGCCACGAAGTGCATCGCGACGGAAAACCGATCTCGCTAACCGCCAAGGAGTACGCGCTGCTCGAGTACCTGCTGCTTCACCGCAACAAGGTCCACACGCGCGACGAGCTCTTCAACGGCGTCTGGGGGAGCGACTTCCTCGGCGATTCGAACCTCATCGACGTCTACATCCGCTACCTGCGCGGCAAGATCGACGACGGATTTGACGATAAGCTGATCACGACCGTGCGGGGTGTAGGATATACCATTAAGGATTAGCGGCGCTTTGCTGGTACGAGGCTTCGGGTTGAGGGACATGGGGGACTCGAAGCCGCTCGTCGCGCCGCATCCGTGCTCCGCTCCTGCCGCGGTACTCTTCAACCCGAAGCCCCGTACAGTCGTCATTTCGAGCCGCGGAGCCGGCTAAGAGAAATCAACGATGTCGCTAAAGTGGCGGATTGCGCTGGGGTATTCGGTGCTGCTCATCGTTGCGCTCAGCGTGATGAGCGCCATCACGATTCTGCGCTTTCAGCAGATCCTCTACGATCAGGCTGAGGCGACGGTGAACGCGACGATGCGCGCGATCGTCGCGTTCGCGCAACAGTCGACGACGCCGTTTTCGATCGAGGATCCCTCCCACGGGACGCTGCAGTTCCTCTTCAACAGCAACAATCTCGCGACGTGGAACTCGGAGAACAGCTTCGTTCAGGTCGATTCCCTCAACGGGTATCCTCTTGCGAAGACGGGTAACCTCGGCGCGCTGACGATCCCCGCGAATCGCGCGCTCACCGCCGCGCACGACCGGGCGTTCCGCCAGATCACGCTCGGAAACCGCCCGTTCCTCGTCGAGGATCGCTACCTGCGCGAAGGGGCCGGCGCCGCGATCGTCCACGTTGCCGAGCCGCTCGATACGTTGGAACGCACTTTCAAGAGCACCCGCGAGGCGATCGCTATCGTCCTGGGGGCGACCGCGCTTGCGGTCGTCATACTTTCGATCGTGCTCGCATCGCAGGCGACGACTCCGATCAATCAGTTGTCGCGGGAGATGCGCGAGATCAGTTCCGATCGCCTCGCCCTCGCGGCGGGTTCCGGCGCGTTCGCCGACAGCGGCCAGCTCTACCTCCGGCGGCGTGACGAGATCGGAAGGCTTGCGCAAAGCTTCAACGACCTACTTTCGCGTCTGGGCGAAGCCTTTGCACGGGAGCGCCAGTTTATTTCCGATGCGTCCCACGAGTTGAAGACGCCGCTGACCTCGATCAATGCGAATGCCCAGATGCTCTTGCGCTGGGCCGATCGAGATCAAATGATCCGGCGCGAAAGCCTCGAGACGATCGTGCGCGAAAGCGCGGACCTCGCCGGCATGGTCAACGGCATGCTCACGCTGGCGAAGGCCGATCGCGGGGACGAGATTCCCAAAGAGCCGCTCTCGCTCGCGCAGATTGCGAGCGAAGTCACGCAGAACGCCGCGCAGCGAGCGGCCGAAAAAGAGATCAGCCTGCACTTCACGCACAGCGCCGCGCCGACCGTCTACGGCGATCCGAACCTCCTGCGCCAGATGATCGGCAACCTCGTCGATAACGCGCTGAAGTTCAGCGAACGCGGCCAGGTCGACGTTCGAGTCGGCAGCAACGGGGCTTGCGCCTGGGTCGAGGTCGCCGATACCGGACCCGGCATTCCGGAGGACGACCTGGCCAACGTATTTGCGCGTTTTTACCGCGCCGACAAGGCGCGTTCCCGTGCGGTCCCGGGTACCGGGCTCGGTCTGGCGATCGTCCGGTCGATCGCCCGGGTCCACGGCGGAGAGGCGACCGCGGGCAAAGCACCCGGTGGAGGAGCCCTTTTCCGCGTGGTTTTACCTCGCATTGGGCTTGCGTTCACCGGGCTTTCATGATGGAACGGAGCCGCTGCCGATACAATAGCAGCGTGCGCGGAGGTTGGCAGCGAGGAGCGATCTTGACGCTTCTTGCGACGCTGTGTTGCCTGGGATTCGCGGCTCCGGTGCGGGCCGACGAACAGTTTGACGTTGGGCCTTCCCCGGTGCTAAACGTCCACGTCAACCGAGGCCAGCTGACCATCCAGACGTGGGATCGCCAGTCGGTCCTGATCGCCGCCGACAGCTCGGTGGACGTACGCCATCTGGCCGCTTCTGAGGTCGACCCCGGCATCCCCAAACAGATGCAGATATCCTGGCAGCGGATTTCGACCGAGCACGGGCCGGTGACCCTCGACCCCGAGACCTTCGTCCTTCCCGAGCTTCCGGGAAGTCAGCACGATGCCGTCGTCGTCCACGGGAACGGTAAAGTCACGATTACGATACCCCGCAGTACCGTCATGGTGATCGCTCACATGCACATGGGGCATCTGACGATGGAGAACTACCACGGCGTCTTCGTCGCGCAGGTACGCTCGGCCGGCATCTCGCTCGACCGCGTCGACGGCACCGGTTTCGTCGAATCGCTGCGCGGCCGGATCGACGCCTTCGGCTCGACGTTCGACCGGCTTCGCGTGCGCTCGGCGATTGGAGACATGCTCTTTACCGGCTGCACGTCGCATCAAATTCAAGCCAGCAGCACCTACGGATCGATCGTTTACGACAACGGACACTTCGAACCGGGGCTCGCGCGCTTCGAGTCGGACCACGGCAACGTCGCGCTCGGCGTGCAAGGCGGCGCGCAGATCGGCGCCTTCAGCGGCTCCGGCCACGTCGTTTCCAACTTCAACGACCAGGCCGACGTTCGCGGCGACCCCACGACCAAACAGGCGACGGTTCACGGCGGCGGCCCCGTCGTAACGGCAGCCTCCAAGAATGGTTCGGTCTATTTATACAGCGGTTCGATGGACGATCAGCCTCGCGTCAAGGCGGAGTTGAGCGGCAGCGTCCGCTTGCCGGTGCGGCCGCAGCAACCGCCGAGACCGCCGCTCTAACCAGCGGCGGCGGCAACCGCCGTATCGAGATCCAGCTCTAGCCCGTCGTAGGCGGCGATTACTCGCAGGCCGAGTTCGTCTTCGAGCTGCGATGCGAGCTTGGGGGGATCCGCTTCGAGCATTTTGGTTCCAAAGTGTCCGAGGACGGCAACCCGCGGCCGAATCTCGGCGACGAGACGGCGAGCGTCGTGCCACGTCAGATGATCGACGTTGAGCTGATCGACGAAGCGTAGGACGTTGACGACGAGAACGTCGGGGCGGCGCGCCGCGTAGTCGGCCGCGAGGTTTTCGAAATAGCGTCCGCAGGGAAGATAGGCAACGCGCAGCCCGCGATGCACGAAGTGCATTCCAAACGTATCGACCGCGTGCACGTGACGCAACGAGGTAAAGACCTCGACCTCGCCGATGCGATACGGCCCGCTGCTCGGCTCCAGCCGCTCGATGCGCTCGACGTAACGCGCTGCATACGGCAGAACCACCGGTTCGCTATCGATCGCGTCGGCCGGCGCGAGAAGCGCCCCACGCCGTCGAAATCCGCCTGAGGTCATCGCTTCGATCAGGGCGTTGACGTCGCCGGAGTGATCGAGGTGTTTGTG
>DATDHW010000040.1:0-28857 GCA_036521375.1 Candidatus Cybelea sp.
AGCGCGCGCCACTCGTCAACCCGGCCCACCAGCGGCAGGCCAGAGCCGAGGGCATGCCGTTGATGGGCGTCGCCCGTAATGGTTTGATCTTCCGCCTTGATACGGTCGTGCAGGCGAAGCGTTGATTCGCTTGGCCCGGTCTCGAGCTCGCGTTGGAGTGCCTCACAGCACTCCCGGAACGCGTGCAAAGCCGCGGCTCGATCGTTGCACAGCGCGCAGAGGCGCATGAGGCACCGGTAGGCTTCTTCGTCGGTTGTGTCGTGCTTGATCCAGTGCTTGACGTATGGCAACGCCGTCTTGTAGTCGCGCGCCGATTCAATGAGCTGCACAAGATGTCGGACGGTTTGTGTGCATCTGTGCGCCAGACGGTCGCGTTCGGCCGAGATCCACTCATCGTAGCAGCTGGGCACCAGCGGTCCCGCGCACAGATCGATGGCTCGTTTTGAAGCGGCCTGCCCCAGCGACGCATCGCCAGACGCTTTAACTGCTTCGGCTTTTGCGAGTGCTTCCTCGAATGCAATCACATCGACATAACATGACTCTCGGAGCTCCCACTGCACGGAGGTCGCCGTGGTACACAAGAATCCTTGGGCTTCTCCCAGCGCCTCTCGAAGCTGGTGAAGGAGTTGGCGGAGGTTATTTCGCGCATTCGACTCCCCGGCATCCGGCCAGAAGAGGAACGCGAGATGCGAACGCGATTGCGGAGCGTTGGCATGAAGTACCAAGTAAACGAAGAGCGTTTGGAGACGTGCAGCGGTGAGCTTGCTCAAATGGCGACCATTGAGCGCAGCATCGAATTGTCCCAGAAGGCGGACGTGCAGCTTCATTGGACGGGCGCTCCGCGGAGAGGCCTCCCCCGAGGCCATTTGCCGGTGGGCCATTTTTTCAGGTTCGAGCCGGCGGCGCAGCCTCTTGCCTCCCACCGGGCGCTAGCGAAAAAGGCGCCGACGTGCGCGTGTCTTACGTTTCGCAGCCGCCTTTCATGCCCACCATCTACATACCCGAGTCGAACTCTCCCCGCCGTAACTGTTCGTAGACTCCGCGGCGGCCGATGGTCCCTTAGTCGCGTAATCGTTGCCACGCCCGTACGTTCGCACCTAGTTGTGGACCAGCGTGAGGAAATCGATTCCGGCGATCTTGCCGGAGCCGTCGAATGCGATCATCTCGATAATCCGAACCGATTTAAATTGTAACTGAAAATCGTATCCGAGCATGCCGCTGATCGGATACGAACGGATGAAGGTGACCGACAACGGATCGCCCAGCGGTTTTAGCTGCGCGGCCTCGCGGCGGATTATCGTGAGCGTGAGCTGCTTGTTCACGGTATCGCTCAGCTGCGATCGATCGACGTCGCCGATTTGGAAGCGGCGAAACCACTCCTTTGCGAGCGCAAGAACCTGGGGGTCGACGGACGAGCTCTCTGGGGCCCTCGAGGTTGCTTGGGGTCTCGGCGTCGGGGGCGAGGCCGGCGATGGCGTGGCGTGCACGGTCATCCGCGGCGGCGGCGTATGCGGCGCGGCCCAGGCCGGTGCGGCTGTCGCAAGCGGCAACACGACCGCGAGCATAGCTGCGGCGCGTGCGAGGTCCCGGATCATAAGAGATCAATTATGCGACGCTTTCCTGGGGAGAGCCTAGGGGCCGAGGGGGGCGCCCAGAGGATTTATGGCGGCGACGAGAGCCGCGACCATCGAGCCGCCGCCGTGTCCGCTGTCGTGTAGGGCGTGCAGTTCGCTGCCGGCCCAGGATTTGTGAAGGCGCCACGCGGTCTCGAGCGGACTGCTGACATCGTATCGTCCGTGGATCAACACGCCGGGAATGCCTTCGAGCACCGATACGTCGCGGATCAGCTGGTCTTCCTCGAGAAAGGCTGCGTGCTTCCAATAGTGCGTTACCATCCGCGCGAAGAGCAGGCAGAACGCCGGATCTTCAACTCGCCGATTTGGTGCGTACGCAGGAGCCAGCGAAACGTGGGCGTCTTCCCAAATGCGCCACTCACGCGCGGCGCGCGCGCGTAACGCGGCGTCGTCGTGGAAGAGCAGTGCGTTGTAGATGGCGGGTAACTGGAGCTCGCGATCGGGATCGCCTTGCGCAACGGCAGCGAAGCGTTCCCACTGTTCGGGAAAGATGCGTCCGACGCCGTTGGTGATCCACAGCACCTCGCGGCGCGAGGAGGTCGTAACGCTGGCCAGGACGATCGCGATGACGCGATGCGGATGTGCTTGTGCGTACGCGAGCGCAAGCGTCGTGCCCCACGACCCGCCGACCACCGTCCAACGCTCGATCGCGAGTTGCCGGCGCAAGAGCTCGAGATCGGCGATAAGGTGCTGCGTCGTGTTGACATCGAGATCGGCGGCGGTCTCGACCAGCGGCCGGCTGCGTCCGCAGCCGCGCTGATCCGTCAAAACGATTCGGTAGAGCGCGGGATCGAAAAGGCGACGGTTGCGCGGGCTGCAGCCCGAGCCGGGCCCGCCGTGCAGGTAGACGACGGGTATTCCCTTGGGATTGCCGGAGCACTCCCAGTAGATCTGCTGGGAGTCGCTCGCGGCGAGCAGGCCGTGCTCGTAGGGCTCGATGCTGGGGAACATGCCGTTACCGTAGCGGAACCGCGGGGGCTTCGCAAACGGTCCCGCTGCGGCGCTGCGCCGTGAGCGGTCCCGTCGCAGGGAGCTTTGCAGGCATGCTAGGATAGCTTTGATGATCGGCGTTCGAAGCTGGGTGACGGCCGCGGCGGTTTTTGCCGCGGCGATTCTGATCTGGAGCTTGGTGGCCGGCGCCATGTCGGCGTTGCTGCTGCTCTTTACCGCGATTCTGCTTTCGGCCGGCCTTGCGCCGTTCGTCAATCGGATGGCGAAGCGGATCCCCTTTGGCGCCGCCGTCGGCATCGCGTTCGGCGCGCTGATCGTGGTCGTGGTCGTGCTGGGTTTCCTGCTCGTGCAGCCGGTCGGCGTGGAGCTTGCCAAACTGGTCGCCGCGATTCCTGGTTACGCCGCTTCGCTGCAAGATCAGCTGAGCGTGCTGCAGCGCTACATCGAAAACGATAAAATCGCGCACCAAATTGCGGGGTTCCTCGCGAATGGCGCCGGCGCGGCCGTCAGCACCATCGGGCCGCAGCTGCTCGGCGGCTCGCGGCTGATCGTTAGCTCGATCGGCGACGGGGCGCTGATTCTGCTGCTCGCGATCGGCTGGATGCTCTCGGCTGACGACCTGCAGCGATTCGTGCTCAGCCTAATTCCGGCGGCCGCGCGTGACAACTGGCGCGATACGCTCTCCGATATCGCTGCGCGGCTGAGCGCCTACGTGCGCGGCGTCGTCCTCAACGGGACGATCGTCGGGCTTGTGATCGGGATCGCGCTCGCCATTCTGGGCGTGCCGTATGCGCTGCTGCTGGCCTTCATCGGCGCGATCTTCCAAGCGATTCCGATGGTTGGAGCGGTGATTTCCGGACCGATCATCCTTTTAGTAGTGCTGGCGACGAGCGGATGGGAGAAGATGCTGATCGTGCTCGCGGTCTTCACCGTCGTGCAGGTGCTCGATCAGAATATTCTTTCGCCGATCATCTTCGGCGCGCGCGTGCAGATGAGCTTTCTGCTGGTGATTCTGGCGACGATCGTCGGCGGCACGCTGCTCGGCATCCCCGGGGCATTTTTGGCCGTGCCGGCCGCCGCGGTGCTGCAGGTGATCGTCGTGCGCGTGATCGCGCCGGCGATTCGCCGCGCCAACCCGTAAGTGACCTATCTGATTTTCCAGGCGAACCCGCTGCTCTTTGCGGCGCTGCCGTTCGTTGTGATGGGGCTGTCGATAAGCGGCGCGTCGATGCTTTCAACGTCGTGCAGAGCGGTCTGCTGACGCTGACGTCGTTTGTGATCGGCTTGTCCTTCGCACAGGCGTCCGAAGCGCGCTCTCACTGGGGCTTTGCTTTGGGCTCAACAAGTCGCGGCCGCCCGGGCTGACGATCGCTTTCGTGGTCGCCTACGTGCTCGTCGTCAATATGATGATCGACTACGACCGGCCGCAGTCCGGCTTCGTCAAGGTCAACCTCAACCCGCTGCGGGTGGAGCTCGAAACGATGCAGCAGCCGCGCTAGCGGATAAGGAAGAAGATATAGAGCAGCGCCATGATCGTGTCGGCGCCGACGGCGACGAGGGTCGGCGGCCGTTTGCGCAATGGGCTCGCGATGACGAGCGCGCCGAGAATGAGCTTTTCGATCGCGCCGGCGACCATCACCGGGGCGCGGATCTCGGGATAGTAGGCCGCGTAGATTAAGAGGCCGCCAACCAGGCCAATTAAAAGGCTCCAGTGGCGGGCGAGCAGGAGCGTGGCGGCGTCGGGCGTGTCTATACCGAACAGCATCGCGAGCGTCTTGCGCGGCATCAGGAGTCCCACGCCGGCCAATAGCGTGATGATGCCGGTGATAAGGAGAACGGGTGCGAGATACGTTTCCATCGGCGGTCTGCGGTATTGCATGAGCGGTAGGGGGCGACCTCCCGGCGGATTCCTTCACCCGCACTTCGAAGGACCCGGGCCATGACGACGCAGCCGAACGGCGAGCCCGACGCATTACCTTCATGGAACGAGGGCGACACAAAGAAGTCGATCGTCGACTTCGTGCGGCGCACGACGAGTGAGGGCAGCCCCCAGTTCGTGCCGGTGCTCGAGCGCATCGCGCTTTTCGATAACGACGGCACGCTCTGGGTCGAGCAGCCGATGTATACGCAGCTCGCGTTCGTGCTCGACGACGTCAAGCGCCTCGCGCCGGCGCATCCGGAGTGGCAGACCAACGAGCCGTTCAGATCGGTGCTGGAAGACGATATGGCGGGGGTCGCGGCGTCGGGCACCGTCGGCGTCATGAAGCTGCTCGGTGCGACGCAGACCGGCATGTCGACGGCCGAGTTCTCCAAAGCGGTCAGCGACTGGATCGAATCGGCGCGCCATCCGCGTTTCAAACGCCCCTATACCGAGTGCATCTACCAGCCGATGCTCGAGCTGATGCGCTACTTACGCGTCAACGATTTCAAAACGTACATCGTTACCGGCGGGGGCACCGAGTTCGTGCGGCCGTGGGCACCGCAAGCCTACGGCGTTCCGGTGGAGCAGATCGTCGGCAGTTCGCTCAAAACGACCTTCGAGATGCGCGACGGCAAGCCGGTGCTGGTCCGTACGCCCGAGATTTACCTGATGGACGACGGGCTCGGCAAACCCGTCGGGATTCACCAGTTCATCGGCGCGCAGCCGATCGCGGCCTTCGGCAACTCCGACGGCGATTTGCAGATGCTCGAATGGACTGCCGCCGGCGACGGGGCGCGCTTGATGCTGATCGTGCACCACACCGATGCGCAGCGCGAGTACGCGTACGATACCAACTCGACGTTTGGGCGGCTCGACAAAGCGCTGCAGACGGCGAAGGCGCGCGGCTGGACGGTGGTCGACATGAAGCGGGATTGGAAGACGGTCTTCGAGCCAATATAGCGGCTCTGCGTTTAGTTTTCCTCGATCATTCGGTATCGGGAGGCGAGCCCGATGGCACCTGGTGTAGGAAAAAGGCTTGCGGAAGGGTCGTCGGGATCATTTTGAACTTACGCGGCTTTTGCTTATAGTTGAAGACGTTGCGGATGCTGTTGGCGCGCTTGTCGGTTGTTCCCAGCCCGCCTACGGGCAGGCCCCAGTTCTGCTCGATGTACTTCAAAATGCTGCCGAACTCGTAGTGCGTGTGCTCGACGTGCGAGGCCACGTAGGGCGATACGACGATCATCGGGACGCGGAATCCCAAACCGCCCTGATTGTCGCGGCATTGAGACTGAGCCAGGCACGGCGGAGGAACGTGGTCGTAAAAGCCGCCCCAGTCGTCCCAGAGAATAACGATGGCGCTGGAGTTCCAGTACTGGCTGGTGCCAACGGTATTGACGATGTTGGCGACCCACTTCGGACCGTTGTCAACGAGCTGGCCCATGGCGTCGGTCTCGTCAGGATGATCGGAGTTCTCGCCGATGGGCGTCACCCAGGAAACGGCCGGAAGAGTTCCAGCCTTGATGTCTTGGAGTATCACGTTGGGATTCGTCGTGACATTCGTGGTCCATTCATCGCTGTAGCGGACCGCTTTTATTGCATCAAATGCGCTCCAGAGGCCCGCATTGCCGCCCTTTACGCGCTGGGCGTAATACTTCCAGGAGATCGACTTGGCGTCGAGCAGATCGCGCATCGTCGTATAACGCAAACAGGGAAAGGGGCCCTTAAAAAGCAGAAACTTGAGATTGGTCGTAATCAAAGAGGTTACCACGCCCGGGGAGGCATCGCATCCCCACGGCCAATACGAGGGGTTGTCGATGATGCTGTCGTTCGAATAGCCGCCGTATTTGGCGTTGACGATCGTGCCGCCGGCGATCAGATCCTGGTGCGCCGTAAACGACCCGCTCCCCTGAGTCTGAAACGTCTTATCCGCCAGTACATACTGCTTCGCCAGGTCCCAGTACTCCGGGATGGCAGCGGGATTCACATATTGGTACGGATAGGTGCACACCGTCGAGCCGTTCCCGTTTGCGCCCGCTCCTTCTAAGTCGAAGCCGTCCATTTTACCCTTGTCGTACTCGTCTAAGAATGGGAATAGGCCGCCGGACCAACCCCATACGTGTGGGAGATCGGTACCCTCGCCAAAGTCGACGGTCTTGCCGCTTCCGTTTTGATACTTCGGAAAGCCGGCGCCGACGAGCGAAACCTTCGTCAGCGCGACCGTCGGGTTCGATTGCGTCACGACGTGCTGGTTATCTTTTGCGCAGGTGCTGGCTTCGTCTGACGGCATCGGCTCCCCCTGGCCGTTTGTCGTGCCGTCGGCGCCGGGAAACGTCGCGAACAGGTTGTCGAAGCTGCGATTCTCCTGGATTACCAGAATGATATGTTTGATTGGGGAGGCAACGGAGGCTCGGTGCTCGCCGGTTTTTACGGTCGGCGGCTGCACGACCGATAGACCCCCGTCGCCGCATCCCGCAAACGCGGCGCCGGCTACCGCGATACCAAACGACAAGCTGATAGCGCGAAGACACATTCGGGTGCTTCTTTCATTTCTAACGGGGTTCACTCCGGATCGCCGTGCTGCAGCTTGCCGCTATGGGCTCGAAAGTATGCTGGCCCCAGCGACGATGGAATCGAGTGAAAGGCACGCGGTTGTTGGGTGTAGTTGAAGATCTTACCGATGCTCGTCGCACGCGAATCAGATGTTCCCAGTGAACCAAGACTAAAGTTATCTTCGATATACTTGAGAATACTTCCGAACTCGTACTGGGTGTGCGAGACGAAGCCGCCGTTCTTTCCGGAGCCGCTGCGGGCGTAGGGCGATATGACGAGCATCGGAACTCGGAAGCCCAGCCCGCCGTAGTTGTCTTGAAACGGCGGCTTCGCATTGTCGTAAAAGCCGCCCCAGTCATCCCAAACGACGACGATCGCAGAGGAGTTCCAGTAAGCGCTTTCGCCCACCGCGTTAACGACGCTGGCAACCCACTGCGGCCCAAGGTCGACCTTTCCTTGCAAATTGTCGCCTGGATGGTCCGAGTTCTTATCTGCAGGGATCACCCATGAAACGGCCGGCAGCGAGCCTCCCGAAATATCGCTGAAGATATTCGTTTCCGGCATCGAAACGTTTGTTCCCCACTCGGGGCCGTTGCGGACCGGATAGATTACGTCGAACGCGTTTAGGGTTGCTCCGGAGTTCCCTTTGCACGCTTGCGAAGGCGGGCAGCAGCTTCCCGGGGATGCAACGAAACACGGCGAGTAGTACTTCCACGAGAGGCCGGCATCATCGAGCAGATCCCGCAGCGTCTTGTAGTTGCCCGACGGATAACTTGGAAACTTGTTCGAACACGGGAACGGCCCGTTGGTCAAATACTTGCCGGTTGTCGTAATTAGCTCGGTTACCGATGGCGCAGCCGAGTCACAACCCCAGGGCATCAGCGACGGATTGTCGATGAGGCTCTCGGTGCCGTTGGGGTTGGAGGCCGTTCCGTCAACGGCCGTACCGCCGCGGATCAGATCTTGGTGTGCCGGAAAGCTGCCGCTTCCCTGGGTTTGGAACAGCTCATCGGCGAGCACCCAGCGGCGGGCGATATCCCAATACGGTTCGATCAGCGACGGTGAAACGTACTGGTACGCGTATACGCCGGCCAGCGTTCCGTCGCCGATCTTTCCACCCGGCCCGCAGACGCCCTTGCGCTCTCTGTTGAAGCCATCCATTTTCCCGCCGTCATAGGCGATTTTGAAAGCGGCGCTGCAATGCGTGATATCGGTGGGCAGGTAAAGATTGCCCGCCTTGAGCGGCTGCTTTCTCTCGCCGGTCGCGGTTTTCCAATGGCCGACGGTTGTGCCGCGGGCTCGCGGAAAAGTTGCGAACAGGTTATCGAAGCTGCGATTTTCCTGGATGATAAGAACGACGTGTTGAATCGGCGAGGTAGCGGATCCGTGCGGCTCACTAAAGGAGAGCGAGCCCGGCAGCAGTGCCTGGGATCCGTTTGCGCAGCCGCCCGCTGCGAGAACCACGCAGAAAAGTACGGGAGCGAGTCCCAGCGGTAAGATGTGCTTGCGCATTTCCGTTTCTGTATCAGGAGCGAAAGAGTTCTGCGCTTCCTTCTATCCGGCCAGCTCAGTTCCATCGCACCACGGCGGCCGCTCTACCGAAAGCGACCTGAGTCCATTTTAAGGTCGACATCGCGAATAGGCTCCGGGTGCCTTGGCCGGGACGCTGTCGCGAGCCGATTCGTTCAGTTGTCCGTCACCTTGATAAACGTTACGGATCAGGGTTCACGGGTCTTCCGATCGTTAGCCCGCAGGTGAACCGCCTGATGAGGCTTGCGATCCATGATAGGAGCGCACTCAGACGAAGTCGGAAGCCACCGGAGCGTCACCCGCCGGGGCAGGACGTAGCGATCTAAGCCGTCAGGTTGTGCGGCGGACCGACGTACGGGAACTCGGTGAGGAGATCGGTATGGGGTGAAACTCCATCCCCCGTTATTTTCCCATTCGTGACCATCGGAAGAAAATACAGTTCGACGTCATCGGTGAGCGTGCGCCCGTTTTTCGGATACGCTATCGGACCTGCCGGCTGATAGGGCATCACGTCAGGGAGCTGGGCGGCTGCCACTCGGGTTGCTTCTTCCGGCGTGTATCCACCCGTATGCTGGAGCGCGTGCGCGAAGACCGGGATAAACTCCACGTCTTGCGCCGGCTGCGCTGCAAGATATGAGCTTTGCTGGTCACCGGAGAGGAAGGGTTCCTGTGACGAGCGTGCGCCTCTGTCCGCCTGAATCCAACTTCCCGTCGATCCGTCCAGCGTACGAACCCACAGGTTGATCTTCTCAGCACCAAGTTCCGAGTTGGGTAGCTCTAGCGCGATCGAGCAAACGTTCTTGTCCGCGAAGAAGTCCGCACCGTCGAGGCCATGCCCAGTAGGGGTCTTCCAACACATGCAGCACCCGCGACTGACGCGATAAAGAAAATTCTCTTCAATTTTTCACCGGCTTTAGGTCGTTAAGCGCCGCCAAACTCGCGCTCAAACCCCACTTTGCGCCTTTCCGACATGCATTGCCAAGAAACCGCTGTTGCCCATCTACGTCGGGATCCTCCGGCGAAGCGCTTGACGCCCGCGCGGATTCCCCCAGGCGCCGCTGTTGCCGGGACAAGGTCGCCTCCTTTTGCAAAACGTAACGGGCTGTTACAACTGCGGCGGGTACACCGATATTCGCGAGGTCGGTGATCTTCAGAGCGATCGAATCCTCGGTGCCGCCGGCTCCGGCGGCTCGGATTGCTCGTCCATCAAGCACCGTACGTGGAGGAGCCGATGAGGGTGGAGCTGCGCGCATTACGGCGTTAGTTTAAATACCGTACCGGCGTTATCGGCGCCGCCATCGTTCGTCGTGCCGTAGAGCGCGCCGTTTGAGTTCGCGAAGCCGTCGTAGGGATGCGCGCCGTCGGCGGGGCCGCCTTTGAACGCATAGACGACGTGCTCGGTGCCGCCCGGTGTGACGCTGTAAACGGTGCCGTTTTTGGGTGTTCCGCCTTGGTACGTCGTGCCGTAGAGAAGGCCGCCTACGTTCGTGAGGCCCGCGTATTGGGGATGCGCGCCGTCGGCGTTCGCTTTGAACTTGTGCAGGATTGTTTCGGTGCCGCCTGGTGTGACTTTGAAGACGATGCCCCAACCGTAACCGATTCCGCCTTGATAGGTCGTTCCGTAGAGCGCGCCGTTGTAGGCAAGGAGTTTGGCGTAGGGATATTGTCCGTCGGGGGCGCCTTTGAAGCTGTAGACGACGTGCTCGCTGCCGCCAGGTGAGACTTTGTACACGGTGCCGTTGCCTTTGGTGCCGCCCTGCTGCGTCGTGCCATAGAGCACTCCGTTGTAGACGACCAGACCGGCGTAAGGATGCGCGCCATCATGCGTGCCGTCGTCGTTGGCTTTGAAGCGGTAGATCACTGTTTCGGCGCCCGAGAGGCTTACGCGAAAGACAATTCCCCAGCCGTAGCCGCCGCCGCCCGTATACGTGGTTCCATAGAGCTGGCCGCCGTCAGCAATAAGGCGCCCATAGGGGTACACGCCGTCGTTACCGCCCTTAAAGCTGTAGAGAACTCGTTCGACGCCGCTCGTGCTGACTTTGAAGACCGTTCCGTTGCCGCCGGCTCCGCCTTGGTACGTGGTGCCGTAGAGCGTGCCGTTGACGCCGGTGAGGCCGGCATATGGATGCGCGCCGTCGCTGTTGGCTTTGAACTTATAGATTACGTGCTCGGCGCCGTCGGGCGAAACCTTGAATACGGTGCCCCAGCCGCCCGACGTTCCGCCGCCGTACGTCGTGCCGTAAAACGTACCATTAATCTCGGTTAACCCGGAGATCGGATTTGCCCCATCGACGCCCGATTTAAAGCTATAGATCTGCTGGTAGCCGTTGCCGGCGAGCGGCCGCTCCCGCTGTGCGAGCTGTTCGTTCGAATACGGTGTAAAGCTGATGCCGTGCGAGCAACTGGCGAGAAACCCAAAACAAATAAGAAGACGGAGAATGCGCGTGGAGGTGTCTGGCATGCGAAGCGGTTTGCGGTTTTCGGTGGGGCATCCTTTCGACAGGCCGTGGCCCTTCGACAGCCCTTCGACAGCCCTTCGACAGGCTCAGGGTGACACAGCGGGCGTTTGGGGCGAAGGTGGCTTATGAATTTTCGCCGCGAAGGTAGCGGGCGAGGCTGACGCGATCGAGCGCGACGACGCAGTACCACAGCTCTGCAAATGGCGGTTCGAGCCCGGTGAGGCGCTTGCTATCGCGAACGTCGCGCACCGCTAAGGCAAGCGACATCGAGATGCACTCCTCCCACGGTACGCGCTGAAGGATCTGCTCCATTTGAAACCCGCTCGTTCCGCAATCTTTGAGCGTGCCGCCGGAGCGCCGTTCGAAGATGTCGAAGCCCAACACGACTTGCCCGGCCCCGGTAATCTCTTTGAGTGCCGCTTCGATATCGGCGCCGCGCCAGCAGGCCTTGCCGCTCTCCAACACGAGCGCCTTTTTGCCGAGCTCCGCGGAGACGAGCCTATCCGCTCTCACGGCGTGTGACGAGGCTGACCAGAATCAAGACGACGACGTTGGCCAGCAATCCGACGAAGCCGCCGTTCATACCCAGCGGAAAAATGTTGAGGGCGGCGAGTGGAACGGCAATGCTGACGCCCGCGAGGATGCCCAGGCCGACGCCCCACGCGTTCGCGCGCTTCCAGACGAACGCCGCGACGACGCCCGGAAAGAACTGCGTGATGCCGTTGTAGTAGAGCAGCAGCAGTTCGACGACCGTCTTCTGGGCGATCATCCAGATGCCCAGCGCCAGCACCGCGACGACCACGACGATGATGCGCGTGAGCCGCGTGCGCGCGCGATCGCTGGTCGCGACCCCGAACGCGTCGCCGAAGACGTTCTTGGTGATGACGCTCGAGGCGGCGAGCAGGAGCGCGGATGCGGGAACCAGTGCTGCGAGCGCGCCGGCGCCGGCCACCAGGCCAAGGATCCACGATGGAAAGTAGCGCTGCACGACCAGCATGAACGACTGATCGACGTTCGGCCCGGTGAGGCCGGGATTGATCAGCGCGGCGGAGAGCCCCGCGAAGACCATCAAGGCCGCCACGATTTGGTAGATGGGCAGATAGATGGCATTGCGGCGCAGCGCGTCGCCGCTGCGCGCGCTGTAGACGCTGTTGAAGGTCTGCGGACCAACGTAGAAGCCCAGCGCCGAGAGCAGCACCGATGACGCGTACCACAGCGTGCCGTGGAAGACGCCCGCCGGCGGCAGCGTTAGCATGTGCGGATGCGTCTGCAGCACGCGTTCGAAGAGCCCCAGCGGCGAGCCGAAGAAGTGCATGGGGATGGCGACGCCGGCGAAGAGCACCGCGCCGAGCACGAGGATATCCTTGACGACGCTCGCCCACGCCGTGCCGCGCAGCCCGGCGCTAAAGACGAAGAGCGCCATCACTAGAAAGCCGACGATCACCGCGGCGGTGGCGTTGTAGGCGCCGTAGCCCGCGATGCGCAGCAGAATCTGCAGGCCGCTGAGCTGGATCGTGACGTACGGCACGATCATCACGAAGGAGAGCAGCGCGACGCCGACGCCGAGTGCGCGGCTGTTGTAGCGATTCTCGAAAAAGTCGGCGTTGGTGAGCAGGTTGTTGTCCTTGCCGACTCGCCAGACGGCGGGCGCCAAAAAGTAGGCGATGATGTAGGCGATCGTCCCGTACGCCACGACGTAGAGCGCGGGTGCACCCTGCGAATACGCCAGGCCCGCGACGCCCAAAAAAGTGAAGGTCGTGTAGATTTCGCCGGCTTGAAGTACCCAGAGAAAGATCGCCCCGAAACTGCGCCCGCCGACGATGTATTGTTCCGGGCTCATCTTCACGCCGCGCACCGCCAGCAGCGCGAAGGCGATCGTCCCGAAGACGATGACGGCGACGATCGCGAGCGCGGTGATGCCGTTCACCAACGCCTCTCCACGCGGCCGATCGTCCAAAGGAAGGCCGGCGTGAGCAGCACCCACGCGGCGATCCAGCAGAAGAGGAACGGGATACCGAAGAGCCGCGGCTCGACGCGATTGACGAGCAGCACGCCGAACGAGAGCGCAAAAATAGGAATTGCGGCGAGCAAAGCTCGCAATAAAAGGGCGCCCGAGGAAGGGGCAGGCCGCATTGCGGCGCATTTGCCCGAGATGCAACAACGTCCTTCGTACGCCGGTCCGCTGATCGTCGTGGCGATCGTCGTGATCGCCGGGCTGTTCATAGCAGGCACCTACAACTCGCTGGTGACGCTTAGCCAGGCGGTCGACGCCCAGTGGGGGCAGGTGCAGAACGTCTACCAGCGGCGCGCCGACCTGGTCCCGAATCTCGTGGCGACCGTCAAGGGCGCAGCGAACTTCGAGAAGAGCACGTACGAAGACGTCGCCAAGGCGCGCGCGAGCGTCGGGCAGATTTCACCCCAGGTCGTGCAAAACGCGATCAACAATCCGCAAGACTTCCAGAAGTACGCGGCGGCGCAGGACTCGCTGGGCTCGGCGCTCTCGCGCTTGCTCGCGGTCGTCGAGAACTATCCGCAGCTCAAAGCGACCGAGAACTTCCAAACGCTCCAAGCACAGCTCGAAGGGACGGAGAACCGCATCGCCTTCGAACGGAAAAAGTACAACGACGCAGCCCGCGCCTTCAACACCAAGCGCGACACCTTCCCGACCGTGATGGTCGTCGGAATGTTCGGCAGCCGCTTTACCGAGAAGCCCTACTTTCAGGCGCAGCCGAGTGCGCAGCAGGCGCCGGCCGTCAACTTCAGCCCATGACCAAGGCCGATCGCGCGGAGATCGCGCACGCGATCGCGCAGGCCGAAGACGGCACGAGCGGCCGCATCGCGGTGCGGGTGATTCCCGATCGCAGCGTCGACGCGTTCCAGCGCGCGAAGCGCGAGTTCGGGGCACTCAAACTGCATCGGTACGAGCCGCGCAACGGCGCGCTGATTTTGGTGGCTCCCAACGCGCGCCAGTTCGCGATCATCGGCGACAAAGAACTGCACGAGCGCGTCGGCAACGCGTTCTGGGACGACGTCGTCAAAGAGACGCAGCCGTATTTCGCGGGTGGCGATACGCAGGCGGGAATTCTCTACGCGATCGCGCGGATCGGCGAGGCCCTGCGGCAGAACTTCGGCGAACCAGCGACGAGCTAGCTCGGTTCGTAGTGGGAGTTCGCCGGGCGAACTCGAAATGGTCCCGCGTATCGCTACATGTAACGGCGAGGAGCGGCAACGATGGTTGTGGATTTTAAAGGCTACGCGCTTAGTGTCAGCGCGGCGGCGGCATTGCTGGCTGGATGCGGGGGTTCGCAGCCCTCCGTTTTGAGTGGGCGCCCCGACCTTCCACCGTTGGCCGGATCGCCGTTGGCCAAGCCGGCTTTGGCCAAACCGCTCGCGGGATATGGCTCGCTCTATGGTTTTCAAGCGAACCCAGACGGCCAGAACCCCGATGCACGAGTAATTCCCTTCGATGGTGACCTTTACGGCTCGACGACCGTTGGCGGCGGCGCGGGGTGCGGAGGAAAAGGCTGCGGAACAATTTTCAAGGTCACGAAAGACGGCAGCGAGAGCGTCCTTCACCGCTTTGCGGGCCGCCCCGACGGGGAAGATCCACAAGCAGAGTTAGCAGTAGTCAATAATTTGCTCTACGGCACCACTTACTATGGCGGAGAGCGGTGCAAGGACGCCAACGTGCGCGGCTGCGGAATCGTTTTCTCGGTTGGTCCGTCAGGAGGGATGAGCGCGGTGTACGCCTTCACGGGCGGCTACGACGGAGCAAATCCCGAGGGACCGCTGACCCTGGTCAATCGGACGCTTTACGGAACAACGGTCAGCGGCGGCGGAATTCGCTGCCGGGATTCCAAGAACGGGTGCGGCGTCGTCTACTCGATTAGCCCTTCGGGGGAAGAACGAGTGGTCTATCGCTTCAAGGGCCAGCCAAACGACGGCAGCGCTCCTACCGGGAACCTTGTCGATCTCAACGGCACGCTCTACGGCACGACGACGTATGGCGGGCGGTTCGACGACGGCACGATCTTTGCGATCTCGCCGGCAGGAAGAGAGCGCGTCGTTTACTCGGCCGGCCAAGCCTACGACATGAGTACGCCGTCCGGCCTGGTCGCAATGGACGGCATACTCTACGGAACCTCCGAGTTCGGCGGCAGGCGCTCGGGCGGAACGGTCTACGCCGTCACGATCTCGGGCAGCGAGCACGTGGTGCATAGTTTCAGTCAGAACGAGACGCTCGACGGCTACCGCCCTGTCGGGCGGCTGATCGCGGTCGACGGCTTACTCTACGGCGCGACCGAGTATGGCGGCAACAAGCATAGCGGATACGGCGTCGTCTACTCTACGAACACGTACGGCTACGTGAACGTGCTCTACCGCTTCAAAGGGCTGCCGGATGGCGAGTACCCCGCTTCGGGCGTCTCCGACGTCGGGCCTACCCTCTACGGAACGACGCTCCTGGGGGGAACGGGCTGCTACCACTATGGCTGCAAGGGCGGCTACGGGACCGTCTATCGCCTGGCGCGATGAGCGCGCAGCCGGGACCTGCACCTATACGTTTAGCGCGGCTTTGAGGTCGCGCAGCTCGGCGCGCGATGCGGAACTTCCGCCGAGCTTGAGGTTGAGATCGAGCGCTCGCAGATGCAGTAACGGGCCCGCGGTTCCGCGCGAGAACTCGACGGCAGCTTCGCTGCACTCGCGGGCCTCGCGTTCACGTTTGAGGGTGGAAAGGGCCGTCGCTTCGGCCAGCTTCGCACGGCCTAAAAGCCGCGGCCAGTCTCCGACGCGATCGCCGAGCGAGCGCGCCATGCCGGCCGCGCGCTCGGGGTGACCGACGAGGATCAGCGCCTCGGCTTCTGAGATCGCCAGCGCCTGCGTGATCGAAAAGGCGTCGCAGGAGACCGCGCGCGCCAGGCTTATCCAACGCAAAGCTTCGGTGCCGTCGCGACGATGGATATCGATGCGCGCGAGGTTCGAAAGCACGATTACCCGATCGAGCGCGCTTCCGAAAAGATCGATCAGCGCCCAGGCCTCCAGGGCGAACTGCTTTGCTTCTTCCAAACGGCCCAAGGTCAGCAGGTGGGCCGCCATCATCTGCATTCCCAGGCGCAGGCTGCGCACGTTGCCGTTGCGGCTGCCGGTCTCGACGAGCTCGTTCATTTCGTTCAAGGCGCTTGAGACTTGGTCGGCCCGCACGGCGCGGATTCCCGAGGCGCGTATTGCGACGTCGACGGCTAAGCGTGAGGCGGTCGAGCGGGCGCGAGCGATAATCGCCGCCGCTTCATCGATCGTCGCCAGTGCGCGCGCGCCCTCGTCGCGCTCGAACTGGATCGACGCCTCGGCAACCAGCGCCTTGACCAGCGTTTCGGCGTAGCGGCGATCGCGCGCGTAATCGGCGCGCAGCCGTTCGATCAGTTGGGCCCGCGCCGATGCGGCGCCGGGTGTGCCGAGACAGTGCGCCGCTTCGAAATCGAGCAGATCGCAGTTGGCGTCGAGCACGCGGCGCAGCCCGATGTCGGTGACATCGGCGAGCAGCGCGCGGGCGCGCGCCGTCGTCGTTTGCGCGTGCGCGAAGGCGCCGAGCTCGATCTCCAACTCGGCGCGGACGCAGAGCGCTCGACTCGCCTGCGCGGCGTCGTCGCTCTCGTGCGCGAGCGCGGCAGCGACGTCGCGGGCGCGCTCGAACTGCCCACCATCGCGTAACGCGTCGATCGCGACGAAGCGCGCGCCGTGCGGAAGACGCCCTGCGAAACCGAGATCGTCGCCGGCGCGCAGCGCAAGGTAGTCGTCCAAGCCTTCGGTGAAACGCGCGCGCGCCTCGCGCAGATCGCGATAGAACTGGCTGCGCGAGAGGCTCATCTCGCGCGCGATCGCGGTGTGGCTGTCACGCTCGATGTCGCTGCGCCGCAGCACGGCAAACCGGCGGCGGTGCTGCTCCGACTCCAAACTGAGCTCGTCTAAGAGCGAGGCGACGATCTTCGGCAGCCGGTCGGCAAGCTCGCTATGCCGTCGCGACGCCTCTTCGACCAGCGGATGGCGCAGCAGGGCGCGGCGGTTGCGAATGCTGCGCAGCAGCGTTATCGCGGCCCGCAGCCGGGTCTCGTCGTTGCGCATCGGTAACCGCCTGTTCTTGGCCGCCGCGAGGCCGACCCGCCGAAGCTTGGGACTAACGTGGGACTCGTGCGGCTGGAATCGGCGCGCCGCACGCTTAACGGAAGGTAAAACGAATCGCCCCTGCCTCTTTAGGAGAGAAAAACTCGTCATGCGTTCCTCAGCCTTCACCACCGTGCTGGGCGCCGCAGCAACGATCGCGGCACTCGCAGCTTGCTCCGGCTATCAGCCAACAACCAGCCCGTCACTCGGGCAGTACCAGCCGATGATGGGAAGCGGCGGCGCACGTTCCGTGCTTCCCGCAAGTTTCAAACCGAATGCCACCCGCCCGAGCTGGCTGAAGCCGGCGCCGCCTGGGGCTGACGCGAGCAAACCCAACCATGTCGCGGTTGCGCAGTTCGGTGGCTCGAGCGTGCTGTGGTTTCCTTTGAACGATAAAACGAATAAGCCGCCGAAAGTCTGCCAACCGGCCTCGTCGACCAACGGCATCGCGATCGATCGCGGCGGAAATTTGTGGGTACCCGACGGCCGCGCGAATACGACCACCGAGTACGGACCGAACTGCGGCGCCGCCAAACTGACGATCCCCGATACGACGGGTGAACCGGCCGACGTTGGATTCTCCGGCCAAAATCGCGTCTATATTTTGAACCTCAACAACACGAGCGGAGCGCCGACGGTCGGGGTCTACAATAAGGACAGCGGCAAACAGCTGGGGACGTTGAGCGATCCCTCGTTCGCGGTCTTGTTCGGCATTGGGACCGACGGCCAAGGAAACGTCTTCGTCTCGAACCTCGAATCGAACAACGTCGGCAACGTGGTCGAATTTCCAAAAGGCAAAATGCCCGGCACGCAGCTCTCCGGCGTGAGCCTCGGGCTGCCCGGCGCCCCGACGTTCGATCGCCACAACAACATGATCGTCACCGATTGGCTGGCCGAGACGATCGACGTGTTTGCACCGCCGTACAACGGATCGGCGACGACCGCGCCGCTGATGGGATCCTCGATTTGGTGCAAGCTGAACCGCAAGGGAAAAGAGCTCTTCTGCGGCGACGCGGATAACGGATCGGTCGACGTGTACGCCTATCCCGGAGATGCGTACAAGTTCAGCTACACGTCGGGCCTGTCGCCGAGCGGGCTCGTGACCGGCGTCGCGCCGGCACCGGCGGCTCTGTACGGACCGTAGCCTTCGCGATTACGGTTCGGCCACGCTAGCGGAGTTTGGGTAGCGGGTCGCCCCCAGGAACTCTCCCGGCGTCAGGCCGGCGAACTCGCCGAAATCGCGGTACATGTGCGCCTGATCGTAGTATCCGGCCTCGGCCGCCGCCGTGATGATGCTCTCGGTGCTGCCCAGCAGCGAGAGCGCGCGGCGAAAGCGCACGATGCGCGCGAAGCGTTTCGGCGTGACGCCAGTGCGCCGGGCCAGCCATCGCTGCGCGGCGAGAACGGCCGCGACGGCGTTGCGCGCCGGATTCCAGGCAGCCGTCTGCGCTGCCTCGGCACAGCGTTCGCCGAGCTCGGCGGCCGAGCGGCCGATCCCGTCGCGCAGATCGATCGTTACATCCACGAGATCTTTTGGCGACGCCTGCAACAGCGAGTAGACTCCGGCCGGATCGAAGCGGATGCCGAGCACGCGGCAGCGGCTCTGCGGTGCCACCACGACCGACGGCCGAGTGCGAAGACCATTGATGCAGACGGCCGGAAACGGCTCGAGTGAGCTGGAGTCGCCGTCGCGGTGCGGCCGGTCCAACTGAACGATAAGCTCCGCGAATCCGTCGGGGAAGACGCGTTCCCGAGCGAGCGCGAGCGTGCCCTCAAAATACCAGATCTGCTCGACGAGGCCGTGCCAGGCGCAGGCCGGCGGCGGCGACCAACGCGCCACCGTCCACGAGCCCAGCGCCGTATCTCGGCTTTCGACCGCAACGTGGGTCAACTCGTGCGCCGGCGCCGCCGTCATTTGCCCGAACCTTCTCCGGTGCATCGGGCACAGGCCTCCAGCGGAGATGGTGCAATCAGGCTGCTGTGTGGTCTTCGATCTCCAAGGCGATTAGTGCGTTAACGGCCGGCGAGCAAGCCGAACCGTACTACGACATTGCGGCGGAGCGGATCCAAAACGCGCTGCTCAAGATCCAATTGCCCGAGGTCGACGGGTTAGAGTTAGGTGCCCGCGCCGAGCCGGCTCGCCTGGTCGGCGGCGACTATATCGACGTCTTTCGCAGCGGCGATCACTTGCTGTTCGGTCTGGGCGATGCGTCGGGGAAATCGCTGGGCGCGGCGATCAACGCGCTGATGCTGCGCTACCTCGTGCGCGGCCTGACGCAGGCGCTCGGGCACGAACGCCTCGAGGCGATCATCGGCCACACGAACCAGGTCGTGGCCGAGGACCTCGATGACACCGACTACTTCATCACGCTGCTGCTGGGAACGATCAGCGCGACGTCCGGACGGCTGCGCATCGTCAACGCCGGGCACGAGCCGGCACTGATCCTGCGCGCGCAGGCCCGCGAAGTCGAGGTGCTGACGATGCACGGGCTCGTTTTGGGGATCGATCGCAAGACGCCGTATTCCGTTGAGGAGTGCACCCTCGATTTCGGCGACCGCGCCGTCATCTATACCGACGGCTTAACCGAGGCGAGCAATACCCGCGGAGAGCTGTACACCCTCGAGCGTTTGCGCGAGAACTTCCTCGCGCATCGCGAACTCAACGCGCAGGAACTCGCCGACGAGCTCTTCGATGCGGTCAAGGCTTTTTCAAACGGGCAGATGCGCGACGACGCCACGATTCTGGTAATTCACCGGGCGGGAGCGCGGCCTCGGTAAGGCGCCCGTATGCCTATTTGACCTTCTTGCCTTTTGTGGCGGGGCCGTTACCGCCTTGCGCGTTCCAGACGTTGATCTTCAAATGGTCGCCCTTCATCAGGATCCAATAGCTCTGGCCGTAGTCACCCGTGAACCCCGTGATGACGATCTTGTTGTCGGTCCAGCTGCTCACGTCCAGCCAGACGGAGTCGACCTGAGAGCTGCTGACGTAACCGGCGCTCCATTTCCCGGTATTATCCAGTATCTGGAGGTACGCCGAATCACCGTTGTACGGCTGCATGGTGCCGAAACCGCTTCCTGAAATGACGATGTTTTGGTATTGCTTTGCCTTGATGGTGCTGATCTTCGTAATGTGAGGTTTCGTCCCGGCAAGGGGGCGAACGTGACTCGCGGAACTGCCGGAGAGCGGCGGCGATCCCGGACTCTGCGAACAGCTTGACATAACCATCGCGGCCAGGAGCAGATAGAAGTAGCGCACGAAGTGGTACCTTTCTGTCGGCGACACGTCGCGCAAAGCCGAAAGATCCTTCACAAGAAGGCCCCGCGCGTCACTGCGACTTCGCCAACGGCGCGACGGCTCCTTGGCCGCCAATTTCGCCGGCCTTTATGGAAGCATATTTCGCGCTGCAGGCGTCCAACACGCGACCGATTCGCCGCACTCGAGAAAGCACGCATTACGCGAGAACGCATTGATAAAGGAATCTGCTCGCGACGTTCGGCGAAATCGGTCCCCGAATCGGAAAAACGGGGCTGCTGACGTGGCCGGTGGAGGAGCGGGGCCATAGGAAAGCCCAACCCCGCAACAATGCAATCGGCGGCGCGAGCCCTTGCCTTGTTCGCGACGATCGCCGCGAGCTGGTTGGCGCTGCCGGCCGTCGCGGCGGATTTCAAAGCGCCGCCGACCCCGGATCACTACGTGACCGACACTGCCGGCGCCCTCTCAAGCGATACGCGGGGGTCGATCGAAAACGAGCTGCAAGCCTACGAACACGCGACCGGGCATCAGGTGATCGTCTATATCGGCGAGACGACCGGCGACGTGCCGCTCGAAACGTGGACCGGCGACAGCGCGCACCAGTGGCGCATCGGCCGGCACGGCAAGGACGATGGCGCGATTCTCTTTCTCTTCATGAAGGATCACAAGATCCGCATCGAGGTGGGGTACGGGCTGGAAAGCTCGCTGACCGATGCCGACTCGTCGCGGATTATCAACGACATCATCCGGCCCAAGATGCGCGCGGGCGATACGGACGGCGCGGTGAGCGGCGGCGTGGCGGCGATGCTCAAGACGATCACGCCGGCGTACGCGGCGGTGACGGCGCCACCGGCAGAAGAAGAGAGTTCGTCGCCCTGGTGGGCCAGCGGCATCGCCATCGGATTGTTCTCGATGTTCGCGGTCTTCATGTTGATCGTGATCTACATTATCGTGATGCAGATCGTCGGGAGCATCCGGTATGGGTATCTGGTACTGCGTGAAGGCGCACCGGCGGCGAAGAAGCAGATGAAGACCTGGCCGACGTGGGGCAGCGGCGGCGGCGGGTCTTCTTCCGGCGGAGGGAGCGACGATTTTGGCAGCGGCGGTGATTTCGATGCGGGCGGGGGAGATTTCGGTGGCGGCGGTGCGTCGGGCAGCTGGTAGAGCGCTTTTCGCGCTGCTCTTTGCGCTGCCGCTGATCGCGGCATCGGCCGGCTTTACAATTCCGCCGGTGCCGGATCACTACGTGACCGATAACGCCGGGTCGCTCTCGAGCGCGACGCGCGCGTCGCTCGAGAGCCGGCTGCGCGCGTACGAAAGCTCGACTGGCCACCAGATCATCGTGTGGATCGGGCAGAGCACGGGCGACGTGCCGCTCGAGACGTGGACCGGCGAGACGGCCGACCACTGGAAGATCGGGCGCAAGAAGTACGACGACGGTGCGGTGCTCTTCATCTTCATGGCCGACCACAAGGTGCGCATCGAAGTCGGTTACGGCTTGGAGGGCAAGCTGCCCGATGCCGACGCCTACCGGATCATCCAAGACGACATCCGGCCGCGGATGCGCGCGGGCGATACCGACGGCGCCGTGCAAGCCGGCGTGGCCGCGATCCTCAACACGATCACGCCGAGCGCGGCGAACATGACGCCGCCGCCGATGGTCTCGCACGAGCGCAGCGGCATCGCTTTGAATTCTAATCTGTGGTTCTTCCTCGCATTTCTCGTGTTCGTCATCATCGTGCACATTATCCGCAGCGCCTATTACGGGTATCTCGTGCTGCACGAGGGGCGTGCGGCGGCGCGGGCGCAGATGCGTCGCTCGCAGTTTTTCGGCGGGGCGTTCGTCGGCGGCCTTGGCGGCGGCGGTGGATTCGGGGGCGGCGGAGGCGGCTTCTCCGCGGGCGGCGGCGGCTTCGGCGGCGGAGGCGCCTCGGGCGGATGGTGATCCTCCCGCTGCTGCTGGCGGCGGTGATTACGAAGTACGACGTGCTGATTTCAGCGGGACATGAAGGTCGCCCGGCGAGCTGCGCGCGTTTTCCGCAGCACAAGTGCAATCTCGGCGCGGCGGGCGAGCGCGAGTGGACGCCGGTCGTGGCCGACGAGGCGACCAGGGTTCTACGGGAGCACGGCGTGCGCGTCGTGCGGCTGCCCGCGGATTTCGAGGGAACCTACAACGTCAAAGCGGCGGTCTTCATTCATTTCGACGGATCGAATCCGCCGTGTGGGAGCCGCGCTTCGGTCGGGTATCCGCCGGCGCAGGGCGATTCGGAAGCCAAAGCGTGGCGCGCGTTTTACGGCAGGTACTGGCCGTTTGGATTTCAGCCGGACGACTTTACGGCGAGCTTGCGCGAGTACTACGGGTACCGGCAGGTCAACGCGCGTTACGGAACCCTGGTAATTGAATTCGGGGAAGTCTCTTGTCCCCTTCAGCGCGCGTGGCTTGCACCAAGATTAAAGTGGCTAGGCTCCCTTCTTGCGGAATTTCTAGATAACGTCGCGCACGGTTCGAGCAGCGGTCTTTTGAGGTCTTAAAGTCGTTACGCCGAACCTCGATAGGTTTCATAAGGTGCTGTCTGAGGGCGCGGAGCGTGAGTGATGTAAGACATCGGAGCGATGAGCGCCGGCGTGCCTCATGGTCGGCCAGTCTTGGCGAACGCTTCGTTACCGCAGCCCCGCCCAAAGATGAAAGCGCGACTGCGGAACGAACCCCAATACCGGCCCGGCAGTGCCACGCCGATAACAAACCTTGAAGGGGAAGGATGTCTGCTAAGTCGTTTCTCGTCCTCGCGTTCCTCGGCCTTATCGTAACGGCCGGATGTTCTTCGCCTGGTAGTATGCCGGTGGCTTCGACTCGCGCGCTGCCGCAGAGCGGATCTCCGAGCCAATACATTAGCCGCGTCGTCGTCATCATTCAAGAGAACCGCAGCTTTGAAAACTTCTTCACCGGTTACCCTGGTGCCAACGCGCCGGCATCGGGCTGCGCGATTCCGGAGACAAACCCGCGACTGGGGATTACCCAACGGGTTGCGCGCAGCGGTTCGGGTTTGCATTGTGCCCCCGGAGACATCGCGGTTACGCTCAAACCGATTACCTTCGACTCTGTCGACTTGGGGCACGACTGGCAGTCGTCCCACGTTTCCTGGGATAAGGGGAGGATGGACGGCTTTTCGAAGTTTTGCTGCAAGCGTGGCCCGTACCCGGCGTATTCGTACGTCGAGCAGTCGCTGATCAAACCGTACTGGGGCATGGCGCAGCAGTACGTGCTCGCCGATGAAATGTTTCCGACGGAGTGGGGCGGGAGTTTCACCGGACACCTGATGCTGGTTTCCGGCACCGACGACATTGACCAATCGCCATCTGAGGCCGAGATCGATACGCCCCAAAACACACACGATTGCGATTCGCCGCCCGGCACGAAGAGCTCGTACGTAACCTCCCAACCGAAAGTGGAGATGTTTAAGGGCCCGTTCCCGTGTTTCGACCAGTGGAACTCGATAGCCGACGTGCTCGATACCGCCGGCGTTTCGTGGCGGTACTACGCAACCAGAAAGCTGGACTCCGGGATCTGGGAGCCCTTTGAAGCGATGAAGTACGTACGGTACGGCCGCGATTGGGCGGGCAGCGTCGTCTCTCCGCAGACGAGGATATTAAAAGATACCCGCCGAGGGCACTTGGCATCGGTAAGCTTTGTTACTCCGAGCCTGGCCGACTCCGATCACCCGCCCATTAACGGGGGGAAGGGGAGCGATAGCGGCCCTTCATGGGTGGCATCGATAGTCAATACGATCGGCGAGAGCTCGTACTGGAGCTCTACGGCGATCATCGTTGTATGGGACGATTGGGGCGGCTGGTACGACAACGCGAAGCCCCCGCAGCTGGACTATCGCGGGCTCGGCTTCCGCGTTCCCTGTCTAATTATCTCGCCCTACGCCAAGATCGGCTATGTCGACCACACGCAATACGAGTTTTCAAGCATTCTGAAGTTCATCGAGGAGGTCTACGGGACTGGAACGATCGGTCCGCGGGCACAAGGGTACACCGACCAGCGCGCGACGAGTTTGGACGCCGCCTTCGATTTCAATCAAGCGCCGCGACCCTTTACGGCGATTCCTTCGAAGTATCCAGTCTCGCACTTCCTGGACGAGCCGCCGTCGAACGAACCCGTCGATACAGAATAAGAAAGGCGCTCAACGTAGCCTTCACGGCGATAATGAGTAGACGGCTCCGGCGTTATGCGAGCCGCCGGCGGTGGTCGTGCCGTAGAGCGTACCGTTTACATTGATGAGGCCGGCATACGGGAATCTGCCCTGCCGTAAGCCGTCGAAGTCGTGGAGCACGGTTTCCTGACCGGAGGTCGTCGTCTCGAAAACCGTTCCGCACCCTTGGACGTCGCCGTATCGCAGGCATGAACCCGAACCACCGTTGGAGGTCGTGCCGTAGAGCGTGCCCTTGACGTCGAGGAGGCCCCCATATGGAAACACGCCGTCGCCCGAGCCGCCGAAACTGTGGAGCACGGCTTCCGCGCCGGAGGTCGTCATCGAGAATACCGTTCCCCGGTCGTTCGTTCCGCCGCGTTTCGTCGTGCCGTACAGCGTGCCGCTGACATCGAGGAGGACCTCCTGCGTCGGGTAATTACCGTCCCCCGGGCTTCCTTTGAAGCTATAGAGCACGCTCTCCGAGCCGGACGGACTGATCGTAAAGACCGTTCCGCAACCGCCGCTTGAGCCGCAGTTCGCGCCGCCTTTTGTGGTCGTGCCGTAGAGCGTGCCGTCGACGTTGGTGAGGCCCGCGTACGGATGCGCACCGTCTGGTTTACCGGTGAAGCTGTGGAGCACGATTTCCGTGCCGGAGGGCGCGATCGCAAAGACCGTTCCGTCGCCGTACGCGCCGCCGTTGATGGTCGTGCCGTAGAGCGTGCCGTTGAGGTCGAGGAGGCCCGCATCCGGGCCGTAGCCGTCGGGTTTACCGGTGAAGCTGTAGAGCACGGTTTCCGCGCCGGAGAGCGTGAGCTTGAACACCGTTCCGCAATAGCAGGAGGCGCTTCCACCATGGACGGTGGTGCCGTAGAATGCGCCCGCGCCCTCGATGAGGTCTGCCCGTGGGTTTTTACCGTCTCCCGAGCCGACCTCGAAGCTGTGGAGGATGTTCTCCGTGCCGGATGTCGTGATCGCGAAGACCGTGCCGCTGAAGCAACGGCCATGGCATGGGCCGCCCCCGTATTCCGTGGTGCCGTAGAGCGTGCCCTTGACCTTAATGAGTGGACCCGCGTGCGGGTCTCTGCCGTCACTGCGGCCTTCGAAACTGTAGAGCACGCTGTACGCTGGACGCGCGTGCGTTCGTTCAGCCGCAACTCCGGCGGGCGATGGGCTCGGCGGCGTGCTTCCGCCTCCGCACCCCGCTATCATGGCTGCTAGAATCATTGCAGCAAATGTTTTCACGCATCCCTCCTCTGGAGCCGTGTCACTTCGACAGGCTTGGGTGTTCCCCGTCTCAGTCCGGGTGCGCTTCCTTCGAAGTATCCTGTGCTGCACTTCCTTAGCTAAGTCAGTACGTTCATGCGCGGTTCCCAGTCCAAACCCGTTTGCGGACCAGGCGACAAAGAAGCCCCTTTAGAACGTCACGCGATGGCCCGGACGCTTCAGGTCGAGCGGCGGCACCTGATCGAGCGTCTCGGCGCGTCGGCCAGCCTTCCTATCACGCTCGTAATCGCACCGGCTGGTTACGGAAAAAGCGTGGCCCTTCGACAGTATATTCGTACGCTCCGTCAGCCTTGCGTGCGCTTTGCGCTCAGGCCGGAGCATACAACGCTGTTGAGTTTCTTGCGCGGCCTGACCGAAGCGCTCGGAGAACATGCACCTCACGCCGTTGACACCCTTGCAGGTGCCTATGAGCGAAATCAGTCGTCGGATAAACGAGACCAAGATCTCGCGCGATGGCTGAACGCGCACCTAGAATTATTTGCCGGCGTCATCGCAATCGATGACCTTCACGTGGCCGACGGCGATGCAGAGGTTGCCGGCCTTCTTACCGCCTTAATCGAATATAGCAAAGACCGCGTACGCTGGATTATTGCGTCGCGCTCGACGGCCGGTCTGCCCGTCGGAAGCTGGCTCGCCTACCGCGACGCCGAGCTCCCGGTGGATGAGCAAGAACTTCGCTTCACTCTGGAAGAGGTCGCGCAGGCTGCCCGCGATCTTGGACTGACCATTCGCGATGACGAGTTAAAGGATCTACTCGACTTGACCGAAGGCTGGCCCGCCGCGCTGACATTTGCCTTGCGTACCTCAACCGGATCCGCGGATCTACGAAACGTATCGGCCGTCACGCGAGAGATGATTTATCGTTTCTTAGCGGAGCAAGTTTACGTGGCACTCGACGAAGGAGAGCGGGCCTTGCTCGAGGTAGCGGTAGCGCTGCCAGCCATAGAGGTGGAAGTATTGGAGCGCGCGGGTTTTGACCGGGCGCTGCCGATCATCGAACGACTTCGGGAACGAACGGCATTCATCTACGAAGAGTCACGCGGCGTCTACCAATGCCACGATCTCTTTCGCGAATTCTTGAGGCACCAGAGTGCTCTCGCCGGCAAGCGCGCCCAGCAGCAGGTTCAGGGGCGCGCGGCACGGGCGCTAGAAGCGACCGGCGACATGGAGCACGCTATCGCCGCCTACGCAGCGGCGGCGTCAAGTTCCGATGTGCTGCGCTTGCTCGAGGGGTACGGGTTCCATCTCTTAGAGCGAGCCAGGAGCGACGTCGTTATGCGCGGGATTGAAGCGCTGGACGACATCACCAGACGGAGCAACTCAACGGCTCTCGCTCTCCTAGGAGCGATGGAGTCGGTCGCCGGAAAGTTCACCCGTGCAGAGTCACTACTGCGGCGCGCGTTAAGTGAGGCGAGCGCAAACCGAGACCTCATCGCAAACGCGAGCTTACGGCTCGCCGCGTTAATGGCAAACCAAGGCCGAAACGTCAACGAAGTCTTGAGCGATCTCGCTGACGACGCCGAGCAAACCTCCGCGTACAGGGCCGAGGCGCTCTCCCTCATTGCCGGTCAACGCGCGACAAGCGGAGATCTCGCGACTGCGTCTCGTGCCGCATCGTTGGCTGAGAGTTTGCTCGCCGGGGTCGATTCCGAGATCGTTCGAGCCAAGGTCTTGCATCGTGTAGGCATCGCATATCATCATTTGGGAATGGCGCCGAGAGCCTTTGAAGCGTTGATGCAATCTGCCGAGTTAGCCGATAGCTTGCATCTGTTCGGTCTTTCGAGCCGGGTAAAGGCCGTTCTTTCGAACTTGGTCCTGCACGAGCGCGATGACGTGGAGCAGCAGCTTACCTACGCTGAATCTGCGGCTACGGCTGCAACAAAGGCGGGTGACACGTTTGCACTGCAGACGGCGCTTCTTCAGATGCTAAGTGCGCAAATGCGGAGAGGATACGTAGAGAAGAGCATTGCTATCGAGCAGCGGCTCGGATCAGCTGGAGCGACCGAACTAGCTCGTAAATACCTGCCAATTTTCCGTTCGTCGCGGTTGGCGTGGGAAGGCCGATTCGCGGAAGCCCATCGGCTGCTGGCTTCCTGCTGGAATCAGATGACCTTCAGTGTCGATCGCTTATATTGCGGCGCTGAGTACGCTCTGTTTCTCGCGGTGGACGGAAAGCATGATGATGCTGCCGCCCTAGCGAGAGAGATTATCGAAGGCCTCAAATCATCGGACCCTGCCACTGGACTGTTTCGCGTGAGGGCAATCGCTATTACTAAGGCGTTTTGTGCTCTCACCGAGACCATTAATGGAAGAGCATCCTTCGCAGATCGCATTCTGCGTCAGCTTCATTTTGGTCGAGACGAGGTTATTCGTGCCGTCTCAGATGCAACGGGGAGCATAATGTCTCGAGTACGAGGGGGAGCTTCCACCGGCTCGGAGCGAGTTCGAGAATGCACGGAGCGTCTTCGAGCGCTAGATTACGCAGACGTTGCACAGCTGCTGGCAGCCGTGGACGCGACCGCGGGGGGTGCTGCGATGGAACGACTCCCATTCAATGGCCTAACGCGGTCTGAGATGGAGATTCTGAGAATGCTGGAAGAAGGGTTGACGCCCAAGCAGATCGCCGAGAAGACCTCGCGCAGCCTTAACACCGTGCGCGTGCACGTTGCTAATACCATCGCAAAGCTCGGCTGCCATGGTCACGCAGAGGCTGTTCGAACGGCGCGGCGCCTGAGGTTGCTCGGTTGACGTCGAACGTTGGGTTAGCGGCTGCGCGATGAACAAGGCACGGTTCGAAGCGTTTTCGGACGGCGTCTTTGCGTTCGCGATTACGCTGCTTGCGCTCGGCTTTGTGCTGCCGGAACTGCACAAGCCGACGAACCGCGAGCTTTCCCTCAGCCTTTTACATCTGTGGCCGAACCTG
>DATDHW010000041.1:0-66700 GCA_036521375.1 Candidatus Cybelea sp.
GATGCAGAGCGCACCTCCGATGCTCATCTCGAGCGAGGCGGTGAAGGGGTGGTGATGCTCGCGTCCGACGAAAACCGAGCCCAGCGCCCAAGAGAGAGACGCCAGCAGAATAAGGCCGGCGAAGAGCGCGTTGGCATGCCCGGCGCCCCGGCCGACGAGCACAGCGATCCCCACGCTTCCGACGATCAATCCCGCGACGGCAAGCAGGCTCGGCAGCCTCCGGGCGCGCAGCGCATCGAGCAAAATCATCCAAATCGGCGTCGTCGCGATCAACAACGCCGAGGTTCCCGATTCGACTCGCGTCTCCGAAAGACAGAGGAGACCGTTCCCCACCACCAGCAGCAAGAACGCGGTCGAAGCAATTCGCAAGAGCTCCCGGCGGCTCGGCAGTCCCGGCTTGTGCTTGGCGGTCAGCCACTGCCAGCTCAACAGCAATAGACCCGCGATCGCGTAGCGCACGCCCGTCATGAGGTACGGCGGAATCGTCTCGACCGCAACCCGTATGCCGAGATACGTCGAACCCCAAAAGACGTAGACAATTCCCAGCGCGATCCAGGGCATGGTTCGCTCCCACCGCTTCACGCGCACAAAAAACCCGCAAAGGTGTCGCCGGTTTCGCCCGCAAGCAAAGACGCAGAGCGCCGGTGGCGAAAAACAACACACCTCGAGTCGCTATGGAGCTTTGAGAGTTTGTGAGAAATCGCGCGCCGTTCTTCGCAGCCATCCTGCTTGCAGCCGTTGCGTCGCTGATTCTCGGTTCGTCGGCGATGCTCTACGCGCAAGGTGCCGCGCGCAGCGTTCTGCCAAACGGCTGGATGCTGCAAGCCCCGCCCGGCGCGACCGTCGCGACCGGTACCATGCCGCAAGGCGCCGCGCGCTCGCCCGACGGTTCGACGATCGCGGTCGTCGAGTCCGGTTTCAATCCTCCCGCCCTCTCGCTCTACGCGACGCGCGGACTGCGGCTCGTCAAACGCTACAACTTGGCCGGCGCCTACGGGCGCCCGGTCTGGACGCAGCGCGGGATCTTCGTCGCCGGTGCCAACGCGGACGCGCTCTTTGCGATCGATCCGCACGAGGCGACGGTCAGAAAGATCGCGCTGCCGCCTAAATCCTATCCGGTTTCGGTCGCGGAGAGTCGCGGCATCTTTGCGGTTGCATTCAACGGCGACGGCGCCGTCCGCATCGGCAAGCTCGACGCGCTGCGCAAGGCGCGCCCGGTCGCCGTCGGCCTGCGGCCTCGCAGCCTTGCCTTTTCCACCGACGGCAAGACGCTCTTCGCGGCGGTTCGGTCCGCGAGCTATGTCGCCGCCGTCAGCGTCGCTACGCTGCGCGTGCGTCACATTACGACGGACCTGCATCCCAGCGACGTCCTCGCGAGCGGAGATACGCTCTACGTGGCGCAGGCCGACGCGGACACGGTGGGCCTGTACGACGCGCAGACCGGCAGGCGGCGCAGCGACGTTTTTGTCGGCAGCGTCGCGCACACGATCGGCTCCTCGCCCAACGCGCTCGCGCTCGAAGGCGACCGGCTCTTTGTCAGCCTAGGAGCCGCAAACGAGATCGTGGTTTTGCGCAACGGCCGCATATCGGCACGCCTCCCGGCGGGCTGGTACCCCACCGATATCGTCCCCCTGGGCAACAATCTTTTGGTTATCGACGGAAAAGGCGAGGGCACGAAGCCGAATCCCGACTTCGACGTGATGAGCCGCAGCAATCGCGGCTACATCGCCGCGATCCAGTTCGGCTCGATTCGTGAGATCTCGACCAGCGCCGGCCTGGCGCCGAATCCGCAAGGTGCGCAGGGAGAAGCGCCGCGGCCGGCGCGCACGATTCTTCATCCGGGCGGCCCCATTCGCCACGTCTTCTTCATTCTCAAAGAGAATCGCACGTACGATCAGATTCTCGGCGACATGCCTGCCGGCAACGGCGATCCCAAACTCGTTTGGTTCGGCGCGCGAGTGACACCCAATCAACACGCGCTGGCGCAGCGCTTCGGGCTCTTCGACAACTTTTACGCCAGCGGCGAGGTGAGCGACGCGGGTCACAACTGGGCCGACGGCGCCTTTGCGAACGACTACGTCGAGCGCACGTGGCCGCCCGTCTACGGCGGGCGCCTCGACGACGACGACGTGCTGACCGGAATCGGCGCCGGCGTGGCAAGCAGCGGTTATATTTGGGATGCGGCACGCCGTGCGGGCGTAAGCTTTCGCGACTACGGTGAGATGGCGCTGATGCCAGCCATCGAAGGGCACATCGCGGCTACCGCGCCGAGCCTCGGCACTCGATTCGATCCGCACTACGTCGGCTGGAACTTGGATTACAGCGATCTGGATCGCGTCAAGGAATGGAAGCGGGAGTTCGACGCTTTCGCAGCGGCCGACACGCTGCCGCAGCTGGAGTATATGTGGCTTCCCAACGACCACACCGCCGGCACGCGAGCCGGAGCGCTTACGCCGGCCGCCTACATTGCCACCAACGACTACGCCGTGGGACAGATCGTGGACGCAATTTCACACTCTCGAGTTTGGGCCTCCAGCGCAATCTTCATCACCGAGGACGACGCCCAAGACGGCGCCGATCACGTCAGCGATCAGCGCACCACGCTCTACATCGCCTCGCCCTACGCCCGCGGCGGAGTCATACACGATCACTTCGCCACGGTGAGCGTGCTTCGCACGATCGAACGGCTGCTCGGTCTGCGGCCGCTCTCGAACTACGACGCGACGGCCGCGCCGCTCTACTCTGCCTTCACGACGACGGCGAACCTGGCGCCGTTCGCCGCCATTGCGCCGAAGGCCGATCTGACGACGCGCAACTCAAAGGTCGCCTACGGATCCGCACTCAGTGCCCGGCTCGACTTTCGCCGCCCCGATGCCGTCGCGCCCGGCATCCTAACGGACATTCTGGCGCACAATCACTAGTGCCGACTAAGGATAACCGTCGACGATCAGGAGATCGGTCTCGCTGAGCTGTTGGCGCAGCGCTTTCGCGGGAGCGTATTCGGCGGAGCGCCACCACTCCATCGCCCGGTCGTAAGAATCGAACTCGAGCACCACGATCCGGGTCGGCTCCCAAGATCCTTCGAGTACCGCCAATCTTCCGCCGCGGGCGAGATAGCGGCCCCCGAACTGCGCGACCGTTCTTTCGGCCATTTCTTTGTAACGCTCGTAGCGCTGCGGATCCGACGTGTTGACGTTTACGACGACGTAAGCTGACATGCCGGAGGCTTCCGTGGGCGCGGCGTCTTGTCTTGCCGAACGGAGAGCGAGCTTACGGAATGATGTGCGTGAGGAGGAAAAGCAGGCCGTCGCCGATGCCGCCGAAGATATCGTTGTGCTTCGAGGCCTGCGGCACGAAGATGACGTCGCCCTTTTCGAGCGCTACGTCGGCTGCTTGGTTTTGGCCCTTGAGCGCCTCGTACAAGTTGATTTCGGAGGTCGTTTGCGTTCCGTTGGCGGTGGTTCGGATCAAGTGAATGTGATTGAGATCGGCCTGCGCGTTTTGGCTATCGCCGGCTTTAGCGATCGCCACCGATAAACGGTCGCCCTCGTTTACCTGAACGTCGCCCGGATGGTCGACCGCGCCCGCCACGTCGACCGTAAACTTTATCGGGCCCGGCACGTAGACGACGGATCCTTCGGAGAGCGGCAAATCGAGTGACGTGTCGCCACGCTGCAGCAAACCTTGCAGCGAGATGAGCGTTACCTTACCCCCCGCGTCGGCGACGCGCGCGTCGGGAAAGGCGCCGTTCGAATCCGCGATGCCGCCGGCAGCCGCGATCGCATCGGTGAGCTTTGCGCCGGATCGCAACGGGTACTTGCCCGGCGCTTTCACGTCACCCAGCACGAGCACGTTCGGCTGACCGAGCGCGACGATCGAGATCGTGATGACCGGATGGCGAACGTACGCTTTGAGCTTGCTGGAAAGCACCGACGCCGCGCCAATCGGCGTGTTTCCCGCCAGGTGGACGCGGCCGACGAGCGGATACTCGATCGTACCGTCGGGCATAACGGTCACGTTCTGCGTCAGCGTTTGATCGCCGAAGACGAGTACGTTGAGCTGGTCGCCCGGATGGATGACGGTGTCGGAAGAGAGTGAAGAACTCCAGGCGACGCTCGGAAGGAGGGCCCAGAGGCAGAATAAGGCTGTCGCGATGGCGCGAGTCACGCTTCTAGGCTACTCCCAGCAGGGCTCGGGCACAACGTCCGCCCGACGGGGTCCCCGGCGCGCGATGGTCCCGAAGGGTGAGAACGTCGGCCTATTGGGGGGCTAGGGCTCCTAGACGGCTTCCCGGCGGACCGCCGCGATCAGCGCCGCGCGCGAGCGCACGCCGAAGGTGAGACGGATCCGGGCCGCGTGATTCTTGACGGTCTCCGGGGAAATGCGCAGGTTGCCGGCGATCTCTTTGTCGCTGAGCCCCTGGCAGATCAACCCGTAGACACGGCGCTGGGCCGGCGTCAAGGCGGCGATGCGAGGATCTTCGACCAAGCCGGCGCGGCGGCGAATATCGCGCGCGACCGAACTCTCCGAAAACTCGGCGACGACTTCGCTGGCCAGACGCAGCCACGTGTGTTCCCCGCTCACCTCGTGAAGCCGCAGCGCAACCGCGGCCGCACGCCACGCGTAGTCGATCGAACGATAGAACGTGTAGGCGCTCGCGAGGAGTTGTAGAGCGGCGGCCCGATGCCCCGAAGCCGCCAGAATGCAGCCGCGCGCGTAGTCTTCCATCGCGTGCAGGCGGCGATCGCGCCCGAGCGCGAGCGCCGGAGCGAGCGTCATCGGAATGGCGTCATAAATGTCCATGAGGCGGCTTGCCGCTGGGAGATCGCGATCCGCTGCGAGTTCGATGAGGTTCAAGATCGCGACGCGTTCCTCACCCGGAGAGCTCCAGTCCGTCTCTCGGGCGCAAGCGACGGCGTGGCGCAGGAGCGCGTCGGCGCTCGCATTTTCGCCGGCCATCCTGGCCAAGTAGGCTTGGTCTGCGTAGCATGCCGCGACCCATCGCACGGACGGCGCGATATCCCGTGCAAAGTACGCGTACTGCAGCGCTTTCTCGTGCGACCCCCGCAAAGCATAGGCCCAGGCCAGCCCGCGAAACGTCAAAAATCGTTCGCTTTCGAGGTCTTCGGTCCAGGGCAGCGTCTCGGTGATGCGCACCGCAAAATCGAACGTGCTCGGCGCCGCAATCTCGCGGACGAGGTGAACGAGCGATCGCGTCGCGCTCGCCAGCAGCGTGACGTCGTACGCCTCGGGAGCCTGCGCGATGTGCCGGATCGAGAGTTCGAGAAAGCGCATCTGCTCGTGATACTCGCCGCGTAACGCGGGGGCCCAAGAGCAGGCATACAGCCAGCGCCCATAAAGGTGCGGGAAAGAGCTGACGTCGACCGCCTGCAGCGCCTGCTGCATCGCGTCCGGCATGCCCTCGACCCAGCCCAGGAGCATCCGCGCGTAGGCAACTTCGAACCGCGCATCGGGGCCCTGCGGCGCGACGTGGATGCGCGCGAGCGCTCGACGAGCCGAGTCCGTCGTTCCCAGGAACGAATGGCAGGTCGACTCGAGCGCCCGGAGGAGTGCCTCTTGTTCGGGCTTCGCCCCGCGCGTGGCGGCGATGACCGTCAACGCCTCGCGATAACGCGAGAGGCGGATCAGGGCACGAATCCGGTAGACCCGGTCCGGCATGCTAACGGAGCGGTCCGTTAACCGCAGACAGGCCGTCAGCTCGCCGGTGTTATAAGCCTCGCGGGGTTCCAATCGCTCGCTCCGGGACCGTCTCCGAGTGGCAAACGGCCCCTAGATTTTAGGAGTGTGCGATTAACTTATACGCCGGTCGCTCGGCCCCTGTTGAGGCGTTAACAAATTCTCAACGCTCGCCCTTCTGGGCGGGGCAAGCCTACGAAAGCGGGGGAATACTCGCTTGCGTTGGCGCTGCCGGGAGCGCGGCGACAATCGGGGGCGCCGCCGCGGCGAGCATTGCGATCGGGCCGCCCGGAGTGTCGAGCGGTGGAAAAACGATCGACATGAGCGCCAAAAACAGGTGAGCCAGCATCCTAATCCCTCTCTGCGATATCCGGCCGCGCGTGTTTGTAGCGGCCAGCGTTCCTAAGCTTACACCCAGGAAAACGATTTCGCCATACTCGGAGCAAATTTCGGCACCCTATTGCAGGAAGAGCGCGGGGCCGCTTACTTTGCATCTTTTTTCAACAGGCGGACGCGTGCGCCGTCGAAAGCCGTGTCGGATTCCACGTTGTAGCGACGCTCGACGTACCGCTCGAGCTTGGCGCAGCCGAAGCGCACGTTGGCCGACCGGCAGCTCCCGGCAGTGATCAGCCAGAGCCGCTCTTGGGCGGGCATAGCGGCGCGCAGTTCGGCGTCGCCGTGAATGATGAAGCGGGTCACGACGTAGCGGTGAAAATCGACGGCGTGCGGCACCGCGACGACACGATTGGGGCCGTGATAATAGTACTCGAACGGCAATGCGTTCTCGGCTTCGAAGACGACGATCGGTTCGTCGGGCCGCTCGTGGGCACGGACGTAAGCACTGACGCGGCTCCAATCGCCGGGTTTGGCCAGCTGGTGGTACGTGCCGATCAGAACGAGCAGCGAGAGCGCCACGGCGACGGCACTCCATATGGCCGCGGCACGCCGCTCTCGCGCCTCGGGTAAGAACGAAAAGAGCGCAAAGACGGAGAGCGTCGCGGGCAAAAACAGCGAGGCGGCGTGACGATCGAGAATGTGGACGCCCGATACGTACGTGCCCGCTGCGAAAAGTACGAACGCTCCGGCGGTCGTCAAGAGAATCGCGCCGTTTCCGGTTCGCTGCAGCTTCGGGCGAAAGATCGCCAGCGCCGCGAGCGCGCAGGCCGCCAGAACGAGATACGCGATCGTCGAGTGCGGGACCGGCAGCGGAAGAACGTATCTCGCCAGAATGCCGGCGAGTGAAGCAAACGCGTAGGGCAGCGATGGCCTAGCGAAGCCGTCTTTGAAGTTGGCGACCTGACCGGGAACGATTGCCAGCATTGGAAGGAACGCCAGAGCCGCCGCGAGGCCGGCAAGAACGAGCCGCAGCAGCGCGCGGCGGTAGAAGACCACGACGGTAAGTGCTTGCCCAGCCACGAGAAAGGCCAGGTAGTACTGGGTGTAGAGCGCGAGCGCGACGCACGCCGCGTACGCGACTGCGGCCCCGGTCGTCCGCCGTTGCGCGATGAAGGCGTCGTAGAACGTCAGCAAGAGGAGTGCGCTGACCAAGACGATCATTGCGTAAACGCGGATCTCGACCGCGGCCCAAATCAAAAAGGGATTGCAGGCTACGACGGCCGTTACGAGCTTTTCGTTCTGCCGCGGAAGATACCGCCGGGCGAGCGCGGGGGCGAGCAGTATCGTAGCCGCGATGCACAGCACCGAGAAAAAGCGCAAATAGAAGATACCGTCGCCCAACGAGCGCCAAAGGCTGATCAGAACGAAATAGAGCGGTGCGTTCTGCTCGAACGCAAGCGCTTGGTGAAAGGCGTAGGCGACGCCGTTGCTGGTGGTCTGCAGCGTGTAGGCCTCGTCCTGCCAAATGTTGAGCAGCCACGCAAGCGGCAGCGTAACGAGCAGGTTGGCGCCCAGCGCGATCACCGCGAACGGCGGCCAACGCAATGCCACTGACGAAAGCCGCTCTGCTCGAATCACCAAGCGAGATTATAACCCCCGCAGGGCTGGGCTCCAACGTCGATGTGGACCATGGGCTCCGGCTTAGGTCCCGGCCGGCGGCCTGAGCCTTTCGGCCGCGCGCCGTTCCCCGGCCGGCACTCCCGCCGGGCCGCCGAGCGCGGTATGCTTATTCGCAACATGAATGCGCCTGCCGGCAGAGCAGCCTTCGCCGCCGTCTCAGTGGTGTTGGCGGTCGTCGCCTTCGCGCTGGCCCAGCGCGGACTCGTCGGACATCAGAGCTTCAAGGCGTTCTACTGCGCGGGAGCCGCCGTCCGGGAGCGGGTGGATCCCTACCGTGTCGAGCCGCTTCGCTCGTGCGAGCGCAGCTTCGAAGCCTCACCAATGCCAAGCGGCTACGTCGAGCCGGCTCCGCAGCCGGGATACGTGCTCGCCGGGTTCGCGCTGCTCTCGTCGCTGCCGGCGCGGCTGGCAGCCGAGCTCTTCGCGCTGGCACTCGTCGGTGCGTCGATCGTGAGCGCCTTGGCGCTCGGGCGGCTCATTCGAGCGCCGAGCTACGCGGTGCTCTTGGCACTAGCGCCGCTAACGCTGCTCAACGTCGCGTACGGCGAGATTCCGCCGCTTGCGCTGGTTGCGATCTGCGGCGCGGCGTATCTGCTGCACGCGGGGCGCCCAGCGGCCGCCGGGGTAGCAGTCTCACTGGCGCTGGTCCAGCCCAACGTCGGTCTGCCGGCGGTGCTGGCGCTGCTGATCTTCGCACCGGGAACGCGGATCGCCATCGTCGCGACGGGCGCAGGCCTCGGCGTGCTCAGCGCGATCGCGCTGGGAGCCGGGCCGAACGTCGAGTACTTTACGCGCGTTCTGCCGTTGCTGGCCAATGCGGAGATCGTCGCGTCGGATCAATACAGCCTTAGCCGGCTGCTCTACGTTCTCGGAACTCCGGCCAGCGCAGCGTTGCTGGCTGGTAAGATTTGGTTTGCCTTCGCGGCGATCGCGGGCATCTTCGCGGCCGGCCGGCTGGCGCGCGCGCGCGGACAAAACGATCTTCTGCCGCTGCTTCCGCCGGCGGCCGTGACGCTCTTTGGAATCTACCTGCACGACATTCAAATACTGATCGCCGTGCCGGCCGTATTGATCCTCGCCGCACGGCTGGAAAAGGAATCGGCCCGGGCCTTTGCCTCGCTCTTCGTCGTTCTGCTCGTGACGGTTTGGACGCAGGCGCCGAGGCCCGCAGTTTTGCTCATCGATGCAGCGGGGGTCTTCGGCGCCTTGCTCTGTCTTCTGCCCGGGGCTGCCGCCCGCCGGATCGCATACGCGGCGGCGGGCTCTCTGGCAGCAACCGTGGCGGTCGTGCTTCTGCAGCACTTCGCCACCCCTACCCCACACAGCTTAGCGACGCACTCTTTTAGTGCGTTACCCGACGAGTTTTCGCCGATTGCCTGGGGCCGCTATCTCCGAGCGACCCCCGAGTTGACACGAACCGTCGTAGCGCCGCAGATCCTCGCGTGGGTCGGACTGCTCGGCGTCTTCGCGTGCGCTCTCGCCGCGAACCTTCGACGGCCTAGGCTAGACCGATCCTGATCGCGTGCACCGCGGCCTGCGACCGCGCGGTGCAGTGTATCTTTGCGAAGATGTGACTGACGTGATTCTTGATCGTCTTCTCCGAAAGAACGAGACGACGGCCGATGTCACGATTCGATAACCCCTGCGCGATGAGCCGGATGATCTCGCGCTCCCGCGGGGACAGTTCGTTGGTTAGGCGTTTGGTCGGGCCGCGGCGGCGCAGAAGCGATGCGGCAACACGGGGATCGACGTAGCTCGCGCCCTCGCCGAGGGTCTTGATCGCTGCGACGAGCTCCTGCAGGGAGGAATCCTTTACGATGTACGCATCGGCGCCGGCGGCCAGACAGTGCTGCATCAGCTCGCCTTGCGTGTGAGCCGAGAGAGCGCAAATGCGCGTATCGGGGGACTTGCTCTTGAAATGTTCGATGACGTCGTCGATCTCTTCCGTATCGATGTCGATGATCACGATGTCGACGTCCTTGGCTACCATCGCCGTTTCCCGGCTGGCCGCGATGCCGGCGACCTTGATGTCAGGATCTGCCGAGAGCACCTGTGCGATGGCCTTGGCAAAGAGCATCTGTTTTTCGATGATGAGGACGCGCAATGCGCCCGAGGTACTAATCATGCTTTTTTAAAGCTCCGTAGTCGGTGGGGTCTTTGGCTGAACTCTAACAGTCTGCCACCGCATGGGACCTCGGGACAACCCGATATACTTGTGAGACGTTCGTTCTATGTCCGGCCGGGATTTAGGGACTTTAGCCGCTATTTCGGGCCTTTAGGGTGCAACGCGTAGTAAGAACTTATCATGTGCCCCCGGCACCCGGCTTAGGCGCCGGGGTGATAACGCCACGAACAGCGCGTGCGCGGCTCGCCGTGCTCGTCGCTCTTTTCGCTTAAACGATCCTTAAAAGATTGGCGGGCGGGAGCGGCTTGCGAATCGGGACGCATCGACGGCCAGCCGAGCAGCGTCGCGGCCATGTGAATGCGGTTGCGGGCGTTCGTCTTTGCGATCATTCGCGAGACGTGATCGTTGACCGTCGATTCGGCAACGCTGAGATCGTGGGCGATTTCGGTAATGGTGCGGCCGTCGAGCAGCCCGTTGAGCACCTCCCGTTCCCGGGAAGATATGCGAAAGGTCGATGCGGCCGCATCGATATCGGGATCCTCGCACTTATCCAAAAAAACGCCGATGTAGACTTCGTTTTGGAGCATCGGCACGACTCGCATCGCCAGTCCAAGCAGCGGATATCCGGTGCGCTCTTCACACGTAGCGGCTCGGGAGAAGTTCCACGAAGACGTCAAACGTCGCACCGCCTGCTCGAGAAAGAGCGGGAGGCGAGCCTCCTCGGGCTCGACGAGTCGCGCAAATGCGGAAGCATCTTCTCCGCTGCACCACGCGAACTGCACGTCGAGCGAGGCATTAAGGAGGAAAAACGCGTGCGGGCCGCCGGGAATCGGCGTCGTCCGCTTGCGCTCGCCCTCGAAGTCGAAGGCTGAAATTTCTTGCGCAACCTTTGAGGCTGCCGAGCCGATCGCTTGCGCCGCTTCACCCCAGGCGTCGCTGGAACGTTCGCTTGGAACGAAGACCATCGCAACCGAGTGTCCTTTTCCGGTATCCGTTGCGATCCCGAGCGCGGCGGGAACGTTGTCGCATTCGTGTGCGCCGGCATTGAGGACGATCGGGCCCGTCGACGCGGGGAATGGCATGCGGGTAAGCAATGCAAGTGCGGCGCGATCCTCGATTCCGGCGTCCGACGTGTCGAACGCCACTAAATCTTGTTCTGCATCGAAGACGCCGATTGCCCAACCGATGGCGGATGCAGCGCGGGCGGTCTGTCGCAACGAAGCATCGAGGCGTCTCTTACGAGAGGCGTCGAATCCGTCGAAACCAGCGGGCGAGATCGAGGTCGTCCCTCGCTCGAGGTCCCGCATCAACACATCCTTTCCGGGGCCACGACAAAAAGTCGCGCCGTCTAGCCCAGCGACCGAGCCCCCATTCTAGCGCACGCCTCCTATCGTTGCAACCTAGCGGTCGCAAAACTCGAATAAACGAGCGAGCGGTTGCCTAGAGTGCGGTGGAACTCTCCCTTCTTCTAGTAACGGCCGCCGGCGGGCAAAGGTTCACTACATCTTTCATCGGTTTAACGTCAAAGTGCTTCGCGAGCGCAGCGATCGAATCGAGCGCTACCCGTCGCTTCACCTCGGGATTCATGCTCATCGCCGGAAAGAAGCGCAGCTCGGGCGCGTCAGCGGCCGTGAGAAAATCGAGCGGATGCAGCAGAATCGACGGCTCGGTTCGGGTCAGCTTGCAGGCGGTCATCGCCGCTTCGAAATAGGCGCGGGCGAGCGCCGGAGAGATCATCGCGATATAGAGGACGTAAGAGACGTGGATCGGGATCTTCCCCAGCGGAAAGGTCGTGACCGGGATCTCCGCGATCGATCCGTTCGATAGCTCGATCCGGTGCTGCGAGTTGCGTCGCAAGCCATCGGCGAAGCTTCCGAAAAGATCCTCGCGCTCCGCCCGGTCCTTTGCGCTGAGTTTCGCGCTGCGGAAATAGTACGCCCGCGCCAGGGGGCCGATAAACGTCGCAAGCGACGAGGCGTCGTAGAGATAGCCCCGGGAGACGAGCGTCTCTAAGATCGTCTCGGAGCGGGTAAATCCGGGTCCGCGAAAGCCTCGGGGCCGGACGCCGGTTACGCGTTCGATCGCCTCTTCGGCGCGGCGGAGCTCGTCATCGATCTCCAAGCGCCCGCGGCGATGCATCCACGGCTCGTGGTGGTGCGAGTGATTTCCGATCTCGTGCCCGCGGCGTGCGATCTCGGCGAGCACTTCGGCGTTCTCCGGGCGCTCCGCGTCTTGTCCCACGATGAAGAACGTGATGCGCAGCTTCATCTCGTCGAGAATGTCGAGCACCGCCGGCACGAGCTGCGGCAGATACGTCGGGAAGTCGGTCCACCCGGGATTACCGTGGGTTTTCATGTACGACCACTTGTTGTCGAGGTCGAGAGAGAGCGAAGCCCGCATCATACGGCGACCGCCTGCGGCTGCCGCTCCGTCGAACCCGCCCGCAGCGCAGGTAGAAGACGCTTGGCCAGGCGCACCGTCTCGTTGACGTTCAGCGTGCCGTTGACGATGTTGGCGCTGCTCGCCATGAAGAGCCCGGGAACGCTGGTCTGTACTGGCGGAAGCCGGCTCGAATAGTCCAGCGTCGGGATCGGAAAGACGTGCGGCACGCGCGAGACCCGGAACGCGCGAACTTGGCTTCGGGAGAAGTGCGGGTGCATGCGTGAAAGCGCGGTCAAAAATGAATCCTCTATCTCTTCGTCGGAAAGCTGCAGCGCCGGATCGTCCGAGGCCACGTACTTGGGAAGATAGACGAGCGACTTGCCATTGAATTCCTCGCGGTCGACCAGGGCGGTCATCTCGATGACCGCGGTAAACGGCACCGTCGCGTCGGCGATGTTCGTGATGTAATACGAAGTCAGCGGCGAGTCGAGCAGCGCAGAGGCGCAGACGATGCCTTGATATTCCACGCCGGCGCAGAGTGCGCGCTCGCGCGCGCTCAGCGCCGGACAGATGCGCGCCGCCAGCGGCGCGGCGAGCGTGATGACGACTTTGTCGAAGCGCAAGAGCTCGGAGGCCGTTGCAATGCCGACACCGTCGGGCAACGCCTCGACGGCCTGCACCGGACAGGAGGTGCGCAGCGTGACGCCGCGTGCCGCCAGCCGCTGCTCGAACCGGCTCAGCGTCCGATCGTATCCCCCCGCGACATAGCCGAAGCGCTCGCGCCCGACGCCGCTCGAGCGCGCCGCGTACATTCGCGCGATGATCGCCCAAATGAACGCCGCGGAGGCGCGATGCGCGTGAGGCCCGAGCTTCGCTCGAAGAAGCGGAAGCCAAATCCGTTCGACGGTGCCGCGTCCGCAGAGGCGGGTGAGCCAGTCGACCGCCGTAATTCCTTCGAGCGGCTCCCAGTTCTTGATTCGCGACGCGTGAACGATCGTTCCGCCCAAACGCGCCTTCTGAACCAGCGAGAGCGGCGGGAATTTTAAGTAGTCGAGGGTTCCTGAGAACGAATGCATCGAGCCGTCGACGAAAAAGCCCGTGCCCGGCGTATTCCAACGCAGCTCGCTCTCGAGATCGAGCTCGCCCAAGAGCTCGATCAGCGTTTGATCACTCAAAAGCGTAACGTGATAATGACGATCCCAGACGACGTCGCCGAGCTGCCAGGGCGCGGCGAGCCCGCCGCAGCGGGGGCCGCCCTCGAAGATCGTGACGTCGTGGCCCTCCTTGGAGAGCTCCCAGGCCAGCGTCATGCCGAGCATTCCGCCGCCGACGATACCGAATCGACTCATTACGAGCTCCGCGCGATCTCCATCGGCTGCAGCGACGAACCGGAGAGCGCGTACTCTGCGGCGCACGACTGGCAGCGCATGGCGGTAGGCCGGTCCATCATCGGCGTGAGCGACTCGAGCGGATGTCCGCAGGCGCACGCATATCCGACGGGGCGCGCCGGGTTTCCGTGTACGATCGCATAGTCCGGAACGTCACGGGTCACGACGGAGCCCATTCCGACCATTGCGAACCGTCCGATCGTCAAACCGGGGCCGATCGTTGCTCGCGCGCCGATCGTCGCGCCTTCGCGAACCAGCGTGTGGAGGGTGTACTCGTTGGGGTCGGACGGTTGGAGCCGATCGAGCTGCGGCGTCGTCGCGCGCGGAAAGCGTTCGTTCGTAAAAACGACGCCGGCCGCGATCATGACGCCGCGCTCGATCGTCACCCCCGTGCAGACGTAGACGAAGGCGTTGATCTTCACGAAGTCTTTGATCGCGACGCCGTAGGCGATGTAGCTCTTCTCACCGATTATGCAGTTGGAGCCGATCGTCGTCGAATGACGTACGTGCACGTTGTCCCAGATTGAAGTGTTGCGGCCGATCGAGACTCCCGGCTCGATGATGGCGCTGGGATGAACTGCCATCTAGCTTGCCGCTAGCGCGCCGGCCCGCAGCGGCGTCAGTTCTTCCAGCTGGCTGCCGATTCGTTCCCAACGCGCGCACTCGAGCGCTGCGTAGGCCGCCTGCACCGCTTGGACCGATGCCAGGGCGTCGCGCGGCGTGACGAGCAGCCGGGCTTCCCCACGGATTGCGCCGCAGAAGTTGCCGATTTGGTCGGCGAAGGCCTGAATTTTGTCGTAGCCCTTGCCGAAGGTGTGCCAACCGTCTTCACCGTGGCGCCGGAATCGCGATTCTTTCCAACCCACGAGGATGGTTCCGGCGCTCCCGTAGATGCGCAGGAAGGTCTCGAGCTCCTTATTGATGCTCCACGAGAGATCGGCGGCGCCCATGACCCCGTCGTCGTTGTGCACGAACAGGCGGACCGTATCTTCGACTGCCAAGCCCTGCATCCGGCGCCCCTCTACGACCTGAATGTCGCGCAGGTTGCCGAGGAGATATCGCAAGATGTCGACCGCGTGCGTCCCGTTGTCGATCAGCACGCCGCCGCCGCTGACCGTGGCGTCGGAGTTCCAGCGCCGGCTCATATCGACGTACGAGGTGAACGCGTTCTCGGCGAAGACCAGTTCGCCGATCTCGCCAGCGAAGAGGATCTCGCGCGCACGGCGGACGTCCGCCGCGTAGCGAAACTTCGAGGCCATCGTTAGGATCGTTCCGGAGTGCTCGGCAACCGCCAGCATCCGGCGCGCGCTGTTCACCGTGATCGAGAGCGGCTTCTCGCAAAGAACGTGCCGGCCGGACTGCAGGATCTTGCAGGTGATCGACTCGTGCGTTACCGGAGGCGTGCAGACGATCGCGGCGTCGAAGCTCGACTTGCGGAGCAGCGCTGGGAGCAGCGAGTACGATTCGCAGCCGATGCGCGACGCGAGCTCCTCGGCGGCCGCGCCGTTCGTATCGCAGACGGCGACGACGGTGGCCCCTTTTACCTCTCGAAAAGCCGCTTCGTAGGCGCGGGCGATTGCGCCCGCACCGACGATCGCGAAACGTAGTTCCTTCATGCGCTGTGCCTCCAGGTGAGTGTCTGCGCCGCCGAGGTCATTGCCTCGGCGATGTAGTTGACGTCGTCTTCGTCGTAGCGGTCATTCCAGGGAATGACCAGCACGCGTTCCAGCGCGGCGTAGGTGCCCGGGAAACGCTCGCGGTCGTACGCGAGCACTTCGGGACGAGCCATCGTAAAGGGATAGCCGCTGTTGCCGAACGTCTTGCGCTTCTGGAAGATCTCGCACATGAACGCCGGCTTTACAATGTATCGCGGGGCGCTGAAGATTCCGCGCTCCTTGAGCAGCGCGGCCATTTCGAGCACCGCCTCCGCCGGCAGCGACTCGGACGTGCGCACGACGTACTTCCAGTAACTGTGCTGCGCGCCGGGCAGGATATAAGGCGTCTCGATCGCTTCGAGCTGCCCCACCCGCTCCGTGAGCATCTCGGCGAGCATGCGGCGGCGAGCGACGACCTTCGGCAGCTTACCCAGCTGCGCGACCGCGACGCTGCCGGCGAGCTCCGACATGCGATAGTTCAGTGCTAGGAAATAGTGATCGGGCTGCGGATCGCCGTACCCCCAGGCTTTGTTGATGAAGAGGTAGATCCGCCGGGCGAGAGCCTCGTCATTGGTGACGACCAGACCGCCCTCACCGGTCGTGATGTGCTTGCCCTGCTGCAGGCTGAAGCAGCCGATCTTGCCGGCCGTGCCGACGAAGCGGCCCTTATACGCGGCCAGGAACGCCTGGGCGCAGTCCTCGATGACCGGGATGCCGTGACGGTTGCCCAGCTCGACGATCTCGTCGATGTCGCACGGGTTGCCGAAGAGATGCGTGACGACGATGGCCTTGGTTTTGCTGCCGATCCGCTGCGCGACCGTCTCGGCCGTGACGTTGCACGTGCGAGGGTCGACATCGGCGAAGACCGGGATCGCGCCCTGATAGAGAATCGGCGTGAGCGCGCCCATGTCGGTTATTGCGGTCGTAATCATTTCGTCGCCCGGCTCCGGATCGAGCGCGGCGATCGCGCAATGGAGCGCCGCGGTGCCCGAGGAACAGGCGTAAGCGTATTTTACGCCCATCATTTCCGCGAAGTGCGACTCGAGGGCGGTGACAAATGAACCTTTGGTGCTCGTAAGCGTTCCGCTGCGCAGAGCAGCGGAGACTGCGGCGATTTCCTCTTCGCCGAGCGTTCTTCCAGTTGCGTCCTGGTCGGACGGCAGCGTTCTATGCGGTGCGAGAGGAAGGGTCGTAGCCATTTTTATTTAGTGCTCCGTTCGTTTGAAGGCGACGTTTTTGGTGAAATCTTCGTCCCAAAAAAGCGGTGATTTGCCCGGTGAAGAGGGCTAGACTGGTGTACTGGATGACGATCGTCGCGGTCGTACCGATGGCGAGCGTCGTGGAGTTGACTCGAAGGATCAGCAGCAGCCCGACGACGAGCGGGAGGAGCCCCGGAAAGAGCCCGGGGACCGCCAGCCACAACGCGGGACGATGACGAAAGGCCAGCGCAAGCGTGCTGTACGTTTGTGCGGCCGTGCGTGAAAAATTGAAACCGCCGCGGGCGCAGCGCCGCTCCGCCGTCCATTCCAGCGTCGCGGGGACCTCGACGACCCGCATCTTTTTACGCAGCGCGTCGAGCAGCATCTCCGCTACCGCGGGCTTGTCGTCGCTGCGGAACTGCAGCTCGCGCATGGCGCAGACGCGAAACGCGCGCACCATGCAGGTCAGCGTGGCGTACTTTCCGCAGACCGCCAGCGACAGCAGACGATTGGCTTCACGGCTGAGGACCCGGCGCAGGAAGGGAACTCCGACGACCGATCCTCCCGGCATGTACGGCGACGCCATGGCGATGTCGGCATGCGAGGCTTCCAGCGCCTCGAGCAGCTGCATCGCCACCGCCGGCGAATAGGTGAGATCGGCATCGAGCAGCACTGCCAGCTCGGTGTCTACCGCAGCAAAGGCCGTACGTAAGGCCGCGCCCAGGCCGCGATTACGCTCGTGACGCACGATCCGCACGTTGGCCCGCCAGCGCGCGAAGGTTGCGGCAACGGCGCCCGTCTCGTCGGTGCTTCCGTCGTCGACGATCAGAAAATGGAACTCGTATCCGCTGCCGCGATGGATGGCAAAATATTCGGAGAGCGAGGACAGCGCCGCGGCGAAGAGGCTTCCTTCGTTGTACGCCGGGATGACGACGGTTACGCCGGTCATGCCGGACCCGCCGTTAGCGCGTTGTGCATCCGCGCAAAGTAGTCGTCGTAGTCGTTGACCACGACCGCGTCTTTATTCACGACGATTCCCAGTACGTTGTCGATACCGATGAGGCTGAGCTGGCCGATCGCGCGGCGCGCGTCGCTCTCTTCGGTCTCGTCGGCCGCGACCACGAAGAGCGAGCCATCGACCTGCGCGGCGACCATCAATCCATCGGATACCGCGCCGAGTGCCGGCGTATCGACGATGACCGTGCTGTAACTCTTGCGCGCCGTTTCGAGCATCGACTCGAAACGCGACTGCAGCAGCGGAATCGGATTTGTATCGTCCGGATGGCTCGGCAGGATGTCGAGACCTGGATCGACGTGCTGCACGGCCGCGTCGAGCGTCGAAGTGCCTTCGAGCACCTCGCCCAAGCCGACGTTGTTTTTGCAGGCCGCGATCGTGTGCAGGGTCGGCTGACGCAGGTCGGCATCGACGAGCAGCACCCCGGGCTGCAGCGTCGCGAGCGTCTTGGCGAGGTTGTAAGCGACCGTCGATTTCCCCTCGCTGCGGCGCGCGCTCAGGACGGCGAGGGTTTTGATCGGCCGCCGGTTGCGTAAGCGCAGCGTCACGCAGAGGTGAAGGAACGCCTCCATCGTCATCGAGTGAACCCACGGAATCGCCTTGGTCTTGCGCTCGTCGAAGGCGGGGATACGGGCCACGACGGGCAGCCCGAGGATGCGGGCGAAGTCGCGACCGGCGCCTCGGCGCTCGATCAGATCGAGAATGTAAACCACCGCCAAGCCGAGCAGCACGCCGAGGACGATCGCGATCGGCAGGTTCGTGCGAAGGCTCGGACGTTTTACTGCGTTATCGGCGTTGGCCGGCTGGACGATGAGGATGTCGCTGATCGCCGTCGTTTTTGCAACGATCGCGTCGCTATACTTTTGCGCGAGCGCGTTATAGACGTTGGCGGCGCGCTTGGCATCTTCTTGGAGCGAGGAGAACGCGATGGCTTGCTCGGGCAGAGCATTGACCGCCGGCTTATTGGCTTTTACCTGACCGCGCAACGCCCGGATTTGACCCTGGTCCCCCATAACGCGGGCGCGATAGGTCGCCGCCTGCTGCTCGAGGCTCTGGTAGAGCGGGTTCGGCCCGACCGTTGTAGAGCTGACGACTGCCTGCGGCTGTGCCGAAATCTGTGCGAGCAGGGCATCCCGCTGCTGGCGCAGCGCAATGACCGTCGGATGAGCCGGCGTGTACTTCTGCTGGGCCTCGCTCAGCTGCGCCTGGACGTCGGCCAGCTTGGTCTGCAGGTCGGTCGCGATCGGATTCTGGGCGACCTGCTTCGCGCTGTCGACGGTGCTGGACATCGCCCCGAGTTGGCTGGTCGTACTGCTAAGTAAGGCTTGTGCTTCGCGGACGTCAACGGTGAGCTGGTCGATCTGTAAGTTGAGCTGGCTGACCCGGGAAACGACGTCTTGTGCGTGGGCGGTCGCATCGATATATCCGTGGGCCGACTGAAACTGGGCGAGCCGAGAGGCACTGTCGTGCATCTCCTTCGCTGCGTCGGGCATCTCTTTGGAGAGGAAGCCGATCGCGGCTACGGCCTGCGAGCGCACGAAGTCCCGCTCCTCTTCGACGAACGCGGTTGAGAAAGCGTTGGCAATTTCGGCCGATCGTTCGGGCGACGACCAGGTAACGTTAAGGTTTAGAAGAGCCGTATTGACTACCGGCTGCACGTTGACGTTGCCGAGCAGCTGCTTCGGGGTCGCCTTGATGTTCAGCTGGTCGATAACGTTCGTCGCAATGTCGCGTTGCTGAGCAAGGGCAGCAAACGTCTCTGCCGATTGCACGCCGCTCTGCAGCACGAGCGCATTGAGTACCGGCAACGCCGTCGTATTATCGACGGGAGCCGTCGTCGTGTCCGAACGGCCCGCCAAGAGGCGAACGCTCGTGGTATACGATTTAGGCGCGATCAGCGTCCCGAGGGTCACGATCAGCGCAAAGCCGCCCGCAATGGCAACGAAGAGCCGCCAGCGTTTGAGGATCGCCCTGTAGAGCCGTTCTACGTCGCGCCCCTCATGAAGCTGCGGCTGCCCGTCAAACCCAGCCAAACCATTGGGCTGGCCGTTGTATGGCATCATTTCCGACATCGCCGTTCCATCGTACGCCGAGCGGCACGTCCACCGTAAGGACGAGTCTGCTCAACGGCCGGGACCTTTGCAACGGGGTCTTGTTTCCTTGCCCGGGGGTCACGGGCGATGGTGCTAACGACTCTCCAATCTGCCGGCTGCCTCTGCGTATGATTTGAGCATCCATGGCGACACGCATTGTCGAACGCCCCATTCCGGCACGCAAATCCGTTATCGGGGCCGCACCTCGCGCCTATCCGGCAAAGTGGATCGCCATTCTGCTGGCGACCGACGTCGCGCTCTTTGTGGTAGCCTCCGGCCTCGGCGCGCTGATCGGCTTCCATCACTGGAACTCGGTCCGGATCGTCACCCACCTTTTGATCGCCGACGCGATCTTCGTCGGCCTCTGGGTGCTCGTCTTCGACCGCCTCGGCCTCTACCGCCGCACGTACGCGCTCTCGATGAAGGACGAGCTCTACTATACCGTCGCGGCGCTGATGCTCGGCACGATCCCTCAGATGGTCTTATTTACCATCTACCCGGAGATCTCGACCTCGCGCGTCGCGCTGATCTTCGCCCTCATCTTTTCCATTCTCATGGTCGGGACCGCGCGTGCGGCTCTGCATCACGTCCGAAATCAGGAGTGGTTCAAAAGCCGGCGGAAAGTGAGCATCGTGGGAACCCACGAGAACGTGGATCGCGTCCTTACCAGTCTCGAGCTCTCCGCCGGAACCCAGACGCAGTTAATCGTCGTCGACGACTATGCCGAGTCGATCGAGCGGATCGACCTGACCCGGGACCCAGACCTCAATCGGATCGAGTGGCTCAATCATGCGCGCCGCTGGGGCTGCGATTCGCTGATCCTCACCGAGATGATTCCGCCGTACTTGATGACGCACGTTCTCGAAGTCGCGGCCGCGGACCGAATTCGTCTCGCCTTTGCCCCTCCGAAGGTTACGCGCTACAGCTACGATCTTTCGCTGCAGACCGACGGACGGCAGGTGCTGATCGTGCCCGCGCGGCTGCGTGCGTGCACGCCGCGCGCCCAGCTGCTCAAACGCTTGACGGACATTGCCTTTACCTTCCTGGCTGTGGCGCTCTTCGCGCCGGTCATGCTGATCGCGGCAATCGCGATCGTCATCGACTCCGGATTCCCGATCTTTTACGCACAGGAACGCGTGGGGCTCGGCGGCAAGCCATTCAAAATCCTAAAGTTTCGCTCGATGCGCCAGGACGCCGAACGCGAGGGCGGCGCCGTCTGGGCGACCACCCAGGACCCCCGAAAGACGCGCATCGGGACGTTCCTGCGGCGCTTCTCTATCGACGAGCTTCCGCAGCTCTTCAACGTGCTGCGAGGAGACATGTCGCTGGTAGGGCCACGCCCCGAACGCCAGGTGTTCGTCGACCTCTTCCGCTCGACGATGCCTCGCTACGACGAGCGGCACCTCGTACGGCCCGGCATCACCGGCTGGTCGCACGTTCACATGAAACGGAACGTCGATACCTCCGCCGCCGGCGAACGGCTCGAATACGACCTTCAATACTTGGAAAACTGGTCGATCTATCTCGACGTCGCCGTGCTCTTTCAAACGCTCTGCGAGTTCTTGTTCCACCGCGCGGCATGAACCGGAAAGTGCGCGTCCTTCACATCTCCCCGTCGATTCGCGGCTACGGTGCCGAGCGGCTCGTCGTCGAGCTGCTCTCTCATCTCAAGCCGGGCGACGTAGAGGTCGCGCTGCTGACGATCTACGAACCGCCGGCGGAAGTTCGCGCCGCGCTGCCGTTCCCAATCTTTCACGCCGGGCGCAAAAATCGAAAGGACCGTCTCTTCCTCTGGAGGCTCGTGCGCGAAATCCAGCGCTTCGCGCCGGATATCGTTCATACGCACACGCATGTCGGCCGCTACTGGGGAAGAATCGCCGCGATCTGCGCGGGCGTCCCCCGCATCGTTCACACCGAGCATAATCCCTGCGATTTCCGGAAAAAGTCGCCGGTTGAATCCCTCGCCGACTGGATTCTCAATCGCGGCACCTCGCGCATCGTGACCTTTTTCAACGAGCAGGGCAGCCGGCTCAGCCGCCTCGAGCGATACCCAATGCAAAAGATGGTGATGATTCCCAATGGGCTCGAGTTTCCGGAGCGATCGGACGACCGGCTTGCGGCGCGCGCGCGCCTTGCCGTCCGCCCGGACGAGTTTGCGATCCTGCTCGTGGGCCGCATGGAGTACCAAAAGAATCACATTCTCGCGCTGCGCGCGTTCTCGGCGCTCTATCGTCAGACGCGCGAGAAGGCGCTGCTCTTCTTCGTCGGGGCAGGCGAGAACGAAGACATGCTTCGCGGCCTCGCGCGAGCCCTCAACATCGCCGAGCGAGTCCGCTTTTTGGGCTACCGCACCGACGTGCCCTCGCTTTTACCCGCTGCAGACCTGCTCTTGATGACCTCGTGGTTCGAGGGAATGCCGCTTGCACTGCTGGAGGCTATGACCGCCGGCATTCCCGTCGTGACGACGCCTTGGCTCGGCGCCAACGACATGCTCGAGAACGGGCGCTACGGTTTTCTCGCGCCCGATTTCGAACCGTTCAACGTCGCCGCCCAGATCGAGCGCGCGATCGCGCGCCCGACGATTCGCCGCAGCGTGGCCGAACGGGCGAAACACTACGTTCGCGCCGCGTACGGGGTCGATCGAATGGTCGACGCTCACCGCCAACTCTACCTCGAGCTCTCCGGCAAAGCATCGTGAGCGCCGGCCGGCTGATCCTCGTAACCTCTCGCTTTCCCTTCGGGAGCCAAGAGGCGTACCTCAACGTCGAGCTCGCCGAGCTCGCGCGGTATTTTAACGACGTCGTCGTCGTACCCGTGCGGCCGCCGGCGTCGCCCGCGCGCCACCGCGTCCCCGCCAACGTTACGGTCTTGGAATGGCCGCTGATCAATGCCGAGATTCTCCGGCGAGCGGCCCGTGCCGCTGCGGCCGCCCCCCTGCGCGCGGTGGCGACCTTTGGAAAGATCGTCGCCTCCCGCGACCCCGGCCGGCTCAAGAACTTAGCCGTCTTCGTGAAGGGACTGGCGCTCGGACAGTGGGCCGCGGAGAACCGCGCCGGCCATATCCACGCCTATTGGATGTCGACGCCCTCGACGGTCGCTATGGTCGCCGCCAAGACGAGCGGGCTTTCCTGGAGCGCGACGGCGCACCGCTGGGACATCTACGAGCGCAACGCCTTCGACGTCAAAGAGAGCAGCGTCGAGTACGTGCGCGCGATCTCTGCTCGCGGCGCACGAGATCTGCGGGCGCGCATGCCGCGGCTCGACGGGCGAATCGCCCACCTGCGCCTGGGGATCCGGATACCCCCCTACGCGGCAAAGCGCGCTTGCCCAAGCGCGTACTTTCGCATTGCATGCCCCGCGGCGCTCGTACCGGTCAAGGGACACTCGGTGCTCCTCGGTGCCCTCACGCAGCTAAAAGACTCCGGCGTCCCGGTGCACTGCACGCTCTTCGGCACCGGCCCGCTTCAGGCCGAGATCGAAAGCGAGGTCGCGGCCCGGCGGCTGGAAAAGCAGGTTGAATTCGGCGGATTCGTCCCGCAAAGCCGGCTGCACGATCTCTACCGCGCCGGCAGCTTCGACGCAATTGTCCTGGCAAGCCGGAACGCCGGCGAGAAAATGATGGAGGGCATTCCCTCCGCTTTGCTCGAGGCGATGGCCTTCGGGCTTCCGATCGTCGCCACGAACTCCGGAAGCGTGCGCGAAGCGATCGACGCGCGCTGCGCGATGTTGGTCCCAGCCGACGATCCAAGCGCTTTGGCGGCGGCGCTTCTCGACGTCTATCGAAACCCAGAATCGGCGCGAGCGCGCGCCGAGCGAGCCTACGAGCTCGTCGCCCAGCGGCACGACGTTCGCGCGCAAATGCGCGATCTCGCCGCAGCGCTGCACGGAAAGGAACGCGCATCTTGAACATTTCGATCATCGGGCTCGGCTACATCGGTCTTCCGACCGCGGCGCTGCTCGCGCAATGCGGGCATCGCGTCTATGGATACGACGTCAACGCCAAGCTTCGCCACGCTCTACAGCGCGGTGAGGTCAACGCGGCCGAAGAACCGGTTCGTCAAGCCGTCGTAGAGGCGCTCGAAAGCGGACGCCTGCACGTCGTCGACGGCATTCCGAGTGCTCAGGCGTACATTCTCTGTCTGCCGACTCCGACGCATGATGGAAAACCCGACCTTCACTACGTCGAGGACGCCGCAGCCGAGGTCGCCGCGATGGCGGAGCCCGGCGCGATCCTGGTTCTCGAATCGACGGTTCCTCCCGGCGCGACCGAGCGAATCTTCGAACGCGCGCTGCGCGAAGCCGGCAAGTCGATCGACGATTTCCACGTCGCTCACTGTCCCGAGCGCGTGATTCCGGGCGCGATAATGGAAGAGCTGCGCACCAACGGCCGCGTCGTCGGCGGCCGGACTCCGCAGGACGCGCGGATAGTCGCCGACCTCTACTCGTCGTTTTGCCAGAGTTCGATCGCGGTCACTTCGACCCACACCGCGGAGTTCGTAAAGATCGTCGAAAATACGTATCGTGACGTCAACATCGCGTTCGCCAACGAGTTGGCGATCGTTGCCGAAGAGCTCGACATCGACGTTTGGGAGACGATCTCGATCGCCAACAAGCACCCCCGAGTCGATATTTTGCAGCCCGGGCCGGGGGTCGGCGGCCACTGCATCCCCGTAGACCCGCACTTTCTTTCCGACGCAAATCCGTTCGTCACCGAACTGGTCCAGGCGGCTCGCCGGGTCAACGACCGCATGCCGCATCGCATCGTACGCCGGATCTGCGAGCTGGTCGAGCCGGCACGCGGCCGCAAGGTCGCCTTGTTGGGCGCGGCCTACAAGGCCGACGTCGACGACGCTCGCGAGAGTCCGACGCACCGTATCGATGCGCTCCTGCGCGAGCGCGGCTACACGACCTCGATCTACGATCCGCACGTCAAGCACTTCGAGCGGCCGCTGTCCCGCACGCTCGCGGAGGCGGTGACCGATGCCGACGCCCTCGTCCTCGTCACCGCGCACGGCGCGTTTCGGAGCATTCGCCCCGCCGAAATGGTTGCGTTAATGCGGACCCCTCGGCTCGTCGACACCCGCAACTTCTTCGAAGCGATCGAGTGGGAGAACTGCGGATTCGCGTGTTATCAGCTGGGCCGCCCCTTACGGCGGGTCGCCGCGCGCGCGGTGGCATGAGCCTACTGCGCCGTATCGCGCTGGGATTTCCGGTCAGCAGCTGGTCGCATCGGCGCGCTTGGTGCGTCGACTCGCTGGCGCAGCCCGGGGCACGCCGCTACTTCATCGAGTGGAATCCCGACGGCGGCGTTTACGGCGAGGATTTCGACGGCGCCCCGCGCGGCGACGGCGGGGTTCTGCTCAGCGGCCCGCAGCGATACTACCATCCGATTCGCATCGCGCAGTTCGCGCTGCACCGGTACAGCGTTTGGTGTACGAAGCGCGACCAGACCGCGCGCGCAGACTTTCTCGCGCAAGCGGACTGGCTGCGCGATCGTCAGCAGAGCGATGGAATGCCGGGACTCTACGTCTTCAATTTTCCTTGGAGCAAATACGGGGCTCCGGCGGGATGGTGTTCGGCAATGGCGCAAGGCGAGGCGATCTCGGTATTGCTGCGTGCAAACCAGCTCGAGCGCAGCGGCGGCTACGCCGATGCCGCCGTCCGCGCCTCCCTTCCGTTTGGCGCGGGGATCGACCGCGGCGGCGTCGTCTGGGAGTCGGGCGAGGAGATCTTCTTCGAGGAGATCGCCAACCATCACGCGCCCCACGTGCTCAACGGCTGCATCTACGCCCTATGGGGACTCTGGGAGCTGTGGAAAGTCACCGACGAGCCCTGGCTTGCGGAGCGAATCGAACGCTGCGTTGCGACGCTGCGAGCGTGGCTGCCGCGGTTCGACACCGGCTGGTGGTCGCTCTACAGTCTGCTGCTTAGCGCCACCGGACAGCCGCACCTCGCGACGCTCAAATACCATCAGTTTCACATCGCCCAGATGCGCGTTCTCGCGAAAATGTTCGACGAACCGCTCTTCGAACGGGCGGCAAACCGATGGAGCGAGTACGCGCTGCGCCGCGCCTCGCGGGCTCGACTGGTCGGCAGCACGCTGCTCAGCCTGCCCGAACGCTTTTTAGGGCGCGATACCGTTCTTGGAGGAGCTCACACGTGAAGGTCGCCGTCGTAACCCATTTCTATCCCCCCGAGCCGGGCGCAGGGGCGCTGCGCGTCCGCTCGATGGTCGATGCCTTCGCCGCCGCCGGACACGACGTGACGCTCGTTACAACCTATCCGTCCTTTCCGCGGGGGAGGTTCGCGCAAGGCCCGCGACCGATGATCCGCGTCGAAGAGTCGGGACGCATCCGTATCGTCCGCCTTGGCTCGATCCTCGTTCCGAAGATGCCCGGCGGGCGGCTTCTTCATTGGCTCTCCGCGGCGTTTTCGTCGTCCCTCTACTTGCTGACGACGCGCGAGCGCTTCGACGTCGTCGTGATGAGCTCTCCGCCGATTACGCTTTCGCTTCCGGCGCTCGTCGGAGCCGCGCGCCACCGCGCACGGCTGATCGTCGACGTCCGCGACGTCTTTCCGGATATCGGCGTCGCGATGGGGGTCTGGAAGAAGGATAGCCTGGTGGTGCGCATGCTCGACAAGCTCGTGCGACGGCTCTACCGCCGCGCGGATCTCGTCGTCGTCGTCACGCCGCAGGGCGCGTCGCAGATCGCGAGTCGCGGCGTCGATCGCGACCGGATCGTGCTCGCGCGCAACGCCTACGAACGCGATCCCGTCGTCGCCGGCGGAATTCCACATAACGGTGGGTTCACGGCCGTCTATGCCGGAAACCTTGGGTTGACGACCGACGTCGACGTGCTCGTCGATGCCGCCGCGCTCGTTGCGAAAGACGGCATCACGATCGAGATAATCGGAGACGGTGCACAGCGTACCCGCTTGCGCGAGCGCGTCGAGGGTGAGCGGGTCGAGAATCTGCAAATCCGCGGCAGCTTTCCGCGGCAAGAGGCGCTCGCGATGGTTGCCGGCGCCGACGTTTCGGTGATCCCGCTGCGCAAGGGCCTGATGGAGAGCGTACCGACCAAACTCTACGATTCGTTCTCGGTCGGCTGCCCGGTGGTCGTCGTCGCCGAGGGCGAAGCGATCGAAGAGGGCGCCTCGCTCGGCGCGCTCTGCTCGCCGGCGGGCGACGCGGATGCGCTAGCCGCTATTCTCCGTCAGCTCTCGCTGCTCGATAAGAGCGCCTTGCGTAAGATGGGCGACGACGGCAAGTCCCGGCTGCGTAAGCTCGCCGATCGCTCGGATATCATGTCCGAGCTCGTAGGCCGTATCGCCGCTCTCTGCTGAGCGCCGACCGCGAGGTTGCGCAGCAGCGCAAGCATCGCGAAGATCAGCCAGGAATACTTGTACTGAAACAGATCGATGAACATCGACACGACGACGATCGCGAGCAGCGAGGCCTCCAGGACGATCCGGTAATCGTAGTACTCGTCGTCTTTGCCGATCACTCCCAACGAGCGGAACTGCGCGTAGAAGAACCAGGCGATGAGCGCCAGGCCGATGATTCCCGTTTCGATGAGATAGTGCATCACGAGGTTGTGGGCCGGCCCGTCCCATCCGTACGGATACGGCTGGTGCGTCACGAGGTAGTAGATGTTGTACGCCTGCGTAAAGTTCCCGATGCCGTAGCCTTGCAGCGGCCGGTATTTGGCGGCCTCGAGAGCGACCGCCCAGATCGAGGTTCGGCCCGAACCTCCCGTATCGGCGGCCGAGGCAAACCGCAAAAAGACCGACGTCTGCACGCTGGCGGCAAACACGGCCAGCGCCCCGAGCGCGACAGCCAGCTGGACGCGGTAGCGCGAACGCCAAAAATAGTACGCGGCGATCAGCAGAATGGCCGTCAGCCCTTCGCGGGAGCCGCTCACGAGGATCGCGACCATGATCAGGCTCAGTCCGCCCAGGGAGAGCAGCCGGCCGGCGAGCGATTTGACCCGCAAGGCCCACATCATCAGGATCGCCGCCGGGAAGATCAGCGCGTCGGAAAAGTGGTTCGGATCGATTTCGTACTGGCCGACGTGAATGATCAGCCGGCGCGTGACGGCGCTTTCCTGCGCGAAGGTCGGGTCGTGGTAGAACATGTTCGCGCCATAGGCTGCCGCGCAGACACCCCCAATCACGGTGAAGAGCAGCAGCATGCGGAACTGCCGCCCGGTGACCGGCACCATTGTGACGACGGCGTAGAGCATCATGAGGCCGGCAAGCGTCGACATCATCTGGAGCGCGACTTTTTGATCGAGCGCCCAAAACGTCGTCGCCAACATCCAGGTCACCAAAATGCCCAAGATTCGCACGGGTGCCGACGAGAACGAAATCAGTCCGCGGCGTGCAACCCAGAGCAAGAGAAAGGCGCCTGCCACGATGCCCAAGAGCTTGGTAATGGTGCCGAACCCGCCGGTGTGCAGCAGGTTGTCGAATGGCACCAGCAGAGCATAGAGGCCAAAAAGGCACTGCAGCGGCCAGCGAAGCGCCACATAGAGAACCAGCGGCGCGAGTACCAAGCCGAGCGCGGCGATCGTGACCGTGCTCGACCCGTAGAGCAGTACGAAGACCGCGCCAATGCCCAGTCCCACGACCGCGGCTAGCGCCGCTCGCGCGGTGAATCCTGACGAGGAAATTGCCGTCGTGCCCAACGCTCTCACTATAAGGCGCCCGTAGCCCAGGGTCGAGAAGCAAAGGTCCCAGGAAAGGGGACCAAGGATTGATTGCAGCGAGGGCGCGGGCACGTAGACTAGCAACGTGGCCCATGGGTTCTGGCCGTGGCAGCTTGTGTTTGCCATGGCCCTCAACTGCGTCGTCCAAGCGCTTGCGATCGCCGCCTACGCCGCCCGCCTGGCAGGCGCGCGCTCGGGCCGCGTAGCGACCGCGATATCGCTCTTCAACATCTTCGCGACCAGCAGCCGGTTCGCCCAGATGTTCTATACACCGATGCTCGGCGCTCTCTCCGACCGCGCCACCGCGGCATCGCTGAGCGTCTACCAGTGGCAGCTGCGCTCGATCGTCTTCGCGGGTACCGTAGGATCGGTGATCGGCACGCTCGCGATTCCGACGTTCGTGATGCTCTACATGCGCGCGATTCGCTCGCTCGAGCGAAACGGCAGCATACCGAAGGCGGCGCTGGCGATGTTTCGGCCGGCCACCGTCGCAGCCGTCGTCGGCGAACTAAAGTTCGGCGTCACGACGCGTTGGCGAGACCTGTCATTCAAAAACGTCCCTAAGGACATTCTGGTCCTCAACGTGCTGGTCACCGCCGTCTACGGCGTCGGCATCGTCGCCGCCGCCTATGCCAGCGTCCTGCAGCCGCAGGCCGCGCGGACCGCCGTGCTCTCCAGCGGACTCGTCAACGGCTTCGCGACGATCGCCTACAACATCATCGTCGATCCGGCCTCAGCCTTGCTCACCGATCGGGCGGTGCGCGGCGATCGCAGCGTCGACGACGTCAAAGCCTTGGTGACCGGCCTTTCCTTGACGTCGGTCCTGGGCATGCTCTGCTCGCAAGCCATCCTCGTGCCGGCCGCAATGGTGATCGAGTTCGGAGCCAAGGCCATCTCCGGGCGCTAGTCGCGCTAGTGCCCCAGAACGCTCTGCACCTTGGGCAGTTTGATAACATCGAAATCGCTCAGCTTTACTTGGGAGAGCGCCGAAAGATCCGACGAGCTCCAGGGATCGTTGCCGTACTGGTCGTTGGAAAAGTAGAGACCGTTGCTGCTGGTGCCCGTGTCGGCGAGATACATTCCGTAGGTCTTCATCGCATCGATCACCATCGTCGCCTGCGGCCCCAAACCCGACGTACTGAACGAGGCCTTCAGCCGCAAACGAGCACCGTACGGCAGCTGGTACGCGCTGGATCCGTAGAATTCTAAGCGGTCGGTGTCGCTGGCCGGAGTAACGAAGCCGTACTCCGCGACGGTGTGCGCGATCGCGGTCCAATCTAGGGCATGCGTAATCGCGCCAGATTGGTAATCCTCCCAACGCACCATTCCTGCAAAGAGCGAGAGGCCGGAGGCCATCGCCGAGGGCGTCCCCGGCGGCATCGCCTTGAAGTGGCCGCGAAGGTGCCAGTTGGCACCGCAGTAGGCGCTAAGGCCGGCCGATGCGTAGGTCGTGCCGTAGGATTCGTACACGCGGCAGCTTTTCGTCTGCACGACGAGCGCGTGATGATCGCTGGTCGGCTCGATGAAAAAATTGGACATCCATGGGTACGGCACTGGGAACTGGTGGTATTTGACCTTCGGCTGAACCGTGAGCAGTGGCGTGTTCTTACCCGCGAGGTTGATTTGCTCGTTGCCGATCGAAGCGTAGAAGCCGGCCGTGTTTCCCGCCTGAATCATCGAGCTGATGTAATCGGCGCTGTGCTTGTCGACTCGGGCATTCGTAATGACGTCGTTGTACGGATGGCCTTCGAAGGCGGGACAGCCGTAAAAGGTCGTCGCGTTCGGCCGCAGCGCGGCAGCGTGCGGCGCCCCGGCCGGCGCAACCGCCGGCGTGACGCCTCCCGAACAGGCCCCGAGGGCAAGCGACGCCACGAGCGTAGAGCAATATGAAGGACGCAGGGTGCTTCGCAAGTCCAATCTCCCCCCAACATCCGGCGCGATGGACCGGACGAAGGGCGCCTTTCGACAACTAGTACGAAAGTACCATTTCGGTTAGGACGAAAGTCCCGCTCGGCGGCGCTTGACCCGCTGCGCCGCCGAGCGCTAAGCGAACCTTAGTTCGTGTCCAGCGGTTGGTTCGAGGGAGGCTGGTGTTCGAAGAACGACCTCGAGTATTTCGCCGGGACTTGTTTGAACGGCAGCGGGCTCTGGCTGAAGTCGAACATGTCGGTCATGCTGTTCGCGCGTTGATCGGTCGTGCCGAGGCTGCCCAGACTCCATACCTGCTCGACGAATTTGACGATGCTGCCGAACTCGTACTGCGTGTGCGAAACGTTGTTTGGTATGGCGTATGGGGAAACGACGATCATCGGCACCCGGAATCCGAGCCCGGCGTAGTCGAGCTGCGGCGGAGCCACGTGATCGTACCAGCCGCCCCAGTCGTCCCACACGATGATAATCGCCGTCGAGTTCCAGTACTTGCTCTTACCGATCGCGTTGACGACTTGAGCAACCCAGGAAGGCCCCGTGTCGCGCGGAGCGAGGCCGGAGTGATCGGAGTTGGCTCCGTCGGGGATGACCCACGAAACCGAGGCCAAGCTGCCGGCCTTGATGTCTTTAAAGATATTCTTCTCAGGGGAAGAAATGTTCGTCGTCCACTCCGGTCCGTTTCGGACTGGGTAGATGACGTCGAACGCATCCCAGTAGTCGCCGGCAAGGCCGCCGCCGTCCAGCGGCGGAGTGTAGTACTTCCACGAAACCGATTTGGCATCGAGCAAATCGCGCAGCGTGTTGTAGGAGCCCGACGCTGGAAACTGGTTCGAGCACGGAAACGGCCCGTTCGGGATCCACTTGTTTTGCGAGGTCAGCATCGGTACGGTCGTTCCCGCCGGTGCGTCGCAGCCCCACGGCCCGTGCGACGGGAAATCAAAGAGGCTTTCGCTGCTGGTGACGGCGCTGTCGCCGCGGATGAGATCCTGATGGCCGGTGAAACTCCCGCTCGTTTCGGTTGGGAACATGTGGTCGGCGAGACCGTATGTGCCGGCCAACGTCCAGTACGGGGCGATCTGCTTGGGATTGACGTATTCGTAGGCGCATTTCGGGCAGGGGTGCGAGTTAACGTAGATCTTGTTCCAGCCGTCCATGTTTCCGTTGTCGTACTCGACTTCGAACGCCCCATGGCTGTTCTCCATCGCTTTTGGGCTATAGAGCTTTGTCTCTCTGAGCTTGATCGTTTTCCCGGTACTCATCTTTCCGGTCGTTGTCCCGTCTGCGTTGGGAAACGTCCCGAAAAAATTGTCGAAGCTGTGGTTCTCCTGCACCATGATGACGACGTGTTGGATTTGGGCGATCGAGCCAGTGTGTCGTTTGGCGTTGGCTTGAGTTGTCGTGGTTGAAGGCACGGCCGATACGCCGCCGAGGCTTGGATTTGCGCCGCACGCGCAGAGTGCCGCGGAGGCGATCAGACCGGCAGTTGTTATGGCGAAAGAATTATAGCGTCTCAAAGTGCTGTAAACTTTGTTCGCGTCGCGACGCTATCCCGCAACCGCCGCGTTTGCAGGCAAAAATTGAGGCTTCCGGCCTATAGGTCTATTTCGTTTTTTAAGGCGCTACCGTCGTCCCTTAAGGTGAGCCGAAAGCCTCAATTTTGGGCATTTTCGCGTTTTTGCGGGGGAACGCGCGAGCCGGCGCAGCGAAACGGCGAGCTTATGAAATCGCGGTATTTACTTTTCTGCGCCTTAGCTGCCGCATTAACTGCCTGCAGCGGTGCCAACTCTTCGCCGGTACCGGTAACGCCGGCACAATCGCTTCAGGCAGCGCACTCGAATGCTCATCGGAACACGGGGCCGGGCAGCATCTCGCACGTCGTAATTGTGATCCAAACCAATCGCAGTTTCGATAATCTCTTTGCGACGTTTCCCGGCGCCGACGGCGCGACCAACGGCCTGATGCCCAACGGCCAAACCATCACGCTGGCAAAAAGCAACCTCTACACTCCAAAGCTCTATCAGAACAGCCGGGAGGCCTTCCAAGAGGACTATGACGGCGGCAAGATGGACGGATGGAGCAACGTTTGGGTCAGCCGTAAACCGTGCCCCAAGTGCGCCTATGCGTACGTCGACCCCGCCAAGATCCGCCCGTACTGGGCTATGGCCAGGCAGTACGTGCTGGCCGATCAGATGTTTCCGACCGAGAATAGCGGAGACTTCAGCGCCCACCAGGACCTCATTCGCGGCAGCTCCGCGATTAACGCCAACGAGAGCGCGGTCGACTTTCCTACCCACGGACCGTGGGGCTGCGACGCGCAGCACGCCACGACGGTACCGGTCATCACGAGCGCGGGGCAATACATCAAAAAGGGAACGTCTCCGTGCATGACCTACAGCACGCTTGCAGACCTGCTCGACGCGAAGTCCCTCTCATGGAAGTACTACGCACCCTCGCTCTTTAGCGGCGGGCTTGCGGGGTCATATTGGAATGCCTTCGACGCGGTTAGCTCGGTTCGGTACGGTTCGGACTGGAGCAACGACGTCTCGATGCCCGAGACGAACTTTTTCACCGACCTCGCCGGCGGATCGCTCGCCAACGTCACGTGGATATCCCCGAGCAACGAGAACTCCGATCACGCCGGTTTCGGCAAATCCGATACGGGCCCGGCGTGGGTTGCAAAGGTCGTCAACGCCCTCGGCACGAGCAAGTTCTGGAACTCGACCGCCGTCATCGTCGTCTGGGAGGACTGGGGCGGCTGGTACGATCACGTGGCACCGCCGCAGCTGGACTACGCGGGGCTCGGAATGCGCGTGCCGATGATCGTCATCTCACCGTACGCGAAATCCGGCTACATCTCGCATACCCAGTACGAGTTCGGCAGCATCATCCGCTTCGCCGAAGACAACTGGAATCTGGGCCGGCTCGGCACGACCGATACTCGCGCCACGAGCATCAGCGACGTCTTCGATTTCACGCAAAAGCCGCGCAAGTTCAATCGCATCCCGACGAAATAAGCGACTGGCGGCTCTCCGGCAACGGGGAGCCGCCGGCTTGATTTCCGGCCCTTGGCGAGAAGGTGCGTTCCCGAATCCGAACCAATCAACGCTTTTAGTGTACCGTCTTTTCGTTGGGCTCGTTGTCGCAGCAGGTTTGGCGGCGTGCACGCACTCCGACTACATGCCCAACGTCATTCGGTTGACCCCGAACGGCACGGCGAGCAATCCCGCGCCGCAGTCAATCCAGTCGTCTTTCACCCTAACGGCGGTCGAAGACGGTTATACCGGGCAGTTTACCGCCGACACGACTCACGGAGAATGCTGGGTGGTTCAGTCGCCGGTGACGACGGGCGGCGCGTGGACGGTCGTCCCGCAAGGCCTCACGTGTTCGAAACTCAGTACCGAGCAGATTCAAGTCAAAGACACCAACGGCAACTCGGCCGTCACCTACATTCGCTCGACGAAGTAAGGCCTTAACGGGCCTCACACTTTTTTACTCCGATCGTTTATCGTGCGTTCCAGACAAGTGTTCCGACATGTTATGAGGAGAATGCACGAAAGATGTTCAGAAAATCTTTAGTAATTGCGGCCGTCCTGGGGGCGGCGGCGCTTGCCGCATGTGGCGGCGGTGCAGCCGGCGGGTCGAGCGCCGCATCGTACGGCGGGTTACCGCCGCCGAGCCCACCGCAAAATGCGAACCTGCCGCTAAAGCAAAACGTTGCCGGTGCACCGGCCTTCGTCAGCGCTTCAAATCATCGAACGCTCTATTTTCGATGTCGATACCCCGACGGGCGGCAAATGCACCGGCGGATGCCTGACGACCTGGCTCGTAAATGCTAAGAACGCCGCCGCGAATTCTGCGGGCAGCCTTACGATCGTCCCTCGTTCGGACGGACCGGGATGCAGTGGGACTACAAGGGTCACCCGCTCTACGCGTACGCGGGCGACTCCGGCCCGGATCAAGCCGACGGCGAAGGCATTCCTTTTGCCGGCGGGCACTGGCACGTGGCGCGCCCGGCCTAAGCGCGGCCGAGTAGGCCCTTCGGCGGAACGCAGCACCGCGCAGCGAAGCGTATCGAGCAGCATCCGAGGCAGGGGGATATCGAAATGATCGTAGCTGTGGGCGTCGCCGCGCTCTTACTCGCGGTTACGCCGACGAGCCAGACGGCCACCGGAATTCCACTCGACGCGCCGTGGAAGGTGACGATCTACGATCTTGCGCGCTCGAAGTTTCATCACCCGGCCTGGGGATGGCAGCACTCGGAGCGCAACTACCGCGTCGCGCTGGAGCTGGCGCAGGGCGACGGCTTGAACGTCGACACCGACGTGCTTTTTGCCGCGGCGTTCCTGCACGACATGGCGGCCTTCATCCCCTGCCCCGATAAGAAGCTCGAGCACGGCGAATGCGCCGCGCAACAGAGCGGCGCAATCCTGCGCGCTGCGGGTTTTCCGATGGAAAAATTTCCGGCCGTGCAAGCCGCAGAGCGAGGCCACATGTATTACAGCAATCCGGGGAAGCTACCGGAAGCGATCGTTCTCCACGATGCCGACTCTCTCGATTTCTTGGGTGAGATCGGTGCCGCGCGGATGATCTCGCTCGCCGGCGAGACCGCCGAAAGCTTCGCGCCCGCGGTCAAAACGCTGCGCACCTTCGTCAAGGAGATTCCAGCTCGGCTGATTACCAGGACGGCACAGCGCATCGGCGCGCGGCGCGCCGCAGAACTCGCGCGGTTCCTCGACGACCTGCAGAGCGAAACATTCGACGGAAAGGCGATGTAGGCTAGCGGCCCGGAACTCGCCGTACTCTGCGCAGCGCGACGACGTCGAAATCGGTGATATGAATCGTCTCGAGCGATGCCAAATCGTGCCGATCCCAGCGGTTTATTCCGTCGAGCGCCGTAGCGTTGTACAGCTCGTTGTCGCGCGCCGTATCGGCTAAGTAGATGCCGTAGGTCTTCATCGCGCGCGCGATCGCGGCGCTCTGCGGACCGAAGCGCGAAACGTCGAAGGACGATCGCAGCCGCAGCCGCGCCCCGTAGGGCAGTTGATACGCGCCGCTGCCTTTGAACGCGATGCCCTCGGCATCGCTCGCGGGAGAGACGAAGGCCCATTGCGCGACGGTTCCGGCCGGCGCCCCCCAGACGAGTGCGTGGCGTACCGCGCCGGCTGCGACCTCCTCCCAACGCACCATTCCGCCGTACAGCGACAGGCCCGAGGCCATCGCCGAGGGTGTGCCCGGCTCGAGCGGTGCGAAAGGCCGGCGCAAGCTCCAGTTCGCGCCGCTGTACGCCGAAAGCACTCCGTTGGCGAAGCTCGTATTCCATGCTTCGTACACGCGGCAACTCTGGGTTTGAACGACGAGCGAATGCGCGTCGCTGAGGGGCTCGATGCGGAAGTTCTGCTGCCAAGGATAAGGGCTGGGAAACCGGTGGTACGCAACCTTGCGCGCAACGGTCAGTAAGGGAGTCCGGTCGTCTGCAAGGTTCACGAATTCTACCGGATCGGGCGCAATCCAGAAGCCGCCCGAGTTGCCGGCCGAAACCATCGACGCGACGTAGCGGCGGCTGTTACGATCGATCGCCGCGTCGAGGACCGGCTTCGTGTAGGTATTATTCGTACCGAAAAGGCCGCAAGCTGCCAGCGCGGCCGCCGAGACTGCTATCACCGAAACTATCGCTCCTTACCGTTGCTGCTTTGGCAAACCCGTTCCGCTCTCATTCGACCGAAACGCCCTGGCTCGTCGCGACGACCGTCCCGGCGTGCGTGTCGAAAGACCCACTCGCGGCTCTCGTAAGTGGGAGAGAATGCTGTTAACGATGGTACGAGCGACCGTGCGAAGTTCGTCGTTTTTGGGGTATCCTTAACGAGAAAAAGGCGCTCGCCAATGAAAGGTTGGCCCGCAACGCTATGGGAACCTCGCCACATCTCGGCTTCGTGGAGCTTTACGACAAGTCGACGCCGCGCGTTACGATCCTCGACCAAACGACGCTGCGTGAGGTTTGCCGCGCCCCGTTACGACTAAAGGCCGACTGGCGCAAAGGCGCCGCCGGCCGGCTCGTTGATGCGGTCCTAGCTGACTTTCCGACCGTCTCCAAAGTCGTCGTCGTCGAGAGCGCCTGCATTCTAGCGACTGCACCGAGCCGGCGAGAGCCTCGCGTGCCATTCTACGTGCAGTCCCGATCGGCCGCATTGGCTCACGCCGCCCCCAGCACTCTGGAGCGCTTCGTACTCATCGATTTCGCGGGTAGGGGAACCCTTTCACTCGTGACGCGCGCCGACGGCGCCCGCAGCGGACGCATCCGTCCCCATGAGTCGAGCCTCTGCGAGCTTTTGCAGATGGAGAACCTCGCGCGGCTCGAGGCACGCGCCCTGCCCCACGACGCAGCCGAACGCGTCGCCAGTTTGCTGAGCGCGCCGCTTCGAATCGCTCGCGACTTCGGCTACCGCACGGCGGTCATCGCAGCCTCAGAACACGTCGGCGCCGAGCTTGCGCAACGCATTGCAGCGTGCATCGAGGCACTCGGCCGCGAAGGCTGCTTTCCCGTCGCCGTTCTCACCGAAGAAGCGGTCCGCCGGGGGGCGATTGCCGCGCTTGCGCCGGCCCGCGGAGAAAACCACGTGCGAACGAGCATTTCGAATGAGGCGACGTCGCTGTCGATGCACGCGATGCGCGAGGTTGCTTATACCGTTACGCAGGTGACGTCGCCGGTCTTCGACGCAACGACCACGGCCTTCGCCGATCTGGTCGGAAGACGCCCGCTGCTGCTGGCCGCAGACGAGTGTATCGACGAGCTCTACGGAACGCAGCTGCGCGCCTACGCCGCGCGCTATCTCAATGTCTTCGGCATCATCACGCTAAGGGCGGGCGAGGCGAACAAGGATCTCCGGCAGGTCGAGCGCGTCTGCAGGGCGGCGATCGCCGCGGGGCTTCCGCGCGACGGCGTCATCGCCGGCGTCGGCGGCGGGGTCGTTCTCGATATCGCCGGGACGGCCGCGGCGCTCTATCGCCGCGGGGTCGGTTTCGTGCGGATCCCGACAACGCTGCTCGGCATGGTTGACGTCGCCGTCGGCATCAAACAGGGCGTCAATTTCAGCAGACACAAAAACCTTCTCGGAACCTTTTACCCCCCGCTCGGCGTCCTCAACGACCCGGCATTTTTGCGCACTTCACCGCCTCGCGAACTGGCCTGCGGCGTCGCCGAGATCATCAAGATCGCCATTGCGGCCGATGCCGAGCTCTTCGAGCTCTTGGAAGAGCATCTCGAGGAGCTGATGCGCTCCTCGTTTCAGACGCCGAGCGCGATCGCGCGCGAGGTGCTCGACCGCTCTGCGGCGGCAATGATGGTAGAGCTGGCGCCCAATCTCTACGAAGACAACCTCAAACGCGCGGTGGACTTCGGGCATTCCTTCAGCCCGACGCTCGAGATACGCAGCAGCTATCGCCTGCAGCACGGCGAGGCGGTCGCGATCGATATGCTGCTTTCGACGGCGATTGCCGTGCGCCGCGGACTCTGCCCCGCATCGCTGCTCGAGCGAATGGCTGCGCTGTACGACATTGCCGGGCTTCGGGCGACCGACGACTCGTGCACGGTAAAGCTGCTAACCGAGGCGCTCGACGAGGTCAAAGCGCATCGCGGCGGCCGGTTGAACTTTCCGATACCCCTCGCAGTCGGAAATTGCGGCTTCTTGCAGCGCGTCGACGCCGACGAGTGCCGGGCCGCGCTCGCCGCCGTGGCCAGAGCCTCGGCTGCGCGTACGCCGGCGGCCAGTTAGGAAACCGGCCCCGTGCCCGTCATTGCGGTAGACGCCGGGGGTACGCATCTTCGATTGGCGGTAGCGAACGACGACGGAGAGCTCCACTCCTACGCGCGCCAAAAAATCAGCAACTTTCACTCCGCGGCAAACGGCGCGGAGCTCTGGGAGTCGATCCTCGATTCGATCGCCGGCTACGTGCGCGACACGGGGCGCAACAACGACACCGGCGACGCCATCGCTTTTTCGGTCCCCGGGCCAGTCGTCGCCGGTTGCCGGCTTCTCGCCGCACCGACGATCCTCGGAGCGCAGGCCGGCCCGATTCCCGATATCGCCGGCGAGCTGCAGTCGCGAACCGGCCGCCGCGTGCACCTCATCAACGACGTTTCCGCGGCAGCTTGGTATCTCTCGCAACGCCTCGACGCCGAGCGCTTTTTCGTAGTAACCGTCAGCAGCGGAATCGGGGGCAAACTCTACGATCGCCGCCACCCAGACCGCGTCCTCGATACCGGCTTCGCCGGAGAGATCGGCCACATCGTCGTCGATACGTCGCCCGACGCGCCCGCGTGCGATTGCGGCGGCCGCGGGCATCTCGGCGCGATCTCGTCGGGGCGCGGCACGCAGCGGCTGGCGCGGCGCACGGCGCGCGCGGAACCCGCGGCCTTCGCGAGCTCGCGTATCGCGCGACACGATGGCGCCGGGCCCGACGATATCACTAACGAGGAACACCTCATACCCGCGGCGCTCGCCGGCGACGCGTGGGCGCTCTCAATAATTCGCGCCGCGGCGTACCCGCTGGCTCGAGTCCTCTGCTCGCTCGTCGCCGCGGCCGGCCTCGATCGCATCGTCGCGATCGGAGGTTTCGCCCAGCGGCTCGGCCCGGTCTATCACGACGTGCTCGCCGCGCAGCTCGTCGAACTGATGGGCTCGCAAGCATTCCCGCTCTTCGGCACCGGCAGCCTTACCATTTACGACGAAATCGAAGACGTCTGCCTGGCCGGCGCGGCCGCCTTTTACCGCGCGCAATGCGAGCCCGTTCGTTGAAGATCGCAATTGTCGGGGGCAGCGCGGCGAGCACTCCAGCGCTTTTCATGACGCCCGAGCTGCGCTCGCTCGCGCCCGAGCTCGACGTTACGCTGATCGGCCGCTCGGAAGATCGTCTTACCGCGGTACGGCGCGCCATCGATATGCTTTCGAGCGGACACGTTACTTCGCGGAGCGCGACGGATTTTGCAGACTTGCCGGGTACCGACATCGTGATTCTGCAGGCGCGATACGGCGGCTACGACGCTCGCGCGCGCGACGAGTCCTTTCCGCTGCGCCACGGCCTGTGCGGCGACGAAGGGCTCGGGCCGGGAGGCTTTGCGGCAGCATGGCGGTCGTGGCCGCAACTGTCGCGGGCGCTCGAAGAGATCCACGTGCGCTGCCCTCGAGCAAAGATTCTGCTGATGACCGCGCCGTTGAGCCTGCTCGTGAGATGCGCGACCTCGGCCTTTCCCTCGCTCGACGTCGTGGGCATCTGCGAGCTGCCGTGGGTCACGCTGTGCGCGGCCTGCGCGTCGCTGCGCGTTCCCGTTGCACGCGTAACCTTCAGCTACGCCGGCGTCAATCACCTTGGGTGGTTCGACGAGGTATCGGCCGACGGCACGAATCTGGTCGCACAATACGCTGCAACGTGCGGCGAGGCTTCCTTTCCGACGAGCGGGCTGATTCGCTCCACCAACGCGATTCCTCTAAAATATCTCAGCCTGCACTACGAACCCGACGTTACTCTGCGCCGCCAGCGCACCCAGCCGCCGCGCGCGACCGAGCTGCGCTCGATCCAGCAGGCGGCGATGACGACGTTCGCCTCGGCCGGTCGCGAGGAGATCGTCGAGGCGCTTGCGCGCCGGCCGACTCCGTGGTATTCGGATGCGGTCGCTCCCTACGTCGGAGCGCTCGCGGGGCTGCCGGCTTCGACGACGTTCTTTCTCTCGCGGCGCAACGAGGGCTTTCTGCCGTTTTTGGCGGCCGAGGACGTCCTCGAGCAGCCTTTCGTTTTCGAAGACGGAACTCGAAGGCGCTTGGAGAGACGCACGAATCTCGCCCCGCGGCTCCTACAGACGCTCGAGCATTTCGTACGGTACGAGCGTCTGGCGGCACGTGCGGTGCTCGCCGATCGGATAGGCGACTGCGCCAACGTTCTTGCAGAGCACCCGTGGCTGGAGGGTCGCGGCGTCGACGTCGACGCGCTGAGCGCCGACCTGCTCGCGGCGGTTTAGGGTGAACCTCCAGGAGGCCGCCTAGACCGCTGCTGCCGTTACGAGATTTCGCCGATAGTAATCGAGAACGTTAGTAAGGCTCTCCCACAATGAAACGGCCGGTGCGTAGCCGGCGGCACGCAGCCGCTCGATGCTCGCGAAGGCGCGCGGCATATCCGAGGCTCGCGAATAGGTTCGCTCGACCGTCACCATCGCGCGCAGCTGCGCTGCGTCGAGCAGAGCTTCCAAGATCTCGCCGATCGGCGTTGCGACGCCGCCGGCCACGTTATACGTTCCACGTATCCGGGGCTCGCGGGCGAGGATCGCGAGCGCGCGTGCTACGTCGCGCACGTCGATAAAATCTCGAGCCGTGGAGAGGTCGCCGACCTCGAGCCGGGCCGGCGCGGCACCGGCACCGATCGCGGCGATCTGCGAGGCAAACCGTCCCGCAACGTGACGCTCGTCTTGTCCCGCGCCGACGATGTTGAAGATCCGCGCAACGACGACCGGCAATCCGCGCTGCGCTGCCACGATACGCACGGCGTGTTCTTGGGCGAGCTTGCTGACGGCGTAGTAATCGCAGGGCTCGCACGGCGCGTCTTCAGCCAGCGGGAGCACCGCCGGCCGGCCGTAAACCGATCCGCTCGAGCCGACGACGATTCGATCTACCTGCGGGGCCGCGTCGCCGACGGCCTCCAAAAAGTCGATGGCTCCCTCGACGTTCGTACCGAACAAGTGACTCGGCGGGTCGTCACGCAAGCCGGATGCCAAGTGGAAGATCCAGTCGGGCCGAAACTCACGCAAGATCGTCTCAAGCGCCGCACGGTCGCGGATATCCGCCTGATAGTAGCGGTAGCGTACGTCGCTCGCCGCGGCCGCGAGTCCGGCGGGGAGCGGAGCCCAAACGCGCTCGCCGGCCAGCGTCACTTGGTGCGTGAACGTGCGGCGATCCGGCGAGCGCCCGAGGCCGGCAATCTCGAGGTGCGGATCCGCAGCGAGCAGTTCGGCGACGAGATATCTTCCGGCGAATCCTTGCGCGCCGGTAACCAAGGCCCGCTTCATGCAGCCGCCGGCGCGGCGACGCCGGCGAATATCGCTTCGAGGCGGCGTGCCATCTGCACGTCGGTATAATTTGCGAGGTAGCGTTGCCGCGCCGTCTCACCGAGCCTCGCTGCGAGCGCGGCGTCTTGCAGCAGGCGTGCAAGTGCGTTTGCCAGCGCGGCAGCATCGTCCGGCGGAACGACGAGTCCCGATTCTCCATGGCAGACCATCGTTGGAATGCCGGCGATCGCGGTTACCACGGCCGGCTTCCCGAGCGCCATGCCCTCGATGATCGCCTGCGGCAATGACTCCTGCGTCGAGGCGTGCACCTGCACGTCGATGCCTCGATAAACATCCCCCACGGGACCCGGATATTCGACGAAATGCACGCGCCCGCGCAGACCGAGCTCGGCGGTGCGCGCGTGCAGGGCCCGTTCGTAATCGAACCACCCGCGGGCGTAGCCGCAGATCAGAAAATGAAGGTTTGGATCGGCTCTGGTCAAGCGCTGCGCCGCATCGAGCAAGACCAGGTGACCCTTGCGCGGGGTGAGCGACGCGACTTGTCCGATCACGCGGACCTTTGGGTCGAGCGGAATGCCGAATCGCGCGTGCATCTCTTCGCGGCTGTGCTGCGTCTGCGGCGGCGAGATCCCATTGGGAATGACGGCGACGCTCCGGTGCCGGAACAGCTTGCGGCGAACCAGCTCCGCCACCGCTTCGGAGTCGGTGACGATCGCCGAGGCCGCGGTGAACATTACCGACTCGGAGCCGCGCCACACCCAGAGCGGGCGAAAGACTTCCAAACCGTAGGTGGTGGCGACGACGGGGCGGTTCGACAAAACCGCGGCGGCGATCCCGATCTGATTTGCAGTACCGGTGTGCGTATCGACGACGTCGATCCGGTTCTCCCGAATGTAGCTGCGCAGCTTGGCGAGCGTTCGCGTCAGACGAGCAACGGAGCGCGCCACCTTTACGGCGTTACCGTGCGCGCTGCCGAGTTCCGGGGCTTCCTCGCCGAGGTCGTCGATGGCAATGCCCGCCGCCGCAAAGTGGGGGCGCAGGCTGCCGAGGCTGCGTTCGCGCTGCGCGTCGGGCACCTTGAGCGTGAGCACTCGCTGATCGAAACGTTCGCGATCGATGCTTTTCGATAGGCTCAGTAAGCGGCACTCGGCGCCGCCGAAGTAGAGGGAATTGATTACCGAGAGGACGCGCAGCCGGTTCACGGGAGGGTCAGGCCAAAAAACTCGGATTGCCGCGACTCGACGAGATCGCGCGCGCGATGCAGCGCCTGCACGTCGTTGATGTCGATCCAGGGCTCGTTGTGGGTAAACGCACCAACCGATTCGCCATTTGCCGTCAGCACGGCAAAAAGGTCGCTCGCCCCGACAAGCCGCCCGGCGGGAATCGCGGCGCAGGCCCGCCTCGACAACACGCAGGTACCGCTGGAGACCTGCACGGTGAGGGCCGGCTTCTCGGCGTACTCGCGGATCCGATTGCCGTCGATCGCCAAACGGCCGAACGGGATTTGAAACGCTTCACGATGGGTCGCGATCGTCATCGCAAAGCCTTCGAGTTCGTGGTACTCGACGAGGCGTCGCGGATCGATCGAGGCAAGGTTGTCGACGTAGAGCATCAGCACGTTGTCGGCCTCACCGACGATCTCGCGTGCCGCGCCAATATTTCCCAGGGGCGTCTCTTCGACGAACAGTTCGACGCTCGCGCCGTTGAGGGCGGCCCGCGGCCCAACCGAGGCTGCCACGAACTCCGAGATTTCGGGCTCGTTCTCGCTCACGGCGACGACGATATCGTGGAAACCGTTGCGCATGAGCAAACGGACGTTCCACTCCAAAAGCGTGACGCCGCGAATCCGCGCGAGGGCCTTATGGGGCGTGCCCGCGACGGCGCGCATTCGTTGCGACCTGCCCCCAGCCATGATGAGGCCCCGAGTGAAGCCCATGCCCAATTCTATACGCAGCGAGCGGAACGCAGACAGGGGCTTTCGGTTCAAAGCCCGTGACCTCGGGCACATGGTCCGGCCGGCCCTGCTGCGAAAGCCTTCCGGCGTGTCAGATTCGGCGGCGCTCGGCCAGCGGATGGCGGCTCGCCTCGCCGCGGTGCGCGAACACGTCCGCTGTGAGAACGCCCACGACCTCGGGGCGATCGTGCAGACGTTCGGGGAATCCGCCGGCTACGAGGACGCGGCCTGGGACGAACACTACGCGGGGCTCGACGAGGTGCGATCCTACTACGAAGGGCTGCTGCGCAGCGTCCCGGACCTCCTTATCGACGTGCGGCACGAATACGTCACGCCGGAGCATGTAATTCTCGAGGTCGCGATCCGCGGCACTCACCGCGGAACGTGGCGCGGGCTTCCCGCAACCGGCCGCACCGTCGCGATACCGCTGTGCGCCGTCTTTACGTTCGATGCCCAGGATTGCCTAACCGGCGAACGAGTCTACTACGATCGCGCAACGGTGCTCAAGCAGCTCGGCGTTTTTCACGAACCGGAGACGTTTGCGGGTCGTTTGGCGACGATCGTCGCCCATCCGCTAACGATCGCGCGAATCGCCGCCGGCGGCATCGTTCGGAGTCTCGCGAGATTGATCTCGCGTCGCTCGTAGGGCTCGCCGATGCCCGCGAAGTCAATCGCTTGAGGCGATCGTGCGGTTGACCCGCACGTTCAGGAATGCCGTGCGGATTCGTTCGTCGGCAATCCGCGCAGCAAAATCCGCCAGCTCCGCGTGAGCGCGCTCGCGCGCCATCCGCGCCTCGCTCTCGGCGCCGCCGGCGGCTAGGCCCGCAGCCGTTGCCCACCACGCGTACTGCGGCCAAAACGCACCCTCGAATGAAGCCTTCCCAATGGCGAAGAGTTCTCGCGCGGCGGCACCGGCGTCGCCGGCTCTCCCGGCTGCAAGATACGCAAGCGTAAGATCGGCGAGATCGTCGACGAAGTCGCGCGGCTCCTGAACGGAGCGGCGAATCGCGACGCCTTCTTCCATGTGTCCGATCGCGGCATCGAGCTCGCCGAGCGCGCGCTCCGCGTTTCCGAGATTCGCGAGGGCGGCGGCCTCGAAGACGGGGTACGCGATCTCGCGCGTGATCCGCAGCGCCGACGAAGCAAAGGCCTTCGCTGCGGCCGCGTTTCCAAGCTGAGTGTTGGCGAAGCTCGCATTGACCTGGTTGGCCGCGATCGTACGCTTTTCTTGAACGACGTCGAAGAGCTCGTTCGAGCGTTCGATCGAACGCAAGGCTTCGGCAAAGAGCCCGACGCGCATCAGCAGCATCGTTCGATTGGTGTACGACGCCGCCAAACCGCGCTTGTGCTCCAAGGACTCGTAGATCGCCACGGCTTCGTCGAACTCGCGCAGCGCGTAGGTATAATTGCCAAGCCACGCGGCGGTCACGGCCAGCCGGCCGCGAGAACCGGCCTCGCCTTCGCGGTCGTTGAGCGCGAGATTGAGCTGCAGCGCCCGCTCCGTCAGCGAAAAGCACTCCCGGTAGTCCTGGCGCAGCAGCGCGGCGCGCCCGGCAGAGGCCAGCGCGCGCGCTTCGAACGTCTGGTCGGTAAGACTGGCGGCGCGCGTTCCGATCAGCGACAGATAACGGTGCGACTCGCTCAACTCGCCGATATTGATCGAAAACTCGACGAGCAGCTGCAGACATTCGAGCTGCCCCTGCAGATCGCCGATCCGCTCGTAGATCGCCAGCGCCAGCCGCGCCGGCTCGAGGCCCTCCGCCGAGCGGCTGCAAAGGCCCGCGTGCGTTGCGCGCTGCGTGAGCGCTTGCGCGCGTTCGAGGTCGCCGAGCGCATCGGCCAGCTTCGCGAGCCGCGCGATGAGCCGCCCTTCTTCATTCGCGTCGCCGAGCGCCCGCGCCAGCAGCGCTCGGCGGAGCGCAACGTCGAACGCCGCGCGAGTATCGCCGCCGGCCAAATCGTCGAGCGACTCGATGTCTTCGCGCTGTCCTTCGCGATCGCCGCGCCGGTTGCGAGCGAGTTCGCGTACCTCCAGCACCGCTCTGCGCAGATCGAGGGAGGACGCGTTCTCGAGCGCTCGACTCGCGAGCTCGATAACGTCGCCGTGCGCGTGGACGACGGCCGCGCTGCGCGCGGCCGCGAGATACCACTCACCGGCACGGTCGTGGGATCCGGCAAGCTCGTACTGTCGCGCGATCTCGCGAGGCGAAGCCGAGCCATCCGACTCGAAGATCGCCTCGAGACACTCCGCGATGCGAAAATGACGCTGCCGTTTGAAGGCCGGCTCGATCTCGGAATAGATCGCGCCGGCGATGAGGTGGTGGCTGAAGACGTAATCGTAGCCGCTCCTCGCGCCCGCTTCGCGAAAGACGCGGCGATCGAGCAGTTCGTCGATGCCGCGCGCGAGCGCGCTGCTCGAGAGATTCGAGACCTCCCGTATCAAGAGGACGCTGCACCCCGAACCGGCGACGGCCGCGATCTCGGCGACGGCTCGCGCGTCGTCCCCAAGCCGCGCGACTCGTTTCCCGATCATCCCGGAGAGCGTCGAAGACTCGACGGCCGCGGCGCGATTCTCGAGCAATACGTCGATCGCGCCTTCGAGAAAGAGCGCGTTGCCTTCGCTCTGCACGTAGAGCGCTCGAGCAACGTCGTCGCCCTTCTCCCGCAGTCCCTCCATTCGTTCGAGGAGATCGCGAACGTCGGCTTCGGCGAAGCGTTCGAGCTCCAGTTCCTCGATTTTGTAGTGTGGCCGCAGCGAACGCTCGAGCACCCGCAACGGATGGGATACCGAGACTTCTTCGGCGCGGAACGTTACGACGATCAGGATCGGCAGCCGCGCCGCGTCGCGAAAAATCGCGCCGAGCGCCTCGATGGTCGCCGAGCCGGCCCAGTGGAGATCTTCCAAGATCAAGAGCAGCGGCCGCGGTGAAGCGAGCCCGCGCACCGCAAACGATAGCGCTGCGTAGATGCGTGCGGTGTCGCGCTCAGGCGAGCTCTCGGAAAAGATCGCGCCGGGAGCATCGGGATCGTGCAGCTCGGGGAGGAGCGGCGACAGCACCGTCCGGCGCTCGGGAGAGATCTTCCGCGCCAGCAGCAGCGGAAGGCCGGAGCGCAGCGCCTCGACGATCGCCTGATATGGCGTCGACTCCGGCGATGCGGTCGTTCCGACAAAGACGCGGCCGCCTTCGGCTTGCACGGTGCGCGCAAGCTCCGCGGTCAGCCGCGTCTTGCCGATTCCGGCCTCGCCCGCCAGCAAGACCAGGCCGGCGCTGCCGCGCGCCGCGCGGCCCCAGGCGTTGTAGAGTTGGCCCAGCTCTTTCTCACGTCCGACAAACGGCAGGATCGAGCTCGCTCGCCGCGCCGGATCGCCGCCGGCGGCCGAAGCCCTCGGCGCCAGCGCGCCGGGCACCGTCTCTTGACGAAGGATCGATTGCCGCAACGCGATCGTTTCCGGCATCGGCACAATCGCCAGCTCCTGGCGCAGGCGCTTGGCGAATCGATCGTATTCGGCAAGCGCGCCGGCCGTGTCTCCGGACTCGTAGCGAACGGCCACGAGCGAACGCAAAACATCCTCTCGCCAGGGATCCGCCGAGAGCACGCGCCGCGCGTGCGCGACGGCGGCCGGGAAGTTGCGTTCGGCCCGGCTGCGGTCGATCAGCTCGTCGAGCAGGTTGAAGTACTTCGCGCGCAGCCGCTCTCGCTCGCCGAGAACCCAATCGTCGTAGACGTTTTCGAGAAGATCACCCGCGTAGAGCTCGACGGCGAGGTGCTGCGTCTGGGATTCGCCCGCGAGACGTTCGAACTCGACGACGTCGACGAAGGCCGGGTTCGAATCGTTCCAGCGGATCGTTTCGCCGTCGCCGACGATCCAGGCTTCGCTTTGCGCCGCCGGCAGCGCCTTATTCGCTAAATAGACGTAGCGGCGAAGCTCCGCGAGCGCGTTCTCTTCGTCGCTGTCGGGAAAGAGGGTGAAAGCCAGCGACTCGCGCGCGAGCGGACGCCCCCGCTTCAAGAGCAACAGCGCCATCATGGCGAGCGTCACCGGCCGCTTCGCAAACTTCAAGGAAGCGCCGGCGTAGCGAACGTCAGGCTCGCCGAACAGCCGCACCTCGAGCCCACCGGCACTCGCGCGGGCGTCGTTCACCCGTAGCGGCTTCGGCACGCCGGCGGCACGGCACCCCCTTAGGCTGGCACGGTGAACTCAAAACGGCGAGACGCGACGTTCCTGGTTCGGATGTGGGCGGCCGGCGAAGCCGCCGACGCGCAATGGCGCGGCTCCATCCACGAAGTGAATACCGGAAAGCGCCTCTTCGTTACGGAGACGCGTGAGGTCGCGGACTTCATCGCCGCTTGCCTCGCCGCTTCTCCCGCTGCTACGGAGTGAATTACATGCTGCGAACGATCGCCTTCGTGCTGCTCTGTACCGTCCCGGCGCTGGCGGCAGAACGCACGTACTATATTGCCGCCGACGAAATCGTCTGGAACTATGCGCCGAGCGGGGCGAACGCCCTCACCGGTGCGCCGCTGCGGCCCGCGCCGTTTCAGCTCGGTTTCGCCTATCGCAAGATCGTCTACCACGGCTACACGGACGCGACGTTCCGCACGGCCCAATCGCGCCCGCAAAACGAGGCATACATGGGAACGCTCGGGCCGCCGATCCGTGCTGCAGTCGGCGACTCGGTCGTCGTGGTATTCAAGAACAACTCACGCCTGCCGTTGAGCTTCCACGTGCACGGCTTGCGCTACCTGAAAACCTCAGAAGGCGCGCCGTACCGCGACGGCAGCGGATCGAGCGAAAAGCCCGGCGATGCCGTTGCGCCGGGCGCAACCTACACCTATCATTTCGACGTGCCGGAACGCTCCGGACCAGGGCCAATGGATCAGAGCTCGATCCTGTGGATGTATCACTCACACACCGACGAGCTGCGCGACGTCAACACCGGCCTGGTCGGACCGATCGTCGTCACGCGCCGCGGAGCCGCGAAGCCCGACGGCTCGCCGAGCGACGTCGACCGCGAAGTCTTTACCGCCTTCGCGCAGATTGACGAAAGCCCAAGCCGGCTCTTCAAAGAGAACCTCGCCGATCCCGCGATCAATCCGCGCGGCGTCAAACCCGAAAAGCAAGGCTTCGTCGACGACAACCAAATGTTCTCGATCAACGGCTACGTCTTCGGGAACATGCCGCTGATCGACGTACGCGTCGGCGAGCGAACGCGCTGGTACGTGATGGCGACGATGAGCGACTTCGACTTTCACGCGCCGCACTGGCACGGGGAAACCGTCGTCATCAACGGCATGCGGACCGATACGGCGGAACTCGGTCCGATGGGGATGATCGTCGCCGACATGCTTCCCGACGACCCGGGCGTGTGGCTCTACCACTGCCACCTCAATATCCACTTAGAGCAAGGCATGGTCGCGCGTTTTCGCACGCTGCCCTGATCTCCGGCGGCAGCCTCCGTTCGCTAACCCACCATCCCTAAAATATTTCCGTCGGCGTCTCTCACCATTGCCGTCAATGCGCCGCCGCCGACATCTTTGACCTCCTGCACGGGAGAAGCGCCGGAATCCAGCAGGCGCTGCAGGCGCTCGTTGATATCGCCGACCGCCCAGTAGGCGATCGGTCCGTCCTGCGTCTTTTCGCCGCGCTGCGGGGCCAAACCAACCTCGATCGCACCGAGGCGAAAGCCGACGTAATAGTTTGAATCGGCGTAGGGTTCGGTGCCGAGCAGCACGCTGAAGAGGGCTTTCGCACGCGCGAGGTCGGCAACGGGATAGGCGATTACGAGCCGGCGGTCAACTTGTTCCACGAAATGATCCTCCCTTTTCGACGATGTGTTTCGCAGTGATGACGGAGCGTCCGGCCGAAATGTGACGGATTGAACGAACGGGCGGCCGCTCGCAACCCCAAACATGATGCGCGCGTCTTACGCAGCATGGCCCCCGCACTCTTTCGCTCGACGCTCGACACCACGGTGGGAACGCTGCAGCTGACGGTCAACGACGAGGGCGATTTGGTCGGGATTCTGCTTCCGAACCGTAAACCCTCAGCACCGGCGACCGCACCGCCGGCGGCCGCTGCGCGCGGAATGCAGATCGCGTGCGAGCAGCTGCGTGAGTACTTCGGGGGAACGCGCCGCACGTTCGACTTGCCGTTGAAACCTGCCGGCTCGCCGTTCGAGCAGCAGGTCTGGGCAAAATTGCTGGACGTGCCGTACGGCGTGACGACTTCGTACGGAGCGATCGCCGTCGAGCTCGGGCTCTCCAACGGTGCCCGTGCGGTCGGCCGGGCAAACGGCTCGAATCCCATTCCGATCGTCATCCCATGCCATCGCGTCATCGGCTCGGACGGCAGCTTAACCGGCTATGGCGGAGGCCTGCCGCTCAAGCGCGCGCTGCTCGAGCTCGAGGGCGCGATCGAACCGCCCGAACCGCTTCTCTTCGCGACCCTCTAGGAGCCGTCAGGCTCCTACGATAAGCGCGAGCGGTCGTCGAGCACGGCCGCCGCGATGCGCTCCTGCGGCAAGCCCAACTCGCCCAGCACCGTCTCGGCAAACCGATACGCGCCCTCTGCTTCCGGTACCAAAACGTCGTGAGCGCCGGCGTCGCGTAAGGTACGAACGTCGCGAACGCGCTGCGCGCGGGCGATGATGCGCGCGCTGCTCTGGTGCGAAAGCCGGCGGGCGAGGGCAGCGTTTGCGGCGCTGTCGGGAATCGTCGAAAGGACGGCGCGTATCGAGGGCACCATCGCGCGCTCGACGACGCGCGGGTCCGCTCCGTCGCCGTACTGGGCGTGGGCTCCATCGCGCAGCGCGAGGTGCACTAGGTCGACGTCGGTCTCGATCACCGCGAACGAGATGCCGGCGTGTTTGCAGATCGAGCCCACGGTTCGGCCGACTCGTCCGTATCCGAGGATGAGCACGTCGGGCGCTCCTTCGAAGGGCCGCACTTCCGCCTGGCCGTTCGTATCGAGGGCGCGCAAACGAGTGCCCCAGAGCCGCGTCGCAATCGCCGCAAAGAGAATCGTAAACAGCGTGACCCCGATGGCGGTCGTGTACTCGGCGGAATCCAAGCGCTTCGCAGCGAGGCTGGCCTTCGCGAGGACGACGTTGAACTCGCCGAGCGGCAGCAGTGCAATGCCGAGCGCGATCGACGTGCCGAGCGGCTGACGGACGAGGCGGCTCAGAAGGCTCCAACCACCGACGCGCAGCAACGCGAACGCCGCTCCGGCGACCAGGATCGCGGGCCAATGCAGCGCGACGGCCCGCACGTCGACGAACGTTCCGATCGAGACGAAGAAAACCAGGATGAAAAACTCGCGGAAAGGTGCGACTATCGACTCGACCATTCGGCTTCCGGCGGCTTCGGAGATCACCGCGCCGGCGATGAAGGCTCCGAACTCAAACGAGAGTCCGGCGACGTGCCCGAGCCACGCGGCGGCGAGGGCGACGGCCGTGCAAAACGCGATCATCGCCCCGGCCGGCGCGCGGCGCAAAAATGCAATCACGACCCGCCGCAAGAGCGTTCCGCCGACGACGAGGGCGACGACCACGAAGAGCGCCGCCTTCAGCAAAGGGAGCACGATGCCGGCGGGCGTCAGTTCCGCCGCCGGGCTGATCGTTACGACGAGGATCAACACGGCGATGAGATCTTGTGCGACCAGCAGCGCGACCGCGGCGTGTCCTGGCCGCTTGTCGAGCAGCCCGAGAATCTTGAGCAGCGCGACACCGATCGCGGTGCTCGAAAGAGCGAACGTCAAACCGAACGTGATCGGGTGAACGAAGCCGAAGAGCCGTCCGAGGCCCGAGGCGGCCACGCTGAACAAGAGCATCAGCACGACGTTTCCGATCATCGGAATTGGGCCGACCGCGCTGAGTTCGCTGATCGAGAAATCCAAACCCAAGCTGAAGAGCAGCAGGATCAACCCCAGCTCGCTCAGGCCCCCGAGCGATCCCGTGCTCGCCGGATTGCCGAGGGCAAATGGCCCGATCGCGATCCCCGCAATCACGTATCCGAGAATCGGCGTGATGCCGAACCGGCGCGCCAGTCCGCCGAGAATGCTCGCAGCGACGAGCGCGGCCGTCAGGTCGGTAAGGAATCGGGTCGTCGTCTCCTCCGGCACGATCGCCGCTAGGAAAGCGCCACGCCCGGCGGCGCGCCGTCGCCCCGTTCGAGCGCGATCGGCCGAACCAGGTTGACGAGTTCACGAAGATACTCTCCAGGCTGTTCGAGCATGCCCATGTGCGCGGATTCCAAAAACGTCACAAATCTCTTGTGCGGCGCGCGAACTCGGGCGAACCATCGATGTACGACCGACCACGACGTTTCGTAATCGTGCTTTCCCTGAAAAATAAAGAGCGGGCATTTTAGTTCGCCGACCGCTTCGAAGTTCGTGCGCTCGACTACCCCGAGCAAATGCGTCAGCGAGAACAGGCTCCCCTTATCGATGAGCCTGACGTCCCGATCCGCGTATTCGGGCGAAAACTTCCAGCAGTCCGCGTCGTAGTCGAAGCTCCGCCGGCGGTACGTCAAGCCGCCGTAGTAGATCACCCAGGTGCGCTGCGCACCGATACGATCGACCGTCAGCGTTCCCAGCGGCCCGGGGTAGGGCGCGAGCGCTTCCAGTTCGCGCACCGCCTTCGCATTTCGCTGCGCGCGCGCTTGGGCCAGCGCGAACTCGTAGCCTTCCGCCTCGGAGCGCTGCGTGTCGATCATCTGCCCGGTGCCGACATAGGCGTGCAGTTGGCCGGGATTTCGGCGTGCCAGCTCCATGCCCAGAAACGAACCCCAAGAGTGGCCCAAAGCAAAGAGCTTGCGCTTATTGAGGCGTTCGAGCAGGTACGCTACGATGTATTGCGCGTCGGCGATCATCCGTTGCGCCGTCATCGTCGGCGCGATCGCCTGCGGGTCGTTCGAAGCGTAAGTCTTCCCGGCGCCGCGCTGGTCCCACTGAACGACGGTGAAATAATCCTCCCACGGCTGCGCAAAAGTCCATGCCTCCGGCATCGTCGGCGAACCCGGACCTCCGTGCAGATACAGCAGCACCGGGTTGCGACGATCGCGGCCGCGGATCGAAAGCCACTGCGTGCAGCCGTTGACGTCGAGAGCCTGCAGCTCTTCGATTCCTCGTGCAGCAACGATTTTTTGCTTCGCCGCGATCACTGCGCGTACGTCGTTTGCCGAAAAAGCGTCAGTTTGGCGAGTGCCTCGCGCGGTCTGCGCCGCGGATGGGTCCGCCGCCCGTACGGCGGCCGGCGCGAGCAACGGCGCCCAGGCCGCCTGTAAGAACGCTCCGCGTTTCATCTGCATGTTTGGGCGATTCGTTCAAGCAGCTTTCGCGCCCGCTCCGACCTGCGCGGTACGGCCGCTCGCCGAAAGGGTGCGGCCTCCTCGCGCCCAAAGCCTTTGCCTGATATGAAAACGCTCGTATTGCTTGGCCTTTTCTTTGGCGCAGCGGCCGCGGCAAACGCGCAGCCGGCGCCATCCGGCACCCCGCCGTCGCCGCTGGTTCACCACGCCGTCTCTTCGAACGCCGCCGCGCAGGCCGCGTTCGATCGCGGCTTGCTGGACTACTACGCCTACAATCCGGAGGCGGCAGAGCACGAGTTCTACACGGCGGCCGATCTCGATCCAACGATGGCGATGGCGTACTGGGGCATCGCGCTGAGCAATGCGCCGAACTTAAACGTTCCCGCAACCGACGGCCGCCAAGCACAAGCCCAAGAGGCGATCGAGCGCGCGAAGAACCTCGAGGCGAACGCGTCCGCCGAAGACCGGCGCTTCATCGACGCTGCGGCCGCGCGCTTTGACGACAAGACGAAAGCCACGCCGGATGCGCTCCTTTCGAACTACCGAGACTCGCTGAAGCGCATCGCCGCGGCCTATCCCGACGATCCCGACGCCGCCGCGCTGTACGCCGAAGCGGCGCTCTATGCCGCCGTTGGCGACGTGACGCTCAATCGGGAAGGGTGGAGCGCGGCCCGGCGCGCGGCATACATCAACGGCGTTGCGGTGCTCCTGCCGTACTTTCAGGCAAGCCTGTTAAAGTTTCCCAAAGGCATCGGGCTGCTTCACTTCTACATTCACGCGGCGCAGTTCGCCGGTCAATCGCCGGCGGCGGTTGCGGCGGCAACTCAGCTCGCCGCGTTTGACTTCCCTTCTGAAGACTCGCATCTGACGCACATGCCCGGGCATACTTTTTTCGACGTGGGAATGTATCGCGAAGCCTTCGACGTCGGTCAGCGTTCGGTCGAGATGGACTACGCCGCGTTCGATTGCTGCCACCCGGGTTACTATAGCGGACCGCGCTACTATCACCGCCACAACGTTTCGTTCTTGCTCTACGCGATGACGCAGACCGGGCAGCAGACCGAAGCCGTCGCCGTTGCGCGACGCGCCGGCGACCCGACGCTGATGGCTCGATCGCTCGTCGCGGCCAGAGACTGGCAAGGCGTGCTCGACACGTCGTTTCCGAAAGGAAGCGCCGCATTAACGCAATCGTTTACCCGAGCTCTTGCATATGCAAAGCTCGGCAACGTATCCAAGGCACGATCGTCCCTCGCCGAGATGCCGGCGGCGCCCGCAGCCTTTCCTTCACGCGTTGCCATCGAGAACTCGATGCGCCACTTGGTTCGGGCGCAGATCGCGCTGGACGAAAACGACCAAGCCGCAGCGCTAAAGCTCTTGACGCAAGCCTCGGCCGAAGCGACTCGGGGCGATCGGCTCGCGGGCGGCGTCGAGATGCCGACGCTCTACTATTACTCGCCGCACATGGCGCTGGCAGAACTAGCGCTGAAGATGGGCAACACGGCGGTGGCACGCGCGGCGCTGGGTGCCGAACTTTCCGCCAGTCCACGCTCGAGCGCGGCAGCCGAAGCGCTCAAGCAGCTCGCAGGTTTGCAGTAGGCCGCCGCGGTGCCCGATGGAAACCAATCGCGCTATGCGCCGGGCGGCCGATACTTGGCGTGGTGCTCGACGGCCCGATCGGCTTCCTCGACGGTAATCAGCGGCGTCGTCGCGCTGTGTACCATACCCGACGCGCGGACCGCGAACGCGCAGCTCAACGCTACTTCGTTGCTCGGCAGATCGACGATGATGACCGCATCGGTGCCGCCGAAGGAAAAGTAGAAGCTCTCAAGCTTTCCGCCCAGCGACGCCATCAGATCTTCAACCGCTTTGCGCCGCGCCGAAGCGCTGCTTTTCAATAGACCCTCCGTACCGCCGGCCGTATACTTCGCCTCAACGAGAAACTTCGGCATGATGCAAGCCCTCCTGTAGGGACTCTCTACGGCGGCGCGGCGATTGGCCCTCTCAGGTGCAAAGCGTGTACGCGCCGCCGGCATACCAATAGCGAAGCTTGCCGTCGACCGTTCCGAAGTGAATCGCCTTCGCCTGGCCGGGAACGTGCGGGCTCTGGACCACCCAGGTCCACACGCCTTTTTCGGGCGCGGACGCCGTCGCGGCAGCAACGGCCCCATCGCTCGTGAGCTGCGTCCGGACGTATTGACGCTTCGCTTCATCGTACGCGATCGCGATGATCTCCGAGAACCCCTTCGCATAGTTACGCTGCGTAATAAGGCCGCCATCCGGGGTCGCCGCGGTATCGGAGAAAAACGACTGAGCGGCTTGATCGTGCGCGTGGAAGACGCAGGTCATGTGCGCCTTGTACAGGGTCAGGAGAGCGGCTAGAGCTGGCGCCATCGGCTTTCCTTGCTGCGCTCGAGCCGCCGGACCTTCGGGCGGACGCATGGTCCGCACAGGACTGCCGCCGGCTCCCGATTGAAGAGCGCTCGCAACAGAGCTACCCGTTGCCTGGAGGATCCGTGAACCTACGAACGATCGCCGCTTTTCTATTCCTCGCCCTCGCCCCCGCGCTGGCGTGCGCGGCACCGAAGCCGCCGCCGGCGCCGATCGTCAAGCTCGTCAACACCGTCATTGCGAATACGAACGCGGACGACGCCGCGACGTTTGCCGGGCTCTTCACCGGCGATGCGGTCGTCGTCGACGAAAACCCGCCGTTTGAGTGGCGCGGCGCCGACGCCGGGGTCGCGTGGTGGCGCGTCGTCGAGGCCGTCACCCAGAAAGCGAAGATGGCGCACGTCAAGGCGGTCAACGTCCGCCTCGGCGAGTTCCGCCAGTCCGCAACCGATGCGTACTTGGTGCAGGCGCTGACGGTTACCGGAATCGCCGGCACAAAGCCGTTCGCCGAATCGGGAACGATGACGTACACGTTTCACAACGCCGGCGGAAGGTGGCTGATCTCCAGCATGGTCTGGACGACCAAACCGTAGCGCTAGCCGTTTGGGCGTGGGGGACGGGCGAGCCAGGCCTCCATCCCGCCGCGCAGGTTCATCGCGCGATCGAAACCGAGCGCGTTCAACTGCTTCGTGACGTAGGCGCTGCGGGCACCGAGATGGCAGATCACGACGATGTCGCGATCCCGCGGGAGCTCGCGGAGGCGTTCCTCGACGCCGCCCATCGGAATGTTGACGGATCCGGCGATCGCGCCATCGGCCAGTTCTTCGACCTCGCGCACGTCGAGCAAGAATGGCGCGCCGCCCTCGGTAAGGTGCTGCTCGAGATCGGCCGGCGTTATCGACTGCACTTCTCATAGTATACCCACAGGCAGGAGCAGTTCGCCTAAGTGCATACACTTTGCGATAATGTCCGCACCTCTGGAGACCTCAGTCTCGGCGATCGCCCGCGTTTTGGGAGAAGAGATCCGCAGCGGCGTCGCCCGCCCCGAGGAGGCCCTCAACCAGGTGCACTTGGCGGCTCGCTTCGGCGTCAGCCGCGTGCCGGTTCGCGAAGCCCTGCGCAAGCTCGAGGCCGAGGGCCTGGTCTCTCAAGCACCGCACAAACGCGCGCGCGTTGCCAGCCTGCTCACCCCTGCGACCGTGCGCGAATCGCTCGAGATCCGGGAAGCGCTCGAGCCGATTCTGATGCGGTACGTGGTGCGCCGGATCGGCAACGACACGCTGGACCGAGCAGCCGCCGCACTCAAGCGTCTGAATGCCGAAACCGCCATCGTCAAGCTGCGCGGCATGCACGGGGATTTTCACGCGATGCTTTACGCGTGCGCGAACCGCCCGAACATGGCATTCATCATCCGCGGTCACCGCTATCGCTTCGCCTCCGATCCCGGCAACGAGGCGAAGCGGCTTCGCGCCTATATCGAGGCGACCCGCAAAGTGCACGCAGATCTTCTGCACGCGTGCTACGCTCGCGATCGGCGAGCTGTCGAACGGTGCGTCCGCGAGGAGGCCGAAATTCTACGCGAGGCTTTGTCCGCCGAAGAGACCGGCTGATGCTCTTCGATCGCGTCAAGCCGCTTTCGACGATCCTGGCCGAGGGCTCGAACGAACGGCACGGCTTGAAGCGCTCGCTCGGGCCGTGGTCGCTGACGGCGATGGGGATCGGCGCCATCATCGGCACGGGCATTTTCGTGCTGACCGGCGTCGCTTCGGCGACGCGCGCCGGGCCGTCGCTTACGATCTCGTTCATCGTCGCCGGCATCGTCAGCACGCTGGCCGCGCTGTGCTATGCGGAGGTCTCGAGCAAGATTCCCATTGCCGGCAGTGCGTACACGTATACCTACGCGACGCTCGGAGAAGTCCTGGCCTGGATCATCGGTTGGAGCCTGGTGCTCGAGTATGCGTTGGGTTCCGCGACCGTCAGCGTCGGCTGGTCGGGCTACTTCACGTTCATCCTCAAGACGCTCTTCAACCTCAACCTGCCGCAGGTGTGGCAGCACAGCCACTGGGATGCGACCCCGGGAATTGCAAATCTCCCCGCAGCCGCGATCGTCCTGGCGGTCACGGCCCTTTTGGTTCGCGGTACCCGAGAGTCGGGCGCGGTCAACACCGTCATCGTCACGATCAAAGTCCTCGTGGTTTTGTTTTTCATCGCGGTCGGCATCGGCCACGTCAACCCGGCGAACTATCATCTGCCGGCGGGTCCCCACGCCGGGCAGGGCGGGTATTTTCCATTCGGCTGGGCCGGAACGCTGGGCGGCGCGGCCTTCATGTTCTTCGCGTACATCGGCTTCGACGCGGTCTCGACCACCGCCGAAGAGGCGCGAAACCCGGCTCGAGACCTGCCGTTCGGCATCATCGCCAGCTTGGCGGTCTGCACGGTTCTCTACATCGTCGTTTCGGCGATCCTCAACGGCATGGTGCCGTTCTACACGCTCAACGTCGCGTTCCCGGTCGCCTTTGCGGTGAACAGCGTCGGCTTGGCGTGGGCCGGCGTCATCGTCTCCTTCGGCGCGATCGCCGGGCTGACGACGGTGATGCTCGTGCAGATGTACGCGCAGACGCGCATTTTCTACGCGATGTCGCGCGACGGACTGATTCCGCGGCGGTTCACCGCCCTGCACCCCACCTGGCGGACGCCGATGTTTTCGCAGATATTCTTCGGGATTCTGATCGCGGCCGCCGGCGCGCTCTTCCCGATCGACATCCTCGGCTCGGTCACCAATATGGGCACGCTGTCCGCGTTCGTTCTCGTCTCCGCCGCGGTGCCGCTGCTGCGTAGGCGCCACCCCGAACTCAAAGGCCTCTTCAAGCTTCCGTTCGGCCCGTACGTCATCCCCGCACTATCGGCGATCTCGGCGCTCTTCCTGATCTATTTTCTGCGCGTCGGCAATCCGCTCGTCTGGGGCTTCTTCCCGCTCGTCTGGCTGGCGTTTACGATCTGGCTTGCGGCCGGACTGCTCTTCTACTTCTTCTACGGCCGCCGTAAGAGTACGGTGGCGCAAGGGTAGCCCGTTATCGATCGAGAGGCCACGTCCCCGGAGACGGCTTCGCGCGTATGACGGTCACGGCGTGCATCACGCCCGCGGCGTCGTAGGTTCCGCGCACGTCGAACGGTCTGCCGGCGATGAGATCCTGGACGCGTTGATTTTTGAGCGCAGCCGCAACGTCTACGCGAACGAGTTTGCCCGTACGCGTGCGTAGGATGATCTCGGAGCCACCCACTCTGACGAGCGTCCCCGTGACTTCGTTGCGAGTCTTGATAGCCCCGCGGTACGCCGTAGCGGGAATTGCGTGGCCCGTCGCGGCGCTCGCGGCCGAACCGCCGAGCCCGAAAATCTCGAGCTGCTGATAGCTCGCGACGTAAACCTTGCCGTTTGCGACGACGGGAACGACGTTTGCGTTTCCGTTCTGCGCCGCCCAGTAGCCGGCAGAAGCTTGATACAGCGTTGTGAGTTTCGAACGTCCCTGCGCGGACTCCGCAGCCAGCGCCACGAGCGTCAGCGGCCCGGGAACCGACTGAGGACGCGCCAGCGCCCAGATAATCGCGTTGCGTCCCCGCTTGTTGGACGAAACAGAGGTAAAGAATCCCGGATCCTGCCCGGTTGGCAGTGTGGCCGACCCCATCAACGTCAGTCGTACCGTGGGTTTACTCTTAACCTGCCAGAGGGTCACGCTGTTGCCGCCGCTGCCGACGATGCGCTGCTGCGTTTTCTTTACGGCGTAATACGACGGGCCGCACCAGCATCCACCGACGGAGACCTCGGCCAGGTCGTTGTTCGGACCGCTGGGAACGTAGCCGCCTAGGCTGTTCTGATCGAGCAGAAACATCGTTCCGGTCTTGCCGGCGGCCGCCGCAAGCGGGGTCGAAGATCCGATCGGCAGCAGCATTACGCCGCCCGAGCCCAAATCGGCATCGTATGCGTCGAGCATCCCGACGTTCGAAGGCGTAAAGATGCTGAGCATCTGGGTGAGATCGGAACTAACCTTGACGACGCTTTCTTGCACGTTGGTGGTGCCCGTGTAGGTATTTCCCGAATAGTCCGAGTTCCCGGTCACGAAGTAGACGTTGCCCGTGGGATCGGCCGCAATGCCGAATCCCGACATCCACACCGACGATAAAAAGAAGCTGTCGGGAGACGTAGCGAGCGTATCGTTCAAGCGGTTCGCCGCGAACGGCGTAAGCGATCCAGCCTGCCAGCCGAGCACCCAGCCGCGCGACTGCGATGCGGAAAAGTCGCAGAAACTGCCGAACGCGGCGTATACGTTTCCGCCGGCTTCGAGCAAGCCGGGGCGTTGCCGCTCGTAGGTCGCGTTGAAGGTGTACGTCGTGCCGTCGGTCAGCTCGTGCGACGCGGAGACGGCGACCGCCGGCGTTACCTCGGAGAGATCGGCGAGGCTGAGCTCGTGGATGCGGTAGGTCGGCACCTTTCTTTCCAGCGTATAGGCGATCACGTACATTACACCCGCGGCGCGATCGATGACCGGCGTTCCGTCGATGCCGACGTTGGGCCCATTGTTATTGCATCCCAGCGGCGACGGGACCGGGGCGCCCAAATTCGTTTGAAACAAGACCGCCGCGCTCGAGGCGTCGATCGCATAGATGGAGTTGCTCTCGGTCGCGACGTAGACCACGTCGTGCGCGCTGCCCGATTTCGCTCCGCGCGTCGTGGTTACGTTCGGAACCAGCAGCGGCTGGGCATCGACTTGGTCGTCGAGCGTCACGGTATGAAGCAGGCCGAACGAACTACTGTTGACGTTGCCGTATTTCAACGTCGTCTCGTGATCGTTCCATCCGGTTCGCAGATTGTCGTAGTGGTAGGTCGTAATCGCAAACTCGGAGCGCGAACCTCGGCTGAGCGTGACGGCTCCGGTGTTGCCGGCATCCTTAATGAGAGTGTCGGGGCTGCCGCCGGCGGGGTACCCGAAGAGCGCCACGCCGCGCGCGCCGGGGACGACGATCTTCCCCCGATAAATTTCAAACGACGCGCCGATGACGCTTTCCAGCGCGGTCTTGCCGGCCGGCGAAGCTCGATAGCCGGAGACGGCGTAGCGAAGGATCGTTGCATCGCTTGCGATCGCAAGATACTTGCCGTCCCATCGGATCGCGCCGGCGCGCGGCGGCCGAACCCCGCCCCAATCGACCTCTTTGAATCGCTTGGCGTTTCGGGCGAGCTCGAAGAGATTGCCGGAGTTCGTTTGGGCGAAGAGATTGCCGTCGTTGTCGTAGGTGAGGGAGGCGTAGACGGCGTTGCTCGGCGCGGCGTAGATCGTTGCGGCGCCCTTTGCCCCGGCGAAGAGCGCAACTCCCGATCGAGCGGCGGAGCCTCCCGAGACGGCTAGATCTCCGGTGAGGGGATCCAGCGCGCAGAACTGCTGGGAACCCGCGAACGGATCGTGCAATTCCTCAATCGGGCGGGTGCCGCCGTGCGCGTACTTGAGGATCTCGCTGCCCGCCGGCGCGACAACCTCGCCATTTCGGCCCGAACAGAGCGCGCCGGCCCGAACGTCGACGAGCCTCCCCTGCAGCTTTCCCGCGGGAAACGAATAGACGCGCACGCTGTCATCTTTCGAATCGGCAACGTAGAGGAGGTCGCTGGAGGCAACATCGTCTGCCATCGAGGAGCCGACGCCGAGCCGGCTCAACTGCGCCGCGGCCGCGCCCGATTCGCCCGGAACCAGCGCGCTGGTCTGGGTTTGCGAACCCGAACAGCCGGCTGCGACTGCTAGAATCGCGCACACGCAAAGTTTGCCGCGCAATAACACCGAAAAAGCTGTCATCTCCAACGCCTCCTTTAGCGCAGGACGGATTCGGCAGGCGGTCGCCGCCAGCCTAGGCGAGTTCTACGCCTCGACCGAAGTGGATCGCCTCGCCGAACCGGTGCCCGGCCGGGCTATAAAAGACCGTTGGTGAGCCCGCAGGCGCCTTCTAACGTCAATTGCTGCGCCGAACCCGGCGTCATCCAAACGAACCAGGTGTCGTCGCCGGCGATGCCGTCGGCGAGCAGACTCGCCCACGTTTGCAGGGCACGAACCGCAGTCTGCGTCGCCGGGCCGAAGAGGCCGTCGATCGCGCCGCCGTACGGCGTGAACTGCACGGCGACGTCTGCGCCCGAGAGCGCCTTCTGCAGCCACGCGACGACCGGACCCTCCGAGCCTTGCGCCAGTTTTGGTGAGGCTTCGCGATAGCTCGGGAGCGCCGCCCAGGTTTGGGGCCCGACGATTCCGTCGACGGTCAAGCCGTTGGACTGCTGAAAGCTCTTCACGGCGGTCTCCAAACTTGCATCGAACGTCCCGGAGATCGGCCCGAAGGGATTCCAGAGAAGATGACGCGCGAGAACGCGCTGCAGCCGTTTGACGTCGTCGCCCGTCGAGCCCAGACTAATCGTTGCCGGCATGATTGATCCTCCGAAGGTAAGGGATTAGTACTCGTTGCCCAGATCGAATATCAGCGATTCGGCATCCTCGACCTTTTTGCTTGGAGTGGATGCGCTATCCGATCCGCACGCCGCGCCCGGTGCTTGCCGCAGCGAGCCCGATACCGTGCTTACGATCGTACTTCACGAGCTCCCAAATGGCGCGGCGGTCGCTCCAAAAAACCAGTCGCTCAGATCGCGCGCGCTTCCGGCGGCGCCGAGTGTCGCGACCAGGATCAGAACGCTCAGCGACGTTCTCCAGGAAAAGCACATACGCAAAACTCCTTTACTTGAGGACGAAGCTCGTCGCCGGTACCCGCTTGATGCAGCTGGTATCGGCGCGGTTTAAAATGTCGAAGAACGAGGCAGCGATGGCGTACGCGCACTGGTTGGCCGCAGCGGACGGGCTGCCGAAGGCAACGTGCGCGACGTTGGGAATCGTGACGACGGTGGAGTTGCGCAGCGTTCGCGCCGCGTAGGCTCCGAACGAGGCCGCGGTCTGGCCGTCGTACTGCGCGGATATCACCAGCGCCGGGATAGTGCTGCGCGTCACCGCTCGCACCACCGACGACACCGCCGGCACGTTCCAGACGCTGCAGTTCTGGCGCATAAACGGAAGGTTGGGCGCGTTTTGCAGAATTGAAAGCGGAAACGTGGGAAACGCGCGGCGGCCGGCAGTGATAACGTTCTGCTGCGTTTCGTAGGGCACCCACTCGCCGCAGGAGACGCCGTAGAACAAGCCGTTGGCGAGCACGCCGACGCCGCCGGGATCGAGCTTCGGTGCCGCCCAGGTGGATGCGATTGGCCCGGGATCTCCGTGCGCGAGCGCGTCGAGAGATGCGGGCAGTTTTGCGGCCACGTGCGTCCCCGGCGATACCGCCCATTGCACGAGCATGCCGCCGCTGAGCTTGACGCTTACTTTGCCGGAGTGCCCGGGCACCTGCACCTTGACGGTCTGCGGCGAGGCTTCGTAGCGCAGGACCAGCCGCCGGAACGTCGCGCCGATATCGCCGTAACGCTTACGGCACGCGGCTTGTTGGCCGCACGCCTTGAACACGGCGTTGATTCCCTCGGCGGCGCTCTTCCAGGCCGCGGCTCCGCCGGCCAGCGAGGGCGGAAAGACGCCGTCGATCGCGACCGAACGAATGCCGCCGGGATGCTCTCGCAGGTACGTCAACGCGAGATCGGTTCCGTAGGAGATTCCGTAGACGTTCCATTTCGCAATGTGCAGCGCGGTCCGCAGATCCTCGACGTCGTCCGCGCTCTCCAACGTATTGTAGGCGCCGAGGTCGCGCGTCTTCGCGGCCATTTCACGCCGGCACGCGAGCGTCGCTGCAGAAAACGCCGCTCCGGTGGCCGCCGCATCGTACGGCATATCGAGTGTCTGGGCCGCCCAGCGATCGACCGGCGCGCACGTCAGTTGCGGCTGAGCGCCGTAGGTGCCGCGCTGCGACATGAAGATCACCTCGCGGTCGGCGTTGAGCTTCCCGGCCAACGCCATCGGAATCTCGGTGATTGCGTCGTCGCCCGGGCCGCCGGCAAGCCATACGATCGGATCGCTTTTCGCCTTCGGCGAGCTCGCCGGGAGAATCGCCACCGACAGGGTTATCGTCCCTTTGCTCCCGCTGCGGCGGTTCTCGGGAACGACGAGCCGCCCGCAGCGCGCCCGTTTGAGCTCGGCGATCGGCTGCGGCATCGCGGGGCACGGGGCGGAGGCGAAAACGGCGTCGCCGGCCGGCGTTTTTGCCGCAACCAGGGCGGCGAAACTCGCTGCCGACAGCGCACCTGCGATCGTAACGAGCCAGACCAACGGTTTCATTTACAGCTTGAATCCTGTTCCTTGAAGCGTAGCGGCACACGCCGTCTTGGGCGAACGCGGGCTTTGGAGAAACGACTGGAAGATCTGCTGCGCGCACGGTGACTGCACGATCACCCAATGCCCGACGGCCTTGATGCGCACGTAGGTTGAGTTCGGCAAGGTGCTTGCGGCGTACCGCCCCCACTGCGCGCCCGTCTTCGAATCGATCGCGCCCGAAACGACCAAGGTGGGAATGTTGCTGCGCACCCGCACGCGCTGCGAGGCCGGCCCCGGCGGAACGTTCCAAGCCTGGCAGAGTTCGTGTTCGAACGGCAGCTGCGCAGCGTTGATCAGCACCGAATCGGGGAGTGTGGGAAAGACCTGTTTTCCGGCGCGCAAAATCTCCGCCGGCGATCCGTACGGTTCCCACTCGCGGCAGACGAAGCTCTGCGTCATACCCTGCGCCTGGTCGGGTACGGCGGAGACCTCGGCTCCGGCCGCTCGCACCTGCAAAAACGTCGTTGGGTTGCCACGCGCGAGCTCGCCGATCGCCTTGGGAAGATCCGGCGCTTTCGGACGGTTCGCCACGAGCATGTTGAGCAGCGCGCCGCCGTCGAGGACGACTTTGACCGCGCGGCCGCCCTGCGCCGGAACGACGTACTTAACGAGTGGGTGCGCTTCCAAACGCCGAACGAGCTGCGTAAACGTCGCCATCAGACTGGGATAGGTACGGGCGCAAGCCGGCTGTGCCTGACAATCGCCAAAGACCGTCGCAATCCCCTCGCGAGTGCTGCTCCAGGTCCACGGCAGGTTGACGAGATCCGGCGGAACGACCGAATCGATCACCGCGCTGCGGATGCCTTCGGGGCGATCGCGCATCAGCGAGAGCGCGAGGTCGGTACCGTACGAGTAGCCGTAGACGTTCCATTGCCGCACGCCCAGCACGCGGCGAAGATCGGCGAAGTCGGCCTCGTTTTCGGTCGTGTTGTAGGCGCTGAGATCGATGCCTTGCGCGACGAGACGCCGGCGGCAGGCCGCCGCGGCGGCGGCTTGTATTTTCCCCGTCGACGGCGCGTCGTAGACGAGGCCGACTTGCTGCGCGTAGTAGCGGTCGAGCTCCGGGCAGTTGAGATCGGGCTCGTCGTAGAGCGTTCCGCGCTGATTCATGACGATCACATCGCGATTGCGATTGATGCCGGCCTCCACCAAAAATGGTATATCGTGAGTCGCTGCCTCACCGGGACCGCCGGCCACGAACACGATGGGATCCGGCTGCGGCGGCTTCGAACGCGAGCGGACGATCGCGACGGCGAGGCGGATCGGCCGCCCGGTGTTCCGCGAGCGGTTTTCCGGCACGATCAAGAACCCGCAGCGCGCGCTCTTCAGCGCCGCAATTGGTTCGGGCGTCTTCGGGCACGGCGCCGTTTCGAATCGCGGCGCCGGCCCGGCGGACTGCCCGGCGGCAAACTGCGGCGCCAAAACGAACGACGATGCCGACGCGACAAGCAGCAACAAAGAGACGAATCGTAATGCCACGGTTCGAGCCTGACCTCCGCGTTCGAACATTCAAGGTGCCGCGCGCAACGGCGCGGCGGACGCTTCCGGAGTGCGCCCTTCGTTGCGAGCGAGCGCCCTCCTGTGCCGATTCGCCCGGACGTGTTGAGTTAGTGCGCGTGCAGCCGTAAGTCCGGCAGCAAGCCGTTTGCCCAATCGAAATTGCGATCGCACGGAAGGGGGTAGGGCTTCGCTACGGAGATCGCCGGGTAATCCGCATACGTCGCGACCTTCAAATAGGCGATGATGTCGTACTTCTGCGCGTCGCTCAACGCCGGGCCGATGCGCCCCGGCCGCGACGCATCGTTGGTGAACCAATGGCCGGCGTTGCTGTTGCCGAGCTTGGCCGTATCGAGCACCATCGTGCTCGCCGTAGCGATCTGCGCCGTGCCCAGCTTGACGGGATCGTACTCGCGATTACCCTGAATCGGACGCGACGGGCGCTTATCGCTCAAGAGGTCGTAGATGCTCGGCACGGAGCCGTTGTGTAAAAACGGCGGCGTCGCCCAGACGCCGACCAGCGGCCGGGCCTTATAACCGCAAGGCGCGGTGGAGTCGCCGCCGCGTCCCCATCCGTCGTATTTGGCCGCCGTCGCGCCGCTTATTCCGGCCGCAGCGTACGCCGCACCCTTGACCTTGCTGACCATATATCCAACGCCTTGTGCCGCCGGCAGCGTTTTGTTGATGCCCAGCTGCGTTACGTCTACGCGTCCTCCGGCAAACGCCGCGGCCTCGAACTTATCGGTAGCGATCGTCTGATAGGGAATCACGTGGACGCCCCACTCGGTCGGCGTCGTTCCCTCGATGCGCGAGATACCGTGGCACTTCGCGCACGTCTGCGCGAACAACGCGCGCCCGCGGGCAGCCTGCGCGGGATCGACCTTGCCAAAAACTGACTGGGGCCAGACGGGCGGACGCAACGTCGCCAGCGTCTGCTCGATCTGATACAGGTTTTGGATGTGAATTGACGAGCGCCAGCGCTCCGGTTCGGGGTTGAGCTTTCCCTGCGCGTTTACGATGTTCGTAACGACGCCGACGCCGAGCGCCTCGCCGATATTGCGGGCCATCGGCTGGCGAACCGACCCGTTATACTGCACCCAGTCCAGCCGCCAAATATCCCACATATAGGGAAAGCGCGTCGGGGCGATTCCCCGAATCGCGGCGCTGGGGTGCTGCAAGTCGTAGGCAAAGAGACGGTTGCCGATTGCAGTGAGGGCGTCGATGCGCCCGGGCCCCGGCAACGTTGATGCGCCGCCGATTCCGGCCGTGTTCAAAAGCCACAGGTCCGGGTAGGCGCTGGCGCGGTCGAAATCGGGCTGCAGCCGCGATTTCGGATACCCGTAGGCAAGCGCGTCTTTCATAAAGCGGTCGCGCACTTGCGGGTCCTTCTTCACCGCCAAGACCGCGGCGTGCAGCTGTTCGAAGAACGTACCGAGATCGAGGCTATTGGGCGAACCGCCTTCGACGCGCAGCTCCGTACCACGGTACGTCAGTTCGCTCGAATGGCACAGCGCGCAGGTCGCGCCGGTCGTCTCGACGCCGTTGACGTGATCCACGGCCAGGCCGATCGGAAAGCCGTGCGGATTGGTCGCCGTTACGGCGGCGTGGACGTCCATGAATCCGAGCCGCTGGAGATTCTCCGGCGCCACCACCGGCGTGCCGTCGGGGCGGCGCAGCGCGCGCAGCCACGCCGTCGGCATCAAGACCGTGCCTTGAGTCGAGTGGTAATAGAAGGCCGCTTGCGCGGGCGTCCACCCTTGATTGAGTGCCACCGCCGTCGGGGAAGCGGAGCCACGAAAGGCGATCGCGCCCGCGGCTAGCGCAGCGGCGCCGACGATGGTGAGCAGCGCGGTGCGGTTCATACTCATCCTCAATCCTGGCAGTTACGGAGTGGTGCCGAAGGTTTCCGAGCCCGTCGGCTCGATGAATGGTGCTCGATTTAGCGCGTGGCGAAGTTTAGAGATCGCG
>DATDHW010000042.1:0-39568 GCA_036521375.1 Candidatus Cybelea sp.
ACGGTCGACCTGCCGCGGGTAGCCGTTGTTGTTGGCGAGATCGTCGAGGAAGTTTTCCATCCCGCGAACCAGGCTCTGGCCCTGCGTCTCGGTCGCCTCTTTGACGACGCCGGGATTGAGCCAAGGAATGTTGCTCGGCGCGTAGGCGTCGTTCATCAGTTGCATCGCAAAACGCGCCTTGCGCCGCGTCGCTTCCGGCAGACGCGCCGAATCGATCAACGACATCGCGGCGTCGGTGCGTGCTTTATAATCCTCCAGGACGCCGGCAAGCATCGGGTTCTCCCGCCACTCGGCTTCGGCAAAGCGCTTGTCGCCCGGGAACGGCGAACCGTCCGGGCTCTCGCCGCCGAGCCGGCGCAGCATGTTGAGTCCGACGTTTTGCTCGGCGAGCACGAAGCCGGTCAGCCACGTGCTCATCCGGACGGGATCCATCATCACGTCGGCGACGACGGCGCGTACCGCGTCGCTGAGCGATGCCGGGTCGAGCCCGGTGATGTCGATGCCGTATTTCAGCTCTTCGGGCGCTATCTTTTCATCTTGCATCTTTGTCATCCTGAGCTTGTCGTTTGTCATCCTGAGCTTGTCGAAGGATCACATGTACCAGCCGCCGTTGATGTTGTAGACCGCTCCGGTGATGTAGCCCGCCTTCTCGTCTAAGAGGAAGCGTACCAGCCGCGCGACCTCTTCCGGCTGGCCGAGCTGGCGAACGGGCGTCTGCGCGATCGCGTTCTCGATCGCTTCGACCGGCATCGCCTTGGTCATATCCGTCTCGATGAAGCCCGGAGCGACGGCGTTGACGGTAATGCCGCGCTTGGCGACTTCCAGCGCGACGGTCTTGGTTAGGCCGATGAGCCCGGCCTTGGCCGCCGCGTAGTTCGCCTGCCCGAAGTTGCCGGCCTCACCGACCACCGAGCTGACGTTGACGATGCGTCCGAAGCCCTGTTCGAGCATCGTGTCGAGGACGGCTTTGGTCATAAAAAAAGGCCCCGAGAGATTGACCTGCAGGACCGCTTCCCATTCCTCGACGGTCATCTTCCGGACCGTGTGATCGCGGGTGATCCCCGCGTTGTTGACCAGGAAGTCGACGCGACCGTGCTCCTTCAACACCGCATCGACGGCTTCGTGACATTGGTCGTAGGCGCTGACGTCACCCTGGTAAAAATGAATGCGCGATGCGGCGCCGTTGAGGCGCGCGGCGAGCGAGCGCGTTCGCTCGCGGTCTTCGGGCAAGCCAAGCACCGCGACGGTTGCGCCGTCGTTTGCGAGCAGCGTGCTGATCGCGCCGCCGATGCCGCGGGCACCGCCGGTGACGATTCCGACCCGTCCTTTGAGAGATAAACTATCCACGCGCTAGATTTACCCAACTTGCTTGCGGTTCACCTCCTGGTCGCCCGCATTGCTTTGCGGCGAAGCTCGCTTTGTGTCATGCTGAGCTTTCTGTGTCATGCTGAGCTTTCTGTGTCATGCTGAGCTTGTCGAAGCACACGACGCGAAAAATGGGGAGCTACATGAACGACGACGCCACCACCAAGATTGCCGCACTGCTGACGCAAGTGGGCGACGTACACCACATGGTGTTCGCCGATACCGATGGAAGCGACGACGACTGGGCGACGTTCTATTCCGATTGGCTCTTGACGCATTCGGTGCTGTCGAAGCTGCTCGGGCGCCGGCCCGTGCGCAGCCACCTCACCCGCGATCTCGTTGAGCTCGACGAAGAGTACTCCGAGCAGAAGCCGGCGGAGCCGTGGCCGCAATGGTACGCACGGCGGCTGGTCGCAAAGTACTAGCGGCCGCCGCCCGAACCCCGGCGGTTGGCCTCAGGCCTAGCGCGCGAAGCTGACGGTTACTCCATTGATGTAGACGCCGACGTCGACTGACGCCGTCATCGCCCTGCCCGCAGGGTACGGCCAAATGCCGAGACGATCGAGCCGCCTCGAATACGGCTGGACGACCACCTTTCCGACGATTGCCGTCTGCCCGTAGAAGTGTTTGGTGGGGCTCGAAAGTTTCGTTATTCCCACCAGCGTTGCCGACGATCCCGTTACCTGCAGACGGTAAATACGCGCCGTACCCTGCCGAAACGGCATTAACGCGATGGTGACGTAATGACCATCCCACTGCACCGCGTACGACAGGCGCAGCGGCGCGTTGACCGAGATATCCGTGAAGCCCTTGGCGCCGTTGGGAAGGACGGCAAAACGACGCACCTCCTGTGCGTCCTCGCCGACCGCGAAGAGATTTCCGGCATCGTCGTAGCCGACCGACCAGAAGTAGATGATGTTTGCATCGCGATACAGCGTCGGCGGCTTTTTGAGGCTTCGGTAGATCGCGACGTCCCCGGCGTACGCACTCTCAGCGTTGGCGACGGCGAGGTTTCCGCTGGACGGATCGACGGAGCACTCCTGCGGCTGATACTCGTCGGGCAGGCTCGCAATCGGCGTCGTTCCGCCGTGCTCGAACTCGAGCACTTGACCGCCGCCGCCATTTTGAACCGGGATGAAGACGTGTCCTTTGGTGTCACTGCAGAGTCCGAGGGTATTGGCCCCGAGCCCCGCCAGTTCTCCAACAGACGTCAGCGCCGGGAACGTATAGACGTACACGTTCCCTTCGAAGTCCGCGACATAGACGAGACCCGAACTCTTTGCCTGCGGACGCATCCAGGTGCGCGCGCCCGTCGCAGGGGTTCCCGCCGCGTGACTCGCCGGAAGTGCCGAACTATCGTAGACCGTCTGTTGCGCGCCGCTGCATCCGGCTAGCGCGACGACGATCGTGCCAATGACTGCAACCCGCATCAGTCACTTTTCCTTTCGTAGACGGTTAGGTGATCATTTTTTTGTTGGGTAGGCCAGCACGTAGATGTACGCTTTGCTCTCGAGGTCGCCCACAATCGCCATGCGGGCGGTCGGGCCGGCATCGGCCCAATGCTGCGGCGGCGCGTAGCACATCTGAATGTGATCGGTCTTCTTGAGTTTGTTGAGAAATTCGGTTTGATCGTTCGCCGGCTTCGGCGTTGTGATCTGGAACGTCGCGCCGCTCGCGAGCGTCACGGTTCCGCTGCCAGCGTGCGTTTGGTCGACCGCCGGCTGGATTCGTGAGACCACCGCGGGGGGATCGCAATACATGAACGCCATTACATGTCCAATCCGCCGTTGATCGAATACACGGCTCCGGTGATGTAGCTCGAATCGTCTTCCAGCAAGAACCTCACGACGCGCGCGACTTCTTCGGGGCGCCCCAACCGTCGCTGCGGGATCTTCTCCAGCACCTTCGCGAGCGCGGCCTCCGGAATCGCCTCCACCATTTCGGTTCCAATGAAGCCCGGCGCGACGCAGTTGACCGTGATCCCGCGCTGCGCCATCTCCAGCGCCAAGCTCTTCGAGAAGCCGAAAAGGCCGGCTTTGGAGGCCGCGTAGTTCGCCTGCCCGATGTTGCCGGTCTCGCCGATGACCGAGCTGATGCTGACGATCCGGCCCGAGCCGCGCTCGATCATGTGCTCGAGTACGCCCTTGGTCATCTGAAACGCACCGGAGAGATTGACGTCGAGCACCTGTCGCCAATCGTCGACGCTCATCTTGCGCACCGTCTTGTCGACGGTGATGCCGGCGTTGTTGACGAGGTAGTCGATCCGGCCGTGCTCGTCCATTACTTCTTTGATGACGCGATTCACGTCGTCGGTCGAATCGACGCGGCCCTGATGCACCGAGACGTTGGCCCCCTTCTCGCGCATCTGACCCTGAAATTTCTTGGCGCTCTCTTCGCCGCGGTTATAGCCCGCCGCAACGGCCGCACCGCTGCTCGCCAGCATCTCAGTAATGGCCGCGCCGATTCCGCGTGTGCCGCCGGTTACCAAAGCTACTCTGCCTTCAAACACGTTCGCCTCCTTTTGCGCCGGGATTGGCCGCAGTGCGCGCTACGACCCGCTGCTAATGACGGTACCCAGCGGAACACTCAGTCCGCGGATCGTCTTGGCCGGCGCGCCGCCCGCCGGGTACTTCCAAACGCCGGCGGAGCCCGAACCCGAGTTGGGTCCAACGATCTTCGAGCCGTCGATCCAGAATTGCACGACGGCGCTGCCGCCGCTCAGCGCCACGGTGCCGGCCCTGACGCCTTTCTTTGCGCCGATTGCGAAGCGGTAGATCGTGTCGGACGCCTCGTCGCCGACCGCAACGTACTTTCCGTCCCACTGCACCCCGCCGGGCGCCACGATACTCTGATCGAGCGAAATCTCGACCAGCTTCTTGCCGCCCGCGGGCAGCTCGGCGAAGGCCGTCGCGCTCGCCTCCGTCAAGCCGTCGACGTACAGATTCCCCTTGTTGTCGTAGCCGCAGAGCAGCACGCTGGGCATCGTCAAAAGGCGGTAACGCTGCTTCGGCTTGCCGCGGGCGTGTTGGTAGATCACGACGTTTCCGGCGCCGCTGCCGCTGGCCGGCGAGAAATTCGTGACCGCTAGATTGCCGGTCGTTGGGTCGACAGAACACCCGAAGGGAAAGTATCCCGGGTCCTTCAGCGTCGCGCTCGGTGCCGATGCGCCGTGCGCGTACTCGACGACGTTCAGGCCTCCGGTGTTGGTCACGAAGACGTCACCCTTCGCATCCGCGCACTCGCCGCCGGGATCGATAAAGCCGCTGAGGGTCTGCTCGAGCTTCCCGCCGGGATACGTATAGACGTAGACCTCGCTGGTCTGCGTGTCGGAAACGTAGAGCAGCGTGGTCGCCTTGGCGTTTCGCTGCAGCTCCACGGCTGCGCGCTGCACGCCCAGCGAAGGGAGGCCCGAGGGCACGGAACAGCCGCCGATCGCGAGAGCGGCGACGGCAAACGCGGCTGCCGGAAGGAAACACCTCACGTCATCGAGCTCCTTTTTCGAGTTCCTTTCCGTTTCAGTCGGACGCCCTTGCCGCCCTCCGGCTGCGTAGGCGTTCGCCCACCGCGCGGTCGAATAGCCCACTTGGAAAGAGATGAGCGTCAAACTATCCGGCGCCGAGTTTCGCCGCGTCCTGATCGGCCGCCATGCCGAGCTGGAGCAGCTTGCCGCGCACCGGCGAGGCGCCGCGGAAGGCCGCGGCCGCGTCGTGCTGATCGGCGGTGAAGCGGGCATTGGCAAGTCGGCAATACTGCAGCGTTTCGCCGCAAGCGCCGCTAGCGGTCGTACGATGCCGGCATCGTCGCGCTGCGTGGAGTTCGTGCAGACGCCGCTCGCGCCGTTGCGCGACCTGCTGCGGCAGTTGGAGGGGCGCGGCAACGCAGCTGCCGACTCGGCAACGCGCGCGCTCGTGGAGCGGCTCGCCTTCGAGCGCGACTTCGAAGCGCAGGGAGGCTGGTTGCCCGAGGGTTCCCTCTTCGACGCCATTGACGGCGCCTTTGGCCGCTATACCCTTCGCGGAACCGTCGTGCTGACGCTCGAAGATCTCCAATGGGCAGACCGCTCGACGCTTGCGTTTCTGAGCTACTTCGCGAACCGGCTCGAACGGCGGCGCGTTCTCCTTGTCGCGACCTATAGATCGGAAGACGTGGGATCGCAGTATCCCCACCTCTCGGAGTTTTCGGCCTTGCTCTCGAAACGCGCGGTTTCGACGATCTCGCTGTCGCCACTGGGCGAACCTGCCATTCGCGAGCTCATCGATGCGTCAAACGATCGCTCGCGCGGACTCTCGCCGGTAACGGTCGCGGAGATCGTCAAGCGAAGCCAGGGCAATCCGTTCTTCACCGAAGAGTTGACGAAGAGCGCCCAGGATCTGGGCGGGGCCAGCGGTGCGAGCGAGTTACCCCTTTCCATTCGCGCGGCCGTTCTGGCGCGCGCCGCCCAACTACAAGGCGAGGCTCGCGACGTCATCTCCCTCGCCGCGGTGCTCGGCGAGCGCTTCGCGATCGATCAGCTCGTCGCGCTCTTCGGCGGAGAACGAGAAGCCGTCTTGCGGGCAGTGGAGTGGGCGCGCACCCTGGGCTTGCTCTCCGACGGGGCGGCCTCACCCGGCGAGGTCGCCTTCCGCCACGCGCTCACCCAAGCCGTGCTCTATCGTGAGCTGCTGGCCGAACGCGTGCGGCCCTTGCACGAGGCGATCGCCATGGAACTGGAGTCTCGACCCAACTCGAAAGCGCTCAGCATCGAGCTGGCTCATCATTGGAAAGGAGCCGGCGACTCGGCGCACGCCGCGGTCTACGACGAAGTTGCCGGCGACAACGCGTTTGCGATCGGCGCTTTTGCCGATGCAATACTCTACTACGGACGCGCGCTTGCCGTCCGCGCAGACGCTGCAGTCCTCGAGCATAAGCTCGGGGTCGCCTTGGGGGCGATCAACGATCTGGACGCCGCCATCGAGCGGCTCCGCCGAGCCGGAGGTTTGTATTGGGAAGAAGGCGACCACGAGGGTTTCGCCGAGAACGCGTCGGCTCTGGTCGCGCAGCTCTACAACTGCGGCGATGCACGCGCGGCGACGACGCTCTGTCAGGAAGCGATCGAGACGTTGAGCGCGACGCTCGCGCCGGAGAAGCTCGACATGTTCCGTGCGAGGCTGGCCTTTCATTGCATTGCGGCGCTCGACGACGATTCCGCCTCGAAGTTTCTCGACGAGATTCGGGAACCGATCGGCGATCCGAGGGTCGCGATGCACGCCTCGTGGAGCCGGTTTCGCGTCGCGGCGATGCGCGGCGATATCCAAGCGTGGCGTCGCTATAGCGCGCAGGCACTGGCGGCGGCGGCATTGCTCGGCGATGGTGGTTCGTGGGTCCGCCACCTTCACTGCCAGATCGCGCTTGACGCGGTCGGCCTTGGAGAGGTTCCGGCCGCGCGCGAACACTTTCGTGCCGCGAGTCCGCGCAAGCACGAGCCGCAAGCCGTGCAAACGACGATGCGTGCTGCGGCATCTGCCTTCGAGCACACGCTGCGCGGCGACTTCGCGACCGCTGCGGATCTGCTTCGCGACGTGGGAAACGTCGCGGTGCAGAGCTATCCGATTCTGGTACACGCTCGCAGTGCGAACTTCGCGCTTGGAATATGCTCGGGAGACGAGGCGCGACTACGCCACGATGATACCGAATCGTTCCTGCGCTACGGCATCGAGCGGGGAATGAAGGTAGCCATCGGCCTTCTCGGCGGCCCGTACGCCTGGGCGCTGGGCATCCGCGGCGAGCACGAGAGAGCCGCAAACTGGATCGAACGCATTGCTCGTACCCTGCCGGGGCCGCATCGATTCCTTTTTGCCTACCTGGCCGCGGCGCAGTTTGGCCGCGTTGCGGATGCACGTGCGATGCGCCGGCAGCTCGCGGCAGCAGCCGCGCGTTCTGCAGAGGGCATCCATACGGCCGCTTTGGATCTTTTCGATGCGTTTGCGGGGCAGCGCGGCATCGTCACCGCGGAAACCAGCGTCGCCGGCCGCCGCGCTGCCGAAGCGTTCGACGCGATCGGCTGGCCGTGGCTCGCGGCGCGCGGCTACGAACTGGCCGGCGATGTGCGGCGCTCGCGGGAGATCTACCGGTCGTTGGGGTCGCTGCACGATGTGCAGCGTTTGGAGGTCGAAACGTCCGGCGCCGCCGCCTCGCTGGTATCCTCGCTGTCGTCCCGCGAGTTGGAGGCCGCGCGGCTGGTGGCAGACGGCCATTCGAACGAAGAGATTTCACAGATCTTGCACATCAGCTCTCGTACCGCGGAAAAACACGTTTCTTCGGCGCTGAAAAAGTTGAATCTGCGATCGCGTCTGCAGCTGGGGCGGCTGCTCGCGCGATCGCAGTCCGTTGAAAGCTAACCGCTATTTCGGCAACGCATAGACGGTGCCGAAACCTACCTGCGAGGAGCTGTCAGTCGTCCCGTAGAGCGTTCCGTTGAGGTTCGTAACCGGTGCGTACGGAGCGAGCGGATATCCCTTTGGATTTGAGGGCAGAGAGGTAAAATGGTAGACGACACGTTCGCTCCCCGATGGCGTGGCAAAGACCGTGCCCGCGCCGCAGCCGTTTCCGGTGCAGTTCGGCGACGTGCCGTAAAGTGTGCCGCCGACGTTGACGAGTGGGGCTTGCGGGCCGGCGGCGTCGATAGCTGAAACGACGTCGGTGAAACGGTAGAGGACGGTCTCCTTGCCTTTGGGGGTTACTTTAAAGACGACCCCGCAACCGGCGTAGCCGACGCACGCGCCCTTGCCGCCGGCGCCGGTCGTCCCATACAGCGCATTGCCACGACGAGCAGGCCCGCCAGTGGGCTCGCTCCCCTTGAAAAACGTAAATCCCCGGGTCGCTTGGACCCGAGCCGCGATGAACGCGCCCCAGCGGCACCCCGCCCGTACCCACCCCGCTCGGCGTCAGGTTCAGGCCGCTCTGGGCGCACGCGGCAATCGCAAGAGCGCAGCCGAGCACGAGGGTCTTCCGAATTAATTGCATGCGAATGGCTCCTTCAAGCAAAGAATTCTGCTCGAAGAATGCCTTCGTTGCGCCTACGCGTCGATGCGTAGAACTACCACTTTTTGATTCCGACGAGGGCCGGGGCGCCGGCTCTCGGTGCCCCGGCCGCGAGCGGCGCTTGCCCACCCCCGCATTCTGTCAGTGGCGCCGCCACTTTGGCCCCTTCTCAGGGACCCAGGTCATTTATTTCCCCATTTCGATGGGGAATCATGCGACCCTAGTTAATTTTTCTCGGCTGCCGCCCACACCCGACGGCTAAGGCTTCCCTACTTGCCTAGCGCGTTATCGGGACTCACCGAGACCGGCCAACCACCCGCGCCGGTCGTAAGTTTGTTACTGAGCGAGGAGCCCTTCGGATAGGCAACGCTTTGGACAATGAACGGCGTGCCGGCTTCGAGGCTAACGTACAGTTCTTCGTTGTTGCCGCTGAGCGCAAGCGAGAACGGATTTCCGCCCGTCACCGCGATCTCTTTCGACGGCTGTGTCTTGCCTTTGGGGAAGTACTCGATCTCGGCTCCGTAGAGCACGATGAGATTGCCCTCTTTGTCGACTTCGAGCGCACCCGGATACGCGGGAAGGCCGAGATCCGTACCCGTGGTAGATCCGGGAGCAAACTCTTCGACGCCTGAGCCGGCTGCGTAGAGATTATCTTGTGAATCCGTCGCAAGGTACTCGGCGAACTGCGGAATCGTCAGCGAAGGAGATGTTTTCCCTTTCGGATAGACCGTGATCGTATCGTTGCCGACATTGGCACAGTAAACGGTGCCGGCTGCATCGACCGTAAGTCCGGTGGGCGAGTTCACGCCGTCGCTGATAGTCAAAAACGGTGAAGTCTTCCCCGGCTTATACGCGGTGACGGTGTTGTTGCCGATGTTCGTGGCATAGACGTTGCCTTGCTTGTCGACGAAGAGACGCTCGGGGTTCGAAAGGCCGGTCGTGATCTGGCCTTTTTGCTTTCCGTTGACGCCTTTGGACGAGTAGATCGTGATCGTATTGGTATCGTAGTTGCCCCAGTAGATCAGCTTCTTGGCTTTCTTTGCATCGGGAGACATCCAGCCCCTCGCTTTTCCTTGGGGTCGAACCGAGCGTACGTCGTGGCCGTTGGAGATCGAGCGATAATCGGTCGCAGCAGTCGTGCTAGGTACGCCGGTGCTCGAGCAGCCTGCGGTCAGCGCTCCAAGTATTGCTATCGCTGCCGCACGCTGAAGTAACAAAGCGGTATTACGCAAAACCTTTTCCTCCTTGGGGTAAAATGGGGTAGCGCCAGCTTCCCGGCCGCTTTGCGTGAAGCCTTTCGCTTAGACGCGAGCGACGCTGTTAACCGAAACGGCCGGTGATGTAGTCTTCGGTCTTCGGATTGCTGGGTTTGGTGAAGAGCTTGCTCGTCTCGTCGACTTCGATCAGCCGGCCCGTGCCGCTCTCGTCGGCCAGCATGAACGCGGTAACGTCGGAGACGCGCGCGGCCTGCTGCATGTTGTGCGTAACGGCGACGATCGTAAACGAGTCGGAGAGCGACGCCATCAGTTCTTCGATCACCGCCGTCGCGATCGGATCGAGCGAGGCCGTCGCCTCGTCCATCAAAAGGACGTCGGGTTGCGCGGCGACCGCGCGCGCGATGCACAGCCGCTGCTGCTGTCCGCCGGAGAGCCGCAGCGGGCTCGTCTTCAGTTTGTCCTTGACTTCGTCCCAGAGCGCGGCCGAGCGCAGCGCGCGTTCGGCGATCGCCAGCTTCTCGCTGCGCCGCATTCCGCGACGGCCCGCGCACGCGAGCGTGTTGTCCAAGATCGAGAGCGTCGGAAACGGGTTCGGCCGCTGAAACACCATGCCGATACGCCGCCGAATCGCCATCGGGTCGACGCTCACATCGTAGATGTCCGTTCCGTCGAGCAGCACGCGTCCTTCGACGCGCCCGTCCGTGCTGACCTCGTGGATCCGGTTGAGGCAACGCAGCAGCGTCGTCTTTCCGCATCCGGAGGGCCCGATCAGCGCGGTAATCGCTTTGGTTCGAAAGCGCAGTGAGAGATCGCCGACGGCTTTGCGGTCGCCGTAGTACGCGCTCAATCGATCGACTGCGAGCAGGTCGCCGGCCGGTGCAGCAACGGCACTCACGCTTCGAGTCCCTTCATCGACCGGCGCAGCATGAGCCGCGCGCCGAGACTCAACACGAAGACCGCGCCGACCAGCAGCAGCGAACCGCCCCACGCCTGCGCCTGCCACGTCGCATAGGGGGAGATCGCGTAGTTGAAGACCTGCAGCGCGAGCACCGCCATCGGATTGCCCGGATTGGTCTCCCAGAACTGCGTCCCGAACGCGGTGAAGAGCAGCGGGGCCGTCTCGCCGATCACACGTGCAATCGCCAGCAGCAGCGCCGTGATAATCGCCGGGCGCGCCGTCGGCAGCACGATGCCCACGGTCGCGCGGAAGTTCGACATCCCCAACGCCAGCGCGCCCTCGCGCACCGACTGCGGCACCGAGCGGATTGCCTGTTCCGACGTTCGCACGAGCAGCGGCAGCATCAGCATCATGAACGCAAACGAGGCTGAGAAGCCGGAAAAATGCCTCAAGGGTGCGACCAGTACCGCGTAAGCAAAGAGCCCGATCGCGATGCTCGGCACGCCTGAGAGCACGTCGGAGAGAAAACGCAGCGCCTCGGGAATCACCCCTCGCCCGAAGAGCGAGAGATAGATTCCCGTCAGCAGCCCGATCGGCACCGCCATCAGCGTCGCGATGCCCAAGATGATGAACGTGCCGAGTATCCCATTACCAACGCCGCCGCCGGGCACGCCGATCGGATGCGGCAGCTGGGTGAGAAAATCGAAGTTGATCGCGCCGACGCCCTGCACGACGACGTAGCCGAGAATCACCAGCAGCGACGCCGCGGCGATCGCCGCGCAGCAGAACGCAAGCGCAATGCCGAGCCAGCTTGCGATCCGCCGGCGCCGCAGACCTTTGTATCTAAGCCCGTTCTGAGCCACGGACGCTCCAGATCATCACGCGCGCGAGCGCGTTGACGACGATGCTGACGGCAAAGAGAATCAAACCCAGCTCGATGAGCGCGCTGACGTAGATACTGGTCGTCGCCTCGGTGAACTCGTTGGCGATGACGCTGGCCAGCGTATAGGACGGCGCGAAGAGCGAGGCCGAAATCTCGGGCCGGTTACCGATCACCATCGTCACCGCGATCGTCTCGCCGAGCGCGCGCCCGAGGGCGAGCACGCAAGCGCCGAAGACGCCGACGCGCGCCGCCGGCAGCACGACGCGCACGGCAGTCTCCCACTTGGTCGTGCCCAGCGCCATCGAAGCCTCGCGCAGATCGCGCGGAATCGCGGCGATGACGTCGCGCGAAATCGCCGTAACCGTCGGGACGATCATCAACGCGAGGATCATACCGGCAGTCAGCAGCCCGACCCCATAGATCGTCCCGGAGAACACCGGCGTCCAGCCGAGCACCTTTTGCAGCGCCGGTCCCAGCGCGGTGCGCACGAACGGCGAGAGCACGAAGAGGCCCCACAGACCGTAGACGACGCTGGGCACGGCGGCGAGCAGCTCGATGAGAAACGAAAGCGGCGTCGCTAGCCAGCGTGGCGCGAAGTCGGCCAAGAACACCGCGGCCATGATGCCCACGAACGCGGCCAGCACGATCGCGATCAGCGAGGTCACGACGGTGCCGTAGATCATCGGCAGCGCACCGAACTTACTGTTGATCGGATCCCAGCCGCTGTGAAAGATGAACCCTGGACCGAACCTGACGATCGACGGCCACGAGCCGAGTACGAGTTCGACGAACAGCCCGAGGATGAGCAGCGCGAAGAGAATGCTTCCGCCGTAGACGGCCGCGGCAAAACCGCGGTCGGCCGGGCTTACGAAACGCGCAACGCGTCGAAACTGCGGCTCATCCGTCATCCCGAGCCCTCGCCTGTCCTCGGAAGGAGAATCAGTGCTGCATCTGACGAAGGGTCGCGGCCGCGGTCTCTTGGACGTTGCGCGGCAGCGGTACGTAGTCGACCGACTTCGCGTTATCTTGTCCTGAGGGCCCAATCAGCCACGAAAGCACGTTGTAGAGGGCTTTCGCGCGACCGGCATCCGAAGGCTTCTTATAGACGACGACCCATGAATATCCGGCGATCGGATAGGAGCCCGCCCCCGCAGCGTCGACGATCGAGAAGTTCGAAGCGCTCACCTCGGGCTTGCTCGCCGCGGCCGCCGCGACGGTCTCGGGCGTGCAGGAAACCCACTTGCCGGCCTTGTTCTGCAGCAGCGCAGCCGTCATCTTATTCTCGACGACGTAGGCCATCTCGACGTAACCGATGCCGCCCGGGGTGTTGCGGACCTGCCCGGCGACGCCTTCGGTACCCTTGGCGCCGACGCCGGTTGGCCAGGACGGGCTCTTACCCGTGCCAACCTTGCTCTTCCATTCCGGCGAAACGTGGCTCAGGAAGTCGGTGAAGATGTAGCTCGTGCCCGAACCGTCCGAGCGGTGCACGACGACGATCGACGTGTCCGGAATGCTCGTGGCCTTGTTGAGCTTGGCGATCTGCGGGTCGTTCCACTTGGTGATCTTGCCGAGGAAGATGTCGGCGACCATCTGACGCGTGAGCTTCAAGTTGTTGACGCCGGGGAGGTTGTAGGCCATCGCGGCGCCGCCCAGGGTCACTGGAATCTGAAGGACGGCGTCCTTCGCACCGGCCAGTTCTTCGCCGTTCATCGGAACGTCGGTCGCTCCGAAATCGACGGTCTTGGAACTGAACTGCTTGATACCGCCGCCGCTACCGATCGACTGATAGTTGACGGTAACATCGGGGTTCTTCTGGCTATAAATGTAGAAGGCTTTCGAGAAGAACGGGAAGTCGAAGGTCGACCCCGCTCCGGTCAGCTGCGTGGCGGCAGCAGCGGGTACGGCTATGGCAGCCATAACGGCGAGCGCGGCAGAGCAGCGACGCAACGAAGGTATCACAGAGTTTAGGCTCCTTGTAGCGAGGAAAAATTGCGGCCTCCGCTCCAGAGCCGAAGGCCTGCCTTAGTTGTAATGCAGCCCGATTAACTCCATATTAAGAGCCCCTTGTGTCTTAGGCAGCTTAGCTACGGGTCACCCTGAGCCTCCGGAAGGGCTCTCGAGGAGTGTCGGTCGACGAAAGCATGACCGGCGCGGGCGAATACCGAAGGCACGGCGCCGATATGGCCACTCTGCCGGAGCTGCGGCATACCGCGGCTCACGTTCTCGCCTATGCCGTCCAGGATCTGTTCCCGGAGGCCAAGCCAACCATTGGGCCGGCGATCGAGAACGGCTTTTACTATGATTTCGACCGGGCCGACCCGTTCACGCCCGAGGACCTCGAGCGCCTCGAGAAGCGGATGAACGAGATCGTGGCCGCGGATTACCCGATGACCGGCCGCGAGGTCTCGCGAAACCAAGCGATCGATGCCTTCAAGGGCAACCCATATAAGGTTGAGATCGCCGGCGAAATCCCCAAGGACGAGCCGGTCACCCTTTACACGATCGGCGAGTTTACCGATCTCTGCCGCGGCGGCCACGCCCATTCCACCGGGGCGATCGGCGCATTCAAGCTGACGAGCGTGGCCGGAGCTTACTGGCGGGGCGACGAGCACAAGCCGATGCTCCAGCGCATCTACGGGACCGCCTGGTACGACAAAACGGAGCTCGACGCACACCTGGCGCGCCTCGAGGAGGCTCGCCGGCGCGACCACCGGCGCCTCGGCGCCGAGCTCGACCTCTTCTCAATTGAAGAGGCGGCCGGCGGCGGGCTCGTCTTTTGGCATCCCAAGGGGACCATCGTCCGCGGAATCGTCGAGAATTTTATCCGCGAGGGCCTGCGGGAGCGGGGCTATCAGCCGGTCGTGACGCCCCACATCGCGCACGAGCGTCTATACGAAATCTCAGGACACCTCGCTAACTTTGACGAGAACATGTTCGGTCCCATCGAGGTGGAGGGCCAGCGTTTTCGGCTCAAGCCGATGAACTGCCCAGGCCACATCCTCATCTATCGGAACACGTTGCGCAGCTATCGCGATCTGCCGCTGCGTCTTTCTGAATTTGGGACCGTCTATCGTTTCGAACGCTCCGGCGTGCTGCACGGGCTCAACCGCGTGCGCGGCTTCACGCAGGACGACGCACATCTCTTCTGTACGCCCGATCAGCTGCAGCACGAGTTCGAGCAAACGCTCGACGAAGCGCTTCGCCTGATGAAAGCCTTCGGCTTTACCGATTTCGAGTACGTGCTCTCGCGGCGCCCGCTCGAGGATCGCGGCGAAACCGACGCCGTCGCCGAGCAAGCGATTCGCAACGCACTGGAAAATCACGAGCTCCCCTACAGCGTCGACGAAGCCGGCGGCGCCTTTTACGGACCGAAGCTCGATATCAACGTGAGCGACGCGCTCGGCCGTCCGTGGCAGCTCGGCACGGTTCAGGTCGATTTCGTGCTGCCGGAACGCTTCGAGCTGAAATATCGCGGCGCTGATGGTCAAGATCACCGCCCCGTCATGATTCACCGCGCGCGTGCCGGGTCGCTCGAACGCTTCTTCGGGATTCTGGTCGAGCACTACGGCGGAGCCTTCCCGGCTTGGCTGGCGCCGGTTCAGGTCGCCGTTGCGCCGATATCCGAGAACGAACTAGGGTACGCTCGGGGCGTGGCCGAGCAGCTGACAAAAGCGGGCTTTCGCGCCGAGGTCGACGAATCAAACGAGAAGCTCGGATACAAGATCCGGCATTGGAAGACACAAAAAGTGCCCTACATTTTGGTGGCCGGCAAGCGAGAGGTTGAAGACGGAACCGTTAACGTAAATCAACGAGGCACCGAGGAGAAACGCAACGTTTCGGTTGGTGACTTCGTTGACGAGTTGCGGACCGTAGTCGAAACGAAACGATAAAGACGATGAGATTAGATGCTCGCGCCGCTTTTGGCGCGCTCGCCCTGGTTCTCGCCTCCTGCCAAGGCAGCGGGCTCGACAGCGGCGGCATGGGCGACATGACGCCGCCGGTCTCGCAGCCCGGCAGCATCGGCGCGAACGGGATATCCAACGGCAACATGAACTCCAACTCCGGCGCCGGCGGAATGGCTGGGCCGACGGTTGGGATGAACGGACAAGCCGAGCTGGCAAATCCCGGTGCAACGCTGGCGCCCAACGAAGCGCAATACCCGATCTCGCAGGGCCCTGCCGGCATGAAGTGCCCCAACGTGCAGCTGCTCAATCAGCAGTACGCCTGCAATCTGGCCTTCAACATCCCCCCGCCGAGCCCGGGACCAAGCGGATCGGGAGCTCCGACCGCTAAGCCCACCGCGTCGCCGACGCCTACCCCGCAGCCGAGTGCATCCTCCGACGATAGCGACGACAGCGATAGCGACGACACGCCGACGCCATCGCCGCCGCCCGGCGGCTTGATGACGGTGCAAGTCGAGCCGCTGCCCAAGGACGTGCCGGCGATGATGAATCCGAATCCAGCCTTCATGCACGTAACGCCGCTCATGGCGATCCGCTTGCAGAGCAACTCGGACTTCGTGCTCAACGGCGGCTCGCAAGTGCAGTATACGCTGCCGGCGCTGCAGTACGGCGGACGCGTCTTCGGCGTGCAGCTTTATAATGAAACGTACCTGCGCGGCAAGCGCACCGATCAGCTGATCGGCAACTATGGGAAATTCACCACGCCGTCAAGCAACACGGTGCAGTTCACCTTCACCGTTCCGAAGGTGACCGTGCGCCACAGCCAGATCTGGCTGCTCGCAATGTACGGCGCCCAACTGCCGCCGGGAAGTACGCCGACTCCGTCGCCCTCCCCCTCGCCCGCGACCTCCGCCAGCCCCACCAGCGCAAGCCCATAGCCTCTGCCTCCCGCCCGTCGAAGGGCTGGGGTTGGCCGCGGCCGCGTCGAACGCGACGCCCGATGGAGATGACCGCCGCCGCGCGCAAGACCTTCATCGCGTCCTTCCTTGGCTGGACGCTCGACGCGTTCGATTTTTTCTTGCTGACCTTCGTGATCACGCGTATCGCCACGAGCTTCAACAAGGAAATCGCCGAGGTGGCGTTCGCCTTGACCCTAACGCTCGCGTGCCGCCCGCTCGGCGCATTGCTCTTCGGTTGGCTCGCCGACCGCTACGGGCGCCGCACGCCGCTGATGGTCGACATCGCCTTCTACTCGGTCATCGAGCTGCTCACCGCGTTCTCGCCGAACTTTACGATATTTCTCGTGCTGCGCGCGCTCTACGGTGTCGCGATGGGCGGCGAGTGGGGCCTGGGTGCCGCGATGGCGATGGAATCGCTGCCGCCCAAACGCCGCGGCTTCTTCAGCGGATTTCTGCAGGAAGGCTACATGGTCGGCTACCTGTTGGCCGCGCTCGCGTATTTTCTCGTCTTCAACTTTACGCACTGGGACTGGCGCGGGCTCTTCGTGATCGGCGTGCTGCCCGCCGGCCTGATCTTCTTCATCCGCTCGAGCGTACCGGAATCACCCGCGTGGCTCGCCGGACGCGCGCAGCGCACCGCGCCGTCCACCGGGCTCTTGCTGCGGTCGCTGCGCGCCCACTGGCCGCTCTTCATCTACGCCGTCGCGTTTCTCGCGGCGATGAACGCGATGTCACACGGCACGCAGGATCTCTACGCAACCTTCCTTGAAAAGGGCCGCGGCTTCTCGCACGGACAGGTGACGCTGCTCTCAGTGATCGCGGCCGTCGGCGCGATCGGAGGCGGCATCTTCTTCGGCACGCTCTCGCAACGCTTCGGGCGCCGCGCAATCGTGATGGTCTGCGCGCTACTTGCCGCCTGCGCGATACCGCTGTGGGTTTTCAGTCCCACCATAACGCTGCTCGCCGTCGGCGCTTTCGCGATGCAGATCGCCGTGCAAGGCGCCTGGGGCGTCATCCCCGCGCACCTCAACGAGCTCTCACCGGCCGAAGTGCGCGGCACCTTTCCCGGCTTCACCTACCAGCTTGGAAATTGTATCGCTGCGGGAGTCGCGCAGTTCGAAGCCTCGGTCGCCAAACACTCCGGCTACGCCCAAGCGATGGCAACGGTAGTGATCGGCGTGCTGGTCCTCGTCTTTGCGCTCAGCGCGCTGGGCTATCTCGTGCACCCGGAGAATCGGCAGGAAGCGCTGACCGGATAACCACGCAGTCGCCTTACTTACCTCAGTATCCGCCGCAGATGTGCAACGGCCGCCGAGTGAATCTGTGAGACGCGTGATTCCGAGACGCCGAGCGCCGTTTTGATCTGACGCAGCCGCTGCCCCTTGAAGTAGTAGAGCGTAATGACGGTCCGCTCTTGCGGCGGAAGGGATTCGACCGCGGCGACGAGTTCTGACCGCTGCTCGTCGCGTTCGAGATCGAACGCGACGTCGCTGCCGTCGTCCGCGAGCGTCTCGGCCAGCGGTACGCCGTCGCCACTGCGGTGCGGCAGCACTTCCTCGAGCGAGAGCAGCGCCGTTGCGCGCACGCGCGCGATGAGTGCATCCAGTGCGGCGGCGGTCATCTCCAAGCGTTCCGCCAGCTCCTCGCTGGTCGGCGCGCGCCCGAACCGCGCCTCGAGCTCTTCTGACGCGCGCTCAAGTTCGCGCGCACGCAGGCGGATCGTGCGCGGAACCCAATCGAGGCTGCGCAGCGCGTCGATTATCGACCCATTGATTCGCGTGAGCGCGTACGTCTCGAACTTCACCGAACGCGAGCCGTCGTACTTCTCGATCGCATCGAGCAAGCCGAAGACGCCGTCGTTGATCAGGTCGTTGATGTCGACGCTCGACGGAAGGCGGACGGAGATGCGGCCGGCGACGTACTTGACGAGGTGGAGGTATTTGTGAATGACGGCTTCGCGCGTGAGTTGACTGCCCCCGATCTCGTAGAGTCGCACCGGCCTCGCGCGCGGCTCTTCACTCACGGCAGTTGAACGTCCGCATGCCGAAATGTAATGCTTGCATGTAGAGGTACAGACGATCGGTCATTGTTCGTTTGTGATCTTCCATCTGCAATACCGCAGCCAGTCGCGGAGTCCTCGCGAGCTGCTCGAAAAGTAGCCCGAAACGCCGCGGGCGGCGCTCGAGATAGCGCATCAATGCGACCCGGTGTTTGAGCCGCCGTGAGAACCGCTCGCGCAGCTGCACGGCGAACCGCGCGCCCGCCCGTCCGTCGCCGGCGCGCTCGCGCGTAACGCACTCCGCGGCGATGCGCCCGCTCATGGCCGCTTCGAAGATCCCCTCGCCGTTGGTCGCATCGACCAACCCGGCGGCCGTTCCGCCGACGAGCAGAGCACCGTCTCCGAAATCGGGCCGCGGTATGCCGCCGTAGAGCAGGCTTCCCTCCTGCTTGCGCTCGCGTATTTCGGCGCGCAGGCGTCGGCAGATCCGCAGCACGAGCGCCTCGAGCTCTGCGCGCAAGGCGTCGCCGCCGAGTTTGCCGAGAACGCCCAAACCGATCGCGAGGTGGTCGCGTTTGGGAAACATCCAGCCGATGATCTGCCGCCCGTCGCGCCCGGCGTAGTAGTGCATCTCAAGCGTTTGATAGGCGATCGGCAACGCGGGACGTGTCAGGTACACCCGGTGCTGCAGCGTCGTCATCAGACCTTCGTTCCAGCGGCGCATCGCTAAGCGCCCGAACGCCGGTGATTCGAGCCTCGAGGTGGCGCCGTTGGCAAAGAAGACGTGACGCGCTCGGATCGTGCGCCGCTCGCCGCTCGCGAGATCCGCGTACTCCACGACGGCGCGTCCGCCGGAAAAATCGACCGCCCGAAAGAGCGCCTGCGTGCGAATCTCCGCACCGGCTTGCAGCGCGAGCCGCCCCATGGTGCCGTCTAGCTCCTCGCGCGTCGTGGTGTGACCCGGGCCGAAGATCACTTCGTGCTCGACGCCGCGCGCGTCGAAGAGTCCAAGCCGCGGCGTATCGCAATGCACGAGCGAGCGCGGCAGGTCGAACTCCTCGCAAAAGCCGGGGCGCAGCCCGGCCGCGCAGACGCGCTTGGCTCCCACGATCGCGTCCCGCTCGAGAACGACGGCTTGGAGCCCCGCTTGGGCTGCCTCGCGCGCTGCGGTCGCTCCGGCCGGTCCGCAGCCTATAATGACTAGCTCGCTGTTGTTAATTTACTTTAGCCCTTAAGACAAGCGTACGTTTGGTAGACCTGCAAGCAGGGAACGGATTACTCCCCAAGACGTTTGGGATTGACCTAAGGAGTAACTCATACTATGCGCTCGAATCAGCAAGTCATATGGTCGGTAATGGCACTCGCAGTAACTACCTTTTCGCTGAGTCTCGCAGGTTGCCATGGCGGCGCACCTGCCGGCAGTACCGGCTACTTGCCGGCCAATGTCAGCAGCACCGCTGGTTCCATCGTGAATCCGGACAAGAACCGGCCGATCCAAATCGAGTCGAGCTGCGGGAAGCGTGTCCGCATCGTCCTGCTGGGCTCCGTTTCGTGCGAGTTCAAGGAACGGGGCTACGCCAATGGGGTCTTCAAGCTATATAACCACGAGAAGGGCCTGGTCTCGGTAAGCCCGGCCAAAGGCACCGAAAGCACGACTTTCACCGTCTCGGGGCTGCTCGTCGGACGGGGCTCGTTCCTCGTGCGCGACACCCGGGGGCACCACCTGGCGGTTCACACACGCGTCTCGTTGTAACGGCCCGCCAACCGAGTTGAAGGGAGAAAGCCTGCGTTCACGCGGGCTTTCTTCGTTGCTGGGCGGACTGGCGGGTATAGGACTTGCCCGGCCATTCGGCGTAGCCAAGCCGGTCGGCCCCGCAGGGCCGAAATTTTTGCCTCCACTTGAAAGAGAAGGATGATCGCACAGACAGCCATCGACGCCGGACTTATCGGGGGTGCCCTGGCGGTACTCTACGGCGTCGCCCTGACGTTCTGGGTACTCAAGCAACCCGCCGGCAACGAGCGCATGCGGGAGATCGCCGCCGCCATACAGGAGGGCGCGATGGCCTTCCTCCAGCGGCAGTACCGCACGATCGGCATCGTGGCCGTCGTGCTGGCCATCATCATTCTGTTCGCTCCGACGCTCGGCCGGGAGGCTGCGATCGGCTTCTTGATCGGCGCAATCCTCTCCGGCGCCGCCGGTTTCATCGGCATGATCGTCTCCGTGCGGGCGAACGTGCGCACCGCCGAGGCGGCGCGCGGCGGCTTGACGCCGGCGCTCAACGTTGCGTTCCGCGGCGGCTCGGTAACCGGGATGCTCGTCGTTGGGCTCGGATTGCTCGCGGTCTCCGGTTACTACGCAGTTTTGCTGGCCGTCAACAATGGCGACGCCGCGACCTCACTCAACGCGATGGTCGGCCTCGCGTTCGGCTGTTCGCTGATCTCGGTCTTCGCTCGCCTGGGCGGCGGCATCTACACGAAGGCCGCCGACGTCGGCGCGGATCTCGTCGGTAAGGTCGAGGCCGGAATTCCCGAAGACGATCCACGCAACCCCGCCGTCATCGCCGATAACGTCGGCGACAACGTGGGCGACTGCGCCGGCATGGCCGCCGACCTCTTCGAGACGTACTGCGTCACGACGGTCGCTGCGATGCTGCTCGGCAACCTGCTCTTCGGCGATAAGCTTCCCGGCGCGACGACCTTCCCGCTGCTGCTGGGTGCGATCTCGATCGTCGCTTCGATCGTCGGCGTCATCTTCGTAGGCGTCGGCCAGGTGCGCCGCGCGAAGATCATGGCCGCGCTCTACCGGGGCATGACGGTCGCCGGATTGCTTTCACTGATCGGCTTCTACTTCGTCTCGGCCCGCGTCTTCGGCGGGCAGACGATCATTAGCGAGATGGGCATCTTCATCTGCGCCGTCATCGGCGTCGTGATCACCGGCCTGATCACGTTCATCACCGAGTACTACACGGGCTCGCAGTTCTCGCCCGTGCAGCGCATCGCCAAAGCCTCGGAGACCGGCCACGCCACCAACATCATCGCCGGACTCGCGGTCTCAATGCAGGCGACGGCGCTCCCCGCGATCGTCATCGTGCTGGGCATCCTTATCAGCTACGCGCTCGCGGGTGTCTACGGCGTCGGTATCGCGGTTATGGCGATGCTCTCGATGGCCGGGATCGTCGTCGCGATCGACTCTTTCGGTCCGATCACCGATAACGCCGGCGGCATCGCCGAGATGGCCGACATGCCCGAAGCCGTGCGCAACGTCACCGATCCGCTCGATGCGGTCGGCAACACGACCAAAGCCGTCACTAAAGGCTACGCGATCGGTTCGGCTGCGCTCGCCGCGCTCGTGCTCTTCGCTTCGTTCCTCCAGCAGCTAACCAATCATAAGTGCGGCATCACCGAGACGCAGCAGTGCATCGAAAACGTACGCAATCTCTTTGCCATCGGTAATCCGTTTGTGCTGGCCGGCCTGTTCATCGGCGGCCTGCTGCCCTATCTCTTCGCCTCGCTCTCGATGGAAGCGGTCGGCCGTGCCGGCGGCAAGGTTGTGGAAGAGGTGCGCCGCCAATTCCGCGAGATTCCCGGCATCATGGACGGGACCGCTCGTCCCGATTACGGCACGACGGTCGACATCGTCACCCGCTCGGCACTGCGCGAGATGATCGTACCCGCGCTGATTCCCGTCTGCGTTCCCGTGATCGTCGTGCTGCTCTCTTACTTCAACATTTTGTCAGGCGATACGGGCGCGCAGATGATGGGCGGCATCCTCGTCGGGTCGATTATCACGGGCTTCTTCGTTGCAATCTCAATGACGTCGGGCGGCGGCGCGTGGGACAACGCCAAGAAGTTCATCGAGGACGGGCACTACGGCGGCAAAGGCTCGATCGCGCACCAAGCGGCGGTCACCGGCGACACGGTCGGCGATCCCTACAAAGATACGGCCGGCCCGGCGATCAACCCGATGATCAAGGTTCTCAACATCGTCGCTCTGTTGTTGGTCGGCTTCCTGCGCTAACGCCCCGCCATCGGTGTCACGTCCCCCGGTGTCATCCTGAGCTTGTCGAAGGGCTGAGCTTGTCGAAGGGCTGAGCTCGTCGAAGGTGTCGAAGGACGAAGGACTATCTTCCGCGCGGTCCAAGCCAGATGGCCCACAGCGCGAAGGCCGAGACGACCGCCGTTAAGGCGAAAACGAATCGATACCTGATCGTCAACCGTCCCGCACTTTTCCGGGCTCGCTGCAAAATGAACTCCGGAACGTAACCCGGAGCACTCGCCAGCCAGCGTTCGATCACCTCGTTATGCCACTGCGCAATTGCCGTAGCTCGAATAGCGCCGATGACGCACGCACCGAGCAACGCGATGAGAAGCAGCGACGGCAAGATCTGAGGCATCCCGAGAACACTCCTTCCTGGAATGTCTGCCCGGTTCATCCGGGAGCGGTCTCGCTCGCCCGTCGAAAACTCCTTGGAGGGTGAATCCATGAAGACATATCGTCTACTCGTCGCAGCGGCGAGTGTCGCTGCGCTGGCCGCCTGCAACTCGGGTGCCTCCTCGCTCGCTCCAGCCCCGCCAGCCGCCACGATCGCGAATCCCGCCCGAACCTTTACACCGGGGCATCTCTACGTCGCTCGGGGCGACGACATCGCGCCCCTCGTCTACCGTTACCCTTTGAACGCCGAGGGATTCCCAGCGGAGAAACCCGACGGAGTGTTGCGTCTGGGCTTGCGCTATGTCGGCTCGATCGCCATCGGACCCGACGGCGAGTTCTACGTTACCAAAGACGGCTCGCAAGACGATTGCACGCAAAACCGGTCCGCGTGCTCTACGTTCCGCGCAAACCGCTCTACATAGCGGTCGACCAACGCGGCTACCTCGACGTCAGCACGCTGCGGAGCGGCGGCAACACCACCAGCATCTACGTTCCCAACGCTAGCGGGCACGACAAGCCGATCAACCGGCTCTCAACCGGCGACGTCAACGCACTCGCCGCCTCGTGCGGCATCGTTTATATTGAAACGCTCGACGAAGGCGTCGACGGGTTACACGAACGGTCGCCGGGCGGCGGCAATCCGATCGACTTCGCGCTCGGCCGTAACGACGAGGCCGCAAATGGGCTCGCCGCGGATGCCGAGCACCTCTTTGCCGAATATTACTACCAACTCGATTCCCCCGGCGGCGCGGTGCGCACGATCGTTGGAACCGGTTGCCGGGTAAGCGTCGGCGGAGGCGTCCTCGGCTACGGTCTCGCTGCTTATAAAAAGTATCTCTACGAAGGCTGCATCGACTACGGCGGAGGCGGCGGGGGCGTGCTGGTGTACGACAATACGGGAAACGGTCGAGAGCGTCCGCTCGAACGGTTATCGGGCGGAATTGCGGGCATAGCAATCGGACCATAAGAAATTCCTGCGGTCCAATTCCAAGCGTTGTGGGTACTATCTCGGATACGATCAACCTCGATAGATTACTGGCCACGTTTTCATACGCTAAGAAAGGATCTGAATGCTGAGAAATCTGTGGATGGCAACGCTAATGGGTCTGGGATTTGCGCTCACCGCGTTGCCGGGCTCCGCACAATACGTGTACGTACAGGTCGGTCCACCCGCACCGGTCTACGAGACGGTTCCCGCAAGTCCGGGTTCCGGCTACGTATGGGTCGGCGGAAACTACAACTATACGGGGGGTCGCTACGTGTGGCGACACGGATATTGGGCCCACCACTCCGGGCACTGGTGTGCCGGGGCGTGGCATCACGACCATCACGGTTATTACTTGAAACAGGGCCGCTGGTGCTAAGCGGCTCGTAAGTAAACCAAGATGTAAAGGGAGCGGCCAAAAGCCGCCCCCTTTACATCTTTTGTCTTCCCGTGATTCGCACCGGAATCTTACGGAACCGGGGCGTCTACCCTCGGACCTTGCTGCGACAGCTCCTCGTACTTGCGGAAGATCACGACGTAGCTTGCGCCGATGAAGACGATCGCAAACGCGAGCAGTCCGTCGCCAACGGTTCCCGTGAGGCTGCCGTGCTGCGGCAGCATGAGACGGATAGCGTACCGCAGCCCGAAGGCGGCGGCGAAAATGATGAGCGTCACCCACGACGAGCCCAGGTACATGACGCCTGGCCGATCGGTGGGACGCACGTCCGTATGCATCCCACGCAATATCCCGAACGGCAGCCCCACGAGCGCCCCGATCACCAGCCCCAGCGCAATCTCAAACAGCGGCGCCGGATTGAGCAAGTTGTTCGCGTAGATGACCCACGCCGTCAACGCGCACAAGACGATCGGCGAGACCCACATGCGCGTTACGCTGATGCGCTGCGGACGCAGCATGCGGATCGCCAATACCACGACGACGATGCCGAGCGGTAGGAGCTGAACCCAAGGCGCGACTTGCGCCGAAGAAGAGCCTATTTGATTTCGACCTTCGCGCCGGCTTCTTCGAGCTTCTTCTTAACGGCCTCGGCCTCGTCTTTAGCAACGCCTTCCTTTACGGCCTTGGGCGCGCTCTCGACAAACGCCTTGGCTTCGGTCAAACCGAGGCTCGTGAGCTCGCGGACCGCCTTGATGACCTTGATCTTCTCGGGACCAATCTCTGAGAGGACGACGTCGAACTCCGTCTTCTCGGCTTCCGGCGCCGCGGCGCCGCCGGGAGCCGCGGCCATCATCGCGACCGGCGCGGCCGCAGAGACGCCGTATTTCTCCTCGAGTTGCTTGACGAGATCCGCCAGCTCGAGGACGGTGAGCTTATCGATCTGTTCGATGAGTTCGGCAAGTGCCATGATCTTGTGATTCTTCCTTATCTAAGCGTTGGGTGCTGCGGCTTCTTTTTGCTCGCGGATGGCGTTGAGCACGCGGACGAATCCGCGCTGGTTGCCCGAAAGTACGGTTACCAGTCCGCGCAACGGATTGGCGAGCGTCCCGACGAGCTTGGCGAGGAGGTCGATCTTGGGCGGAAGGCTGGCGAGCACTGCGACCTGTTTCGCATCGACGACCTTGCCGTCGATGTAGGCTGCCTTGACCGCGACCTTCTTGACCTGGTCGCTAAATGTCTTGAGCGCTTTGGCCGGCGAGACCGGATCTTCACCGGCGAAGACGACGCCCGTCGGCCCGGAGAGAACGGCCTCCAGCTGCGAAGCGAGATCGCCCGCGGCGATCCGGAAGAGCGTATTCTTGACGACGGCGTAGGTGTTGCCGTCCTTACGCAGCTCGCTGCGGAGCTTGGTGATCTCTTCGACCGTGAGACCGGCGTAATCGGTGAAGAACAGGTTCTTCGCGGCGGCCAGCTTCTCGGAGAGTTCCCCGATCGCGGCCTCCTTACGTGCGGTAGGCATCGAAAATTCTACTTCCTCGCAATGACGCTCGAAACCAAAAAGAAAAGCGCCCCGTCGAGGGCGCATCGTTTGAAGTTTCGCGCCGCCGCAGCGGTACGGAACACTTCAGGTCTTTGCGTCCTCGGTAGCCAGCATTAAGGCCTTGCGGCCGGCTACGGTCTCTGGAGCCGTCGGTTAGACTACCACAGCACCGGCGGGGAATGCAAGCATTTTACCGAGAACCGGCACGCATGGCGCGCCCCACGATGGCGACGGACGATCCCGCCGAGGCGCTCGCTTTGCTTGCGGCGGGCAACGCGCGCTTCGTCGCCGGCACCCCGAACTCCGCGCCGGTCACCCCGAAGGAACTCGCCCTCGAGGAGGGCCAGAGCCCGTTCGCGGTCGTGCTCGGCTGCTCCGATTCGCGCGTGCCAATCGAAATGATCTTCGATCAGCAGCCCGGCCACATCTTCGTCGTTCGCGTCGCCGGCAATTTTCTCAACGGTGACAACCTCGCCTCGATCGAGTTCGCGGTACAGTATCTGAAATCGAAGGTGGTCGTCGTGCTGGGCCACACCCATTGCGGCGCGCTGACCGGCGCCGTCAGCTACGCCAAAACCGGCGCGAAGCCGCCCGGCCACATCCACAAGATCGTCGAGGCGGTCGCACCCTCGGTCGAAGCAACGCGACGGCTCTCCGGCGACTGGATCGCCAACGCCGTCGCCCACAACGTCGAGCGCAATGCGGGCGCGCTCGTTGGCGAATCCGCAATCATCGCCGCGGCCGTCGTGGCCGGCGAACTCCGCGTAACCGGTGGACTCTATGATCTCCGAACGGGCAGCGTCGCCTTCTCGTAGCGGATTCTTCAAATCCGCCGTCGCGTTCGTCTGCGAGCGCCTCTCGCTCGCGGTCGTGGCGGTCGGCACGGTCTTCATGATCCTCGTCTTCGTCGCGGTCGAAGACAACGCGACGCAGCTCGGCACGTTTCCGGTCATCCTGCTCGACAACACCAACGAAGTGCAGGCACCGCCGCGGCCCGGCCTGCACGAAGTTCTCAAGGACGGCGACCGGATCGACCTGCAGGCGCTCGCCCCCCAACAGCGTTTCGAGTTGATCCGCGGCGCGAAGTCCGGTACGACGATGACGCTGATGGTTACACGCGCGGGGCGGCGCTTTCCGCAAGTCATCACCGCCTCGTCGACCGATTCTTCACCGCGCGCGAAGTTTGTGCGCGACGTCGGCATCCCGCTCTGTTTCTTTCTCTCGCTCGGCCTCGCGAGCGCGCTCTTTTTGATGCGCCCGCGCTCGATTACGCTCGCCTTCTATATTTACACGATCTTGATGCTGCTCAAGGTCAATAAGGCGGCGCTCGACCTCGCGATCTGGCCGGTCAATCTACGGGCCGACCTGCTAATCCAAGTCGTCTTTCCGCTCGCGCAACTGATGATCATGGTCTTTGCGGCTCGCCTCTACGGCGTTCAGACGCGAGCCTGGCGCTGGCTCGCCGGAACGGCGATCTTTTTTGCGATCGTCGACTTTCTCGTCTGGACCGATCCGATCGTCTGGATGGTCTTCCAGCAATATCAGCTCCCCGGCCCGACGAACCTGATGATGAGCCTCGCCGACGCAGCGCTGATCCTCGTCGTAATAATCGGCCTGGCGTACATCTCCTCGGGCGCGAACAACGCCGAACGCGCGCGCCGCATCACCTGGATCGTCGCCGGCATCGCGATCGCCCCGATCACCGATCTGATGTGGGCGGTTGCCAACATCCTCAGCACGCTGGTCGGAAACTCTTCGATCCTGTTGCTCGACGTCCAGGATTGGACGACCGCGCTCGGGCCTTGGGTGGGCTTGATCGGCGTCGTCTTCGTCTTCTACGCGTTCGTCTCGCAGCGCGTCGTCGACATTCGCTTCGTCATCGGGCGCGCCGCGGTCTACGTCGGCATCACCGCCGTGCTGCTGCTCTTTTTCGGAGTGATCGAATGGTGGGCGGAGCAAATCTTCGAAAGCACCCGTCCGGCAATCTACGTAAGCCTTTTTGCCGCGCTCTTCATCGGCTTCTCGCTCAACGCGGTGCACGAACACGTCGAGTCGCTGCTCGACAACGTCTTCTTCCGGGAGCAGCGCCGCAACGAGCGCTCCCTACGCCATGCCTCCCGAGCGCTGGCCAACACGAACTCGGAAAAGACGCTGGTCGAGTTTCTCGTCCACGAGCCGGTCCGCGTGCTTGGGCTCACGTCGGCCGCGCTTTTTCTCGCGCGCGGCGCGAACGGGGCTTTCATTCGCAGCGCCGACAACGGCTGGAATAATAAGGAATCCGAGACGATCGACGCCGAGGATCCGCTAATCGTCGAACTGCGCGCCGATCCCGAGCCGATGATGCTCGACGGCCGCCCGCGCGCCGAAACGATCCTCCCGGTCGGGTCGAAAGCACCCTCGCTCGTCGTTCCGCTGATCGTCCGCGGTTCGGTCTTCGGCTTTGTGTTCTACGGCCCGCGCAACAACGAACAACCGCTCACGAGCGACGAACGCGCTCTGCTTGAAACGATCGCACATAACGCCGGCGCCGCCTACGACCACATAGATGCCGATCGCGCCCGCACCCGCATCGCCGAACTCGAAGAAAAACTCCGCCAATTCTCCGTGTCATCCTGAGCTTGTCGAAGGACAGAGCTTGTCGAAGGACTGAGCTTGTCGAAGGACTGAGCTTGTCGAAGGACAGAGCTTGTCGAAGGACAGAGCTTGTCGAAGGACTGAGCTTGTCGAAGGACAGAGCTTGTCGAAGGACATGTCATCCTGAGCCTACCTGTGTCATCCTGAGCTTGTCGAAGGATCGAAGGACGAAGGCGCACCATGCGTGGTTGACCAGCAAATCGGTGAACGGCTCAACAGCATCGATCGCCGGCTCGATTCAATAGACGGCCGCTTTGCCCAGGTCGACGCCGCTTTGCCCCAATCGACACCCGCTTCAACTCGCCGATCGGCATCGTTGTCGGAACCTGGAAGACCGCTAGCGAGTCGTCACCACCGCGGGCGGAATGTACGTATCGTGTGCCACTCGCCCTTCGGGGCCGTAAACCCTCAGCATCAGGTTGAACTGCCCCTTGGGAACCGGCAGCCAGTTCGCCGCCGGGACGCCCTTGGGTTTGCGCTGCGCCATGTAGAGCGAGATCGAGCCGTCCTTGTTCTTCTGTAGGCCCGGCGTGTAGCTGCCGATGAGATACTTGTTGGCCGAATTCTTGATCAGCGTGATCGAGTCGGGAAGGTATCCCGTGACCGACCAGAAGCGCTGGGCCTGCGGAATCTCGTCCTTGGAAAACGTCAGTACGTATTGGTGCGCGCGTCCGTCGAGCGCCTTGCCGCTGCCATCCTTGAACGTCTGATAGTACGCCGCGGTCGCATGGCTGTTCCCGTACTGAATGAACTCGCTGATCGACGAGCGCACCACGCGCCCCCAGGTCGTCCCGATCGTCGCAAAACCGATCCAGTTATTCTTGTCGAGATGATCCAGATACCGGCTCAGGATCAGCTCGTGCGCCTTGCGCGTGCCATCGATGAATGCCGAATCGTTGCGGGTCTTCGCATTGAAGAGAGCGTTGAAGCGATCGGAGAGCCTCTGTTCCGAGGGCGTCAGCGCGGGCGGATTGGCCGACGCAACCGCTTTCTGCAGCTCGCCGAGAAACGCGATCGATTCGTTGGTCGCCAGTTCGTCGGCCGCCTGTTTGAACGGCGCGCTGAAGTACAGCACCGAGACGATGCGCGCCGGACGTGCCGCGTGGTTCTTCACGTAGAGCGCGAGCGGCGCCGCGTGCAGGTTACGGCGGAATCGCTCCGCCTCGGCCTTCTCGTTCTCGCCTTCGGGTGAATATTTGTCGACGCGGATGATCAGCGCCGAGAAGTTCGTCGGCAGCGAGACCTGCGTGACGCCCGGGGGAAGCTTGCCCTTCCAGTTCGGCCCGGTCAATCCATACGTGCCCGAATCCTTGATACCGGTGTCGTTGACGTCGCCGAACGCGTCGGTCGAGAGCACCGAGTAGATATCTTTCGTCGCCGGAATCGTGAGAATCAATGGCTCTTTCGTCAGATCTACGACGCTGTTGGCGTAGAGCGTATCGTCGTTGGGTGCGACGACGGCGTGATAGATCGGATCCATCGCTCGCGGGCCGATCAGCTGATTGACCGACGAAATCTTCCACTGTTCGTAGGTAAACCACAGCGGATAGAACGTCGCGACGTAGTCGACCGCCGTATCGTACGCGTCCGTCCCCGCGAATGCCGAAGGCGCCGCCTGCCCGAGGCTGCCGGCCGGCGGCGGCACGCCGCTCACGAGGTTACCCATCGGCGACGACGAGCATCCTCCTAAAAAAAACCCCGCGACGACGAGCGCCGCGATTCGTTCTGTCAACCGGTTACGCATGCTGCTCCTTATTGAAGACGAACCGGCTATTACGGTGCGCTTACGCGTGAGATGAAGCCGTTTGGCCGATCGGTATCGGTGGCAAGATAGAAGACCCGCCGATGCGGCCCGATGAAGATCTGCCCGACCGACGGCTCGTTGCCGGCGACCCGCGTTCGCGCGATCTCCTTCCCAGTGCGCAAGTCCAGCACGACGAAAGACAGCCGGCACGAGTGCTTGCTCGCGCAGCGGTGATCGTCGGCATAGAGCTGGCCATCGGCATAATCGATCGCGAGGCCGGCCGAGTTTTCGATCGTGTCGTTCTCCCAGAGCTTCTTGGCCGTGATACCGCCGTTGCAGGCAACGAATCCGGCGATGTGGCCGTTCGCCTGGTTTTGCACGGCGAGGATGCCCGTTTTAAACGGATCTCCCGTCGCCATGAAAAAGTTCCACCCGGCTCCGCTTCCGCTGAAAGCCGGCTGCGAGCGCAGCTGCGCTCCTTCGAAATCGCCTTGCGCGAAGAGGCTCATCGGCGACGTCGCTTCGGGGCTCGTGTTGTTCGTAAAGACGATGCCGCGCCCCATGAAGATGTCCGAGGTGCCTTCGGTATCGCCCGAGCTCGGATAGAGGTATTGCTGGGAGTACCCGCCGTCGAGCTTGAACTCGCGCGCCTCTGTGAGATACCGAATCGATTCCGTCGCACCGGCGAGATAGACGTACTCGCGGTCCTCCTGCAGCGTCAATGCCATCCGCGCCCCAGCAATCTGCGATGATTCGGCCGTCGCGAGGATCGAGAGATCATCCGGATCGATTCGCAGCAGAATCCCCTTGCCATGGCCCAGCGGCGCAAAGCCCTTGAGGAGGAGGTCGCCATCGAGCGTTGCCTGCATGCCGTTAAAGGCGACGCGGTCGTTTGGCTTGCCGAGGTCGTTGGGCGGAAGGGGGAGGCGTTTCGAGGCGACGATGGAGAACGGCTTCGGGTCGATCTTGTACAGCACGCCTCGCGCGACGGCATACAGATAGCCGTTTGCATCCACGAGCATGCCGCCGATATAGTTCGAGCTGCTCGTCTGCGTGAGTTGCAGCGTCGTCACGCGCATCGTCGACGGATCGATCCGCGCGACGTACGGCGTCAGCCGGTTCGCGTACCGCCGGCTCTCAACTGCGAGCCGTCGCAACGACGACGTCGGCGCACCAAGGATCAGCTTCGTAAAGACGTCCAGGAAGTACGGCGCCCCGCCGAGCACGTACAGATCGCCGTCGACCCCAACGTACCCCCACACTGGAACGGGCGGAAGTTTTGCGCTCGCAACGTGAAGCGGGCCGCGAATCGCCGCGAGCCCCGTATCCGCAGCCGCCGTGCGCCACTGGTCGGCACGCTCGCTCGGCCACGTCGTTGCGGCGTACGCGGGCGCATGCGGCGGGCTCGCCGGCGCGACGCGACAACCCGCGTCGCTCCAAGCTCCTGCCGCCGACCAAGACAGCGCTGCTGGAAGGCTCGAGCCGCCGTTACACGCCGACAACGTAATGAGCACTGCGCCGGCAAGCGCCAAAGTGCGTGCGAAAATGGCAGGCTCTCCTTTCATCCGGGCGGGCGCCTCTTCAACTTTATCGGCAAGTCAAGCGCCCGCCTAAAGGAAGGGCGGCCGAAAAATCGCGGCCGCCCTTCGGAAACCTGCCCGTAACGGGGCGTCTACGCCGTGGCTTTGACCTGGTTGGGATCGACCTTCACGCCCGGACCCATCGTGCTGGCCAGCGTAACGCTGCGAAGGTAGGTGCCTTTCGCCGCCGCCGGTCTGGCGCGTACGATCGCGTCGAGCAGCGTGGTGATGTTCTCGAGTAAGTGCGCCTCCTCGAAGCTAGCCTTGCCAACGATCGTGTGGATGATGCCCGTCTTGTCGAGGCGGAACTCAACTTTACCGGCCTTGATGTCGCGGATTGCCGCGGCGATGTTCGGCGTCACCGTGCCGGCCTTAGGGTTGGGCATCTTTTGCGCGAGGATACGGCCGAGCTCCTTACCGACCGACGCCATCATGTCGGGCGTCGCAACGGCGACGTCGAACTCGGCGAAGCCGCCCTTGACCCGATCTATCAGATCCTGATCGCCGACGATATCGGCGCCGGCCTCTTGCGCGGCCTTCGCGTTATCGCCCTTAGCAAACGCGATTACGCGCACGGTTCGTCCGGTGCCGTGCGGCAGCAGGACGGTACCGCGCACGCCCTGATCGGTCTTCTTCGGATCCACGCCCAAACGCACGTGCGCTTCGACCGTCTCGTTGAACTTTGCGTTTGCGTTCTTCTTCACCAACGCGACCGCTTCGGCGGTCGAAAACAGCTTCTTGGGATCGACGGTTACCGCGAGTGCCTTGAATCGCTTTCCGTGGTGCTGCGGCATCTTAGGCCTCCACCTCGACTCCCATCGAGCGCGCCGTGCCGGCGACGATCTTCTTGGCCGCGTCGATATCGTTGGCGTTGATGTCGGGCATCTTCACCTTCGCGATATCCTCCAGCTGTGATTGGGTCAACTTGCCGACCTTATTACGGTTCGGCTCCTTGCTGCCCGACTCGATCTTCAGTGCCTGCTTGATCAGAAACGATGCCGGCGGCGTCTTCGTGATGAATGAAAACGTCCGGTCCTCGAACACCGTGATCTCGACCGGAATGATCATCCCGGCCTGCGACTGCGTGCGCTCGTTGTACTGCTTGCAGAAATCCATGATGTTGAGCGAGTAGGGTCCGAGTGCCGGACCGATCGGCGGCGCCGGCGTCGCTTTGCCGGCGGGAATCTGCAGGCCGATCTTACCTACGACCTTCTTAGCCATTGAATCTATCCTTTCGAAGCATGGCTTCTCCCCCGCTATTTTTGCCTACGCGCACCTGGGGTAAAGTACGCTAGACCTTCTCCACTTGGAAGAACTCGAGTTCGACCGGAGTTTCGCGGCCGAAGATCGAGATGAGCGCGCGTAAGCGCTCCTTCTCCGGCGCGATCTCGTCGACGACGCCGGTAAAGTCGAAGAACGGTCCCGACGTAACCTTGACGCGGTCGCCCTTCTTGAAGTCGATCTTGAGCTTGGGCGCCTCGATGCCCATCTGCTTGAGGATCGTCTTGACTTCTTTATCCTGCAGCGGCACGGGCTTCTCGCCCGGGCCCGGGCTGCCGACGAATCCGGTGACGCCCTGCGTGTTGCGCACGACGTACCAGGACTGGTCGTCCATGATCATCTCGACCAGGACGTAGCCCGGGAAAACTTTCTTGGGCGTGATCTTGCGCTTGCCGTCTTTGAACTCGACCTCGTCCTCCATCGGCACGAGCACGCGGAAGATTTTATCCTGCATGCCCATCGAATGGATGCGGCGCTCGAGATTCGCCTTCACCTTGTTCTCGTAACCCGAATAAGTGTGCACGACGAACCAGTTACGGTTGTCCTTCGGCTTAGCGGCGACGGCATCGGCCCCCTCGGCCTCGCCGTCGGTCTCTCCGGCCTCGCTCTCATCGAGTTCGAGCGCCGGCGATTCGAGCACCGCTTCGGTCTCCTCGGTCGCTTCGCTCGTGCCTGTAGGATCGCTCACGCCCCGATCGTCGACGACCTGCTCTTCGAGCTGATCGGCGATCGGCTGGTCCTCGGTGGGTTGTTCGGTGATGGGCTCTGCGTCGTACACGGCCGGCACTACCCCGATCCGACAACAGGATGGATAAGACTGAAGAGCCACCCGAATAACTGATCGACGACGAAGACGAACAGCCCGATCACTACGACCAGAACGATCGTGAGGATCGTCGCTGAGATCCACTCGTCACGGGTGGGCCAGGTCACGCGGCGTAGTTCCATGATCACGCCGCGAATGAAGTCGCCACCCGCCATGGACTGAGCCGTTCTTTTTTGCTGTTCGTTCACCAAAGGTTCACCTTAAACTGTCATCCCAAGAAACTGTCACCCCTGAGCTTGGATCTGTCATCCTGAGTTCGGGTCTGTCATCCTGAGCTCGGGTCTGTCATCCTGAGCTCGTCGAAGGATGGCAGGGCGGACAGGACTCGAACCTGCAACAACTGGTTTTGGAGACCAGGACTCTACCAATTGAGCTACCGCCCTCTACGCTTATCGAGTCTCGCGATGCGGCTTGTGACAGCGGCAGAAGCGGCAATACTTGCTGAGCTCCAACCGGTCCGTGGTCTTCTGCTTATTTTTCTGCGTGTTGTAGTTGCGGCGCTTGCACTGGGTGCAGGCCATCACTACCATCACGCGTGTCTCTTTCTTTGCCATCAGTAGTCTACCACAACATTAAGAAAACGGACCTGCGGTCCGTTCGGAAATCAATGCTAGCACATCCACCCGCCCCCCGCAACCAGAGCTTCGCTACCTCACACTTCTCCCCATGTCTCCCCAAGTCACCCTCCGCTGTCGAAGGCCTCTCACGCCATGTCACCCTGAGCTCGTCGAAGGGTCGTCGAAGGGTCGTCGAAGGGTCGTCGAAGGGCCGTCGAAGGGCCGTCGAGGAGCGCCCGACGCGGCGAGCCAACCAGCCGGTTCATCCCACGCTTGCCGAGTTTCCCGCTACCTGGGAGGCGCCCACGCGACGTGGAATCAGACCTCGCCTCTGCCCGCAAAGGAGCTACTGATTATGAGCACCCGGCCCGTTCGTCGCGGCGGACTTCTTCTTGCCGCGTTTTTACCACTGGCGGCGTGCTCGGGAGCCCAGAACGCCCTGCCGCCGGCCGGTGCTCTAAGTCGGTACGCCCGCCACGGTTCCTGGATGACGCCGAATTTGAAGGGTGTCGCGCTGCTGTACGTCACCAACAACGACGGTCTCGTCAACGTTTACGATTACCCGAAGCACGCCCTTGTCGGCATCTTGACGAGCTTCACCACGCCGATGGGCGAGTGCATCGACCGGAGCGGCAACATTTACATCACCGACTACCAAAAGAAGACGATCGAAGAGTACGCGCACGGGGGCAGCACGGCGATCCACGTAATTAAAGAGAAGTACCAGCCGTACGGGTGCGCAATCGATCCAAAAACCGGGAATCTTGCGGTGGCAAACTACGGGCAAACCTATGGAATCAACACGCCCGACTACGAGGGTGACGGGAACCTGGCCGTGTACCCTCACGCACGGGGAACCCCCACCTATTACGGAACGAGTACGCAGCATTTCACCACCTGCAGTTACGATAGGTACGGTGACCTGCTCGCTGCTTTCCAAGATGGATATAGCGGTTACTACGAGACAAGCTTCGGGTATCTTCGCGTCCACACCAAGAAGCTCGCAACAATCCTCTTGAATGGACCTCAATCAAACTACGAGTGGGGCAAGGTGTCGGCAATAGCGTGGGACGGCAACTACTGGGATGTCGACGATCTCCTGGTCTACCGCTATACCATCAATATTAAGCCGCAGCTCAAAGACGTCATCACCCTCTCCAATGCTGGAGATCTCGGCCCCATCGCATTGTATCGCAGCACGCTCAAAGCCAAACCGACGCAAATTGCCGGCACGACCGACGTCGATCTACAGTCCGACAATGGCTATCTGACGATCTGGCGCTATCCATCTGGAGGTACGCCGATCTACCAGACTTCGAGCTATCTCGACACGCCGTACGGTGTCGCGGTGAGCCCCGCATCATGAAGACGCACTCGTTGATCTCGGCAGCAGCGTTCTGCCTCGCGCTCGGCGCCTGCAATGCCAGCAGCACCAATCCTCCGTTCGAGCACCCACTCATTCAACGCCAAACCATCTCCGTCGCGCGCTGGACGGCACCGCACCGCCCCGACCGCCGCACGACGTGGTTCTCCCCCGAGCTGGCGAAGGCGAACACCGCCGCGCTCTTCGTCTCCGATCCCGGAACTTCCGACGTCTACATCTACAATCTTCAAACGCTGAAGCTGATCGGCACGGTGACCGGCCTGAACCAACCACAGGGCGAGTGCGCCGATATGAGCGGCGACGTCTGGGTGACCGACGCCAACGCCGCAAAAATCTACGAACTCTCACATCAGGGCCGCCTTGAAAAACAACTCAACGACTCGTCCGGCGAGCCGGTCGGCTGCGCGTGGGATCCCGGCACCGGCGACCTGGCGGTGATGAATCTCTTCGGCGAAGCGAGCAGCTCCGGTAACATTCTTATTTTTCCCAAGGGCGGCAAGACACCCCGGACGATCACGAACACCGCCCAGTACAACTACGATTTTGGCGGGTACGACGCCGGCGGCAACCTCTTCTTCGACGGTCGCGACCCCCGTGGCCACTTTATGCTGTCCGAGTTGAGCAAAGGCGCGACGTCCGCAACCACCATCGCGCTCAGCGGCGGTTCGATCGGTTTTCCCGGAATGGTGCAATGGGATGGGAGCAAGCACCAGTTGATCGTCGGCGATCAATCGTGCGCCAACGCATACGCGAGCTGCCTTTACACGGTGAAAGTCTCGGGCAACAGGGGCACCGTTACCGGTAAGGTCGGCCTAAAAGACTCAAGCGGCGCCCAGGTCTGCGATCTCGTGCAAGGCGTCGAATACAACGGCCGAATCGCCGGCTCGGACTTCGACTTCTGCGGCAGCGGGTCGAGCTCGACCGATCTCTGGCCGTATCCCGCCGGGGGCGCTCCGACGCTGTCGAACGCGAAAACCGACGCGACGCCCGTCGGTGCGGCGGTCAGCGTGCCCGCGCACGCGAATACGCATTCGTGGATGCGCGCCGGCACGACGACGCGCAACCTGCTCTACGTCGCCGACTTCGATAACGAAGTAACCGTCTACGACTACAAATCCCGCAAGCTCGTCGGGATCCTTACCGGCTTCTCGCGTCCGATGGGTGAGTGCGCAGACGCGGCCGGCGACGTCTACATCACCGACTCTAGTGCGAAGCAGATCGTCGAGTACGCGCACGGCGGCACGCAGCCGATCGAGACCCTCAGCGACGCACCCGACACACCCTACACGTGTTCCGTCGACCCGACCACGGGAGACCTCGCCGTCGCGAACGACAACGGCACCAAAAAAGAGGGAAACATCGCGATTTGGACCCGCGGCAGCGGCACGCCGGTAACCTACACGGATTCGAAGCTCTTCTCGCTTGCGGGCTGCGCGTACGACAGTACCGGCGCGCTTCTCGTGACCAACGGCAGCGGCTACAGCACTTCCGGATCCTTTGCGTGGCTCCCGCCGGGCGGAAAGAAGCTCATCGACATCAACATACCGGGCCCGAGTTCCGGCTGGAAATGGTACGTGAGCGGGATTCTGTGGGATGGAAAGTTTTTCGTGCTTGACGACGACGACCTCTATCGAATCAGCCTCATCCACGGCCAAGCCTACTACATCGGAGAAACGCCGATCACGAACTCGTACTCGGGACATACCGCCGGCCAGTTTTGGATCTACAACCACGGGCCGAACTCGCAAGGGACGCAAGTCGTCGGGAGCCACGATGAGGAGTCGTACTTCAGCGTTGTGGAGTTTTGGCGCTATCCCTCGGGCGGCAAGCCTTTTGCCGCAACTCGGCACGGTGTCGACCATCCGTTTGGCGTCACGATTAGCCTAGCCACACCCTCAAGGTAAATCGTGGCGCGCCCGGCCAGAATCGAACTGGCAACCTTGGGCTTAGGAGTCCCCTGCTCTATCCAGTTTGAGCTACGGGCGCACACGTGATTCATCTATATTTTACAAGGAGTTTCGCCACATCAGCGATGCCGCGCAAAATCGTTTCGCCGTCATTTTGCCCCCATTTTGCCCCCATGGCCAAACCCCGGCCCTCATTTCTCACCCGCAACGCGGCGGGCCTGGGCGGCGCGGATGGCATTCCCGACCGACGCGACCGCTCGCTCCTGCGCCCCTGCGACAAGGTGCCGTAGATTCGCAGGGTCGTTGACGGGTCGCTGTGCCCGAGGAGCGACGCTACGGTTCACACGTCGGTTCCGCCAGTGATCGATTGGCTCGCGAAAAAATGACGCAGCGAGTGGAGGCTGATGCCCTTCGCCTTAATACCGACCGTCTTGACAATCGCGGCAAAGGCTTTGCTTACGGCATCGACGGCGAGCATCGCGCCAAGGTCGTCGGCAAAGACGAGGCCCTGGTCCTGGTACCGGTCGCGGTTACGCATCTTGGTCAACGCCTGCTCCGCCCGGTGCCGGCGCAGCGCGTCGGTCGCCAGCGCATCAAGTGAGACGGGCCGGGTCAGTCCGCTCTTAGGCGCCTTGATGACGCGAGTTGGTCGCGTTGCGCGAACAGCGTTGGCATCCGGAGGAGGGGCGGATTGCCGGGTTAATCCCGGTCTAGCTACAGGCGCAAGCGCATTCGATTTCCGTTGGCGCTACCAAGATTACGGCCGAATTCTCCTCGACCGTGCCATTGTCGTTATAATCACGCACGATCGCAGACCACTTGCCAACCAGCCAGTCAACGTCCGCGGCACGTTCTCCCAACTCTTCGGAGGCTCTTGGAGAAATGAGGGCCCGCGCGATCTCAAGAGCATCTGCGTCCATTTGTAAAAATGTTACCTCACATCTCGTCAGCCTTGACGCCCGTACATAATATATTATATAGTATATCCGGCATGCAAGTAGACGGGCCGTCGTGTTAGCGGCCACATCGATGGGAGACGTGCTCCTCGACAGTCTTCGCCGCGAAATCGTTAGCGGGCGATTGAGGCCCGGCGAGCCGCTACGCCAGGACGAAATCGCTAGATCCTTTGGGGTCAGCCACGTTCCCGTTCGTGAAACATTCATCAGGCTCCAAGCAGAGGGTCTCGTCGAGATCCGCCCGCGTCGCGGGGCAATCGTTGCCGCCCTGTCTGCCGCCGAAGTCGAGGATCTCAACGACATGCGTTCCGCGTTGGAATGCTGCGCGCTCAGGATCGCGATTCCTAAAATTGGCGACGCCGATCTGCGCAAAGCCGCCCAGGTACTCGATCGGATTGATAGGGATCGCAGCCGGTGGGCCGACTTCAACACCGACTTTCATTCCATCCTGTACAAATCGGCAGCACGGCCTCGTCTTCTAGGTGAAATCCTCACGTTGCAGAGAAACGTCGCACGTTACATCCATCGAGAAGTGGAAGTCACAAATAATTTCGCTGAATCACAGCGCCAGCACCGTAAGCTCCTCACGCTCATAAAAGGAGCAAGAGTCGCCGAAGCATGTGCGCTATTGCACGATCACATCGTTGAGCCGGGAAACGTACTCGTTTCCGAACTACGCAAGGCTGGATACCAGTAAACGCTCTTTCGGCGTCCGCGCGCACCCAGAGGAACCATGCAAAAACTATATATCACCGTCGCGGTATGTGCTTTGACCTGCTGGGCCATGACCGCGATTGCCCAAGCCTCGAACGGCGACTCAGATCTTGCCAGCACAATTCAGCAGACGCGAAAGGCTCTCGGCGCGAGCACCTTGCGAAGCCGAGGCACGCTGCAGATAAAAGAAACGGTGACGAGCAACGGGCTGAGCGGTACTGGAACCTCTGCAGGCTCCATCGGCGGAATACTTTTTGCCGAGCGCTTCTCGACTCCGCCGGTCGTATCGGCCGACGGATACGACGGTACCTCGATGTGGAATCAGGATCAAACGGGATTGGTTTGGGTAGACGACAGCGTCGGCGGAAGGTCTCAAGAGATCGATCAG
>DATDHW010000043.1:0-4724 GCA_036521375.1 Candidatus Cybelea sp.
AGTAAACTCGTCGCGTGCGCGGCCGCTCTCGGGCTCGCGGCGTGCAGCAGCGGCGCCGGGATGCAAGCGACGCCGTCGTCGGCAATCGCGTCGCCGACGACGCAGGGTTCTACACCGGCAAAGACGCCCACACAAACGGAGATTCCCGTGCTTGCCGCGCGCGCGAGCGTGACGAAACGCCCCCGAAAAACGTAAGACCTGGTTTGCTAAAGGCGTCGGCGACATGCCGCGTCTGCTTTTTATCTCAGACTATGGCGCAAACGACGTCGACGTCTTTACGATGCCCGGTCAAACGCTCAAAGGCCAGATCACCGGTTTGAGCTCACCCGAAGGCTTGTGCGAGGACCCCAGCGGGGATATCTGGATCGCCGACACCGGCGCGCAAGAGATGCTGCAGTATTCGCGCACCGGAACGCTGCTCAAAACATTGAGCGACGCCAATGAGTTTCCGGCGAGCTGCGCCGTTAACCGCGCGACCGGTGATCTCGCGGTGGCGAACATCCAGAGCACGAGCCGTCCCGGCAATATCACGATCTTCAAGAACGGCTCGGGCAGCGGCACCCCTTACGGCAACGCAAGCATCTACCAGTACTTCTTCACCGGGTACGACGATAGCGGCAACCTTCTCTTCGACGGAACCGACGAGGCGCGCAGCACCAGTTATTTCGCGGAGCTGCCGGCCGGCAGCGGCAGCCCCAAGATCATTCCGCTCGGAAACGGAACGCTGCACTTCGCCGGCATGGTGCAGTGGTACGAAGCGGGTAAGTACGTCGCGCTCGGCGACCAGCAGTGCGGGGGCACGACCTCCGCATGCATCTACTGGGTCTCGGTCTCGGGCTCGACCGCCTCAATTACCGGCACGACGAATCTTTCGAACTATGGCGGCGGTCAAGTCTGCGACTTAGCGCAAGGCGTCATCGCGGCCGATGAGGAGAAATACGTCGCCGGGGCCGACTACGAGACGTGCGGTTACACGCCCACGACCACGAATCGCTGGACTTTCCCGGCCGGCGGCTCTCCCACCAACAACGAAACCGGCACGAGCTTCGTGGAGCCCATCGGCGCGGCGGTCAGCACGAAGTAGCGGCGTTCCCCGCACGCGCCGGCGCTTAATCTTGCTCTTCTGCGTTCGCGCTCGGCTTGACGTTCGGATTGTGCTCGGCGAAGGCGCCAAGCGGATTGGGAACTAGCCAAACCTGAAGATCCCAAATTGCCGGGAACGGAAAGACGAACGCGACCTGCGACGCGGTTGCCGGCGCCGGGATCTTTAGGACTTTGTAATGCGGAAGCTTGCCGATCTTCACGATGTCGGCCGCGGTCGGATTGTCGATCGAGCCGCCGACCTTCGCCATCGTCTTCGAGCCGGCACCGCCATACGCGACGCCGGAGGCCGTCTTCACGCCGAAGTGCACGTGTCCAGGCGAGAAGTCGAGCCAGCGCGACGGCGCGACGCCCCAGACCGCGGGCTGCGCCTTCGAGTTACTCTGCAGCACCGAGAAGTCGGCGCCGATGAGACGACCGGTGACGTCGTACCAAAGCTGACTGGGATGTTGCTCGTCGCTCTGCCAGTACTTCGTGTTCACCCAACTGATCGCGCCGGTTTGATCCTCGTTGGTATAGCGGAAGTAGCCCGCAGCCGTCGCTTGCGCGGTCGTCGCAAAGCGGCTTTGGAGATCGGTCGTTACCGTGCTCACGAAGGTCTGCTCGGCAGCCGATTCGGTGGGTGCCGGTGTCGGCGGCGGCGCGGGCGTGGGTGCGGCGGCACGCACGACGCCCGAGACCGAGAAGGCCAGACACATAGCAATAAGACCGCGAAGTGCCAATCTATTCATGGCTGCTCGGTTCCAGATTTGGCAGGGGCCTCCTCTGCGGCGTAAAGGTCTAGATACCGCCCACGAATCGCCCGGGATTGAGCGTGCGATTTGGGTCGAAACGCGCTTTGAGCGCTCTCATCCGCTCGACGGCCGCCGGCGCTTCGCCCCACGCGTTGAGATGAGCGCGCTGCGGATGTTCGCAGGCGATCACTTGTGCCCCGGGTTCGAGATCGTGGATTGCGTCATCGAAGCTCTCGATCTTTCCGCCGAGCGTGCGCGAATCGAGGTCGCTCACGCGCAGCACTACGTCGCCGTTGAGCGCGTCGACGATTGTTTCGGTTCGCAGGTCGTAGCGGCGGGCGAGCTGGTGAATGTGCAGCGCGCGCGGCGCTGATTCTGCCGGGAACGAAGCGACGCGATAGGTCACCGATCGTTCGCCGAGGTTGGCGACGTAGGCGTCGACGATGCGCTGAAACGACTCGCGAGCACCCGCATCGAAGACGCGCGTCTCCGGCACGCCGGCGCGCCCCAGGGCCGAGCGAAGGTCGCGCGTGGCGCGCTCCAGGAGCGCCTCGCTGCCGTCGAGCAGCACGGCGACGCGCCCTTCGTCGCCATCGTCGCCGTCGATCGCGTTATGAAAGCCGTCGATCCAAAACGCGGCCGACGGCGGAACCGGCAGCGTCGCAAGTGCGGCGAACGCGCGCTGGCGGGTTCGCTCGGGGAGCGGCGCGAGAAAGATTCGCGCGTGGCCCGGCGCTGGAATCGTCTTAAAGTTTGCCTGCACGATAACGCCCAGCGTTCCGAACGAGCCGACGTAGAGACGGCTCATATCGTAGCCGGCGACGTTCTTGACGACCATCCCGCCGGCACGCGCGACGCTGCCGTCGGCGAGAACGATCGCCGAGCCGATCAAATAATCGCGAAGGCGGCCGTAGCGATGCCGGCGCGGGCCTAGCCATCCCGCCGCGAGCGTGCCGCCGACCGTCGCGTACTGCGGCGCAGGCGCGTCGAACGGAATACACTGTCCCTGGCCGGCGAGCAGCACGTTGACGCCTTGCAGCGTCGTACCGGCGCGCACCGCGATCGTGAGGTCGGCGCTTTCGTTGGCGACGACGCCGGTAAGACGCAGCGTCGAGAGCGTGAGTGCGGACGCCGCGAGCGGCAGCCCCATTCCCGAAAGCGTGTTCCCGCCGGCGATCGAGATCTTTGCGCCGCCGCGATCGGCCTGCGCGAGGATCGTTCCGAGCGCATCGATCGTTTCGGGCGCGACCGGCGCCGCAGCCGTTCTCAGGGCGGGGTTACCTCGGAGCAGCGCGCTCCGCTCGGAAAGATCTTCTCTGGATTGAGCCGTCGCCGCGGATCGAAGACATCGCGCACGCGTCCCATCGCTGCCAGATCTGCGGTCGTGTAAACTCGCGTCATCGCGTCGCGCTTCTCCCAGCCGATGCCATGCTCGCCGCTGATCGTGCCGCCCAGTTCGATCGCCGACTCGAGAATCGCATTGCCCGTCAGCACGACCGCCGCGACTTGCCGCCGGTCACGCCGGTCGTACATCAGGAGCGGGTGCAGGTTACCATCACCGGCGTGGAAGACGTTGCCGACCGTGATCGCGTGCTCGGCGGCGGCCGCCTCGACGGCGCGCAGCGCCGCCGGCAGCTTGCTGCGCGGTACGCAGACGTCCTGCGTGTAATAGTTCGGTGCGATCCGGCCGGTCGCGCCGGCCGCACCCTTTCGTCCGGCCCAAAGCGCGGCGCGCTCGGCCGCCGTGCGTGCACCGCGCCAATAGCGCGCCCCGTGCTGGTTGACGATCGCGCGAATGGCCGATTCAGCGGCGCCGACGTCCTCTTCAAAGCCGGCGCTTTCTACGAGCAAGACCGCGGCGGCGCCCGTTGGGTAACCTGCATGAAAGGCGGCCTCAACGACGGTGACGATGACGGAATCCATCATCTCGAGGGCGGTCGGCACGATTCCCGCGGCTACGATCGCCGAGACCGCTTCGGAGGCGGCCTCCATTTGGTCGAACGCCGCTACCCAGACTCGAACGGCCTCGGGCTGCGCGAGGAGCCGCACCCACGCCGAGGTGACGATGCCCAAGGTGCCTTCGCTGCCGACGAGCGCTGCGGTGAGATCGTAGCCTGGATCGTCGATGCTGGTCGTGAAGACCTCGCCGGTTTCGTCGACGACTTCGAGGCCGAGCACGTGGTTGACGGTCGTTCCGTACGAGAGGCAATGCGGGCCGCCGGCATTGGTCGCGATGTTGCCGCCGACCGTCGAGATCTGCTGCGACGAAGGGTCCGGTGCAAAGAAGAGACCCTCGGCGGCGACGCGGCGCGAGAGATCGAGGTTGATGAGGCCAGGCTCGACTCGCGCCCGGCGGTTTGCTACGTCGAGCTCCAGGATGCGATTCATCCGCATCGTCGAGATGACGATGCCGCCGGCGGCCGGAACGGCGCCGCCGCAGAGCCCGGTGCCGGCGCCGCGGGCGACGATCGGCTCGCCGAACTCGCGGGCAATCTTCACGACGGCGCTCACCTCATCGGTCGATTGCGGCAGGACGACGGCCGACGGTCGGCCGCCATCCGTGTAAGCGTCGAAGGCGTAGACCGAGAGGTCTTCGGGCTCGGTTTTTACGCCGTCCGTTCCAAGCGCGCCGATTAACCGCTCGCGCAGCATGCGAAGACGCTTCAACGACTCGTCATTCGGACCTTGACAACCGGGGTTTCGCTATGCCAGCATAATCGAACATCATGTGGACGTGGACCATGTACGCGAATTCGTTCTTTCGCGATCTCCTCCAAGATCGTTGAGGGACGCTGCAGGGTACTGGGACTGGTAAGAAACGGTCATCGAAAATGCGAGCCCCCGCCAACCGGCGGGGGCTCGCGTTTTCCGAGGCGGCCGACCTTCTAG
>DATDHW010000044.1:0-6147 GCA_036521375.1 Candidatus Cybelea sp.
GTGCCGACGGTTACAATGGCCCGCTCGTCTTCACGGACAGCCAAGGCAATCCGCTGCGCAAGAGTAACTTCATCCGCCGCACCTTCAAGCCGCTCCTGCGCCGCGCCGAATTGCCCGACGTGGACTTTCACTCGCTGCGCCATTCCTCCAACTCGTTCCTCATTGAGGAGGGTGCTGACCCCATTTTGGTCGCGCGACGCAACGGCCACGTCGACACACGCATGGTGCTCGACCGTTACGGTCACATGTTCGAGGGAGCACGCCGGCAGGCAGCCGAAACGATGGATCGCGTTTTCGGGACCGGCGAGATTGGTCGTCAAATGGTCGTCAAAAAATCGGATGCCGTTCCGAAAAATCAAACGCCGATTCCAAAAAGCCTTATGAAATCGGCGAAAAGATTGGTGGAGATGTGGGGACTCGAACCCCAGACCCCTTACATGCGAAGCAAGTGCTCTACCAGCTGAGCTACATCCCCAAGGGTCCGCCGAAGCGACCTGGAGGATTGTACGCGCCGGGCTGGGCACCTGTCAAAACCAATGAGGAAGCGCTCGCGTGCATTCGGCCTGCTGGTCCTCCTGAGCGCCACGGTTGCCCTCGGCAGCCTGCAGGCTCCGTTGCCGCTTCAGGCCGCAGCCACCGGTCGCTGCAACAGCCAGACCGTAGATGAGGGTTACGCGCGAATCCGCGACTACGATCGCCACCCGGCCGGGAACAGTCCGTCACAGTTGCTCGCACGCTACAGCGCGGTGGCTGAAGTGCTCACGACGATGCAGGAGGAGCGCGAGATCCTCGACATCATCTGCTCCGGCGATTCGGTCCGTGCCTCGCTTTTTGCCGAAGTCGCGGCAACCGTCGCTTGGGCGCTGACGCTCCAAGCCGACGTCGCCGCGAAGCTCAACGCTTCGTGCCCGGCCGCCGCACGCGCCCTTCCCACGATCATGCTCGCCGATGCCTGGCTCGATATGGCCAACCTCATCAACGAGGGCGGGGGCTCGGTGCCCGCCATCTTCAAAGACGTCGTCCCAAAGGTACAGACGCGGGCGGCGACCGTCGACCTCAGCTTGCCGAGCTGGGCCGATACCTCCGCCTATTGGCGGGATGGGGTCCGCGACAAAGCTAAGGCGCTCGCCGCCACTTGCCCGAGCCCGACGCCTCTGGCCACCTCATCTCCGCACTAGGGGATTTTGCGAACTATTCGCAAATGAGATAGCCCGTGGCCAGCCGGGCAGAGTACGTCACGCGTCCGCGTGAGTGGATCGCTTCCATCCTCGCGCGTGAGCCGCGCTTTCTCTCGGCAGCGCAGATTCATCAGCGCCTTCGACGCATGGGCGCACAGGTCTCGCTATCGACGGTCTACCGAACGCTCGATCACCTGCGCACCAAGGGCGACGTAACGGAGCGCGCGGAGGCCGACGGCGAAACGAGCTACATGCTCTGCGGCCCCGCGCCGCATCACCACCACGCGATCTGCCGCTCGTGCGGCCGCGTCGACGACGTCGACTGCGCGGCAACCGAGCAGTTCGCCGAGTCACTGCGGGCGCTGCACGGCTTTCAGATCGACGGCCACGCGATGGAGTTTTTCGGAACGTGCCGCGACTGCCGCTAGTTACGTTCGCGCTCGCCCTCACCCTCGCTGCCTGCACGCACGGCGCGTCGCAGCAGGGCGCCGCCGAAAACGCGGCCGGAAAAATCGAGGTCACGACGACGATCTCGACGCTCAACTCTTTCGTGCAAGGAGTCGGCGGCGAGTACGTCAGCGTCCGCAACATCGTGCCGATCGGCGCCTCACCCGAAACGTTTGCCCCGGCGCCGCAAGACGTCGCGAGCGTTGCCGACGCTCAACTGCTCGTCGAGAACGGAGCCGGCCTCGAAACCTGGCTCGATCGTCTCTTGCACGATGCCGGAGCCTCGAAGCTTCACATCGTGATCTGCGCGCAAGGGCTGCCGGTCAAGAATCTCAATCCGCATCTGTGGATGGATCCGGTGCTCGCCAAAGCCTACGTCGAAAAGATTCGCGACGCGCTGATTGCGGTCGACCCGGCGCACTCCGCCGCTTACCGGGTCAACGCGTTTCGCTACAACCACCGGCTCGACGAACTCATCGCGCAGATCCGGAGGCAAATCAACATGATCCCGCCCGCACAGCGCTATATGATCGTCTATCACAACGCCTGGCAATACTATAACGACCGCTTCGGAATCACGACGCTCGGCTTCGTCGAGCGCAATCCGGGCCAAGAACCCAATCCGCAGCAGATTGCCGGACTGATCGATCTCGCCAAGCAGCACCACGTGCGTGCCCTATTCAGCGAGCCGGAGTACAGCCCAAAGATCCTCCAAACGATGGCGCAAGGCGCGGGCATCAAGATCGTCGAGAACCTGTACGACGACTCGGTCGGCACCGATCCGCGCGTCGCCAACTACATCGCGATGCTGACCTACGATACGAGCGTCATCGTCCAATCGCTCAGATGACCCTTCGACACGCCCCTCGACAGGCTCGGGGTGACACTGAGGAGGCCGTCGTGGCGCGCGATCTCGTCGTGCGCTATGAGGACTTTACCGCACTCGTCGGCGCGACGTTCACCGCGCAGTACGGCGAAGCGCTTGGGATTATCGGCCCGAACGGTTCCGGCAAGTCGACGCTGCTCAAGACGATCGCCGGCCTGCTGACGGCTTCGAGCGGCGAGCTGTGCGTGTTGGGATCGGTCCCCAAGAAGCTGCGGGCCGGTTCGATCGCGTATGTGCCGCAGGTCGAAGCGGTGGATTGGTCCTTTCCGGCGACGGTCTGGGACGTCGTCGCCATGGGCCGCTTTGCGCGTTTGCACTTTTGGCAGCGGTTCGGCGCGCACGACCGCGAGGCGGTACGCCACGCGCTGCGCGTCGTCGGCATGGAGAGCCTCGCCGCGCGGCACATCGCAAACCTTTCGGGCGGGCAGCAGCAGCGCGCGTTCGTCGCCCGCGCAATCGCGCAGGAGCCCAAGCTGCTGCTGCTCGACGAACCGACGACCGGCGTCGACGCGGCGACGGAAGAAGCCCTGCGCAAGATCGTGCGCGAACTCGTCGCGGGCGGATTACCCGTGCTAATGTCGACCCACGATCTCGACCGCGTCGACGACTGGTTCGACCGCCTGCTCGTGCTCGATCGGCGCGTCCTTGCGCTGGGAACGCCGCGCGAGGTCGTCGAGTCGGGTGCGTACAGCGCGATCCGCGAACACACGCATACCCACGGCCATCTGCGGCACGATCACGAGCCGCACGCGGCGCACGCCGCGCACCCCGAGATCCGCTCGTGAGCCTCGATTCGTTGACCGTTCCGTTTCATTACGCGTTCATGCAGCGAGCCTTCGTTGCGGCGCTGGCGGTCGGGCTCTTGTGCTCGACGATGGGCACCTACGTCGTTCTCCGCAAGCTCTCGTTCATCGGCGACGGCATCGCGCACGCCTCGTTCGCCGGCATCGTCATCGCCTATCTGCGCGGTGCGAACTTCTACATTGGCGCCGGCATCGTCGCCGTGCTCACCGCGGTTGGGATTGGATTCGTGCATCGCCGGGGCAGAATCTCGCTCGACACGACGATCGGCGTGCTCTTCACGGGGATGTTCGCGCTGGGTGTCTACCTGATGAGCCAGCAGCGCAGCTACGCCGTCGATCTGCAGAGTTTTCTCTTCGGCGACATTCTCGCCGTGCAGGCGCAGGATCTCTGGCTGATCGTCGCCTTGAGCGTCGTGGTCGCCGTCGCAGTGGCCGTACTCTTTCGCGGCTTGCTCTATACGACGTTCGATCCGGTTGTCGCGCAGGCGAGCGGCATCGCCGCGCCCGCCTACGAGTACACGCTGCTCGTGATGCTCGCGCTGACGATCGTCGTATCGCTGCAGGCCGTCGGAATCGTTCTGGTCGCTGCGCTGCTGGTCACCCCCGCAGCCGCCGCGTATCAGCTGACATCGCGCTTTTCCCCGATGATGGCGCTCGCCGCGCTTTTCGGCGCCGCCAGCACGGTCGGCGGCCTCTATCTCTCGTACTACGTGCGCGCTTCGAGCGGCGCCACGATCGTGCTGCTCGCGACGCTGCTTTTTTTCGCAGCAATCGGCCTCAAACGCCTCGTGCGAATTAGCCCTTCGAACTAATTGCCGGGGCCGGTTGCGTTCCGACGGAGGACCCTCTGACCGAGCGCCGGAGCCGGATGCGGAAGGCGCGAGGCAGAGGATAGGAGAGCGACATGGATGTCGCTCGACGAATGTGTCCGAGTCGGAATGCAACCGGCCCCGGCAATTAATTCGAAGCGCGCAACACCCTCCACGTCTCCCCGCCGGCCGCTTCGAGAAAGCCCGCCGTTTCGAGGGCCTCGAGCGCTTCGCGCATGGCAGCGCGCTCGTTCTTGTTCGGCATCCCGGCCCAGCGCATTGCGAGATTGTTGAGCGAGAGCGTTGTGCCTGGGATGAGTGCATCGCGCAGAAACTGCATCGGAAGCTTGACGCGTTCCATCCGCCGCGCGAGCGGTTCCAGCGCGCGATCGAAGGCGTCGCTCACGGCGAGCCTCGCCGCGCCGAAAAGCGCGAAACGACGATCGGATCGGCCAGCGTGCCGAACCATTCGCCGAGCACGGTTCCCGCAGTCTGCCACGGCACGCCGTTGACGACTGCCGCGCGGCGCGCTATGCCCCGCAAAACTCGCCGCGCGACGCGTTGCGGATCGGCGGCGCGCACCTCATTGGAACGCACGATCCCGATCGAGCTGTGGAACTCGGTGTCGACGAGCCCGGGATCGACGTAGGTAACCGAGATGCTGCGCCGCCGCAGTTCGCGCCGCAGCTGGATTGCCGCGGCTCGAATCGCCGCCTTTGCCGCTGCGTACGCGCCGTACTGCGGAAGCGGAACCCGCGCGGCGCCGGAACCGAGGAAGACGAGCTGGCCGCGTACCGCCTCGAGGTGGGCGGCGGCCGCCCGTGCAATTCGAAGCGGCGCCGCCGCGTTGAGCTGCCACTGCGCTTCGATCTCGGCGTCGCTTTGGTCGAGCAGCGAGCCGAACGTTCCCGCGCCGGCGTTGTTGACGACGACGTCGATGCGTCCGAAAGCATCGGCTGCGGTTCGTATGATTCGCTCCGGCATCGAGGGAGCCGTTACGTCGCCTGCCACCGCCACGGCAATCCCGCCGCGTTCGCGAATCGTTTGCACGAGCTCGTCGAGGCGGGAGGCCCGGCGCGCGACTACGACGAGCCGGTAGCCCTCGCCGGCCGCCAGATGCGCCAAGGCCGCACCAATACCGGAGCTCGCGCCGGTCACGATCAGCGTGCGTTGGGCGTCAGGCATGCGTCTGGCAGTAGGTCCGGTACTCACGTTCGATGCTCGGCGGCAGTCCGGCGTAATGCTCGGCTTCTTCGGCGATCGGCCCCGGCGCCGGCATCACGTCACGCTGCTCGGCGGCGAGCTGCGAGAGCGTCTGCGCGATCGGCTTTTCGCTGCCGTCACTTCGCACGATGCCGAAACGCAGCTCGTGCGGTGCACGATCGAAGGGTGGTAATGGCGCGAGCGCGAGATCGTAATCGGCCCAGCACCACCAGAACGCGCCGAGCGCGCCCCGCGCGTGCAGCCGGTCGATCGCGCCGCGCCCGTACAGCGCCATTTCGTTCTCGTCCAGACAGGCGAAGCCGCTGACGCGGTTGACGCCGGGCGGGCATTCGGGATTCCCAAGCTCGCTGAAGAGCACCGCTTTGCCGCTGAACGATTGCTGCAGCTGGCAGAGAAACGGGACGACGTTCGTATCGAGACGGTTGCGCGCGAAGCTGCTGTAGACCGAGTATCCGTGCATGGTCGGGAAGATCCAGGGCTGCGCGATGATCGACGGACGAAGATTGCGGTCGTGGTCGAAATCCTCGCCGTGCATGCCGCCGGTCGAACCGGTGCCCGAGGCTTCGAGCAGCGTCTGCGTGAGGCGAAGGCTCCATTCTGCGGCGTCCTCCGGCCGTTCCGGCTGCCGCAAGTTGGAAAACTCGTTGCCGAGATCCCAGGCCAGCATCGCCGGGTGCTCCGCAACGCGCTCGCCGATGCGCTGGGCGAAAAAAACTTGAGCGCGCAGCAGATACGGATCGGCGTAAAAATCGCCGATCGCGCGGTCCACGGGCCCGTCGCGGGTGATCGTCCGAAAGCGT
>DATDHW010000045.1:0-23179 GCA_036521375.1 Candidatus Cybelea sp.
AGCGTCTGCGCCTCTTTTGGCCCCCAGCCGGGAACTTGGGCGCAGCTCTCGAGCGCGCGCAGCCACCCGTTCACCGAGCTGTCGAGATAGCCGGGAAAACGTTTGCGGTCTTGCAGCGCGAGCACGTAGACTTCAAAAGAAAGCCGCGTAACGGCCTCCCACTGGGGTTTGCTCCACTCGCGCCACAGCGTGCGTGCGACTTCGCCCGGCGCCACGTCGGCGAGCTTGAGGTTGGCCATCATCGCTTGTTGGCGAGCACGGGCTTGCCGCACGATCTCGCCAACCAGATTCTCCTTCGATTCGAAATAATGCAGCAGGACGCGAGGGCTCGAGCCGACGGCCTTTGCCAGCGGACGCAACGAAAGCTCGGCCAACCCGTGACGGCAGACGTAATCCACCGCACGGTCGAGCAGCTCGGCGCGCCGGGCGTCGTCGGGGGTTCTCGACACCGGTTATCCTAGCATACTTGAAACACTCGTTTCAAGTATGAGCGAAGGCTGTTCGGGAACGCCCGCCTAACGCCTCAACATTGAGGCTTGACAACTGTAAAGTTAGCCGTAGGCTGTGATGTATGAGCGGCTTTGCAGATGTTCTGAACTCGGCGATGGACGAGGCGCACCTCACGGCGGCAGAGCTTGCTGAGAGTGCCGGGCTAACCGAGTCAGCGATCTCGCTCCTGCGGGCCGGCCGCCGCGAACCAACCTATCGAACGCTGCGGCGGCTGATCGCCGTGCTGCCCGCTTTGGCCGGCGAGCTCGAGGCTCGGCCCAACCCGTTCGACGCGATCGAGGGCGCCATTGCCGACGTGCGATCCGGCAAGATGGTCGTCGTGCTCGATGACGAGGATCGCGAGAACGAAGGCGATCTCGTGATGTCCGCCCAGATGGTAACGCCCGAGGCGATCAACTTCATGCGCAAGCACGCCGGCGGCCTGATCTGCGTGCCGATGGCCGGTGGCCGGCTCGACGAGCTTCATATTCCACAGATGGTTCGCGAGAACACCGCCATCCACGAGACCGCCTTCACCGTCTCGGTCGAAGCGCGGGGCATGACGACGACCGGTATCTCCGCGCACGATCGTGCCGCGACCATCAAACGATTGCTCGATCCCGAAGCAAAGCCGGCCGACTTCTTGCGGCCCGGGCACACCTTTCCGCTGCGCGCGCGTGACGGCGGCGTGCTGGTGAGGGCCGGACAGACCGAAGCCGCCGTCGATCTCGCGCGGCTCGCCGGCCTTTACCCGGCCGGCGTAATCTGCGAGATCATGGCCGACGACGGGACGATGGAACGTCTAGAGGGGCTGCGTTCCTATGCCGACCGGCATTCGCTCAAGCTGATCACCGTCAAAGATCTCATCGCCTACCGCATGCGCACCGAAAAGCTCGTGCAGAAGATCGCGGAGTTCGAACTGCCGACCGTCTTCGGAACGTTCAGCGGCATCGCGTATGACACGACCATCGACGAAAACACCCACGTGGCGCTCGTGATGGGCGACGTCCATGACGGGAAAGAGATTCTCGTGCGCGTCCACTCCGAGTGTATGACGGGCGACGCCCTGCACTCGATCCGCTGCGACTGCGCGGCGCAGCGCGACGCGGCGATGGAACTGATCGCCCGCGAGGGGCGCGGCGTTTTCCTGTATTTGCGGCAAGAGGGACGCGGCATCGGCCTTGCCAACAAGCTGCGGGCCTATGAACTCCAGGACCGCGGCGCCGATACGGTCGAGGCGAACCTCGCGCTGGGACTGCCGATCGATAAGCGCGACTACGGAATCGGCTCGCAGATCCTCGCCGATCTTGGCGTGAGAGAGATGCGGCTGGTTACCAACAATCCGAAGAAGATCTTCGGCCTCGAAGGCTACGGGCTCAAAATCGTGGGCCGAACGCCGCTGCAGACCGTCCCAACCGCGCACAACAAACACTACATCGATACCAAGCGCGCAAAGCTCGGCCACATGTTCGATGAGGTCGCGGTGTCGTGAAGTCCGGCTCGCCATCGCACAACACAAAGCCCGACTGCGCGGGACGGCGCTTCGGCATCGTCGCCGCGCGCTTTTACGTCGAGATCGCCGATCGGCTCGTCGATGGGGCGCGGCGCGCCTTGCGGGATTGCGGCGTCCGCGACGAAGACGTCAGCCTCTACGACGTGCCGGGCTGTTTCGAGTTGCCGCTCGCGTGCAGAAATTTGATCGATGCGGACCGTTTCGACGCGCTGATTGCGCTGGGCGCGGTCGTACGCGGTGAGACGCCGCACTTCGACTTCGTCGCCGGCGAGTGCGCGCGCGGTATCATGAACGTTTCGCTGCAGAGCGGAACGCCGATCGGCTTTGGGGTGCTGACGACCGAAACGCTCGCGCAGGCACAGGAGCGCGCGGACCCTTCGGGCGGAGATAAAGGCTACAGCGCCGCGCTTGCAGCAGCCTCGATGCTTACGCTGACGGCCGGTGCGCCGCGCGCCGGCTTCCGAACCTAGCATTGGAAGCGTTCGTACCGGTCGCGTGGGACGGCGACGCGGTCGTCTACCTCGATCAGCGCCTACTCCCGCGAGAGGTTCGCTACGAACGCGCGCGCACCGTAGAGGAACTCGAAGCGGCTATTGGGAGTCTGGCGGTGCGCGGTGCGCCGTGTATCGGCGTCTTTGCCGCTTACGGCATCGCCGCACTGCGCCAGGGCATCGCCGGCGACGAGGAGTTTTTCGCCGCGGCGCAGCGCGTGCGCCGCTCGCGGCCGACCGCGGTCAACCTCGCCTGGGCCGTCGACCGCGTTCTCGCCGCCGCCGATCCGCTGGCCGAAGCCCGCGCGATTCACGAAGAGCAGATCGAGATCGACGCGCTCATTGGAGAGAACGGGTTGGAGCTCGTCCCCAAGAATGCGCGCATCTTGACGATTTGCGATACCGGACCGTTGGCGACGGCCGGCGGCGGCACAGCCGCGGGCGTCATCGTCGCGGCGCAGCGCGCCGGAAAGAAACCGCGCGCGTACACCTGCGAGACGCGTCCGCTGCTGCAAGGCGCGCGCCTGAACTACCTCGAGCTATGCCAAGCGGGCGTAGATACGACGCTGATCGTCGATTCGGCGGCGGCGATCACGATGAAGCAGCGCGCGATCGATCTGGTGATCGTGGGCGCCGACCGAGTCGCTTCAAACGGCGACACGGCCAATAAAATCGGCACCTACGCGCTCGCGATCCTGGCGGCGCACCTCGGCATTCCGTTCTACGTCGCCGCGCCACGGTCGACGTTCGACTTTTCGATTCGCAGCGGCGAGCAGATTCCGATCGAGGAGCGTTCGGCCGACGAAGTAACCGGCTTCCGCGAGGCCCGCGTCGCTCCGGAGGGCGCGAACGTTTACAACCCAGCCTTCGACGTAACCCCGGGGCATCTGATTTCGGCCTTCGTTACCGAATGCGGCAACGTTCGGCCGCCATACGTCGAATCGATCCCCGATCTCGAACTGCGGCCACGCGTTGAAGTTCTACGAATTTCTCGATAAGCAGCCGGGAATCGGCAAGCTCGTCATCGTCGAAGGCACGGAGCGCGTCTTTGCCGACCGCGCGCTCGAAATCGTTCTCGACCGCCTGCTGCCGGCCGACGTGCGCGAACTAAACCTCTCGCGTTTTACCCCCGACGATCTGGGCGATCTCTCGGCGCTTCGCGAGGCGCTCTCCGCGATGCCGTTTCTGGCCGATCGCCGCGTCGTGATCGTGACCGAGACCCAGACGATGCGCGCCGATCCGCGTCGCGAGCTCTGGGCGGCCGCACAAGCGGTTCCCGAAGGGAGCACGCTCGTAATGCTCGATCTGCTCTCGCCGCGCAGCCAGCGTCCGCAGTCCTTTGGGAGTCTCGCCGGACGCACCGGCCTGCGCATCGATACCACGGCCGACGAAGCGAGCCGCGAGCGCTTCATCGTCGAGACGCTCGGACGCCTCGACGCAAAGGCCGACGCGCGCGCCGTCAACGCGCTCGCCGGCGGCACGGCCGATTTGACTTCGGTGCGCAACGATCTCGAAAAGCTGGCGCTCGCGGGGAAGAAGATCACGGTTAACGACTTGCAACGCGAGGCGCTCGAGATCGGGGACCCCAAGCCGTACGAATACGCAAGCGCGCTGGTCGACGGCAAGACGGCGCAGGCGCTGGCGATCGCCCACGAATTTCTTTCTGAGAACGCACGCGGAGCCGTCGCGCTGCTCGGCGCGCTGGCGACGGAGTGCGGGTATCTGTACGCGCTTTCGGTTCCCGGCGGCGAGCTGCCGGAACGGATGCGATGGCGCGAGCGGTACCTTCGCCCGGTCGCGCGGCGCGTTGGCGAGCGCCGGCTGCAGCGCGCTTTTCGCTACGCGCTGCACGGCATCGAAGCCGTCGTGACCGGGCAGTCCGGCGGCGATCCCGAGGATCATTTCAGCCTTGTGGATCGTATAAGCGTCGATCTCTCTCGTCTCTTCGCCCATTAGCCTATGAGCGCGCGGGGCCGGGCGGCGAGCGTTTTCGCCTCGCGCGCCTTTCGGCGATACTTTGTGGGCCAAGCCTTCAGTTACGTCGGCGACGGTCTGCGCATGCTCTCCGTTCCGCTGCTGGCCTATCACCTCACGCACTCCGCCCTCTCCACCGGCACGGCGCTGATCTGTGAGGTCGCGCCATTTTCAGTCTTTTCGCTCGTCGGCGGATCGCTTGCCGACCGCCTCGACCGCCGCAAGCTTATGATCGCCTGCGACGCGGTGCGATTCGCCGTGATGACGATCTTCGCCGTCACCTATGCGCTGCACGTCCTGACGCTGCCGATGATCTACTCGGGGCTCGTCATCATGTCAATCTGCGCGGCCGGCTTCTTGGGCGGCCAGTCGTCGAGTATTCCCTATCTGCTCGGAAAAGAGAAAACGACCAGAGCGATGGCGGTGCTCATCGCCGCCGAGAACGGCTCAAATTTGATTACACCGGCGATCGGCGGCGCGATCTTTGCCTACTTCGGGCCGTTGCCCGCGCTGACGATCAACGCGGTGACCTATCTTGCCTCGCAGGTCTCGCTCGCCTGGATTCCGACGCTGGGCCCCGAACGAGTGACCGGCCTGCCTTCGCTGCGCAATCTCGTCGCCGACATCAAGCTGGGCTATCGTCAGTTGTGGGGCGATCTCGGAATGCGCGCGCAAGCACTGGTGGCTTTTACCTTCAATGTATTCGGTTTTGGCTGCTACGCGATTCTGATTCCGTTTCTCAAGAAAGGCTTCGAGGCGACCGATCAGCAGGTCGGTATCTTTTTCGGCCTCTCGGCGCTGGGCGCGGTCGTCGGCGCGTCGCTTGCGGCACGTTTTGCAGAGCGCTGGCCATTCGGGCGCGCGCTGGTCGTCGCCTATCTTCTCGACGCCGCGTTCTTCTTGCCGGTCGTCCTCGTCGGGAACATTTGGCTCGCGGCATTCTTCTGGTCGACCTCCAACGCCATCGCAAATTTCGAGATCGCGCAAATCCTCGGCTTCCGCATGCGCGTTGCACCCGAGGAGATGGTCGGCCGCGTGATGGGCGCCGTGCGGCTCCTCGTCCTCGGCGGAATGGCCCCGGGCATCCTGATCTTCGGCTGGGTCGCGGATCACCACTCGCCGCATACGGCGATGTGGATCGCGACGCTCGGGTATTTCGTCGCCGCCGTCGGTGCGGCGCTCACGCCGGCGATTCGCAACGAAGCGCGCTAACCGGGGACCGTTCAACTGTGCCGCTGAAGCTATCCCCAATGACAACCATTCTGATCGACCACCGCCGCGCTCGATTCTTCGAGCCCGCGCCGGAGGGCCGCCTTACGGAGGGCGAGCATCTCGAACCGCTAGATCCGCACGGGTTCCAACGACACCTCGAGCACCGGAAGGAAGCCGACTATAAGGGTCAGCGCGTCCCGGAAGCAGACGAGTTCTACGAGCGAATCGCACAGCGAGTACGGAACGCGCCCTCGATCCTTCTCCTCGGCGACGGGACGGGAAAGAGCAGCGCGATGAGCTACTTGCTGGCGTATCTCAAGGAGCGGCATAAGGAAATTGCGGAGCGTGTGGTCGCCACGCAAGACGCGGACTTGTCGGCTATTTCGCTCGGCGAAATCGAGCAAATAGCCCGACGCTACTCGCAATAGAGCGGCTTCCGCCGCCCAGCACCCACGTAATCGCCCTCGCACCGCGGCAATTAGATACTCCACCTCCACGCGTTCCACGCTTCATTGACCGGATTGGGCGCAAATCCGTGGAAATCGACGCTAATTGCCTCCTGTTGCCGTTGCCACCAGAAGAAGAGAATCGGATTGTCGATCGCGAGGAGATGCTCGATCCTCGAGTACGCCACGGTGCGCATCGCCTGATCGTAGTGGGAGAGCGCCATCGCCTGCGCGGCGTCCATCGCCGCGCTGCAGTAGTGCGGATCGTTGTAACCGTGCGGCGGAAAGTTGTCGCAGGTCAGCTCCGACGAGTTGTCGGGATCGATGCCTGAGTACCAGGAGTAGAGAAGCATGTCGAACTTCCCGCCATGCTGGATGCCGCCCATACCCTGCGGCGCGTACAGAATATCGAACGGGTAGTACTTGACCTCGAGCGAGATCCCAATCTTTCGCAGCGCGGCTTGAATCAGAATCGCCTCGGAACGGTGCGTCGCAAGCGCGTTGTCCGTGACGAAGAGCAGTTCGAGCGGCTGCCCGTTCTTGCGCGCCACACCATCGGGGCCGGCGGCCCAGCCCGCCTGGGCGAGCAGACGTTTTGCGGCCGCCAGATCGTAGGGCACCGACCTCACGTTTGGATCGAATGCCCAAATCCAGTTCGGCAGATCCTCGGTCGCAACCGTCGTCTGCCCGTACGTCAGTCGCTGCGTGAGCGAGACCTTGTCGATGGCGGCGGCGATCGCGCGGCGCACGCGCGCGTCGGCGAGGACGGAGTGCGAGAGGTTGAACTCGACACCCTCGAATCCATTGGCATTGACCCAGACGATCTTTGAGTCGGTGAGTGTCCGCAGCGTCAGGTACGTTTGGATCGAGGGCTGGAAGATGTAGTCGATCTCGTGCGTGCGCAGCAGGTTGATGGCCGAGTCTTCATTGGGAACGAAGTCGATCACGACTTGCTTCAGAACGGGTTTCCCTTGGAAGAAGCCGGGGTTTGCGGCGAGCTCGATCCGGTCGCCGCGCCGCCACGCGACGAAGCGGAAGGGCCCGTCGCTCACGCTGGGCGCGGCGTTGAACGGAATCCGATTGATATCCGGATAGCGGGCCAGAACGTGCGCCGGCACCACGTCGTACGGCTGGTCGCTTTCGGCGAAAAAGGTGTTGACGAAGGGCGAGAAGCGCTTTTTGAGGTGCACGGTCACGGTCTTCGCGTCGGGAGTGTCGATTGCCGCAACGTCGTCGTATCCGTGGCGTGAGACGACGTTGTTGTTCGGATTTTCTATCGCGCTCCAGCTAAACCTGACGTCGTTGGCCGTTACCGGAACGCCGTCGCTCCAGCGCGCGTCGCGGCGAAGATGGTAGGTGATCGTGAGTCCGTCGGCGCTGACGCCGCGATTGGCCTGCGTGGGGACGGCAGCGGCGAGCATCGGCACAGGATTGCCGCGCGGGTCGGCCGAGAGCAGGGGTTCGAACATCAGCCGCTCGACGAAGCCCTCTCCCGTCGTCCCGAAGAGCAGCGGATTGAGGGTTTTGGGCTCGTCCGCCAGGGCGATGCGCAGTACGCCGGCGCGCGTCCAGGAGTGCCGGCCTTCAGAAAGGCTGCTGCTTTTGACGCAGCCCGAAAGCGCGCAACTCAGAACGAGCAGCATTGCGCCGGCCGCCTTCATTCGCCCCCTCTACGGTGACGAGGCGGAGGCTTCCCGCGGGGCGAAGGCCATTTGCAAGCCCATGGATTATCGCACCTACGCCTCGCCGTTCTCGTGGAGATACGGGCGCGCGGAGCTTCGTTCGCTCTTCTCCGAAGAGACGCGCCGGCGTCTTTGGCGCGCGGTCTGGGTGGCGCTCGCCGAGGCCCAAGCCTCGCAGGGCCTTATCGCGCCGACCGAACTCGACGATCTGCGGGCCCACGCCGGCGAGATCGATATCGACGCGGCGCTGGCGATCGAACGCGAGATTCACCACGACTTGATGGCCGAGATTCACGTCTTCGCGTCGCAGGCAACGCAGGGCGGCGGCAAGCTCCATCTCGGCGCGACCTCGATGGACATCGAGGATACCGTCGAGACCTATCGGCTGCGCCTTGCGCTGTCGTACATCGGCGCGAGCCTTCGCGAGCTGCTCGCGGCCTTCGCCTCGAAGATCCGCGAAACGGCCGAGCTTGTCTGCATGGCGTTCACCCATCTGCAGCCGGCAGAACCGACGACGCTCGGCTACCGGTTCGCGGTTTACGCACAGGACCTGCTCGTCGACGACGACCAGCTGCGCTTCGTCTTCGATCGTCTGACGACCAAGGGTCTGCGCGGCGCCGTCGGCACCGCGGCCTCCTACGAGCGCCTGGCTGGGGAGCGCGGCGGCTCGGCCGAGATCGAGAGCTACGTCCTGGAGCGTTTCGGCCTGCAAGCGCTCGAGATCAGCACGCAGACCTACCCGCGAAAGCTCGACTACCTGCTGCTCAGCGCGCTCGCCGGCCTCGGCGCGTCGCTTTCGAAGTTCGCGGCGGACGTGCGCATTCTCGCAAGCCCCGGCTTCGGCGAGCTCGGCGAGCCGTTCGCGAAGTCGCAGGTGGGCAGTTCCGTAATGCCGTTTAAGCAGAACCCTATTCTCTCCGAGCGAATCGGCTCGCTCGCACGACTGCTTCCCGCATACGCCGACGTGACGTGGCAGAACGCCGCGACGAACTTCTTGGAGCGAACGCTCGACGATAGTGCGAACCGCCGAGTGGTGCTCCCCGAAGCGCTGCTCTGTGCCGACGAACTGATTACCCTCGCGCGCAGGGTCGTCGGCGGATTGCGTGTCGACCAACGTCGCATCGTCGCGAACTGCCGGACTTACGCGCCCTTTGCCGGAACGCAAGCCGTGATGATGGAGGCAGTGCGCGCCGGCGGGGACCGGCAAGTTCTACACGAAGCGTTGCGCAATGCATCGGTGCAAGCGTGGGAAGCGGTACGCCGTGGCGAAGAGAATCCGCTCGCGCGCCTGGTCGCCGAAGATCGCGCGCTAACGGCATTTTTGGATCCGGCGGAGATTCGGCGGCTGCTCGATCCGAGCGGCCACGTCGGAACGGCTCCGCAGCGCGCTCGGCTTTTGGCCGACCGCATCGATCGTCTGCCGGATTTCCCGCGCCAACCCGAAGTGAGCCTGACGTGAACAAAGGGATCGAAATCGCTCGCGGCAAGACGAAGGTGCTCTACGAGAACCCCGGTCAGCCGCACCAGCTAGTCGTCGCGCAGACGGATCAAATTTCGTCGGGTGACGGGGCGCGCCGCAACGCGATCGCAGGGAAAGGACGCTTGGCCGCGCAGACGACCGCGCGCGTCTTCCGGCTGCTCAACCTCTGCGGCCTGCCGACCCACTATCTCACCGGCGGCGAGGACGACGACAACAACGAGATGGTCGTGCGGCGCGCGAACATGATTCCGCTCGAGGTCGTTACCCGCGGCGTCGCGGCCGGCTCGTTCGTCAAGCGCAATCCAGGGCTTGCGCGCGGCACGCTGCTCGTCCCGCGCGTCGTCGAGTTTTTCTTCAAAGACGACGCAAATCACGATCCGCTGATCGCGCCGGATCAGATCATCGCGCGCAACATCGCCGCCCCGCAGGAAGTCGGAATCATGAGCGAGCTGGCGCGCCTGACGTTCGACATTCTTTCACACGCCTGGCGGCGGCGCGACGTTTTGCTCGTCGATCTCAAGATCGAGTTCGGGCGGCTGGCCGGCGGCGAGAACCAAGGCCAGCTCGTGATCGCCGACGTGATCGACAACGACTCCTGGCGCATCTGGCCGCAAGGGCGCGAAGAGCTGATGCTCGACAAGCAGATGTACCGCAACCTCGAGACGGTCGACGAGAACGCGCTCGAGATGGTCAAGCGCGCCTACGAGCGCGTCGCCGACTTCGTCGGGACCTTTCCCGTCATGCGCCCGGGCATGGTCGCCGTCATCTCCGACTCGCCAACGACCATCGAGCGCGCGAACGAGCTCGTCAACGCTTTGGGGCAGCTCGGTCTGCCGTCGGTTCGTCACGTCGCGAGCCCCGCCACGACGCCGGGCTTCGTGCTGCAGTTGCTCGGACAGCTCGAGGCGAGCTTTGGCCGTCTCGTCATCATCGCCGCCGGCGAGAACGATCTGCTGCGCGCGATGCTCGACGCGTCGTCCTCGGCGCCGGTGCTCGACGGCCGCGACGAGACGGCACGGGTGATGATGGCGTGCGCCAAGCTCTTTGGTTTGGAAGACACGGTGCTCTACGGACGCACGCTTTTGATGCAGGCGAACTCGCGTACCGCGGTGCTGCACGCCGACGCATCGCTGCAGCAGCCGCCGCACATGCCGCAAAAGTCCGCGCTTGGCTAACCTTCGGCAAGACGAACTGGAGCGCATCGCCCACCGGCTCGGGCGAAGTCCATCGGCGGTCGAACTCGCCGCCTTCGATGCCGCCTGGAGCGAGCATTGCAGTTACAAATCGAGCCGTCACTTCTTGCGCCGCCTGCCCACCGAAACGCTGCGCACGGTGCTGGGACCGGGTGAGGACGCGGGCATCCTTCACCTGGGTACGCACGACGGCGTGCGATATGGAGTGGTCGTCGCGCACGAATCGCACAACCATCCCTCGCAAGTCGTTCCTTTCGAGGGCGCGGCGACCGGAATCGGCGGTATCGTGCGCGACGTCTTGTGCATGGGCGCCGAGGTGATCGGGGTAGCCGATCCGCTGCGCTTCGGGCGCTGCGAAGATCTCCAGTCGCATCAGAGCCACGTGGCGCGCGGCGTCGTCGACGGGATCGGCGCCTACGGCAACGCGATCGGCGTTCCGAATCTTGCCGGCGACGTCTACTTCGACGAGGGCTTCGACGAGAACGTGCTGGTCAACGTCGTCGCGCTGGGACTCGTCAAGGAGGACCAGATCGTTCACTCTTACGCGCCCAAAGGCGCGGCCGGCTGGGCGATCGTGCTCGTCGGCAAAGCGACCGATCCGAGCGGCTTTGGCGGCGCGTCGTTCTCTTCACTGAGGCTCGACGCGCGCGATGCGGAGCTCAACAAGGGCGCCGTGCAAGTCCCCGACCCGTTTTTGAAAAATGTGTTGATGCGGGCGAGCTACCGCGCCTTCGCCGCGCTGCGCGAACGCGGCATCGAGGCGGCCTTCAAGGATCTTGGTGCCGGCGGCATCGTCGGCTGCTCGGCAGAGATGACCGGACACGGCGGTTACGGCGCGCAAATCAATCTCGACCGAGTGAACGTTGCGGTCGAAAGCATGCCGCCCGAAGTGATCGCGGTCGGAGAGACGCAGGAACGCCTGATGTGGGTCGTGCCGACGCCGTTCGTCGACGAACTGCTGCGGATCTACAACGATGAGTTCAGCCTGCCGGAGATCGCGTACAACGCGCAGGCCGTCGCGATCGGCGTCGTGACCGAAGAGCAGCGCTACGTCTTGCATTCGAAGGGTCGAGCGGTCATGGACGTCGAGAGCGAGTTTCTCACCGGCTCGATCCGCGACGAGCTGCCGTATACCGAGGTCATCTACCACGAGCCGCCGCAGGAGTTGCCGGCCGTCGACATTGGCGGGCTCTTTGCGCGCGTGCTCGCGCATCGCGACGTCTGTTCGCGCGAGCCGCTCTACCGCCGGTACGATGCGGTCGTTCGAGGGCGTACGGTGCTGCCGCGCGGTGCCGCCGATGCGGGCGTGCTCGCGCCGATCGCCGGCTCGCCGCTCGGGGTCGCGCTGGCCGTCGCGGGCAACCCGCGATACGGGCGCATCGATCCCGGCTACGCCGCACAGCGCGCCGTACTCGACGCCGTCCGCCGCGTCGTCGCGGTCGGCGCGCAGCCGATCGGGCTCACCGACTGCCTCAACTTTGGAAGCCCGCGCAAACCCGAGCAGTACGGGCAGTTCGTTGCCGCCGTCGACGGGCTCGCGCTCGCGGCAAACGAGCTCGGGCTGCCGTTCGTCTCCGGGAACGTCAGCCTCTACAACGAATCGGCTGCCGGCGAAGCGGTGCCCGCTTCGGCCATCGTCGCGTGCGTCGGCACGATCGGCGACGTCTCGGTTACCGTCACGCCCGGCTTCAAAGCGCCCGGTTCGGCATTGCTGTGGGTCGGCAGCCGCGAGTTGGCCATCGGCGGCTCCGTCCTTGCGGAGCTCCTCGGACTCGAAGGCACGCTTCCGGTCATCGAGTACGACGCAGAGCGGGCGGCGATCGCCATCGTTGGGGACGCGCACGCGCGCGACGTCTTACTCTCGTGCCGCGCGATCGGCGACGGCGGCATGCTGACGGCGGTTGCACATCTCGCGTTCGGTGCGTTGCTGGCAGGCCGCGAGATCGGCGCGGAGATCGACTTCGGGAATCCGCTCTGTGAGGCCGGCGGGTTTCTGTGCGAGGTCTCCGGCGACGGCGGCGTCGACGTGACCGGAGCGCTGCAGATCGGACGCACGATCGATGCGCCCGAGCTGGTCGTCAATGGAACGCGCTTTGCCGTGGGCTATCTCCACGATATCTGGTCGCGCCCGCTGGAGCAGCTCTACCCGTGAAGGCGCGAATTGCCGTACCGGTCTTCCCGGGCACCAACTCTGAAGAAGAGACGCTGCGACTGCTGCGCGATTGCGGCGGTACTGCCGAGCTCGTGCACTGGACCGATGCCGCGAAGCTGGGGGCCTTCGACGCGTTCGTGCTCTCCGGGGGCTTCGCGTACGAAGACCGCATTCGCGCGGGCGCGATCGCCGCGCACGACCGGATGATGGACGCCGTCATCGAGTCGGCTCGCAGGGGAAGACTGGTTTTGGGCATCTGCAATGGAGCGCAGATTCTGCTCGAAGCCGGACTCCTGCCGGGGACCGGCGAGATTCGACGCCCGACGGCGGCCTTTACGCGCAACGCTCCCGAACCGCACTTCGTCTGCCGGCACGTTTATATGAAGCTGGCCATCCCGCCCGAGCGCAGCCCGATAACCGCCGCGCTCTCCGAGCAGGCGCTCGTGCCGGCCTGGGCCGCCCACGCTGAGGGCCGCCTCGCGGCGACCGGCGAGCACTTGGAGGAGATCGTCGACGCGGGCCACCTCGCCTTCGTCTACGCCCACCCCGACGGCAGCGTCGATGCCGCCGCCGTACCGAACGGCTCCGCCCTCGGCTGCGCCGGCCTGGTGAATCGTGAAGGCAACGTGCTCGCCGTGATGCCGCACCCGGAGCGCGACGGCTGGGAGTTCAACCACCTTCAGCGGCGCCGCCACGAAGACGTGCTCGCGCCCTCGGGCGGCTCGCTTCTCTTCGAAAGCTTCGTGAAAGCACTCGAGCGATGAACGTCGCCGTTGCGATCGCCCTGAAGATTCCCGACAACACGGCGTATTCCGCGGCGGTCGCGCTGCGGCGGCTGGGGCTGGGCGTCGGACGCGTCGAGCGCAGCGAGATCTGGCTGTTCGACGACGGCGGCGACTCGCGCGCACTGCTGCAGCGCGTCGAAGCCGACGAGAGGATCTTCAACCCGAATAAGCACGTCGCGACGCTCCTCGCGCGGCCGGCTCCCCGTGCGGGCGAGGTTTGGATCGAATCGCTCGACGCCGATGCACACCCGCAGGAGAGTCGAAGGCCCGCTGCGATCGCGTGGCGCCTGCTCGACGCGCACGGTGCGCCGTTCGATCCCGGCGGCTTACGCGCCGCGGTCGAGCGGCTTCTCTGCAACCCCGCGATCGAACGTTGCGTATACTGACACCGTGATGAAAACGGGACATTCCCAGCCAAGGCGAGTAGAGTAAAATCTGATGAACCGGCCGTACACCATCGCGACGCTCGGCTCGCACTCCGCCCTGCAGATTCTCAAGGGCGCTCACGACGAGGGATTCGGGACCCTGGCGATTTCGAACCGCGATACCGAGCGGCTCTATCGCGATTTTGCTTTCGTCGACGACGTCATCGTCTTGGAGCGGTACTCGGAGTTCATGTTGCTGATGGACGAGCTCCAACGCCGCAAGTGCATCATCGTTCCGCACGGATCGTTCGTCGCGTATCTCTCGCTCGAAGAGCATAAGAAGATGACGATCCCTTACTTCGGGAATAAGGCGGTGCTCGATTGGGAAGCGAGCCGCGAATTGCAGCGCGACTGGCTCTCGCGGGCCGGGCTGAAGCTGCCGCGCCAGTTCCGCAGCGGCGCGGAGATCGACCGGCCGGTTATCGTCAAGCTCTACGGGGCGGCGGGCGGTAAAGGATACATGTTCATTAGAGATGCGCACGATTTCGAGGCCCGCGCCGCCGATCTCAAGGAAGCCTACATCATTCAGGAATACATCATCGGCGTACCAATCTACATTCACTATTTCTATTCACCGCTGCAGAACAAGCTCGAAATCATGTCGATGGATCGCCGCTACGAAACCAACGTCGATTCCCTCGGCCGCATCCCGGCCGCCGCGCAGGAAGGCATGAACGTCGACCCTTCGTACGTCGTCGTCGGCAATCAGCCGGTCTCGCTGCGGGAGTCGATGCTCGCCGAGGCGCTGCGCATGGGCGACGACGTCGTGCGCGTGAGCCAGGAAATTTGCGGTCCCAAGGGCCTCTTCGGTGCCTTCTGCATCGAGACGATCATCACGCCCGACATTCAGTTCTACGTGATGGAGATCTCGGCGCGCATCGTGGCGGGAACGAACCTCTTCATCGACGGCTCGCCCTACTCGTACCTCAACTACTCCGAGCCGATGTCGACGGGGCGGCGGATCGCGCGCGAGATCAAGAACGCTCTGCTGACGAACAACCTTCGCCTGGTACTGGATGATTCGAGCGTCCTATAAGCTGGCCGCCGCGCTGATTGCGGCCGGAATCCTCGCCGCTCCTGTCGCCGCCAGGGCGGCCCTGATGGCCGATCCGACGGTGCTCTATACGCAAATGAAGGATGCCTTCGCCAAAGGAAACGCCGACGGCTGGAACTTTCGTTCGCAGTCGCTCTATTTGTCGACGATCTTCAACGCCGGGCGTGCATACTCGCTGCAGTACCCGACCGATCCCAACTATCCGGTGCTCTGTTCGCTGACGGTCGCAATCGGCAGCGGCCTGCATTACAATCCATTGACCAATCACGACGGCGCCGTCTGGTGGGTGCGCGAGGCCGCCGATTGGGTCAGCAAGCATTCCGAGGATACGGCGACGATCGGGCAGGCCCAGGCGCTGCTTGCGCGAGTCAACTCGGAGAACAGCCCCGAGCAGCTCGCACGCTACGCCGACGAGGACGCCGCCGCGAACATTCGCGCGTATCCAGGCGACCGCGACGCGCTGATCGAGCAGGTCGAGGCGAACTGGCGCGGCTGGCTGCTGACGCGCGACCCCAAGTGGCGCTCGCTCGCCCTGACCCGCGCGGCCGCGGCGAGCTTTCCGGTCGCGCACCTGCCGACGACTTGGGGGAATGAGTTCGTGGCCGCGGCAGAGAGCGCGGACGCCGGGCGCGACGGGTACACGTCGCAGGACGTAACGAACGCGCAGACGTTTCTGACGCGATTGAAGGCGGTCGATCCGATTCGCGTGATCGCCTCGGTTACCGTCATGCCGCACGACGCCTATCTCTCGATGCTCGCGCCCGCCGACGAGTACTTCGGGCCTCTGGGCATGTCGATTCTCGGAATCGAGAACGAGCTCAAGCACATCAACTTCATGCTCGACTACAACTACGGAAACCGCGAGAGCGATCAGGCCTTTCAGGTTGCCAAGGCGATCGTCGCGATGCAGGAAGTCTATCCGCGCGATCGTGACCTGCCGATGCTTCTCTATTGGTGCTACACGACGCTCCAGCGCATGACCGACCAGCAGTCCGGGCGCGCCGCCGGCCAGTTGAAGGCGATCCTTACCGTCGAATATCAGGACAGCCCACAAGCTCGTAAACTCCTCGGCCCCGCGTGAACGACGCAGCCGCCGGAGCTCTGGCCGGTTACGATCGCTCCGGGCTGACGCTCTGTTCGATCGGCAGCCATTCGGCGCTCGAGGTTGCCTACGGGGCCCGTGCACGAGGCCTGCGCAATCTGGTCGTCACGGCGCAAGGCCGCGAGCAAACCTACACGCGTCACTTCGCGCGAAAGGAGTCGCCCGTAGGACGCGGGTGCGTCGACGAGGTACTCGAGCTGGCCGCCTTTCCCGATATCCTCAACGAAAGCGTCCAACGCGAGCTGCTCGGGCGCAACGTGATCTTCATCGCCAATCGCTCCTTCGAAGTCTACCTGCACGCGACGTACGGCTACGACGAGATCGAGAGCCGGATGCTCGTCCCGTTCTTCGGCAGCCGCCGCTTGCTGCGTGCCGAGGAACGCTCGCTCCGCGGTGCCGTCGATCAATACACCCTCTTGCGCCGGGCCGCCATTCGCCATCCGCGCCGGTATGCTTCGCCCGACGAGATCGACCGGCTCGTGATGGTGAAGGCGCCGCACGCGCGCGTTTCGTTCGAGCGCGCCTTCTTTCTCGCGTCCTCTCCCGAGGAGTACTACTCGACGCGCGACCGGCTGCTCGAGGAGGGTACGATTTCGGCGCACGGAATCGCCTCGGCGCGGATCGAGGAATTCGCCCTTGGCCCTTCGGTGAACTTCAACTTTTTCTACTCGCCGCTCTTGGGCGAACTCGAGCTCTCCGGCACCGACACGCGGCGACAGACCAACCTCGAAGGGTTTCGCAACGTCCCGCCGTCGGCGTTCGATGCGGTTCGCGGAATCGCGATGCGCCTTGAAGAGGCCGGTCACATTGCGGCGACCGTCGTCGAATCGTTACTCGAGCCCGCTTTCGAGATGGGCGAGCGCTTCGTGAAAGCGGCCCGCGAGCTGGTTCCGCCGGGCATTATCGGTCCGTTCGCGCTGCAGTGCATCGTCGCCGCCGGACCGCCCAAGGAGCTCGTCTGCTACGACGTCTCCCTGCGGATCGCCGGCTCGCCGGGCACGCGCTATACGCCCTATTCGGCCTATCGCTGGGGGCGCGACGTTTCGGTCGGGGAACGGATCGCGATGGAAGTCGTTATGGCTCGCGACACCAATCGGCTCGCCGACGTGTTGACGTAAATTCATTCCAAACCATTGCGCCATTTTAAACGAGGAGGGACTCTATGACCGTTGGCAACGTACCGCAGCGAGCCGGCGCGGTATCCTTCAAAGGCAATCCGATGACGCTGCTCGGCCCGGAGCTGCGCGCCGGAGATCCGGCGCCGGATTTTGAGTTGACCGCAAAAGATCTATCGACCGTGAACCGCGAGGCGCTGCTCGATGCCGGAAAGCGCGCCGCGCTCTTGATCGTCGTGCCGTCGCTCGACACGGGCGTCTGCTCGCTCGAATCGCAAACGTTTAACGGTCGTCTCGGCGAGCTCCCAGAGGGCGTCAAGGCCTGGGTCGTCAGCATGGACTTGCCGTTTGCGATGACCCGCTGGGGCACCGAACAAGGCGGGGTGGCGCTCGAGATGCTCTCCGATTACCGCGGACGCAGCTTCGGGACCAACTACGGCTTGTTGATCGCGCAACTCGGGCTGCTGGCCCGCGCAATCGTCGTCATCGCCAAGGACGGCACCGTTTCGTACGTCCAGCTCGTGCCGGAGGTGGCGTCGGAACCCGATTACGACGCGGCGTTGAAGGCCGCCGCGGCCGCCGCCGCTTAGCACAAGGGCAATGGCGCACACGGTTCTGATTCTCGATTTCGGCGCGCAGTACAGCCAGCTGATCGCGCGCCGCACGCGGGAATCGGGCGTCTACTGCGAGATCGTTCCGTACGATACGCCGTGGAGCGCGCTTTCGCTGCGCAGTCCCGATGCGCTGATTCTCTCCGGCGGCCCCGAGAGTACGCTGGCTGCGGGAGCACCGCAGATGGACAAAGAGATCGTGCGCGCGGGCGTACCGATCCTGGGGATCTGCTACGGGATGCAGCTGCTCGCGCGCGACGTCGGCGCGGAGCTTATCCAGCTCGATCACGCAGAGTACGGTCCGGCGACGCTGATCGTCGCCGATCGCTCGACGCCGCTCTTCGATGGCGTTCCCGAAGAGTCGCGCGTCTGGATGTCGCACGGCGACTCCGTCGTCGAACTGCCCTCGGGCTATCACGCGCTCGCCGCGACGGCGCGCTGCCACGTCGCCGCGATGGGTAATCCGAAGAAGAAGATCTACGGCGTTCAGTTCCATCCCGAGGTCGTGCACACCGAGTGCGGGCGAGTCGTTCTCGACAACTTCCTGCACCAGATCGCCGGTCTGGGCAGCGACTGGGCGATGGAGTCGTTCTTGGAGACGTCGGTTCAGGAAATCCGCACGCGTGCCGGCAGCGACAAGGCGATCTGCGCCCTCTCGGGCGGCGTCGACTCGGCGGTTGCCGCAACGCTGGTTGCGCGTGCGATCGGCGAGCAGCTGACCTGCGTCTTCGTCGACCACGGGCTGCTCCGCAAAAACGAGGCCGCCGAAGTCGTCGCAGCGTTTCGCGACGTGCTGCATCTCAACGTCATCGCGGTCGACGCGCGCGAGCGCTTTCTGCGCAAGCTCGAAGGCGTCGACGATCCGGAGCGCAAGCGTGTCGCGATCGGCCACGAATTCATCGCGGTTTTCGAGCAAGAGGCGGCGAAGATTCCCGGCGTCAAATATCTCGTCCAGGGGACGCTCTATCCCGATGTCATCGAATCGAAGACGCCGCAGAGCAAGGCGGGTCAAAAGATCAAGTCGCACCACAACGTCGGCGGCCTGCCCGAACAAATGAATCTCACGCTGATCGAGCCGCTGCGCATGCTCTTCAAAGACGAAGTCCGCAATCTCGGGCGAGCGCTGGGCCTGCCGGGAGCGATCGTCGGGCGCCAGCCGTTCCCCGGGCCGGGACTCGCCGTGCGGATCATCGGCGATGTAACCCAAGAGCGGCTCGAAGTCTTGCGCGCAGCCGATGCGATCGTTCGCGAAGAGATCGACGGTGCGACGCTCTCCCCGCACCCCTGGCAGTACTTTGCCGTCCTGACCCCGGTCAAAAGCGTCGGCGTGATGGGCGACGGGCGGACGTACGCGAATCTGGTTGCCGTCCGCGCGATCACGAGCGAAGACGGGATGACGGCCGACTGGGCGCGTCTGCCGCACGAGTTGCTCGAGCGAATCTCGGCGCGGATCGTCAACGAAGTGCGCGGCGTCAACCGCGTGGCCTACGATATCACGACGAAGCCGCCGGCAACCGTGGAGTGGGAGTAACGCGTGCGCATTCTCGTCGTCGGTAACGGCGCGCGCGAGGACGCGCTCTCGTGGCGGCTGGCGCAATCGCCGTCGTGCAGTGCGATCTTCGCGGCGCCCGGAAACGCCGGCACGGCCTCGCGCGGTGAGAACTGGGAAATCGCCGCGACGGACGGCAAAGGGATCACGCAACGCGCGCTGGGGGAGAAGATCGATCTGGTCGTGCTCGGCCCGGAGACCGCGATCGCCGCCGGCGTCGGCGACCGCCTGCGCGAGGCCGGCATCGCCGTCTTCGGGCCGAATCGCTCCGCCGGACGCTTGGAGTCGAGCAAAATCTTTGCCAAACGTTTCATGGAACGCCACGATATTCCGACCGCCAAGGCGGTCATCGTGCATTCGCTCGATGCGGCGCGCAGCGCGCTCGATGCTTGGCCGGCCGGCGGGGTCGTCGTTAAGGCCGATGGCCTTGCTGCCGGTAAAGGCGTCGTCGTAGCGCCGGATACCGATGCCGCACGCGCGATCGTCACCGATTGGTACGAGCGCGGCAAGGTGCCCGGCGGCGGCCTCGATCTCTTGCTCGAGGAACCGCTTGCGGGACGAGAAGTGAGCGTCTTTGCGATCTGCGACGGACGCGCGATCCTTCCGTTTGCGGGCGCCTGCGATTACAAGCGCGCCGGGGACGGCGATACCGGTCCGAATACCGGCGGCATGGGCGCCTACTCGCCCCCCGCCGGATTTCCCGACGACCTCTACGACTGCGTGCGCGAGCGCGTTCTCGCGCCGCTGCTGCGCGGGCTGCTGGCCGAAGGTGAAGAGTACGTCGGCGTACTCTATTGCGGGTTGATGTGGTGCGCTGACGGCCCGAAAGTCATCGAGTTCAACGCGCGCTTCGGCGATCCCGAGACGCAGGTGCTCGTGCCGCGCATCGGCGGCGATTTCGCCGGGCTGCTGGGCTCCGCGGCGCAAGGCGCGATGGACCTGTCAGCGGCGACGGTCTTACCGCAGTACTGCGCCGGCGTCGTTTTGGCAACCGCAGATTATCCCCGCAGCAGCACGCCGATCGAGGGTCTGAGCGCCGAGACCTCGCTCCCCGAGGGCTGCCACGTCTTTTGGGGCGCGTCGAAACGCCGCGATGGAAGAATAAGCAGCGGCGGCGGCCGGGTTCTCACGGTCACCGCGCTTGGCGACGACCTCGAGCAAGCCCGAGCGCGCGTCTACGAAAGCGTCAAGGGCCTGGCAACGCACCTGAGGGCCGGCGGCCTGACCTACCGTACGGATATCGGCAAGCTGTAGGCAGCTTTGGCCTGCGGACCAGGATGCATACCCCGCCGACTGCAACTTGGCGCTCCGGAAAGGGATATTAAGGGACCTATGGCTTATCGCTTACAACCGCAGCCTCCGTATGGAGGCCCGGCTGCTCCGGCGGTGCCGGTCAAGTCGATGCTCGCGCAGGTGCTGGGTCTCACGGCGCTGGGCTTATGCGTTACCGCGCTGGCTGCATGGCTCTTCCAGAGCATCCCCTTCGGGCTCGGCTTGATCGCGATGATCGCCGGCTTCATCCTGCTGCTGGCGATCAATGCTGCGCGCCGAAACGAGCCGCTCTCGCTGATCCTCTTCTACGCATTCACGTTCTGCGAAGGGATCGGGATCGCGCCGGTCGTCCACCAGTATCTGACCGCGTTCGGGCCCGACGTCGTCGTCAACGCTGCCCTCACGACCGGGCTGGGCATGTTTGCCTTGGCCGCGATCGTGTACGCCACCGGGCTGGACCTGCGCCGCTTTGCGGGCATCTTTACGATCGCCTTGCTCGGATTAGTGGTGGTCGGCGTCATCTCGCTCTTCGTGCGCTTTATCCATCCGGAGACCTATGCGTGGCTGACGCTGGTGATTTTCTCGGGCTTGGTGCTCATCGATTTTGCCCGCTTGCGCGCCGGGGGAGATGGCCTCACGCCCGTCCAGATGGCTACCAGCATCTACCTGGACGCGATCAATATCTTCCTTGCTTTGCTGCAGATTTTTGGCGGGAGACGATCTTCAGACTAGCAGCCTGGTATAATGGTGTGAGATGTGCGGGATAACCGGAGTCTTCGCACCCGGACGCGATGCAGCTCGCCTCGCGTTCTTTGCGCTCTACGCGCTGCAGCACCGCGGGCAAGAGTCGGCGGGTATCGCCGCAGCCGACGGTGGGACGATCCGTTCGCACAAAGAGATGGGCCTGCTGGGCGCCATCTTCGATGAAGAGATTCTCAGCGAACTCAGCGGTTACATCTCGATCGGCCACACGCGCTATTCCACGACCGGTTCGTCGATCGTCGTCAACGCGCAGCCGCTGCTCGAACGCACGGAACTCGGCGACTTCGCGTTTGCACACAACGGGAACCTGACCAACACCGACGAGCTGCGCGAGTCGCTCTCCCCGACCACGGTGCTGCAGGCAACCTCCGATTCCGAAATCATGGCGAAGCTGATCGTCGAATCGAAAGGCTCGATGTTCGACCGGATCGCGTCGGTGCTGGCCCGCGCGCGCGGCGCTTATTCGGTGGTCCTCTGCACGCAAGACGAACTCTATGCTTTCCGCGATCCGTGGGGCGTGCGGCCGCTCTGTCTCGGCGCGCTCAGCGAGGGCGGCTACGTCGTCGCCTCGGAGTCGTGTGCGCTGGGAACCGTCGGCGCTCAGTACGTGCGCGAAATCGAACGCGGCGAGATCGTGCGGATTTCCGCCGCCGGACTCGAGAGCCATCGGATGCCGGTCGAGGACGCGCAGCAGGCGCTCTGCATGTTCGAATACATCTATTTCGCGCGCCCCGACTCGCGGCTCAACGACCGCTCCGTCTACATGGCGCGCTACGAGATGGGCCGGCAGCTGGCACGCGAGCATCCGGTCGAGGCCGACGTCGTGATGGCCGTCCCCGACTCCGCCGTCGCCGGCGGCATCGGCTACGCTGCCGAAAGCGGCTTGCCGTATATCGAGGGGCTCATCAAGAACCGGTACATCGGGCGCACGTTCATCAGCCCGGATCAGCGCATGCGCGCGCGCGGCGTCCATCTCAAGTTTAATCCCGTGGTCGAGAACTTGCGCGATCAGCGGGTCATCGTCGTCGACGATTCGATCGTCCGCGGCACGACGACGCCGCGCATCGTCGCACTCGTGCGCGAAGCCGGGGCGCGCGAAGTGCACCTGCGCATCACCTCGCCGCCGATCAAGCACCCCTGCTATCTCGGCGTCGACATGGCGACCTACGACGAGCTGATCGCCGCAAACTACACCGTCGACGAGATCCGCCTCAAGACCGGCGCCGATTCGCTTGGCTATCTCAGCCTCGACGGCCTGATCGCCGCGGTAGGGCGTAAGCGAGAAGATATGTGTCTGGGGTGCTTTGTCGGCGATTATCCGAACGTTCCGTCGACGCACGCTCCACACGAACTCCACGTCACCAACGCCTAACCCCGTGTCATCCTGAGCCTGTCGAAGGATCGAAGGACTAGGACCATTCGCCAAGACCGTATGGTTCAAGGGTCTTGCTTGCGGCGCGCTACAGTCCAAATGGGTGACGCTGGGAAAAAGGATCGCCGCGCTGCGCCGTGCTCTAGGATGGTCGCAGAACGAGCTGGCGCGCCGGGCTGAGGTCAATCATCCGACGCTCTTTAAGATCGAGGCGGACCAGCGGCTGAACCCATCGGTAAGCATCGTCGTGCGCATCGCGCACGCCCTCGGAACGACCGCCGAGAGGCTCTACGGTCTCGAGCGCGACGAGTCGCGCTTCTTGGTCGAGGCCAACAAGTCGGCGATTATCCTCGAAATCCGCCCGATCGGACGAAAGCTCACCGAAGCGGCACGCGCTCGCGCCACGGCGTTCGTCACCGGCGCGCTCGAACGAGCCGGCGCGCGAGTCCGCGAAGCGTCGCCTACCGGTGCCGAGGACGAAGCGGAATCACCGTTGCCGG
>DATDHW010000046.1:0-67336 GCA_036521375.1 Candidatus Cybelea sp.
TACACAGAATCGGTCAAAACTGGACCGTGCTTTCATTGAAGTTCGTGGCCGTGAGCGCAATAAAGCCAGTACCAGCGAGGACATTTGGAGCTCAGAGGGTAGTGGCGGGGACGCTAGGAGAACCTCCTACACGCTCCCGCCAAATCAGAACGGTCCCTCCGCTTAGCGATTTGCACCTATGTTATGCGGATTTGCGGGGTGACGTTGTCTCCACTACACCGTTTACTACGCAGAAATCCCTCGTACGCCTAGGTACGGTGAGTCCCATGAAGTGCGGCCTCGTCGACGCGGGCCCGTACGCGCACGTGCGCAGCGGCCCCAGGCATTCATGACCCGCACCAGCCGAGCTAAACCGGACGCCGTTCGTGGGTGGAGCGCTCTAGTAAGGCTCGCCGAGGTGGCCGAGATTTCTGCATTGAGGTCAGCCGCGCGGGGCGAGGCAAACTCGAGGAGGGCAGGATCGATCCGCTGGGGGTTTTCGCGAGACGCTTTGACCGAAATCTCACGGGGCCATATGGGGCTCATATTAAGGCGCATTATTCAAAAGTACTTAGAACTTTTGGCCGATCGATTGGCCGATCTTTTAGCCAATTCGGCGCGACCAATGGGGAAGGCGAGCTCAGAGGCCCTTACATGCAAAGGACTGAGGCCCGCGGACAGCATCGCAGAATATGGAAAAGTGCCGGAATACACCGAAGATGATAGGCGATCGTTCATTAGAGTTCGCGAGAGTACGTCAAGGTTCGTCCTGTTGGGAGTCAAATCGACGCTGCGATTCGGTCACTGATTAGACGACACGCAGGTTCGAGCCGCAACAGCGTTTGTACTTCTTGCCGCTGCCGCACGGGCACGGCTCGTTCCGAGAAACTTTCGCCCCTTGCCGGCGTTCTGTAGCGTGGCCGAGTTCCACTTCCTTGAACGGTTGTTCTCGGTAAGCCTCCCACAGTCGGACGGTCATAACGCCCAAGGAGCGCCCAAGGTTTTCACGCAGATCCTGGTCGGCCAGCCATTCACGTTTGCTCGGCACAGCCGCGCATTGGGAAATAACCGCCAGCGGCTGCAAGAGGTCTTTGCCCGCGATCCTGGAGAGAAATGTTCCCCACCCGTCCGGATCAAGTTCAATCGCCTCGAGGAAGCCTCGTTGCCACTCGATGAGCGCGTGACCACGCGCGTCGCGTCGGGCAATCGCGAGCATCGTCTCGCCGAAACGTTCGCGCTCTTCCAACAACCGATTCGCGATCTCGTTGTACGCGTTCATTACGCGTTGCGCGCTGGCATTTAGTTCCTCTATCGACGCGTGCTCTGGGGAGAGAAAGCGCGGCAGCCAATTCGCTGGCGTTACCATCGGGCCGGCGACAAGGGCCGAAAAGAATCCGTGGGCGTGAGCGGAGTCCACAGGGATAATTGATCCGGCGAAGGCATCGGTGGAGCGCCTTTCGCGCGAGCGCCGCGTACCTGGTTTCCCTCGCGACCGTTTAGCAAGCTTTTCGCCTATCGAAAATAGGCTTTGCTTGCGCTTTCGACCAGGTTCATGATTTGCGTCGGCCGCTGTCGCGTCGCGAAGAAAATCAAGCTCGCCCTCGGAAGCAGAGATTACGACGCCGCGGCTGTCTGCGATGGCCGAATACATCGTTTGCATCGATTCCAAGTCGTAGGCGATCATGTCGCCCGAAATCCAAGATCGATACTCTTCAGTGGTAAGGACTACCTCGCGTCTTTGTTCGCCTTCCTCCCGGTTTCGCGCGGAGAACGCGCTCAGATCGTAGACGCCGTCTTGAAAGCCCGAGATGCGGCCATTATCTCCGCATACGGCGCACTCCCAGAATATGTACGGCTCGGGCGAGCCGGGTTTGCGCATGGCGATCGAACCTGAGCATCGCCGGTTCCCAGGACGCCGTCGGCACGGGATGCCGCTCACGAACTCCTCGAGCCGCGCTGCCGTGGCCGCACGAACGATGCCAGCATGAAAATCGCGCATCCGTGCGACCGGAGCCGGGAGGGTCGCGTCGGGGTTCTCGGGGACGAAATCTCGCATGTCGGTGATATAAGTGCCGGGCATGGATAGGGCATTCATTGGCACTACCCCAGGGCCATGCCGCCGACGGCTTCGCCCGGCCAGGAACCACGAACGGCGGCTTGGCCGGCACTTCGAGGAAAAGCGAGCCTTAGTCTCACTCATGCAGAGCTCAGACCACTCTTCGAAAATGAGGAGCTCACCGTGAATGGAGCATTTCTTTGAGCGCCGTTTCGGGCGTCTATTTGATCCTGGCTCAAAATACCCGAGACGTCTATATTGAAAGCGCGCACGGCAACGGTGGGATATGGGGTGGCTGCCACAACGTTGCAACCCTGCTCGGGTCTCATTCCACCTTAAATGAGTTTTACGAAGAAGACTCTCCCTTTCGGACTCGCGATCGCAGAGTAGCGGCAATTAAGGATCGTTATGCATTGCGAATTGAAAAATTTTATATTATTTTATGATTCAATAAAATGGGCGGAATCGCAGGTGGCTTGCAAGGTGGAAAGTAAATGACCTTGAGTCATCCGGCCCGCACGGGGAGAATACTATGACGCAGCTCAGCACTCATAGCGCGCTGTAGCGCCGAGGTATGAATCAGCACGGCTTAGGTTGCCGATTGTGCGAGAAGTTCCACGCGAAGACAAAGTTCAGCGGCCCGCGTTGCTCGAGCGACTTAATTTCGCCGCGGCCCAGCGTTTGCCGCTAAGTGCGAAAAAAGGAAGAGAATTCAAATGAGATTCGTAACGTCGGCAACCGCGATCTTGTTCGCTGCCGGCCTCCTTGCTAGTTGCACGAGCGACATGTCCCAATCGCAAGCAGCTCTGGCAGGTTCGGGAACCGATAGAGGTGATGCTGCGACTCCGCGACTCGCGTGGCTACCGTCAAGTATGACGCCACCGCTGGGGGTTCGACCCGATCGCCGTAAGTCATGGGTTTCGCCAGACGCGGCAAATGCGGCGCAGTTACTTTTCGAGTCCGACCTGGGCACCTACGACGTCAACATTTTTACGTTGCCGGACATGACGCTGAAAGGAACGCTCACCGGATTCAAGGCGCCCTTAGGCGAGTGCTCGGACAACCACGGCAACGTTTGGATAGCCAACAGTTTGAGGAACGAGATGCTCGAGTACTCGCGCAAGGGGGCCTTACTTAACAAAATCGCGCGCCGCAATCTGAATCCATGGGCGTGCGCCGTCAATCCGATCAATGGCGATATAGCGATCACCGAAGTAAATCGCCCGGGCTTCCAACCGGGCCAAGTCCTAGTCTATTCAAACCCGTCCTCCACTCCGATGATTTTGCGCAATCCCGTCCAGGTTTTCTATTATTATGCGGCCTACGATCCTCGCGGCGATCTTTGGATTGATGGCACGGACGCGTTGGGCCATTCCATCCTTTCGAAGTGCGAAGCGAGGAGTTGCACGACAATTAGTCTGAGTGGGGGCAGCATCATCGCCGCCGGAACGATTGCCTGGGATAAGGATAACGGCACGTGGGTCGTGTTCGACCAGTATTGCCGCGACACGCCAAGCTTTTGCAGTTACGCAGTCTCCGCGCGGGGTGTTGTGGGGACGCCTACAACCTACCTAAGCTACACCGGGGGAGGACTCTGCGACCTGATCCAGGTTGCGATGGCGTCGACTAACGGACACCCGGTGGTCGTCGGTGGTGACAACGAATACCCGTGCGGTTCGTATAGGACGAGTTCCGTGAATTGGTGGGCGTATCCAGCGGGCGGCAACCCGACGAATTTCAACGTGGGCTCTGTTTTCTATCCCTGGGGCGCTGCAGTCAGCGTTAAGTAGCGTGCGCTTCTACTCTGGAGGTTGGATGCTTCGATTTAGCATGAAATTGGCGCTGGCTGCATCGTTTGCAATGCTAGCCGACGTGCCCGCGGGATGTTCAGTGAGCCGATCGATGATACCGGGAACAGCTCAAGCTTCCCACACCGGTCAGGCGGGGGCGATGACCCCGCTCGTGGCTCAGCCGCCGGTCGTGATGCAAATGGCATGGTTGATGACCGATGGCTCCGTCCTTACCCAGAGCGAGTTCGCGCCGCAGGACTTCTATCGTTACACTCCCGATAGCAAAGGCGACTATGCGAACGGCACGTGGAAGAAGACCGGTTCGCTTCCGCTCGGCTACGCGCCGACGGACTTCGCGTCCGATCTGCTTGCCGACGGGCGGCTCGTAATCAGTGGCGGCGAATACAACGCGGGCGGCAAGTACGCTCTCCAGCTCGTGAATCTGGGCGCAATTTACGATCCGGTAAAAGCGACCTGGACGTCGCTTGGCCATCCACAAGGGTGGCGCTGGATCGGCGATTCCCCCTCGAGCGTACTGGATGATGGCCGCCTTTTGCTCGGCGACAAACTTAGGCGCGGGGATGCGTACTTGAACCCGAAGACGTTGCGCTGGGCGCGCGTGAGCGATGCCGGCAAAGCGGATTTCAATGCCGAGGAAGGCTGGACGCTCCTAGCCGACGGCACGGTCCTGACGCTCGACGTCAGAAAAGCTCCCAACTCTGAGATCTATAATCCAGCGACGAATCGTTGGAAAAGTGCCGGCTCGACGATCGTCGACCTTCACTCACCGTCTCCGGATAGGAGCTGCGTCCCGTATGGTCCGAAGCCAAAGGATTGCTATGTGGCGCCGGGAGAAATGGGTCCCGCGATGCTGCGCCCCGACGGCACAGTTTTCTGCACCGGCTCCTTCACGGGGCCGCAGGGCACGGGAGCCGGTCATACCGCGATCTATTACTCGACGGGAAGCAAGGCCGGCAAGTGGGTAGTTGGGCCCGACTTTCCCAACGGAGACAACGCTGCCGATCAGTTTTCTGTACTCGAGCCGAGCGGCAACGTTTTGGTTTTCGGCGATAGCGGCGCGCTGTATGACTGGAACGGAAAGACGTTCATACAAGTTCAGGGCGCGTCAGGAGTAGGGCCGCCGATTTTACTGCCGACCGGACAGGTCATGATGACCGCCGCTTCGGTCGTCGTCCTTTACACTCCCAAGGGATCGCCAAGACCGAGCTGGGCCCCAGCTATTAAGAGCTACCCGAAGGACCTCACGCCGGGAAAAACCTATAAGATCACCGGGACGCAGTTCAACGGTCTAAGTCAGGCGATGTCGTACGGCGACGAAGACCAAAATCCGACGAACTATCCCTTGGTGCGGATTACGAACAAGGCAAGCGGCCGCGTGTACTACTTAAGAACGCACGATCACAGTACGATGGGCGTTGCCACTGGGTCGAAACTCGTTTGGACGCACTTCGACGTTCCCCTCGGCATCGCTTCGGGTACCGACAGGCTCGAGGTCGTCGCAAATGGCATCGCGTCGAAGCCTGTCAACGCCACAGTTTCGGAAAGTCACGCCGATCGGCGGGATGGCTCAAGCAAAATGACGCCTCCCACTTTCTAAACGGATGAGCGCTGCGGATTGCCTTGCAACGCGCGGCGTCAAATGTGACCGCCAATGTTCCTCCGGCCGCCGCAGATGTGTCTTCGGAAGTCGCTCATTCCCTCTCTCAAGCGACGGTCATTTATGCGTCTTGCGAAAAGCGGGGAGTCCAGCAGCGCAGGAAACCTGAGATCGTTCAGTTCGATCGCCGCGGTTGCCAAGCAGAGAACGGCGTCAGTGTGGTCCAAAGCGACGTGCACCTGCGCCAGGCAGTACGGCTGTACATGCTCGGTCGACGCGCGCCGCTGTAGGTCGCTCAATAGACGCTTCGTACTCAGCGCGTCGCCCATAAACGCATGGACGCAGGCGCGCCGACTCAAATTTGCGGGCGTGGGCGGCAGCTGCTCGAGGTCGCGCAGCGCAAGGTCGAGTTCGCCGGTCGCTACGTAGGTCTGGCATCGGCCCTGACGCGCGATTTGCCGGGTTGGGTCGATTTCGATGATTTTGGAGTACGACGCGATTGCGTTAGCATAGTCACCTTCCCAAGCGAATGCGTTGGCGAGCGTGCCGTGAACGTTCAGGTCCGTCGGACTTATCGCTAAGGCGCACTTCGCGTCGGCCACCGCCGATTCGGGTTCGCCACGCCAAACTCGGATAAACGCACGCAGTTCGTGGACTTCCGCGGAAAGGGGATCGAGGTTAGCGGCAAACTCCAGCGCGCGCTCACATCCGAGAATGTCCCATTGTGCGAGCCGGATTTGAGCGAGCGCGATGTACGCGGGTGCGGAGCCGGGATCGAGTGCAATCGCTCTGTCGATCGCGGCGAGCGCCGGACCGAGCACGCGCTCCAGCTTGACGAAGCCTTGGAATGCCATGTTGGTGTAGCAGTCGGCGACGCCGATATGCGCTAGGGCGAACGACGGATCCAGTGCGAGCGCGGCATTGTAGTGTTTCAGCGCGGCGGCATCGCCGGCAGCGGTGCGGGGCCCGGCGCAATGGGAGGCGAGAAGGTACTCGCGCCAGACAGCCGGTTCCGCGCTCGGAGAGACATCGGTGCTGTCCCCATCGTGCCAGACGCGCGGAACAAACTGGTATCCTTTGCCCGGGATAGTTAGAATATATTTGTGGCTCTTTGAGCGATCGCCGAGCAGCTTGCGCACGAGCCAGATGTGTTCGACGACAGTCGCCTCGGACGTATTCTCTTTTTCCCAGACGCTGGCAATCAGCTCGTCTTTGGTGACTGTCTCACCGACCGCTCTAACGAGATGGAGCAAGACGCCGAAAACCTTGGCCGAGAGCGGAATCTCACGCTCGCCGGCGATCAACAGACGGCGACGGACGTCGAGGCGATACTCTCCAAAGCGATAGATGCTCATTCGTCGTTCTGCGGCGATTTAGGAACTGCTAACGCGATTCCTATGGAAAAATACTTCCGCTTTTGCGGAGAAAGACCTACGATTGCCAGAAACCGATCCCGGCCCTGGATGCGGCACTGTCGGTGGCGAACGCTGCGATGTCGTCGCTTGAGGGCGTTCGCCCGAACCTGCTCGCGCTCGTTCCCCTGGCGAAGTTATGCTGGAGAGTCGCTCCGCTAAGAAAGCTCCACGTGAGTTCCGAAGCTGGTTTGCTGAGGCCAATCCTGCCATCCCCGGGAAAGCCTCCGCCGGCGCAGAACCAAACACTCGATGCCTATCTCACGATACAGAGCGCGGCAAATAGTGCGCGCACTACCGGTTGCATTCGCGATCTTTCTCATTGCACGAGCGTGCTGTCTTGCCGACGATGCGGCTACCCTCGACTCGTGGAAAGAATCCTTCCATGGGGTTTGGCAGGCAGACCATTGCGAGTCGGAGTGGCAGAGTTGGAACAAGTACTGGGGGCAGGTGCACGCATTTTATTTTGGCGCGCGGGGCTACAGCGGGTGGTTCTCGGACAGTCAAAAAATCGTCGTTCGTGTCACCGACCCAAGTGCAAATGCCGCGGTGGCCGCCCAGCTTACGTCGCTCGGGCGCCGGATCGGTGGAGAGTGGGCCAAACAGGACGACTGCCGCAAGGTGAGGACGAGCGACACGTGGATGGAGCGAGCCACCGAAGCTGGTAAGCCCGCGCTGCTCAGCTGGCAAGGTCAACTCGACAAAGCCGCTGCCGCCGACTCCGGCAACGGAGCATTAGTTGAGGCAGCCGTGAAATCGATCAATTCTCAGCTGGACACAATCGGGGTCGCTCCCTAGCCAAATAGCCCCTGTCGGCAGGCGCTACAAAGAAGACGCCTGATTTTACGCCCGCTGAAACCTCCTGCAGAAACCGCACCCTTCTCGACAAAGAGGCTCGGGCGGCGAAGCACAGCATATTCAGTGTCACGGCAATGTGGACGATCCTGAGTTTTGTTGTCGCGGCGGCGATCGGTTTGGCGACCGTGCTTCGCGCTGCGCGTCGCGGCTCGGTACGGCGCCGCGAATACCCCTGGATCTTGGACGGCGTTTCCCAGCTCCACGTCGCGATCGTCGGCACGCTGGCCGGCTTTGCATTTACAGGCGTCGTGCTTGTCGTAACGTTTGCACACGACAGACCGGGCCGCGCGGAGGTCTCTCTCGACACGGTCGTCGTTATGTTTTTAGTTTCGTACTTGTACTGGGTGGGTAGCGCCTTTTTGATCTCGTACTTGCCGCACGCGAGCACGAGTGGAGACTTCGTTCAACGCGTTCATTTTAGTCTGGCCTCGACGATCGAGTACCGCACCGTATTTCTCTCGTGGTTCGCGCTGTTGCCGTTGCTTCAGGCTGATGGTCTCGGTCGGCTGGTTCCGGTGCTCTATTTTCTACTGCCTGCATCGTTGCTTCTGGGCTCTCTGCTGGTCGCTATGGCAACGGATGGTCTGGGGCTCATGACCGTTAAGGAAATATATTTTTCGGGGGCCGTTGGCACGGTACTCGCATTGGGCTACGGCGCCATAGTAGCGTTCGCGCTTCCAGGAATGCGTTCACCCTATTCCTCGCTGTATCTTGCGCTCGTCATATTTTGTGTCAACGGCATCGGCTTCGCGGTGGCTGCAGCAACGCCGCTGGTGTCGCAATACGACGGCGTCAGGCGTTTCTACGACCGATATGGGCGGAGGCTTATCGTCGCAGACATGCAGGTCACGGTGGTTTGCCTGGCATTTCTTTGGCTAGCTGTCGTAGGAGTAATCTAGGGTCGGTCGGGCCCGCCGTAGGCGACGCAACCGTTGGCGTGGAAGCCGGCCCCCAACGCGCAGTTCAAAGGTTTTGTTGCCGGCTTCCTGTCGGCCGAAGAGATTGGCAACGCCGTCAGAGCATGCGCGCTGACGACGTTGTGGTTGATTGTCCGTAATAATCCGTAGGCCGCGAGGCCGCCGGTGATTATTTAAATAAGCTCGCTTCGCCTTGTGTCATGCCGCACGTCGAGACCAAGAACTTCACGTCGTAGATGTTTACCCCGTGAACGCACGACATGTGCCACGCCCCGTCGTGATAACTGAAATACGAGTAGCGGGCGTTGTTGGGGTTCGAGAGGCAGTGTGCGGTGACCGCCGCCCATTTGCCCTCTTGTTTCGGGTCGCTGACGGTTGCGGGCAGGCACGAACTGGCGAACTTGATGGCAGGCGAGTGCGCAATGATCGTCGCGGCCTGAACCTTCGTCAGGTGCGGCGCATCGGAAGTCATCGCCAGCGCTGGGGCGACGAAACCGAGGAATACGAAAACTGTGAGAAGAGTACGCATTGATATAAAATCCTCCGTGCACCGAGCGTACGACTCCTTACTCGCCATTCCTGCGTCGTTACAACGAACGGCGGTTGCATCGACCGCAATCGACGCGGCACGTGGCGATTATGCGCGAAGTTCACCAATTACGTTCGTCACGCGCTCGACGCCGGTACCCATGCTACAGCCGAGCGCGACGAGGAAGTCCCGGTACCGCGGCCTTTGAATTCTGGCATGCCTGTAAACGCGTCCTTCGTGCCCTTCGAGTTGCGGGGCGATCCAAGTAGGCCAACGCTAGGCCAATGAGGAAGCAAGGGCGGTTCCGCTGGGCTCTCTGGAGGGTAAGGTGCTTCGTATATCGTCGCGCGCGAGTCGCCGGTCCCTGACACGCATCGCGTGCGCGATGGCGGTCGTTGCGTTCGCAATGCCGGCTGCGCGGGTAGTCGCGGCGGGCGTTTCCGTGGTCGTGGATGGCCGTCCCTTGAGTTTGCGGCCCGGCCCCATCGAACGTGCGGGGCGCGTCTTCGTTCCGTTGCGGGGCATCTTCGAGCGGCTCGGCGCGGGCGTCGTGTACGAGAACCGCGAGATCAACTCGACGAGGGGTGAAACGAGCGTTTCACTGCGCATCGGCTCGAAACAGGCGACGGTAAATGGGCAGCCGCAGATCCTGGATGTGGCGCCGTTCATCGTCGGGGCGACGACGTACGTTCCGTTGCGCTTCATCGCACAGTCGCTCGGCGCTGTAGTCGATTACAACGGAACTTCACGGCGGGTCTCGATCACGGTACCCGGGACCTCCATCCCGCCGAATCCCCCGCCCGTCGAAGGAATTCAAGTGAAAGCCCGGCAGCCGGCGCCGGGCACGGCGACCGGCAACCGGTTCACGCCGATCGCGGCACAGTTCTCGCGCGGCGTTGACGAGGAAAGCGTTCGCATACGGCTAGACGGCAACGACATCACCTCCGGCAGCGGCGTATCGCCGGGTGGCTTTTCTTATAAGCCTCCGGCACCGCTGGAGTTCGGAAAGCATACCGTCGAGGTAGCAGGCGTTGACGGCGCCGGAGTGCATTTTGCACGTTCCTGGTCCTTTACGACGACGCGGCCGGCGCCGGTGCCGGTCCCGCCGAGTTCGGTGCAGATTCGCAACCAGCAGCCCTCGCCGAACGCGACCTTGGAGAACCGTTTCGCAGTAATCGCGGCGAACTTCATGCCGCTGGCCAACTCTGCGAGCGTGCGCGTGCGACTGGACGGAAACGACATTACCTGGCGCAGCGGTGTATGGGGAGGCGGTTTCTCATACAAGCCCTCGGCGCCGCTGGAGTTCGGAACGCATACGGTACGCGTAACCGGGCGCGGAGGGTCGGGCTTGCCGTTCGATCGCTCGTGGTCGTTCACGACGGCCCGATCGCCCGAAAATCCCGTGGAGTTGCGCAACCAGCAGCCGTCGCCGAACGCGACCCTAGAAAACCGTTTCCCGGTGGTCGCTGCGCACTTTACGCCCGAGGCCGACGCAGCGAGCGTTCGTGTCGTGTTGGACGCAAACGACATCACCTCGCGCAGCGGCGTTTCGGGGGCCGGTTTTTCGTACAAGCCTTCGGCACCGCTCGAGTTCGGAACGCATACCGTACGCGTGACCGGACGCGGACGGGCGGGCTCGACATTCGAGCGTTCGTGGTCGTTCACGACGGCCCCGTCTCCCGAGAATCCAGTGCAGTTACGCGACCAGCGTCCCGCCCCGAGTGCCACCATTGAGGATCGCTTCGCGTTGGTCGCGGCGAACTTTGCGCCGCAAGCCGAGGCCGCCAGCGTGCGCGTCCGGCTGGACGGTAACGACGTAACCTCGCGCAGCGGCGTTTCGCCCAGCGGTTTTTCCTATAAGCCCCCAGCTCCGCTCGACTTCGGAAGCCATAACGTCCACGTGACCGGACGCGGACGGGCCGGCTTGGCATTCGATCGCTCGTGGTCGTTCGCAGTCCGCCGCCCAGGACCGGGTCCAATCTCGCTCACCGTCGGCTCGCCTCGCGAGGACGCTACGGTTGGGCGCACGTTCGAAGTCGCCGGAGCAACCGCTTCGAACGCGAGAGTGAGCGTTACCGCCGGAGCGGGGGAATCGGGCACGGGGCAGTTTAGCGGGAACACGACGGCCGGCCCCGGCGGGAACTTTAGGATCTCAGTAACGCTCACTACGCTTCTCGGGCAGCAATCGGTTAGGGTGAAAATCACCGCGACCGATCCGTCGTCGCGAACCGTCGAGAAGACGCTGCAGCTGCGTTTAAAGCACGCCGCTCCCGTCCCCACACAAACGCCCATTTCGACCCGCGCACCGCGGGTTATTCCGACCGTCGCTCCGACGCCGGAGCCGGCGCCCGTCCCGACTCGCGCACCAAGGGTTATTCCGACTGTCGCTCCGACGCCGGAGCCGGCGCCCAAGCCGACTCGCGCACCTCGGGTTATTCCGACCGTTGCTCCGACCCCGGTTCCAACGCCCGCTCCGACCCCCACACCCGCCCCGACGCGCACACGGAAGGCTTCGAATGCAGCTCCGACTGCTTCTCCGTCTGCGACCCCCATGGCAACGCAGTAGCGACTGCGGCGGCGAGTGTGCCATCCACGAATAGGAATCGCAAGTAAGCGCTGATTACGAAGCTCGCGGTTTTCTCGATATCGCGCCCAACGGTTTCGATAGCACGGCGCTAGCTCGATTCCTTGCTATCGCTGTTGCGCAGTGCGGCGGAGCAGTGACTTATGGATGCAATGCGAAGACCGTCCCGCACCCGTCGCCATACCGGCACGCTCCCGTCCCTCCTTCCGACGTCGTGCCGTAGAGAACGTTGCTAATCGCCGTGAGGCCGCCGGTGGGATACCTCCGTCGGGCACGGTTTTGAAGTTGTGCAGCACACGCTCCTCGCCGGACTTCGTCACGACAAAGACCGTTCCGAGCCCAGATCTGCCCCCAAGGGACGTCGTCCCATAGAACTTACCTTTGTAAAATAAAAGCGTAGATTCCGGAAAGTAACCGTCCGTGATGCTCTAGGAATCCATGCGCCAAAACCGTCGCGGTGGTGGTGCCGTAAAGCGACCCGTTAAACGACGTTAGGGAACCGGCCGGGAACGCGCCGTCGCTGCCGCCTTTGAAACTGTACACGACCCGCTCGTTCCCGGAGCTGTCTAACGTAAAGATTGCCACCGTTTCCGCTTGACCCCCGCCGGCGGCGACACCGTACATCGTGCCTTCGAAGCTGATCAGTGGCCCGAATGGAGTTCCCCCGTCTGGTGGCCCTTGGAATTTGTAAGGTAGACTCTCCGCCCCAGACGGGCTCACCTCGAATACCGTGCCGCAACTGACCACAACCCTCGCCGGTGTTGCCGCCGGCCGCTGTGCCGTTACTTGCTCGTTCGGCGCGCGGCGCACTGACCGGCGGCTGCGATCCGCCGCAGCCCGAAAGCAACGCAGCTGTAGCGCAGGTGCCAAGCGCGACACGATTGGTGTTTTTGAACTTTACTTGCCTTGCTCCAAAAAAGCGAATGCTTTCTCCGTAGAGCAGCGATTTTCGCGAGATCGAATTTCTACCGTAACGACGGTATGCGGCGCGAGCGTTATGGAGTCAGCGCGAAGAGGGTCCCGTACCTATCTACACGATGCCCCCCGTACGTCGTGCCATAGAGCGTTCCGCTTAGGTTGGCCAGGCCCGCAAATGGACGTGAGCCGTCCACTCCGCCTTTGAAGCTGTAGAGCACGCTTTCCGCACCCGACCTGGTGATCTTGAAGACGGTGCCGCAACCACTCCTCTTCGGACATCCCGTACCGCCGCCGGTAGTTGTGCTGCCGTAAAGGGTGCCGTTTACGTTGGTGAGAGTCGCTTGGGGGCTCGCGCCATCAGTCCCGCCTTTGAAACTGTAGAGCACGCTTTCCTTACCGGATGTAGTGATCTTGAAGACCGTCCCGTCGTTGCTTGCGCCGCCTTGCGCCGTCGTGCCGTACAACGTGCCATTAACGTTGATCAATCCCGCTACCGGTCCATCGCCGTCCGTGCCACCTTTGAAGCGGTAGAGCACGCGTTCCTTGCCGGCAGGGCTAATCTCAAAGACGCCGCCGCAGGAGCAGGCCATGCCACCCCACCACGTGGTGCCATAGAGCGAGCCCTTCACATCGAGCGGTTGTCCCAGGGGCTCACCGCCGTCCGCTCCGCCCTTGAAGCGATAGAGCACCGTTTCGGCGTAGCCGGAGCTCGAGGAAATTAGCTTAAACACCGTCCCGCATCCGATGCTGTCGGTGCATACGTGAAGTCCATCACCGCCTCCGGCGGTAGTTCCATAAAGTACGCCGTCAATGGGGACCAGGCCCTGAGGGAAAGCGCCGTCTTCCTTTCCGCCTTGAAACGTGTGAATGATTTGCTCGCTGTAACCAGAGCTCGATGGAGTCAACTCGAACACGGTTCCGCAACCGTTGTCGCAGAAAGTCGCACCTCCACCGTCCTCGGTAACTCCGTACAGCACGTCCTTTACGGCGATCACCGGCGCAAACGGGTATTCGCCGTCGGCGCCGCCTCGAAACGAGTACAGGATACTCTCAGTGCCCGACGACGACATCTCAAACACGGTGCCGCGGCCTCCAGCCGAGCCAGTCCCCCCGAAACGTGTCGTACCGTAGAGCTCTCCGTTTGTGCCAGCGAACAAGTCCGCGGCCGGATTCGCGCCGTCGCCTGGGCTGCCTTTGAATCTGTAGATCACGCTGTACGCAGGTTGCGTGCCCGTTCGCTCCGCGCTAACTCCGGCAGGCGAGGGGCTCAGCGGCGTGCCGCCCCCGCCGCCGCAGGCGGTGAGCGCTGCGAGGACTGCGCATATCGGTAATGCACGGCGACCAGTAACGTCAATTCGCACGATGTTCTGACCCACTTTCCGAAAACGGCCGAACGGCAGGATGCAAGGGTGCACCCAGACACAAACGTGCGCCTATTTGCTCGGTTTGTCAATGCGGGCCCAACCGTTCGTCAGGCTGGCGTAGCGCTCACGCTGCCCCGCGCCCACGAACCGCGATGCCATTATTGTACGCAGCTTCGTACTCCCTTATCATTCCGTGCGGTGGCTCATTTTCCGACCGGCGCTAGAACGAAAGGCGACGTCGCATTGCTGCGGTGTAAGTTTGCGCAGTTCATCGTGTGGTCGAAGACCACGCGTGCCGCACCACCAGTGCGAATGCGCCGGAAGAAACAGCTGCCGTAACAGCAGAAATCCCTGCGGCGAAAACATGATTTGGAGCGATAGCAATGCTGGCTAAGGAGATCGCAGCGGTTGAAATGGCGGCAGCAAGGCTCAACGGTCGCCAAAAGCGGTGAAACGAAGTCCCGTAGGCGTGAAGCGTTTCGATTTCTTGCCGTGTCGCAAGCGCGAAGGTTACGCCGCAAAGAGCGAGCGGGGAGAGCACTGCGGCCAAAGGCCCCAAAGCGTAGAAGAAAAAGCTTCTGAGCGGCAAGGCGGAGAGGGCGCCGACGGCAAGTAACGGAGTGTACCAGCAAAAATAGGCGCGGCAAAGGTAGCCTCGCAGTGGATCAGGCATGCGTACGAAAGTAGAGCTTCGACGCATCGGCAGAAGCGCGCGCTTCTGCGGGGGTGCCCTGATAAACGATCCGGCCGCTTTTCATTATGTGAATGCCGCTTGCAAGGTTAAGTATTAGTGCCGCGTTGTGATCACTGACGAGCACCCCAATCCCGCGCTCGGCCATTGCTCGGAGAACCGACGACACGTGCGCCGCAGCAGCCCTATCAAGCCCAGCGAACGGCTCGTCAGCAATCAAAAACGCCGGCTCGGCCATGAACGCGGCCGCCAAATGTAACAGCGTCACGCTGACCTTGGGCATCGCAGCCGGCTTTTCCCCAAGGAGATACGTGAGCCGTAATGTGGCGAGTAAATCGCAGATAGCTTCGGTGGATAAATACGGATAAAGCGCGGTTTTGAGGTTATCGAGGGTCGAAAGCCCGTACAGGCACCGCGGGTTTTGGTTGAGGTATCTCAGCGCGACGCGAGCGGAAAAGTGCGGCATGTCTATGCGCCCGGAGGTTGGGCGGACGAACCCCGCTGCAATGCGGAAAAGCGTGCTTTTGCCACTCCCGTTCACGCCTACCAATGCGGTAATGGCACTCGGCGGCACAGAGAGCGTCAAGTGATCGACTACAGTGCGAGAGCCGTATGTCTTCGAAACGTCGGTAAACCGTAGCGCTCGATCCGAACAGGGCATCTGGCAAAGATAGCCGCTCAAACTGAATCGTCGCTGTGCCGCTGCACGGACATCAGTAGATGCGGAGAACTCTAGCTTAAATCGCGGCAAGGGCGATCGATGGCCTAAAAGTTTTACGCGGAAGGCCTTAACACTGCTCGCGCTTTTTCCCCTGGGACGCCGGAAGCATATTTCTTTGGCGACGGGCGCCCCACGGGCCGCGAACGGCCGTTCATAGCTTGACGTGAGCTTGGATGAACGCTTGAAACGGGGACGCGACCTGGACGGGTCCGGGTGCGTATGCTTGATCGAAGAGCTTGGGATAGCCGGCCGTGCCATTGACGGCCGCGTGCGGGTTGTTTCCGTAAAAATAACCAGCGCCGGCGGTGTTCCATATCTCGCCACGCGACCATCCGAGATAGCTGGCATTGGGGGTGTAGGCACAGTCGAGGCTGTTCGGCGGGTACGCTGCCGTCCACGGTTCGGCCGAGCCGCCAAAACAGGCGTTGAAAATATTGGCTATTGCCACGGTCAACGTAATCCGAGGACTAAGCTCGTAAGCGAACTGGAACCCGAGATTGAGCTGCCAAGGCTCGCGGAATGCGCCGATTGCCTCGAACTGCCCGGTGAAGGGATTGGGAATTGCGACGCGGGCGCCGCACGTTTGATAATCGGCCTTTTGCGATCCCGGCATTACTGCAGCAATGGATTGATTCCAGTAGCAAAAGCGAGGATCTAGGCCGAGAATATCGGTCGGCGAGCCGTACTGCGCGCCCTCCCAAAGATTTGCGGTTAGCGTCCCCTGGAACTTGTTATGTTTGTACGACAGAAAGCTCGCGAAGAGATTCGGGGAGACCTCGGCAAAAGGATCGCCGCCCCCAAGCCCGTAGGGAAAGTAGCTCGCATAAACTGGATACCAACCGGTTACGGGAAAATTTGACGCAAGGGCGGCGAACGTTTTATCGTTTGGCAAGAGGTCGTAGTACGGATTGATAATGGCTCGTGCGTCTTTCGCACAAACCTTCACGGGGCCGGTCTTGGGATCGTAGCAGGGCGCGCCCCCTCCATTTTTTGTCAGCCCGTAAAAGCTTTTGAGGTTCGAAACTTCCGCTGCGACCACGTTGCTGCCGTCGATCAAAGCGTATTTCTCTTGAGCGAAAGTATAGGTGTACGAGAGCTGCCCCGACCAACCGTTACGCGACGGGTCGCCCTCTTGCACCGCGAGTTCCAAGCCGGCTGCCCGTTCGTCTGCAGAGTTAAACGAACTCGCAATACCGCCCGGCAGGGGAACGAGCACGCTTTGGCCGGTCGTGTACCGATAGTACGGTGAGACTTTGAAGCTCCAGTTGGTGCCTCGTAGGCGTTGCTCGAACGAGGCGTCCCAGCTATTCGAAAATTGGATCGGATTGTTGTGAGTTATCGATGCGAGTCCGAGGTTGTAAAAGGCCGAGCTATAGAGGCTTCGGGCCATTTGATAGCCGTCTTCGTAGGTAAGCACTTGTTCGGTTCCCGTGATGCTGGGCTGCGTGTAGCGGCCATAAGCGAATCGGATCACCGAACTCGGGCTGGCGGTGAATGTAAAGCCGACGCGGGGCGAGAGGGTCCTGTCCGTTAGCGTCCCCGTGCTGCCGAGCGAGATTTGCGGGATGTCGTGTTGACCGGGATGGTAGAGCCTGTCGCCGGTAAGCGGATCTTTGAGGCACGGCTGGCCGGGAAGTGTCGTATAAAAGTCGGGATACGCAGACGGCAGCACGCCGCCTCCAGTGGCCGCCGTAAAATCCGACGCCGCCACTTGCTGGAGGCCGTCTGGATCCACGCAAACGGTTTGGTTGATGACTTTGAACCAGAAGGCTTGTTCGGGCGACCCGACGTTTCCAAGTGCGTAGCCGTAGCTTTCGACGCGCAAACCGGCGTTGACGTCCCACCGATCGGTCGGGCGAAACTCGTCCTGAATCGCGATGTTGAGAAAGCGTGGCCCGACGGTGTTTTTGTTGACATCGGGCTCGATGTTCTGCGTCAGCTTCCAAATGGCACCCGCCGCGGCTGCCTCTCCGACAGGCGCGGGCAACTTGTTATCGACGACCGGGCCGATCGGTTCTCCGGCTAGCGCCGATAGACACGAAACTGGACTGCCGATCGGCAGTTGGAGGGGGTACGAGCCGTCAACCCGAGGCGCAGCCGCCGTCCCGCCGTTTGGATCGTTGACTTCGCCGCTGTAGCAGGTGCCGTTGGCCGACATCAGCGTCGCGATCGGCGTGCCGTTTGGAGTGAACAGATATTGGAGGTTGTTGGAGCGCTCGGTGGCTGCAGTTACGTAGTTGCTCGTAACCGTTAAGAGATTCTGGGCAGTGAGCTGATCGGCGAACTGAAAGCCGCCGCCCACCGTGTGCGTGTTGAGCTCGTAATCCGCCGCCGTGCCGGCGCCGGTCAGAAAAGGAGCGCTTCCGTAGTTGGGATCGTTCTGCAGCCAATCGGAGTAAAACGCGTATCCGAAAAACCGCACGTACGCATTTGGACTGAAATTCTTGGTGTACTGCACTTTCCCGATCGAGCCGTTATTGCCGGTATTCGAGGACTGGTAGGGAGAAAACCCGGAGCCGAACTGGCGGTCTACTGGAGAACTTGGGAAGAAGTATGGCGCAACGATTTTGGTTGCGCCCACAGCTGGCTGCCCAAATGTGGTGCCGATCACCTGGAAGGCGTCGGCATAAGGCATCGGACTGAACCCGCTGGACGGACACGGATTGCTGCCGCCGAAAAGCGCAATGAAATTGATGTACGCGCAGATTCCGGGATATTGCGGCATCTGTGCCGGCTTGAGGTAGTTTATGGGTTGCTGTGAGGGCGGTACCTTGTAAAAGTTGTTGAGGAAGGTGTTGTAGAGTCCGAGCCCGCTGCGGCCGCCGGCAATCGCGAAGGCGTTTTCGGTGAAGGCCAAGCCTCCGTTGGCGCTTACATTGTCGAAGCTCGTGGTCTGGTAATAGAAATTATCGAACAGCAGCTGGATGTCATCGCGCCCGGCATCGAAACGATGCGGGACGCCGATGTGAAAGTTGAGTACGTTCTCGCGGTCGCTCAAATCATTGCCGCCGAGTGCCGAGGTAAGCGCGCCGTATACGGGTCCATAGACTTCGCACGAACCGAACGACGAGGTGCCAAAGAAGTGTTTCGCGACTCGCGGTGAGAAGGTGGAGCTGCCCTTCGGAGGTATACCATTGCCCAGACACGTCGACCAGGGTCCGGGCGCAGCCGCGACGCCAAACTCCTCGAGGGGCCAGAGCGTAACATTTACCTTCACTCCGTGAACTCCGTACGGATTGTCGCCGTCGGGCGCGAGATTGCTCCCGTTTTCAGCATTGAGCTGATCGGGGATCAGATTGTCACCGCGCAGTCCAACGTACCACGAAAGGTTCCGGTCGGGCGTCGCACCACCGGCTTCGAGGGCGAGCATATGGTAAAAGGCCCGAGATCCAATGCCGGCGTCGACGGTCGCGTAGCCGGGAAACGTGCCCGATTTGATGACCTGGTTGATGTAGCCGCCGAGCGTTGCGGATGGAGCGGCAGCCGGACCGCCCGACGTGTAAACTTCTGTTGAGATTACGCCGAGGTTGGAGAGCGAACTTGCGTTGTAATTATCGAACGCGCGATTGACCGGAATGCCGTCGAACTCGTAACCCACCTGACCATAGAGCGAGCCGTGGATGTAAAAGGTTTGGCCGAAGCCGTAGTTGCCGGGCAATCCTTGGACCCCGGGTTGCGCGTAGATCGCCGAATAGGCGCTGTTAAGATTGTTCCCCCCGCCGAGCGTTTGCAGCTGTGTTGCCGTAGCTTCATTGACGGCATAAACGTCGACCGTCGTGCCGGCGTTCACCAAAGAACCTTGGGCCGCGGTAATAACCTTCGCGATCTCTTTGAGCGCGTGCGGCATCTTGACGATGAGCACTCGCGTCTGATCGGCGAAAATCACGACCCCTGAGTAAGCCACGTCCGCGTGGCCGCGCTTCGCCGCCGTCAGGGTATACGTGTCGGGCGCGAGCGACAGAAACGTGTAGTGTCCACCGCCGTCGGTCGTCACCACGGCCGTCTGAGAAGCTGAAACGACCTTCAACAGGGCTCCGGAGACTGGCGCGCCCTTTTCGTCGTGGACCTGCCCGCTGAGACCCCCGGTCGTACCGGCCTCCGTCGAGACTCCTAATTGACAAACTTCGAGCGTAACGAGGACCGCTAGGAGCGCCGCTGCACATTTCACTCTCCGCTTGGCCCTTTCGCGAAGCGGCAATGGCGCGATCCCTGTCGTGGCCTAAGCAGTTCCACCATACGTTGGTCGAAAGCGCTCCATGGCACCCCGCTTCGGGCGGAGGCGCGGCCAACCCGCTCGATCGGCGAGATGCAGTGGCGCGGAAACGCCATGTGATGCCGCTGAGAGCGATTCGGGCTCCGTTCGATGTGGCAGCCGGCAAACGGCGATTACCCGGTGCATGCCTGTGAGGGCATTGAGACTGCCTGCCGCTACGATTCACGGCGTCAGACCGGAGCAAGACCGGCGCCTAGGCATTAATTGGCGCGACACGTGCTCGCACCGGACGATTGTATCTCAATCACACCGCTACTCTTTAGGAGACGTAATGTTCACTTCTCACACTCGATCGCTCGCGGCAGCGATCGTCGGCAGCCTCAGTTTGGCGGCGTGCGCCGGCTCAGGCAGCCCTACCCCCGTGACGCCCCTTGGCCAGCCGGCGCAGAAGGCGCCGGAAGCCGCGAACGGCGGCCGTTGCAAAGTGCTTCCAATCGCTGACCGGCCTGCCGTCCAGCGCGCTCAAGCGGGCGAACGTTCTAGCCGGGATGCCTCTTTTGCCAACTGCGGTATCCGCCTATCTCACGAAGGCGCACGGCGCCCAAATACGAGCAGCCTGCAAGCCTTTGACGTTCCAGGAGCCATCGACGAAAGCAACTGTTCACCATATGAAGTCTTTAACGATTGCGGAACTTTTGGAATCACGATAAACGGCTCGGGAACCATCGCCGGATATTACCTCGATACGAACGACGCGATAGAGGCGTTCATCCGGACTCCCGATGCAACCTACACGTCCTTTCAAGCGGAAAACAAATGGGCAACCTACGCGTTCGATTTGGCCAACGGCGGCGCGATCGCCGGGCAGTATTACAACGGAAAAGGCGTCGTTGGCGGGTTCATCCGCCAAAAGAACGGATCGGTCTCGAGGTATCAAGCTCCCTGGGCAAGCCGGATCCCCGATGATAGCGTCGGACAAGGCACATCGCCTGGAGCCATCAATGCCGGCGGCGAGACCGGCGGCATCTACTTCGACGCACAAGGCGTCACGCATGGATACATTCGCAACCGGGACGGTTCGTTCGTCAAGGCGGCCCCAGACGGCGCCGTGACGAGTTCCGTCTGCATCGCCTGCCTCAACAATCATGGGGCCTCGGCGGGCGACTACAAAGGCTCGGACGGCGTAGGACGTGGCTTCATCCGCAGCGCCGCGGGGGCGGTCACGTCCGTTACCGAGCGCGGGGCGACAGACACTGGGGTAACTGGAATCAACAACCGCGACGTCGTGCTCGGTTTTTACATCGATACCAACAGCGTCGTTTGGGGACTAATCTTAGGTAAAAACCACAAGAGAACGAGTTTCCAAGATCCAAACGCCAGCGAAACTTACGGCAACGGTACGCAGCCGGAGGCAATCAACGATGCAGGAGCCGTCACCGGTTTCTACGCCGATGCTCAGGGCAACGTCCACGGCTTTTACCGGTCTCCCAGCGGGCAGTTCTCGGAGTTTGACCCTCAAGGATCGATCTTTACCGAGCCGTACGCCATCAACGACAGCGGAACGGTGACCGGCTATTGGTACGACGCTGCGGGGGCGACTCACGGGTTCGTTTGGGCGCCCAATTAAGTCGGTTCTACCTCGGTTTCTAAGGTGATCGTGCACAAAGCAGCTCGCAGCAACGCGGGCTGCTCCTCTCCTGCTCGGAGTGGACTTTCGGAGGCGTAGCGCTTATTGTGGCGTTGAGAGACCAACGATGGATCCAGCGACGGCCCGGGCCCCCGGCACAAGGAATCGGCGCGGAAATAACGCGGGCCGTCTTTTCGTCGTGCTGCTGATCAGCGGGTTCAGCATCCTGCTGACCTTGGCGTCGATAAAGCTGCTCTTCGTTCCGATGGGTTGGCTAGGGCTCGATCTCGACCGCGATGTAGTCGTTGATGTCGATCCACAAAGTGCCGCAGCGGCTGCCGGTCTGCGACCGGGAGACCAGCTCGCTCCCGGCACACCTTTTTTTCTGCGCCAACGAATCGCATTCTCCAACCATTTTGGTCGAGCAGACTATTCGTTCGATGTCGTCAGAGGCGGCCGGCTGAAGCACATCACCGCCGTCGCAACCAAACCCGAACCAAACCTCGGACCGGTCGGATATGGCGCTTTTCCAATATTCGGCGCGTCGGTATTCGCCTTTCTCGTCAGCGCGATCGTGGCGACGCTCGTCCTCCTCCTAAGACCAAGCCGCCTGACGTGGTCTTTCTATCTGTTCTGCATCGGCGCGATGCTGCCATGGTTCGGCTCGCTAGCGCTAGCACAGACCGTACCAATGCCGTACGGATTTCTGATCCAAATCGTGCGGGTCACGCTCATGTGCGTGGGCTTGTTCGCGGGCCTCGACTTTGCGCTCCGCTTTCCGAGCGGTGAGGCGGCGGGATGGAGAAAGCCCGTCGCGTGGTCGGTTCCCTTTTTTGCAACCGCGTACGTCGCGTGGTGGTGGCTGGCGTGGCTTACCGGCGGGAGCAATTTTCCTGACCTCGATCCCTACGATTGGGTCGATATTATCGCCAAGTGTGCCGTCGCGGTCGTGTCGGTGGCTGCCGTCGCCGGAACATACTTGTCTTCGGCGCCGACGCAAAGACAACGGTTGACGTGGGCGGTCATCGGCATCGCTCTCGGCTATCCCGCGATCGCCGGTCAGGAACTTTTGTTCCGATTAGGCCTCTTTCACGGAATCCTCCAGTTCGTCACCTGGTGCTTGGTGCTCGCCGCCTATTTCGCACCATTATCGGTAGCGTACGCAATCGTGCGCTATCGCGTCATCGACGTGCGTTTCGTACTTACGCGTGGCCTCGCATACCTTATTCTCAGCGTGCTCCTGGCCGCCGCGATGGCCCTGACGTACTGGGCGACGAATCTCTTCTTACAACAAACTCACGTCGCGGCATTCGTCCAGCTCGCGTTCGCAGTTTTGTTGGGCGTCATCCTCATGCGCGCTTACAGCTTGATGGACTCCGGAATCACCCGGTTATTTTTCCGTCAGCACTATGCGGCCTTGCGAAAGCTCTCGACCCTCCCTGAGGGATTAAGCCGCGCCGAATCGGTGGAGGAGTTAGAGAGACTCGTTGCGTCCGAGCCCGCCATTGCGCTCGACCTCGTTGAAGGTGGGGTATATCGGCAAACACCGGGCGGCTGGTACGTTCAGATGCCGATGCGATGCGAAGCATTACCGCCGCGCCTCGACACAGGCGACCCTCTCATTACCTGCGTGCGAGCCTACACCGAAGCGCTTCGCCTCTCGCCGCACCTCTTAGAGCAGCTCGGCGGTTCACTACGCGAACAGCCGTTAGCGCTAGCCATGCCGCTGTGTGTCGACGGCGCGCTGAGTGGCGTGGCGCTCTACGGTGCCCATGCCAATGGATCGGACTTAGATCCCCAGGAGGTCGGAGCTATCGTGGCTTTACAGCGGCCCGCGGAGCTAGCGTTGCGCACACTGCTGCGGCGCACCGAGCAGCTGCGTGAGCTTGCCGACCTTATTGCCCGAGCCCCTTCGAACGCGGCGATGGATCCATACGGCTATCTGGCAAACCGGCTGATCGACGCACTACCGCCGCGTACGAGGACCGCCGTCGTCGCCTGCGCTTCCATACCCGAAGCGGGCGTCACCGATATCACCAACGCCACCGAAGAGTCCGACAGCATCCGACTCATCAACGATTGTACGCCTCTTTGTGCAGTCGTCCAGCTGCGCGAAACCAAAGCGTTCGACGTTCATCCGCTTATCGTGCGCACGATCGAGCAGCGCTTCCCCGAGCAGCGCCGAGATATGCTTGTGCGATGCGGGCGAGCTGCCGCCGAAACGGGCGACCATGCACGAGCCTCGCGACTGCTGCATTTGGCCGGGCTCCATACCGCGGCTGCTTTAGAGTTAGAGAACCATTTGTCGCAGCAAGATCCGCAAAGGTTGATACGCTGGGTTGACGACGGCAGCGAGTATGCGTACGACGGCGTCGCCTCCCCATCCCATCCGCACTCGTGGCTCGCCTACAGCGCATCGCAACTCTATCGCGAGTCTTCGCGCGTACTTTTGAATGAAGGCCGCCGGCTGGCGAATGCGGCGTCGCAAACAGCTTCGCCGGTGCCTTTTCTGGCGGTGTGGCTGGCGTTCTTGCAGGCCGAAGCCGGTGAGCCGCGCGCCGCCAATGGCACATTGACTTCGATTTCGACAGGAGACGGCCCGACCTTCTCCCTCGAGTTTGCGAGCATGACCCGCGCGCTCGTCCTGGGAAGATTGGGCAACGTCGCTCGCTGCGCTCAGGAGGGTGCAGGCGCCGACACTACCGAGACGTGCCGAGGTCTTAACGCACTGATTCGTGCGGCGCACGTCGAAAGAATGCACGGCGACTGGAACTCGGAGCGCTCGCTGTTGGATTTTGCCATCGAAGCGCTGCGTGCGGAAGACTCGCGCTTCGTCGTCTGGGCATTAGCGGAGGCGGCCACCGGCGCATGGTTCGCGGGTGACGAGCATGCGCGCGAGGCATATCTCGAAGCACTGCGTGCCGCCGTCATACGGTTCGAGGCGGACGGCTTCGTACACTTTGCCGCTGCGCCGTCAAAGAACCGGCAACCAAGTGGGCGCGAGGCTCCACGCTGGCTGGCTGTAGCGTATCTCAGTTTAGCCTGCGCCGCAAAAACCTGGGGAGAAGCTCGCGATCACGCAAACCACGCTTTGGCAGCCGCAACCGATGCGCAGGAGCCGTTCCTGCGAAGTCTCGCCCATCTCGCTAGCGCCGAGTTTGATGAAGACGCACGTCAGGAGCACTTCCGAAACGCATTGCGCGAGAGCCGCAAAGTCGAATCGCCGGCGCTGGCTTCGGCGGTCCGTGCCGTGATTTCGAGCGATGCGCAGGTTGGGATGCTCGTGAGTTTCATCACCAATTTGCGAAAGGACCGCGAGACCGATGAAGCGGCGCTCGTCGTCGAGGCGGCCGCGGGAAGGGTCCGCAGGGGCAGGCTCGCTATCGCCTTGTCCGAGCGCGAGCTTGCCGTCGTTCTTGCGATCGCTCGTTCGCAGAACGCGACGCCCGGCGCCGAACTGGCGGATCTCATCTGGCCGGACCTCGACGAGGCCGCTGGATCGCACGCCGTCCAGACATGCATGCATCGTCTACGCCAGCGCCTCGGTGACCGAGGCATTATCGAAAAGTCGGCATACGGTTATCGACTGCGTGATGGAATTACGGTCGATCTGATGGAAATCGAACCCTTTGTGCGGCGTTTGCAGGGCGACGAGGCGCTTGACGAGTTCACGACGCTTCGACTCGCCGCACTTGCCAGGCGGCTCGACATCTCACGTCCCGCCTTTATGGCAGCCTGGGAATGGTTCCGCCCGATCGAGCGACGAATCGAAGAGTGGCGTCGCTTTGCGCGATACCGGTTGGGTTGCGATGCACTCGCCCGAAATGATTTCGATACGGCGGTGACCTTTGCACAATCGATCGTTTCAAACGACGAGTTGGACGAGCCGGCGTGGGAACTGGCGATTCGAGCATTCGTCGAAAAGGGCGATCGCGCGGCCGCGCAGCGCGAACTGCGCCGCTACCGCGAAGTTACCTTGCGGGAACTGAACGCAGAGCCGTCCCCGCATCTCTATCGTTTCGTCGAATCGGTCCAAGAAAGGAGCCGGAGGTTGCGCATCGTTGGCGACTGAAACAAGCAAATCTTGAACGAGCGTCTTATGGTTTGGCCGGTCTACCAGCTCCTGATTCGCGCCTCTGCACATCCCAACGCTTCCCCTCACGATCCGATCGCGCGGGAGTACGATGACCGCGCGATCCGCGCGGCGCAACGCGCGGGGCGTCAACTCCGCGACGAGCTCATCCATTCCGCTGCTCGCCGGGTGCGGCGGCTTGCAATCACCGGCACCCCTGCCCGCGCAATCCAGCAAGACGATGGGAACGCACAAACACACGTCGCCGTACATCCCGCACATCATCGTTCTCATCCAGGAGAACCGCTCGTTCGACGACTTCTTCGCAACCTTTCCGGGCGCCGATGGAACGACAACGGGGAAACGCGGAAACGAGACCGTGAAGCTCGGGCAAGTGCGTATTATGAGCGCTGCGCGACCTGCTCGATGCAAAATCGATATCGTGGAAGTATTACGTTCCGGCCATCGCCAGTAAAAGCTCGGGAAATCTTTGGAACGCTCTTGATGTGATCGCGCCGTTCCGTTACGGCGGTTAGAAACGCAAAGCGGCCGCCTCAGTTCCATCGCAGCAACAAAGCGCCTTCTCGAAAGCCGCCTCGGAATCCCGGCGCAGCTCGTACGTGCGAAGGCTTGCCAAAACAGCTTCACCGTGCGCTGTTGAGCAACCAGCAGCGACTCTCAGCAGCGTACGATGGAGCTTTCGGAAAATGCCAACCTTATGGGAATCGCCCGCTGCCGGCTCACGATCGTCCGCTGAACGCCCTTCACGCGGGATCGTCTTTCGATTTTTTCGTATTCAGCGCGAGTTTTCGCTCTTTTGCCGGATTGTCAGGCGTGAGGAAATCTTCCCCTCGTCGCGATCACGTATGTTATTCCCGTCAACAGCTCTTTTTCTCGTAAGTCGGGAAGCGCAAACGTCGTGGTGCCGTTCCCTCCGAACGTTGTGCCCAATAGCGAATAAAGTGCGACGTTGTCGTTAATTTTGAGGATTTGCCCATCACATTTCGCCCAGCCTAAAGGAGGCGTAAACTTGGGAAGGTAGGCGACGAGCAAGAGCTGGCCAAGGAGCGGATCGATTCCGTTGTCCGGCCGTTCCAGAGCTTTCCTTCTGGGATAAATCCCCCTCATCGCGATGAAATACGACAATCCTTTGAGCGGCTCGTGCCCGCGTAAATCTGGAAGTCCGAACGTCGCTTTCCCATCGCCTCCGAACCGAGTCCCGAGAAGCGAAAACAACGCAACGTTTATGCTAATCGGCAGTATCTGGCCGGCGCACTTTTCGAAGTATGTTGGGACGAAACCGTACGGTGCCAACATGATCGATCCGAGCAGCTGATCGTCGCTCTCCGCCTGCGGGGCGATGTGCGTCGACGGTTTCGCGCTGTCGCCGGCCAGGGACGTAGGCATCACGGCCGAACCCGCACAGCCGGCAAGTGCGGCGCTCGCGCCGCTTACTACAAATGCGTGTCGCTTCATCAGGGGGCAGCGCCATACGTTGCGATGAAGTATCCGACGTCTTTTAGCGGCTCTTTTCCTCGCAGATCGGGTAAGGCAAAGTCCGTTGTCCCATCGCCCCCGAACTGTGTTCCGAGCAACTTGAAAAGCTCCGAATCTTTAACCGGCAAAAGCTGTCCGTCGCTCTTCTCAAAATCCTCGGGCGTGTAATCGTAGGGTAACAGAAGTAGCGAACCAATCAACCATGGGGATCCATACATGGGAAACCCCTCCTATGAAGCCGGCCATTTCGACTGAAAAGCGGCACAACCTGCGCTTGTCACCTTAGCGAGCTAGAGTTCGACGTGCGCCTCGCAACGTGACATACCAGGCGGAAAGCGCGAGAATCGCTACGCCCGTCCGAGGTCGATAGAGGGCCGTTTCGCATGCCGGCTTTTTAGGGATCGTTCGCGGCTGCCGATCTGCTCCTTCACGTTCGTGTGGGTGCTTCTTCATAGCGACGCACTACTTTAATTCGTCACGTTGGAAATGCGAGCTGCGAATGTTCGTTAGAGCGCCTTGACTCCGTCCGGAGCTCCCCACCCTGTCGGGCCCGAGTAGATGCCGAACTGCTTGGTGCTGGCCGTGCAGAGGTACTCGCCGCTGCAGGAACCGTCTGACCCATCGATTACCGGATAGATATCGTTCTTGAGTTTCTTTCCAGGCCCACGTTGATTCATGATCTTCTTCCAGATGTTCTCGCCGCCGGTTTGCTGGGTTGAGTTGCCTGCCAGGGCGACCATCCGGGCCACGAGCGGCGACGAAATGCTGGTGCCGCCCTGCGAGTGCGGGTCGTACTCGGCCGCATCGACCGCTGCCGAAGCGACGTCGCTGCCGGTACGATAGCTGCAGTCGGGATCCTTTTGCCACGACGGCTTGGGTTCTTGCGTGCTCGAGCAGCCGCCGCCGCTATCCGGCCAGACGACTTCGCCATAGCCGCGCGTGCCGGTCTTTTTGCTCAGCACCGTACTGCCGACCGCGATGACATCCTTGAACGTCGCGGGGGCGTAGAGAGCGTAACCGTCGTCGCCCGAGCTGCCGAGGTAGGTGATGCCTTTGGTGTCATACGAGGATTCTGAAGCGCCGCTGCCATCGTAACTGTTGCTAACGATCGTCGCGCCGAGTTTCACGGCCTCGGCTTCGGCGGCTTCGAGGTCGCTCCAGGAATTGGAGCTCGCTTCGACCAGGATCACCTTGCAGTTCGGACAGCCCGCCGAAACCATGTCGACGTTGAGGTCGATCTTGACGCCCCAGTTGGGCTGCCCTGCGGGTAGTTACTCTGCTGCCCCGTCTGGTTGTATTTGTATAACGTCGCCGAGGGCAGGTCGTAGGCCGCCTCGAGCTCCGACGCGCTCCAACCGGGGTGGGCGTTGTAGCGGATCCCGTCGACGCGCTGGTCGTACGGGATCAACCCGTCGCATTGCGCTTGACCCACGCGGCTTCCGCCGCAGGCAGGCTGCGGCAGGCTCGCCGAGCTTGCGCCGGAAAATGATGAAGCGTCATGCCGCGCGCGAATCCGGCTCACTCGATCGAGGTAGCCGCCAAGCATCTGTTTCGCCACCTCGACGAGCCGAGCGAGCTGCGCCGCAATCCGATTGTCGCGCACTATTTCGAGCGGTGCACCGATGTCGATGCGATGGTAGCGATACGCCGTGCCGTCCGGCAAGCTGCCGAGCAGTGCGGGCGCGACGACCGGGACGCCGGGCTGCACCGCCGTGTGCAGCGCAACGCGGCGCTCCTCGAAGCGATGTGCACGCGGGACGGACCGTATCGAGACACTGCGAACGCGCTCGGCCTTTCGGTTCAACAGTATTACCGCGCGAAACAGCAGCTGTGCCTGCGCATCGCTCGTATCGTGTCGCGCAGCTCGGGGCGTATGGGTTGCGATTTCACGGATCTTTCATCCGTGCGGCTCGAGCTCGCGGAGCGGCGCGCCGGGCTCGGAGAGTTTTCCGGCGCCAAACGGATCTGCGACGACGTCGCAGCACACGCGCCTGCGCCCTTGGCGCGAATCCGGGCGCTGTGCCTCATCGCTTCGCTGGAGCGGGAGCGCGGCGATCTCACGCACTCGCGGTCGCAGCTCACCCAAGCGCGAGCGGTGCTGGACGCATCGCGCGAGGAAATGGCGGCCGGCGATGCGCTCGTCGGAGAATGCCAAATCGAACTGTGGGCGGCCAGGCTCGCCTTCGACGAGCCTGGATCCGGCAAAAGCTTACCCATTTTAGAAGAGGCGATCCGGCGTGTTTCGATGGAGCATCCGATTGGCGATGCGGCATCGCAAGCGGTCGTCGCCGATCTTTTCGCGGAGGCCGCAGAGCAGCATGAGGCGATTGGCGATTTCGAGCGCGCCAAAGTGCTCGCAGCGCTTGCCGCCGAACGGGCGCGCTCGCTGCCGGATTCCTTTCCGCAGAAGAGCTTCGTCGCGCGCACGCTATCGCGGCTGCAGTGGGTCGCGCCCGGCGTGCAAGAACGCCCGAAAGTGGCGAGGCGGCTCGACAACTTTCATTCGGCCTTGGAGCTGGCGCGCCGAAGCGGCTCGATCGAGAACGAGGTCCGCTCGCTGCTGAATCTCATGTCCGTTCACGTCGTTTTGGGCGACGCCAAGACGGCGCTGCTGTATTCGCAGAACGCGCTGCGCTTGGCCGCAGATTTTGGCGGGCGGCACCTAGCCGCGATGACGCGGCTGGAAATGACCGACGCGCTCATCGGCAGTTCGCGCTGGCGGCTCGCCGGGGCGATGTTGCCGATGCTCGGCGACGCCTTCGCAAGGGGCAGCTACAACTGGTTGTTCTGCAAAGCGTTCGAGGCGATCTATCTGGCAAAGACCGGGCAGCCCGAGCGAAGCATCCTTGTTGCGACGGAATCCGAACGGCTGGCGCGCGCCGCGGGTTACACGCGGATCTGCGGCGGCCTGCAGCGCGTGATCGCTTCCAGCGCCAACACGATCGGTCGCAAGATGCTCGCGCACGAACAAATTCGAGCGTCGATCGACACCGTGCATCGCGGCGGGAGCCTTCTCTCGCTCGGGCACGCCTACCAAGTCGCCGCGGCCATCACCGGCGAACGGCGTTACGCGCGCCTGGCCCGCGAGATCGGCATCGAGCTCGCGGTGTAGGCGGTTCCGTTTTCGCACTCGGCACGCCGTATTCTCACGGCCGCCTTGACACCGAGGGGACGAGGCGATTACGCTTTTTGCTCATATGAAGAACTTAAACTCATTCGCGCGCGGCGCCGGCGCGCTCACGGCAGCCGCACTGTTAGCGGGCTGCGCCGGGAATGCGCTGCAATCTCTGCCCCCTTCCTCGAACGCCGCACGTTCGCTCGCCGCCGGCACCTCGTGGATGAATCCCAACGCTAAGCGAGGTGCACTGCTCTATGCCTCCGATTCGGCCACGGACGTCGTTAAGGTATTCTCTTATCCGCGCGGAAAACTCGTCGGGACGCTGACGGGGTTTCAGACGCCTCAAGGCTTGTGCGTCGATAAGGCGGGCCACGTCTTCGTCACGAATTCGGACGCAGCGCAAATCCTGGAATACGCGCACGGCGGCACGACGCCGATCGCGACGCTCACCGACGCCGGCGAACATCCGATCGGGTGTGCGGTCAGCCGGGTGAACGGAGACCTGGCGGCGACGAACATTTTTGACGACTCGTACACCAACGGCAGCCTTTCGGTCTTCCGGCGAGCTCGCGGCAAGCCGAAGAAGTACACCGACCCGCAAATGATCGCCGACTACTTCTGCGGCTACGACGCCGCCGGCAACCTGTTCGTCGACGGCACAAAGCCGACGAGCTTCGGGTTCGCGTTCGCCGAGCTGCCCAAGGGCGCAAAGAGCTTGCAGAACGTCACTCTGAACCAAACGATCGGTGGGCCCGGCGGCGTTCAATGGGACGGAAAGTACGTTGCGATCGCCGATCAAGAAGCTCCCGTGATTTACCAGTTTACGGTTGCGGGCAGCGTCGGCACGGAAGTCGGTCAAACAGCGACGCAGGGCTCGAGCGACGTCGTTCAGTTCTTCATCGAAGGCGACACCGTCGTAGGCCCCAACGCCACGAGCGGTCAGGTGATGTACTGGCCGTATCCAGGCGGGGGCGAGCAGCAGAAGATCATTAGCGGGTTCGAGGTTCCAATCGGCACCGCGATCAGCGAACGCAAAAAGTGAAGGCTGCGTAGTTCGATGCGGGCACGACGCTTCTTAGGCGCATTGGGTGTCTCGGCCGTGATACTCGCCGCCGGCTGCAGCGGCGCGGCAACGCCCGGGCTGGCGCCGCCGGGGCAAATTTCCGGCGTCGGGTCGGCCTCGCTCCTTGGAGGCAGCGTCCTTCGCGCCGCCAAGGCGGGCCTGTACGTGGGCGAGTTTTACGGGACCAGCGTCTACGGATTTCGGCGCAACGGCAAAGGCGCCGCAGTGTGCACGATCACGGGCGTCGCCTCAGTCAACGATCTGGCATCCGACGCGAAAGGTGACCTGATCGAGCCCGACGGCGGGGGCAGTGAGGTGCGGGTCTTTCGCCCGCAGTGCGGATCCGTTTTGGGAACCGTGGCCGATCCGTACGGCCAGCCCGCCGACGCGATGAGTGCGGACGCCGTGAACGGTACGATCGCCGTCGCCAACATCTTCGGCCCGCAGCGTACCAATGGCAGCATCTCGCTCTGCTCGCTCAAAAGCGGCTGCACGACGAACTTGACGAATTCGAACATGTACGAAGTAACGGGCGTTGCCATGTCCAAAGGCGGCGATTGCTGGGCCTCGGCCGAAGACGCGGAGACCCACGCCAACTTGACCTTTTTCAAGGGCTGTAAGGGGAGCGGTGAAGCCGCCAAAGGCTTCATCAATCCGGCATTCGGCGGGCTCGAAATCGACGCAGCCGGCAACCTCCTCGCTTTCAGCGGCACCAGCGCTCAGCTATACGTTTATAGCGGCTGCAATCCGCGATGCAAGCTCGCCGGCGGCCCGTTTTCAATGGCCGGTACCTCGGCGTACGGCCATCTCAACAAGAGCCACGACATGCTGGCCGTTGCCGACTACCAGCACGGCCAGGTCGATCTCTATACATACTCGCCGACCGTCGTAAACTACGTCGGCAGCTTCAGCACGGGTTTCTCCGTAACGCTCGACGTCGTCGGCGTAACTTACGCCCCGCACTAGCGCCCCGCCGGGGGAATATCGGCGGAGAGGCACGCCCACCAAACCCACGCGATGAGCACCAGCTGGAGCGGAAGCCTCAGATAAAACAGTGGTGCGTTCCCGAGACCGGCGTAGAGCCCGGGATGCGCCGCCATCTGAAGGTTGGCCGGGAATACCGCGATCAAGAGCGCGATAAGGCCCATACCGGCGAGCCTTCGAAGCTGCGCGACGAGCACGCCGAGACCGCCGAGGATCTCGCAGGCGCCGCTTATCTGGACGAGCAGCGCGGGTGCGGAAAGCCACGGCGGAACGATCCGCGCGTACAATGCGGGGTGAATGAAATGATTGCTGCCGGCAGCAATAAAAAAGACGGCGAGTAGCGCCCGCGAGACTCGTCGCAAGCGGTCACCGCTGCCAGACCAGCGGATACACGATGTCCACCGCGACTAGCAGCACGAGAGGTGGACCCCATATCAGTCCGTATTGCCGCAGGCGCGACGGCTGCTTGTGGATTTGAAGGGCGACCGCGATAATCACCACGGCCAATGACGCGACGCTCAGCCAGCTCGGGTGGCCGCGTTTCGAAGGCGGTATCCATCCAGGCGGCACCACATAGGCTACGATCGGTACTGCCACCCAGAGCGCAAACATGCCGAGAAATAAAGGCCATTTTTTGGGCTCCCGCTTATAGCGCCACAGGAGGATACCGGCAACGACTATGGTCGCGCCACAATACACCAAAATCGCTACGGTAAGCATCTCGTTCCTCCCCGATCGCGGTCGAGCAAAATTTCAACGTTTCTTTCCCGTTGCCCTCGGCAGGCCGCACCGGTTCGCCGCCCGCGCTCGCTTCGCCGCCGGCGCTAATGATCGACGTAGTCGGAGGCTTCACCTATAGTTGGATCGAGCCGCAGAGCTTCTAAGGCGTACCTGCGCTCCTCGTGACCCTGACTCGTCTTCACCCGCACCACGGCGTCGTGCGGGTGCACCTCCTTAACAGTCCCTTCTTCGTTGGTGCCATCGATGAAGACTCGATCGCCGGCCTTTAGCATTTCCGTTGCTTCCTCATTGGAGTGTGGGGATCCACCGCTAGTTCCCCTTTCGGATGCGGTGTACCGAGATAGGGAACCTGCAGCAAAAAGAAGGTTCCGGCGCACCTCACCGGCGATTTCGCCTTGCAGCTTGAAGGGGAAGGCTCGAAGTTAGGCTCGTGGATCTTACGCGTATGCTCGATGAAACGATTCGCCGCTGCGAAATCGATGCTATCCGCAAAAGCGTTGAAGCGACGCTGCGGCTCTATCCCGAGCTGGAAGCGGCGACAATCGAGATTGCCGGGGGGATCGCGCGGTTCAATGGGTTCGAGGCGCTCTCTGAAGCCTTCGGCATAGGAACTCTCGCCGCCGTCGGCGCCGAGGAAATCGCGCTCTTGACCACGTTCTTCGAGTCGCGCAACTCGACGCCGCGCGTCTTCGTAACGCCGATGTCCGATCCATCGTTGGCATTGGGATTAGCCCGTGCCGGTTACGCGCCGGCTGAATACGAAAACGTCCTCGTCTCCGACGACTTCGAAACGTACGCTCGCTACGACGGCCGGGTCGCCGTCGCTGCGAATCTGGACGATTGGGCCGCGGCTTCGATGAAAGGATTCCTCGGCGACGAGGCGGAGGAGGCCGGCGATCCGCGCGTCGGGCTGATCCTCGCATCGTCCGAAGGTGCGGTCGCTTTAGCGGGCGCGGACGAAGAAAGGATCGCGTCGACCGCGATAGTGAGCCTGCGAGGCGAATGCGCGTTTTTCTTTGCCGGTGCTACGCTCCCCGAGTTTCGCCGCCGCGGCTGGCATCTCGCGCTGGTCCGCGATCGTATCGCGCGAGCTCGCGACGCCGGCGCCCGCATCATGCGCGCGACCGCGACTCCGGGCAGCGCGTCGGAGCGCAACTTTCGCCGGTGCGGATTTGCCGTGCTGTACACGCGTTCGCTCTGGGAGCGCCGCGCGGGCGTACAGCGTGCGAACCTCGCTGACTGCGCGATGTAAAACTGCGGCACGAAAGCGAATCCGGCTAGAAAAAGCCAGAGGCTCGCCAGCGCCAGCAGCGCCAGCATGTTGATCCAGAGCAGCGCGCTGTCGGCGCGTGCAAAGTGACGCAAGAAGAAGTGGTGAGCTATCCACACCTGCCCGACCATCAGAAAACTGATGAGGTAGACGGCAAACCTCCGCCACTCGGCAAGCAAGGCCGCCCGCAGTCCCTCGCTGCGCGCGACCGCGTGGACCTCCTGTGGACGGCGAACGGCCACGGAAATGCCGGCTCGAATCCGGTCGAAGGTCCGGGTCCCCGGGCTCGCTGCCGCTCAAGGAGCCGCCTCAATGGGCCGGCTGTCCTAGAGACGAGCGCTCCGCTCTTTGCTATGCTTAGGGGACCAGCCTTTACAACAAGAGGAGTCATCATCTTATGCAAGTCCGTGGGGATGCGCTCATGCATTACATCGATACGACCACTCGCCAGCAAGTCGTCGAGGCCACCAGCCCTCCGGCCGGCACCATCGGCAATCCCGCTGACGCCTGCGGCGTGTGCTGCGACGTAGTAAACGGAGCGCCGACGAACTGGCGATGCAGCCAGTGCACCTGCACCGGTACGTGCACGCTAGTAAGCGAGGATCTCGGCGGCGGCACCATGCTCTATTACTGCACCTGCGCCTAGCAGGCGCCTGGGCGCCCGCGTGAGGCAAAGGCGCCTCGCGGCGAGCCGACGAAGCGCTTTTACACACCGCGCAGCGTCGAGTTTTGAGGAATCAGCGTCATGTTTGAGCGTCCCGCGTTGGGTCTTGTCGTCGCCGCCGCTTTGCTCGGCGGCTGCGGCGGATCGCAACCGTCCGCGCCGCTGCCTGCGGACACAACGACGACGACGCCCCGTCACACGCACAAGCATACGTCAAACTACATCTCGCACATCGTGCTGCTGATTCAGGAGAACCGCTCCTTCGACGACTTCTTCGCGACATTTCCGGGTGCCGACGGAACGACGACTGGAAAGCGAGGAGACAAGACGGTCAAACTCGTGGAGGTCGACCTGCGCGGCACCTGCGATTTCGCGCACTCGCGCGGAAATTTCCTGACCGACTATGCCGGGGGCAAGATGAACGGCTTTGCCGGCGGCGCGTCGCAGTGCCACAAAGGCAACCCATACCAGTACGTCACCCCAAGCGAAATTGCCCCGTATTGGGACATCGCCAAGACTTACGTTCTCGCCGACCATATGTTCCAGACCCAGGGCAGCGGCAGCTTCACCGGACACCAAGATCTCATCCGCGGATCGACGACGATTGACCAGAGTCAGACCACGAGTCTCGTCGACTTTCCGACGAGCATTCCCTGGGGCTGCGACGCCCCGCCCGCCACCGTGACTACGCTTTTGGTAAAGACCGGAAGCGGCCTCAAGATAGAGCGGGGCCAAGGGCCGTTTCCGTGTACGAACAAGTTCCCGGCGTCCGGTGCCTACTACGACACGTTGCGCGATCTGCTCGATGCGAAGTCGGTATCGTGGAAGTATTACGTGCCGGCGATCTCGGGGCACAGCTCCGGAAACCTTTGGAACGCGTTCGACGTGATCTATCCGGTGCGCTACGGTAACGAGTGGAAGAGCAACATCGACTCGCCGAATACCAACTTCTTCAAAGATGTCACCGACGGCCAGCTCCCCTCGATGTCCTGGCTGATTCCGCTCGGCCCAAACTCCGATCACCCGGCCGATAAAACGGATAACGGCCCGGCATGGGTCGCAAGCGTGGTCAATGCGATCGGAAAGAGTTCGTACTGGTCCTCGACGGCGATCGTCGTCGTGTGGGACGATTGGGGCGGCTTTTACGATCACAAGCCGCCGCCGTTCTTCGATAATTGGGGAGGTTTGGGATTCCGCGTACCTCTGCTTATCATCTCGCCGTATGCGCGCGAGACGTCGTCCGGCCAGCCGGGCTATATCTCGCACACGCAGTATGAGTTCGGCAGCATCCTGAAGTTCATCGAGCAGAACTGGGGGCTTGGTTCGCTCGGCACGAGCGACTCGCGTGCTACGAGCATCGTCGATTCATTCGATTTTACGCAGAAGCCGCGGCCGTTCGTCGCGATACCGTCGTCGTTTTCGCAGCGGTACTTCGAGCTCGAGCCGCAGTCGAACGAACCCATCGATACCGAATAGCCGCAGTGCGGCCGTAGCCCCTCGAACGAACCGGTCGATACGCACTCGCACGCGATTTTGCCTCGAACCGCAGGAATTGACCTAAATCGCTATCCCGCGTTTTTTCGAGGATGGCCCCGGGGTACGTCGAAGCGCGACCTCGGTGCGCCTGAGATTTTGGACGCTAAGCTCGCTTGCTTTGTGTGCCGCTACGGCCGCGGCGGCGATGGCGCACGTCGCGATCGACGTCGTCGGTGACTTTGCGTTGGCGCACGACAGCTACGACAACCTCGCGCACGGTTCGCGCGAGCTGGTCACGGCCTTTGCGCTTCTCGTCGCACTTGCGCTTGCCTTACGAGGCCTGAAAAGCTGCTGCGAGATCGCCGCGCTCAATCGCCGGCGGATTGCGCGCATCACCTTCGGAATTCGGCAGATCCTTGGTTATCTGGCCGCGACCGTGCTCGCAAGCTGCGCCGCCGTCCCCGCAATGGAATGGTTCGACGGCCGCGCCGACGGTGTCACGATCGGTGGCCTAAGCGACGCGTTCGGCGGCTCGCTCGCACTCGGATTTACGACCACCATCGTCTGCGCCGTCGTTGTGGCCGCCGTCGTCTTCGCGGTTGCGCGCTGGCTCATCTCGAACCGCGAGACGATCGCTGCCATCATCGAAACGATGTTGCGGCGCACCGGGGACTCGCCGCGCCCGTCGACGCAGAATCTCGGCCGTGAACGGCTGACCTTTGCCGACCGCCTCGCCTATACGCTGCGCTTCTCCAAACGCGGACCTCCTGTCAGCTTAACCGCTTAGTCCCTTAACAACTACATCTCGTTTTGACAGGAGCTCCCTATGGGAAGGATTTTCGCGTGCGCGTCACGCGCCGGCCTTGCCTTTGGCGTCATGCTCTTCTTCGGCCCGGGTATCGCTGCGGCCGATGACGAGCAAAGAGACAAAAACGCCGGCCAAGCCGTCCACCTAGAAATCGTCGTACGGGCCAACGACGGAACGCTGGTCGCGGGCGCCACCGTCTCACTCTCGGCGGGCGATTTCGTTCGCAGCGGCGCCAGCGATTCTCGCGGTGTCGTCGAGCTCGAGCACATGCGTGCCGGCACGTACGCGCTGCACGCCGTCGCACCGGGCTATCAGCCGATTTCGCAGAGAACGGTATCGATCGCGCTCGACAACGAGCATCTGGCGGTCGTCTTGTACCCCGCAACGACCAACTCGCTGACCGTGATCGGGCAGGTTTCGGCCGCTTCGGGCGAGACCGTCTCGACGGCATCGGCTCCGACCATTTCGATGAGCGCCCAACAGGCGGCCGCCGCGGGCGTGACATCGGTTGGGCCAATGGTGTGGAGTCAGCTCTCGACGACGCCCGTGATCCCTCTCGGCGGCGGCAGCAATGCGACCGAGACCTTTGCAGTACGCGGGCCCGACCCGACCGAGACGCTCGTCGACATCGACGGGCACCAAGTCAACAACGGAAACACCGGGGATTTTGATTTGTCGCTGATGGATCCGGCCGCCCTGCAAGAGGTCGAGATCGTGTACGGCATCGCTCCTTCGTCGCTGATCGGCCCGAACACGATCGGCGGCGGCATCAACATCACGACGCTTCAACCGACAACCGAGCCGCACGGCCTGCTGCGCTTCTTCGGCGGTTCGTACGGAACGTACGGCGGTACCGTTCAAGCGACCGGAACTGCAGATCGATTGGGATACGCCTTTTCCTTCCACGGCACGTCTTCGCTAGGTTCGGTAAATCAGACAATCCTCGCGCCGCCTGCGTCCGGCGACTCGGACGATAGCGTCGCGCAGAGCGTCGGCAGCGACTCGTGGGGCAATTCGATCCTTACCAAGCTCCGTTATCAACTCGGCGGCCCGACGGGCTACGGCTATCTACAGTTCAACTTCCGCAACCAGAACGTCGTTAAGGACGACTCGGCGCTGCTCACCAACTTCACGCCGCCGGGCTTTAGCGGCAGCGGGGGCGACGACGCGCTTCACGCCGGTGCCGCGGTAACGCCGCTCGACGACGACGACGATAACCCCGGCGGATTCCAAAGCTTCGCCGGCACGTGGCTGATGGCGCATCAGAGCAACTACGGTTTCGATGCGCAGGTTCCACTTGGGAAGCAAATGCTCGATGGAGCCCCCGCTACGATGCTGCAGTTCAGCCATCTAACCTCGGTGAACTCGCAGTCCGTCACGGGCCCCGGCGAAGCGACGCTTCCCTACCTTTATAATCAGCGCGATAATCTCGGCGATGATTGGCTGCTGATCGATCACCGCTTCGCGACTGGGCTGCTCTCGTTCAAATACGACCTCGAGACCGAGACGCTCGCGACCAACTACGTCCAAGGGCAAGTAACGGCCGAGGGCATACCCGTCGGCGGGCCGATCCCGTTGCAGGGGGCGAGCGTTTCGCGTGATGCGCTCGTGCCGGACGACCGCCCGCCGCCGCCCGTCCAGGTGCTCTCGCTCGGCCAAACCGAGCGCTCAGCGGTGCTCCGATACAACGGTGATCCGACGAGCCACATTCACTATTCGGTGGCGGGCTATTACAGTAATTTCAGTAGTTTCGGCACCAGCTTCGACCCGCGCGCCGGGTTCGTTTGGACCCCGACGGGCAACACCGCGGTTCGTGCGTCGGTTGGAACGACGTTTCAGATCCCGCAGCTCTCGGAGCTGGTCGTGCCGCCGCCGGCCGATCGCGTACCGGTCGGAGGAATTATCTTCATCGGAAATCCGAACCTTCAACCCGACCGCGCCACCGATTACGACCTCGGCATGGAGCAGATCGTGCGGGATTTCGGCAACCCGCTCCATCTCTCGTTCGATCTCTATCAGACGAACCTGCGCAGCCCGGCAAACCAGCTCAATGTCGATCCGGTACCGGGTTGTCAGTCGCCGCATAAACCGCAGCCCTGTCCGATCAGTTATCCGGTAAACGCCGGAAACGGCATCTACCGCGGGCTCGACATTCACGCCGACCAGCAGCTCGGACGAACGTTCCACATTCGCGCCGGCTGGGACGTCGACAGCTCGTATCTCACCTCCGTTCCGGCAAACATCCAAGATGGTACGCTCCTCGTCGGCGAGCAGTCGCTCGGACAGCCCCTGCACAAGGCCTACTTCTCCGTCGATCAGGAAGTCGCCGAAGGTCTCGCCTATGGGGCGCGCCTCAACTACGAGGGAAACTACAACGAGCTGAACCGCTCGCCGTACGCGACCCTCGATGCGCACCTCGCCTATCGGCACGCGGGATTCGAGTACGGACTCTATGGGACGAATCTAACCAACGTCTATAGCAGTCCGTTTACGATCGTTGGCGGCGGCGTTCCTTACGGCACGCTTCCGGGGCAACCGGTGATTACTCCCAACGCCTTCGTGCTGCAAGGCGCGCAGGTTCTGTTCGTCGTGACCCGGGCGATCTAGGCCGAAAATCGTGCGTCTGGGATTGCGAACGACGCTTCCATTGGCTGCCTGTGCCGCTACGGCCGCAGCTTCGGCAGCGCACGTGCTGATCGACGTCATCGGCGACTTCGCCCTTCCGCACGACACGTACGACGACATCGCGCATGCCTCGCGCGATCTCGCCAGCGGAGTCGCGCTCATTCTCGCCTTCGTGCTGGCTCTGCGCGGGTTACGTATCTGCTGCGAGCTCGCGGCACGCTACCGCCATCGCCTGCCGCAGGCACGGCGCTCCGGGGGCGAGCGACTCACGTTCCTTTTTGCGACGATTATCGGCGCGGTTGTCGCGGTGCCGGCAATGGAATGCCTTGACGACCGGCTTGCCGGCGTGCCGGTCGATACGCTCGCCGATGCGTTCGGCGGTTCGATCCTTTTGGGCGTCGCAACAACCGTGGCGTGTGCGGCGCTCGTCGCCTGGGTCGTCTACGCGCTGGCGCGATGGTTCGTCTCGCATCGAGACCACATCGCCGCGATGATCGAGACGCTCGTTCGGCGTCAGGAGAACGCGTCGCTGCCGCGGGTCGCGGACCTCTCCATCCAGATTCGTGCGCCGCGCCGCCGGCGCGCACCACACGCACTTCGCCTCTGTAAACGCGGACCTCCCATGGCGCTCGGACTCCAGCACCATGCATTCTTACGCCTACTACAAGGAGAACCCGCGTGAACCTCGCTCTTCTACGCGTGTTGCGTGCGCTTGTCGCGCTCGTAATCGCGTTCACTTTTGCGCTGCCGGCGGTCGCCGCGCCGGCGCAGACGCCGATCGGCAGCATCGTGGGCACGGTGGTCGACAAAGGCAGCGGCGTACCGCTCCCCGGCGTTAGCGTCCGCGTCGTCGGCACGAGCCGGCGGACCCAGACCGACGCCTCCGGGCATTTCGTGTTCGAAAGTCTCCCGCCAGGATCTTACCAGCTGGCGCTAAGCAAAAGCGACTACCAGCCCGCCATCTCGGAGCCCGTAAATCTCGGCGGCGCGACGCTCAAAGTCACGCTTTCCATGAATCGAGGTACGACCAACCTCAGTACGATTGCCGTGACCGCGACCCGCGCGAGCGAGTCGCTGCAGCAGTCGAGTACGTTCACCAAAACCGTCAATACCGAAGAACTCGAGCGTCAGGGCGTGACCCGTATCGCGGATACGCTGCGCGAACTGCCAGGCGTCAACAACGGCATCACCGGCAATACCGCGTCGCTTGCCGACGACATCAACCTGAGCATTCGCGGTATCGGGACGCTCGAGACGGAAGCCGCCATCGACGGCCACCCGATCGCTTATGGCATCAAGGGCGGTTATAACTACAACCTCTCGCCCGTCTACGGCTTCCGCAACGCGACCGTGCTCTACGGGTCGGCGAGCGACCTCGTCGGCGTCGACGCGATCGGCGGCGTCATCAACTTCGAAACGCTCGACCCGACACCGTACGCGCAGACGGCGGTGACGCAAGGCTGGGGTACCTTCGATCAGCTGTCGACGAGCCTCCGCTCGACCGGCACGCTCGGGAAGCTTGGTTACGCGGTTGCCTACGGCGTCGGATACCTCAACGGGCCGTTTCACAACGCCAGCTTCTACCAGCCGGGCGCGGCCTTCGACCAATCGGTGCTCTCGGGCCCAGTCCATCAGCTTGGGGTCTACACCGACAGCGGAACGGCGACGCTGAACGCCGGGCTCGTGAAGCTGCGCTACACCTTCGATCCGAAGAACAGCCTGCAGTACACGTATGTATCGAGCTCGCGCTGGGAAGATAAAACCGGCAACGGCGATGGCGACTTTCTTCCGTATAACACGGCGCTCGCTCGCGGCAAGCAGCAGCTCGCATCGTACTCTCCGAGCTCGTCGAGCAGCATTGTGTGCGCGAAGGGGACGTTTCCCGCGAGCAACGCGCTCGGAATTTTGAACGGCTTCGGACCTAACGGAAAACCGGACGGCGGAACCACATGCCAGACGCCCGCGCAGTATGCCGCCTTTAACACCGGCTGGCAGGGCGCCGGTCCGTCATGGCAGTCCTTTCACCTGTACGACAACAGCTTGACGTACGAGCACCAGACCGGGAACTCGGTCTTCCGTTCAACCTTTTATAACAGCCTCTACAACAATCCGTGGGATCGTACGTTCCAGCTGCCCTTCTACACTTATCCGGGGTCGAACGCGTCGTGGCGCGATACCGGCGTCAACGAGAGCGGCTTCATCAGCAGCCAGGACTGGTATAACCAAAATAACGATATCGAAGCCGGTATGTCGTACATGAACAACGCCTACTTTTTAACGCAGAATGCCAATAGCGGCGGCACCCTCAGCAGCAGTTCGTCCTTCCCGACCGTTTGGGAAACGGCGTTTTTCCTGCGTGACGTCTACCATCCGTCGGGCTCGCCCTTCGCGGCCTTTGCCAACATTTGGGACAAGCACGCGAGCGAGACGAATACGACCTACATCGACGCACGCGGTTCGGTGGTCGATCGCCTTACCAATCACGACATCATCCGCGGATCGGTCGGCTCGACGACGACCCAGCCGAGCCAAGACATGCTCAACAAGTCGTACATTCCCAACGACGACATCATCGGCGCGGGCGGAGGGTCGGCGATCAACTGCGCGGGGCTGAACTCGGTCGGCAGCGTGCCCACGTCTTCACTGATGCCCGAACGGGGCGTGGACGAGGAAGTGGCCTACACGCACCGCTGGTTTGGTGATTCGCAGAGTCAGCTCACGCTCTACAATACGAACATCTTCGATAAGCTCTACTCGACGATCGTTTCGACCTCGTCGACGGGTACGAGCTTCATTCCCCCTGCCTTACTTGCCGAGTTCATCAACGCCATCGGCGCGAAATGCGGCAACGCCGTCGCACCGTCGCTCCTGGGGCTCACCGGAAACTTCAACGTCGGGACGATGCGCGCAAAGGGTGTCGATTTCAGCGGCCGAATTCGCGCGACCCGAAATCTCTACTTCGATTACGACTGGGGATTGACGTCGACGGTTCTGCTGGGAGCCAACCAGCAGCTGCTCGAGGCGAACACCACGCTGATTCCGTTCGCGCAGTTGGCTCGGCTGCCGCTGCACACGGCAAATGTCTCGGCAGACTACACCATCGGCAACAAGCTCGACCTGCGCTACACGCTGTATACGGTCTCGTCCGGGAACACAAAGGATCTGCCCTCGTACGACTACAGCAACGTTACCGCGGCCTATCCGATCGGCAGCGGCGTCCTCACCGCGACGGTGCAAAACCTGTTCAATCAGTACGCCTCGATCGCGGGGCTGGTCGGCGACGGAGTTCCGCTGGCGCTCAACCAGTACGCAAAGCCGTCGTCGTATACGCCGTACATCGGCTCGGCCTCGACCGAGTGGTTCGGTCTGCCGTTCCGCTCGGTCTATTTCAGCTACCAGTACCTAATCGGACAGCCGCACAACTAGCAGTAGTGAAAAAGGGCCGGGGTGTCATGCACCCCGGCCCCGCGGTTGAGTTACTGCGCGCTCGTGCGGCGGAGGCTCGGATCGTTGGTCGTGGCCTCGACCGTAAGGCCGATGTCGACCTTGTAACCGACGAGCAGAACCCCGGCGGCGGTGAGCCGGGCATCGACGATGCCCCACTCGCGCCGGTCGATCTCCAGCGACGACTCGTAGCCGACGCGCCACCCCTTGCCCTCGGGGATAACTCCGACGAGGTTGGCGACGAAGGTGACCGGTTTCGTGACGTTCTTGATCGTGAGGTTGCCGGCGACGCGGAACGAGGTGGCGTCGATCGGCGAAACGGCGGTGGAGTGGAACTCCATCGTCGGGTATTGTGCTATGTCGAAGTAGGTCGCGGAGCGAAGGTCTCGATCGCGGTCGTGGTTGTCGGTATCTTCGCGGCTCACGTTGAGGACGACGTCGATCTTCTGTGGGATGATCGAACCGCCTTTGTTAACGATCGTCAACGATTGAATCGGAATATGTCCCCACACCTTCGAAACGACGAGATGGGAGACGGTGAACTGTGCGCGGCTGTGGACGAGGTCGGCTTGCCATTGCACAGCGGGCGCCGCGACGGCCGTTGTCGGTAATAGCAAGAATAAGAATGCGATAAGTGTGCGTGGCATGAGAATTGCTTCGCGGTTTTGCGGCCAAATCTTTCGCTGAGCCGGCCTTGAAAGTCAGGACGAGAGCCCGCTTGGCGGCTCACCCTAGCGGGTACAAATCGAGCATGAAGTACGCAATGATTTGTTCCGGTTTAGCGCTCGCAAGCTTCCTTATCCCCGGTCCCACCGCCGCCTCAGACAACTCCGGTGGAAAAGTCTTTGCGATCGATGCGCAAAACGGCTCCGGGCAACACGGAACCGTCGCACTGAAACCCCGCGGCTCGAAGACCGTGGTGGAAGTTCACCTGCTCGGAGCTCCCGCTACTGCGGAGCCGGCCCACATTCACGCCGGCTCGTGCAGCCATCTCAATCCCGCACCAAAATATCCGCTGACTTCGGTTGTGAACGGAATTTCCGAAACAACCGTTGATGTGTCGATCGCAACGCTAACGGCAGGCGGTCTCGCCGTAAACGTTCACAAATCGGCAAGCGATCTCAAGGACTACGTGGCTTGCGGAGATCTCTAGGCTCGAGCGCGGAGTGAGTTCGAAGAACCGAAGGTTGACCGACGCAGCCTAGCTAAGCAAGGCGCATGGAACATGCACTCGTCCGTCTAGCCGAGACCGCGGGATGGCTCTTCCTCATCGTGTTCATCTTTGCGGCGATCGGCCTTTACGCGACGATTCGCTGGATCGTCGGCCTCTTTACGGAGACGGAGCAAGCCGTCGAAGGCGGCATCAGCAACCTCAAAGAGAGACTCTAAAAGAGAATCGTCTGAAAGTCGCCGGCGTGTTCGAAACCGACGCGGCGGTACAGCGCGATCGCAGCGTCGTTGAAATCGTTGACGTAGAGCGAGATCGTGGGCGATGCTTCGAGCAGTCGAGCGCAAATCGCCGAGAGCGAGGCGTTCGCAAGCCCCCGGCCGCGAAGCGGCTGGGGCGTCCAAATCCCTTGCAGCTGCAGCGTCCGGCTCGACCACGGTCCGATGTGGCAAAAGAAACAGAGCTTTCCCTCGGAGAGGCCGACCCACCAAAGTTTGCGCTCGATCATCTGCCTGACGCCGACGTCGAAGTTCGGCATGCCGCGCCGGGGGTCGTATTCGAGCTCTTGCTGGATCATCTCGGCCGATCCGTCGGCGACGGCGCGCCACTCGTCGAGCCGCGCGTGCCGCACGGTAACGCTGCGGCCGCCCGGGAGCAAGCGCGCGCGATCTACCGCCATGACGAGCTGACGGTCGCGCACCAAGCGCGGGCGGCCGTAGCGTTCCCCCACGAGCCTCCAAAGCTCGATCACGGCCTCACGCGGTCCGATGATCATCCGCGCGTTGAGGTGGCGCGGCAGGCTCGCGGCCAGCGCCGCAACCGCCGACATTTCGGCGGCGATCACGATGTGGCGTCCATGGTAGACGACGCCCGCAACGCCGTGATCGTCGAAGATCGCGTCGACGTGCTTGGACGCGTACGACGCGTCGTGCAAGAGAATGTGGCTGATGAAGACGTTGTCGTACGGGGCGCGGTCGAGATACTCGAGCACCGCGCGCTGCGTGGCGGCGGAGACCGGCTCTACCCGCATCGAACTACTGCGGACCAAAGGCGACGCTGATCAGGGGTTTGCTCGTCGGCTCTTTGCTGCCCCCTTCCGGTTCGAGCGTGACGGCGACCTCCGAGGTCGTGCGGGCGTCCGCGGGGACGATCACGAGCGCGACCCCGCGCGCGTCCGGCAGAAAGGTGGGCGACGGCGAAAGCTTGGTCGAGCCGACTGGCCGGGTCCATACCTGGTACACGTGTCCATGGGGCGGTTCGGGCATCGCGTGGAGTGCGAGATCGATGCGGCTTCCGCGCGTCACGACCTCGCCGTTGCCGACGGTATAGTGTTTCGTGCGGCTGTCCAGCATATCGAAGAGCGCGGTTCGCTCGTCGGCGAGCGTCCGCGCGAGCGCCCGCGACCGCTCGGATAGGTTCGCCAGTTCGCGCTGCTGCAGCTTCACCTGCCCGAGCAGCGAGATATTCGCAACCGACGAGATCAACGCGATCGCAAAACAGACCGCCGCGACGAGGTACGCCGGCCATACCGCTGCGTGCTTCACGCCCTCTATCTTCCCAGATGCGTATCGAGGCCCTTGCGGCGCGGGCGTCGTACCCTGGCGTTATGCACCCGGGGCTCTTGTTTGCAGCCGCGCTCGCGACGTCGCTGCATCTCCTGCCCCGCCCGCAGAGCGTCGAGGACGTCGGATGCTCCACCTCGACCGTTCCCCATGAGGTCGGGAGTTCGTTTGACGGCGCGGCGCGGACGGAGATCGACGAACGCTGGGCGGCGCTCGGGATCGGGCGCCTTCACAGTGGGGCTGCAGCGACCATACTCGTGCGCAAAGACGCGGCGCTCTCCCCGCAGGCCTATCGGCTCACGGTTGCCGGCGGCCGCGCGACGATCGAGAGCGCCGACGCCGCTGGAGCCTTCTACGGCGCGATGACGCTCGCGCAGCTCCCGCAGCGCTCGAATGGGGCGTGGAGGATGCCGTGCGTTCGTATCGCCGACAAGCCCGCACTGCGCTGGCGCATCCTCTCCGACGACGTTTCACGCGGCCCGCTTCCGACGATGCGCTACTTCGAAGAGCGCATTCGGACGATCGCCGCCTTTAAAATGAACGGCTACTCGCCGTATATGGAGCACGTCTTTCTCAGTCCCACCGATCCCTTGCCCGCCCCGCTCGACGGCATCACGCCCGCCCAGCTGCGGGAGCTGTCGCTCTACGCAAAGCGTTTCCACGTCGCGTTGATCGTCGAGCAGCAAAGTTTCGCGCACATGCACAATACGTTACGGGTCGAGCGCTACGCCGATGCTGCCGAGTTTCCGCACGGCTTTCTGCTCGCGCCGAACGCCCCGCTTTCGATGGAGTATCTGTCACGCCTAGTCTCCCAGGAGCTTGCTGCCGTCGGTTCCACGCCGTTCTTTCACGTCGGCTCCGACGAGACGGCGACGCTGGGTCTGGGGCGGACGCAGGAGTACGTCGCAAAGCGGGGGCGCTCGAACGTTTACGCGCAGCACCTCGTCGAGATGAACCGGCTGATCGCGCCGTCGGGCGCGCGGATGATGGTGTGGGACGACGGCATCGAAAACGATCCCGCAATCATGCAGCTGATCCCGCGTACCGCGGTGATCGTCAACTGGCACTACGGTGCCCAGCCAACCTTCGCACCGTTTATCGAAACGGTCGCCCGCGGCGGCTTCGAACAGATGGTCGCGCCGGGTGCGAGCAATTGGAACGAGATCTTTCCGGCGGTCGGCACGGCGCTCGCCAACGAACGGCTGTTTATCAATCAGGGAAAGGCCAAAAATGTGCTCGGGCTCTTCCAAACCGTCTGGCACGACGACGGTGAGACGCTCTACGAAGCGACGTGGTATCCGGTCGTCTATGCAGCCGCGGCCGCGTGGGAGCCCGGCGACCTGAAGCCCGAGCAGTTTGCCGGCGCCTTCCCGCACGCATTTTTCGGCGTCGACGATCCATCGTACGCCGGCGACGTGAACGACCTGTCGGCGGCGCTGGCGCAGCTCGAACCGAGTCCCCTCACGTACGGCCAGTCGGACGCACTCTTTTGGGCCGATCCGTTTGACGCAGCGGCGGCAAGCCAAGCCGCAAAGTCGAACCTGCGGCAGGTGCGCCTCTTGGCCGAAGCCGTCGAACAGAATCGTTACTTCTCACGTCCGCCGTTACACTCCAATGCCGCTTTCGTCATGTCTCTGGCCGCTCGGCGCTACGACGCCGTTGCCCGGAAATTCCAGATCGGCGCCGAGGTCCGCGCCATGTACGCCGATGCCGTTGCACACGAAAAAACCGACTCCGATACGACCGTCCGCGACCTTTTCTGGTGTAAGTATTGGATGTGGGAGCTGCGTGACGCTTACGAAGGGCTCGAGCCGCTCTACGCGCGCGCGTGGCGGTACGAAAGCCGGGAAGGCCACTTGGCGAGTAACTTGGAGCGCTATCACCTCGCCGCGCAAAAAGCGATCGATCGCGCCGACGCCTTCTACCGGGTGACACAGCACTACGTGACCGCCAAGACGCTCCCGCCGCTCGAAAGCGTTCTGTCGCCCTGAGCGCCGCGGCAATCCTTTTCGTTTTCGCCGTCTTCGCGGTACTGATGTACCGGCGCTGGATGCCCGCCCTGATCGCCGTTCCCGCCATGGCGCTGCTGATGTCGCTCGCGGCCGGCGTCCCGGCCGGGGCGCTCGGCGGTATCATCACCCAGGGATCGGTGCAGCTCGCGCCGGTCTACGTCGCCGTTCTCTTCGGTGCGCTGCTCGGCCGCGTGACGATCGAGACCGGAATCGCGCGCGCGATCGTCAATCTTGCCGCAGAATTCGGCGGGGAGCGGCCGTTCCTGTTGAGTCTGGGTTTCTGTATGGTCGTCGCGGTGCTCTTCACATCGCTCTCGGGCCTCGGCGCAATCATCATGGTCGGCTCGATCGTCCTGCCGATCATGATGACGGCCGGCGTGCCGCGAACGATCGCCGCCACGCTCTTTTTGATGGGCTTTGCGCTCGGCTACATCTTCAACATCGCGAACTGGACGTTCTATACGAGATTCTTCTCGGTTTCGCGCGAGCAGCTCTTTGCCTATGCGGTTGCGCTCGCGGTCGTCGACGCGCTCGCGCTGCTCGTCTACGCGGCCGTCTCGTTCCGCCGCGAGCGAAAGTACGCCGCCTGGGCGGTCCGCCGCAGAGCCGAGCGAGACTCGCAGCACGTTCCCGCCGTCGCACTGGTAACGCCGTTGGTTCCGCTATTTCTGTACTACGCGCTGCACATGGAGGCGGCGGTTGCGTTTCTCGTCGCTGCGGTTTTCGGCGTCCTGATAACCCGCCCGGCGATCGCGGTGCAGCGGCTCGTCGCCTCGGCGATTCGCGGCGTCGAGGACGTGGCGCCCGCGGTCTTGCTCTTCATGGGCATCGGCATGCTGCTGATCGCGACGCAGCAGCCGCAGTTTGCGGCGGCACTGCGCCCGCTCGTCGCCGGTGACTGGCTGCGCAATCCGATCGCATTCGTACTCGTCTTCGGGGCGGCCAGCCCGCTCGCGCTCTATCGCGGGCCGCTCAATCCCTTCGGCGTCGGAATCGCGATCTTCACCGTGCTGCTCACGTCGCACGTCTTGCCACCGGTCGTGCTCGTTGCAGCGATCATGGCGGTCGTGCAAGTTCAGAACGTCTGCGATCCCACCAATACGGCCAACGTCTGGGTTGCGAACTTCACCGGCGTGCCGATCGCGACGATCACCCGGCGCACGCTGCCTTATCAAGTCGCGGTTGCGCTGCTCGGCACGCTGCTGGTCGTCGTTGGGGCGCCATCGCTTTTCGGAGAGCCGGCGTTTGCGCCGGTTGCCTCGATTGCACGAGCTGACGAGATGCTAGCGGGGTTTTACGCCCCGCCGTCGGCCGGCGACCGCGTCGCGGTCGACGACGACGCGACGGCGTTGGGAGGGATTGCGGCCGACGCGGCTGCGGCGGCTCTGGGCGCCGATGGCTACAATACCGTTCGTCTGCGCGACGATCCGAATTCGAGCGACTGCGCGAACAAGCGCTACGCGGCCTATCTGCGCGTCGAGAGCTCGACGTTTGCGCTGATCGAAGGCAAGGATCTCGATATCGGTGCGCGTCTGGAAGACTGCGGCGGCTGGATCGTGGGAGAGTGGCACGACCACGAGATCGTCACGACCACGACCGGCGCGGGTGAGGCGGCGGCCCTTGCGCGGGCGGACGTCGCGCGCCTGCGCGGCTGGCAGCGCGCCGACCCGGTGCGGAGTCAAAACCTTTTCGGGCAGGGAGTAGCCGCCCGGGCCGGCGACAAGCCGACGTATTTCTATGCATTCTTTCGTACGATCGACGGCAACATGCGTGTTTACGTGCGCGCCGGCGGACCGGCGTACCGCTCGGGCCTGCGCTCGGGAGAGGTCGTCAACAAGATCGACGGTAAGGATTGGTGGTTCTATGGCACGTATCGCACGCAGCAGTTCGCCTACGACGGCAAGCCGCACTCCTTTGAAGTCGTCCAGGCGGGGCGAACGGTCGACGTGAGCCTTGGACCGCCGTTCGCACTGCCGGCCGCCGATGCACGATAAGCACGATTCGCTGCGGCGGTTCGGCCCGCGCGCGCAAAGCTATGCCGCCTTTCGCCCGGGTTACCCGGCGCAGGCCGTCGAGGCGGCGCTGCAAGGCCTCGGCGACGCCTCCGCGCTGACGATCGCCGACATCGGCGCCGGTACGGGAATTTCATCGCGGCTCTTCGCGCAGCGCGGTGCAAAGGTCATCGCCGTCGAGCCCAACGAGCGGATGCGCGCACAGGCCCAGCCTCACCCCAACGTCGAGTGGCGCGAAGGAAGCGCGCAGCAAACCGGGCTTCCCGACAAGAGCGTCGACCTCGTCGTGGTATGCCAGGCCTTTCACTGGTTTGCTACGCCGCAAACGATGCTCGAACTCGCACGAATCGCACGCCGGCGCGTCGCAATTCTCCAGTACGAGCGCGACGAACGCGATCCGTTCACGAAAGCCTATGGGGACGTGGTGCGCGCCTACGCAACCGACGATACCGAAGCGCTTCGCGCGCGCGGACTCGAGGCTTTTTCGTGCTTCCCCGGCGCCCGAATCGCTCGCGCCGCGGCGTACTTCGACCAGCCGCTCGACCGTGAAGGGCTGCTGGGCCGTGCGGCTTCGTCCTCGTATCTTCCGGCTTCCGGGCAGCGAGCCGATGCGCTGCGCCGCGATCTGCACGCGCTCTTTGACGAACACGAGCGCGAGGGCAGCGTAACGATGCAGATGGTCACGCACGTCGTGACGGCCGCATTGATCTGATGGCAAGCGCTCCGGCGCAGCGTCTGCGCGTCGGGATCGACGTAGGTGGAACGTTTACCGACGTGGTCGCCGTCGATGCGGCGACGCGCGCACTGGTCGCGCGCGTCAAGATCCCGACGACCCACGACGCGGCCGGCGGCGTTGCCGAGGGCATCGTCGCCGGCATCGACCGACTGCTCGATCGCACGGGCGTCGACGCGAGCTCGGTAGCCTTCATCGCGCACTCGACGACGCAGGCGACCAACGCCCTCTTGGAAGGCGACCTCGCGTCGGTCGGCGTCCTGGGATTGCTCGACGGCTTCTCGTGGCCGGCGCGCCGGCAGATGCGCTTCGCGCCGATGGCGCTCGCCTCGGGGGTCTCGTTTGCGCCGGCGTTCGAGTTTGCGAGCGCGCAAGACGACGCGGCCGTGCGCGCCGGAATCGATCGCCTGATCGACGGCGGCACGCAAGCGCTGGCGGCGAGCCGCAGCTTCGGCGTCGACCGGCCGGAACGCGAGTCGGAAGCGGTCGATTATGCGCGCCAGCGCGGCATCGAAGCGACCAGCGGGCACGACGTCAGCTCCGCGTACGGGCTGCGATCTCGCACGCGCACCGCGGCGCTCAACGCCGCCATCTTGCCGAAGATGCTGCGCACCGCGCGAATGACCGCGCGTGCCGTCGAGCGCGCGGCGATCCCCGCGCCGCTGATGGTGATGCGCAGCGACGGCGGCGTCATGGACGTTCGAGAGATCGAGCGCCGTCCAATTCTCACGCTGCTCTCCGGTCCGGCCGCCGGCATCGCCGGTGCGCTGCTCTACGAACGCTTGAGCGATGGAATCTTCGTCGAGGTCGGCGGCACGAGCTCGGATTGCTCGGCGATCGTGCAGGGGCGGCCGCAGATGCAGCCCGCGCGGATCGGCGGCCACCGGACGATGCTGCGCACGCTCGACGTGCGCACGCTCGGCGTCGGAGGCGGAAGCATGCTGCGCGCGAACGAGGCGAGCCTAACCGACGTCGGGCCGCGCAGCGCCCATATCGCCGGCTGCCTCTATGCGTCTTTCGTCGAACCGGAGCTGCTCGAAGGGGCGCGCGTCGAGCTCGTTGCACCGACGCCGCAGGATCGTGCCGATTACGTCGTCCTCGTCGCGCGCAACGGAACTCGCATCGCGCCGACGGTAACCTGCGCGGCAAACGCTGCCGGCTCCGTGCCGGCCGGCGCGTTTGCGCGCGGCAACGAACGCTCGGCACGGCGCGCGTTCGAGCTAGCAGCCGAATACCTCGGCGGCGATGTCCTTTCGCTGGCGACGCGCACGATCGAGCTGGGCGTCGCGAAGCTTCGCGCGGCGCTCGCTGCATTGATTGCCGACTACTCGCTCGATCCGCAGCGGCTCGTCATCGTCGGCGGCGGCGGCGGGTGTGGTGCGATCGTGCCGGCGCTCGCAGAAGCGATGCAGCTTCCCCATCGAATTGCGCGCGACGCGGAGGTCATCGCGCCGATCGGCGTAGCGCTCGCGCTCGTGCGCGACGTCGTCGAACGGACGATTCCCTCACCGACGCCCGAGGAGATCGCGAGCATTCGCCGCGAGGCGGCCGATCGGGTGATCGCCGCCGGCGCCGCCCCCGACCGCGTCGTCGTTGAGGTCGAGATCGACTCGCAGCGCAGCCGCGTCACCGCAACCGCCTCCGGCGCCACCGCGCTCGTGGAGGCGGCCGCCGGCGTCGGCTGCGCGCCGGAGGAGCGTCGTGCGATCGCCGCGCAATCGCTGGCGTGCGAGGCGAGCGCGCTCGAACCGGTCTCGCTAACCGGCGAGTTGAGCGGTTACGTTCACACCGAACGCAAACAGCGCCGGCTTCGCGCGGTAGACGAGCACGGCGTCGTCCGCCTTGCGGTTACCGGCTACGAGCTGACGACGACGACGGTCTCCGAACTCGAGCCGCACCTGCGCGAGGTCGTCGAAGGTGCGACGCAATTCGGCGACGTCGGCCGCGCGTTGCCGGTGCTCTATCTGCTCCGGCATTCGCGGGTTGCGGTCTTCGACGGATTGACGAGCGTCGAGCAAGCGGTTGCGCTCGCCGCCGAAGAGATGCAGGGCTGTGCGGCCGGCGAGCCCATCGTCGTGCTCGTCGAGCCGCGCCTTGCATAGGCAGGCCCGGCTCAAAGCGGAGTAGGTTTAGTTGACTGGAGGTTGGACGATCGCGAGCCGCTCGGCCTCCTCGAGCGCCACGTTGCTCTTGTTGCGCCCGTAGGCGAAGTAGAACGCGAGACCGACGACCATCCAGATCAGGAACCACGCCCAAACGATCGGTACGTGAAACCACACCGGGTTACCGACCCGCAGGTAGTAGATCAGTCCCGTGGCGGTAACCGCCGAAGCAATCGGAATGACGTAGGGGCCAAGCGGCAGTGTGAACTGGCCCTTCATCTCCGGGTGACGTTGGCGAAGAATCGGTACGGCGATCGAGACGAGAATGAAGGCGACGAGGGTGCCCATATTCGTCAGGGAGCCGACGATGTTGATCGGCGTAAAGGCAGCGATCGCCGCGATGCAGATGCCAAAGAAGAGCGTCGAGAAGATCGGCGTGCGCCACGTCGGGTGGATGCGCGTGAACGAGGCGGGTATCAACCCGTCGCGCGACATCGCATAGAATATCCGGCTCTGCCCGAACATCATCACGAGCAGCACCGTCGTCAATCCGGCGATAGCTCCGATCGAGATGATGACGCCCGCCCAGCTCAGGCCGACGTAGTTCATCGCAAAGGCGACCGGATACGCGACGTTGAGCCGGTAGAACGGCACCATGCCGTTGAGGATCGCAACGACGACGATGTAAAGGAGCGTGCAGATCACGAGGCTCATGATGATTCCGAACGGCAGGTCTCGACCGGGGTTCTTGGCCTCTTCGGCGGTCGTCGAAACGGCGTCGAAACCGATGTACGCGAAGAAGATGAAGGCGGCGCCGCCGAGCATGCCGCTTATGCCGAACGGAAAGTAGCCGCCGAGGCCGTTGGAGCCGCCGGGCGGCAAGTGATAGTTGGCGCCGTTTATGTGACCGACGCCGATCGCGATGAAGAAGAGCACGATCAGCAGCTTGATGGCGACGATCACGGCGTTCACCGAACCGGATTCGCGAGTTCCGCGACAGAGCAGTGCGGTGATCACGAGGATGATCCCGGCGGCGGGCAGGTTCGCGTAACCGCTGACGCCGGCTTGACCGGCGAGGCCCCAGTGCGGCCCGTTCGCCCATTCGGGCGGAATCGCCAGCCACGAGATGCCCGTCTGATGCAGGATGTTGGCGAAGTAACCCGACCATCCGATGCTCACCGTCGCGGCACCGAGCGCGTACTCGAGCACGAGGTCCCATCCGATGATCCACGCCAGGAACTCGCCCAGCGTGGCGTACGTGTACGTGTACGCGCTTCCCGAGATCGGGATCTTGCTCGACACTTCCGCGTAGCAGAGCGCGGCGAGTGCGCTGACGATACCGGCGACGACGAACGAAAGGGTGAGCGACGGGCCGGCGCGGGTGGCAGAAGCGACGCCGGTCAATACGAAGATGCCCGTGCCGATGATCGCGCCGATACCCATCGCGGTCAGCGCCCACGGACCCAGCGAACGCTTGAGTCCGTGTTCTTCGTCGGCTCCCTCGGCGAGAATTCGCGCGAGCGGTTTAACTCGGGACATCAACATGCTGCGTACGTGCTCCTAACGCAAAAAGCGGATGGCAAACGGATAGGTGTACGGGCGCCCGCTGCTGGCGGCAACCGTTCCGGCGATGATGAAGATCAGCGACAGCAAGAAGACGAGCGCGACGGCAATTCCGAAAATCACCCAGAGCACGACGAGCCCGGCTGCATAGCCGGCACCTTCGGTATGAACCGTCGCACCCGTTGCGATCAGGCCGAACATCGCGCCGACGGCCATGAGGATCCCCACGAGCCCGACGATCGAAACCGTGATCTGGTAGTTCAATGACGCACGCGCATGCTCGGCGACGAACGGTGATTCGTGCGCTTTGATCAGGTAAACGATCAGTGGGCCGACGATATGGCCGAAGGGCAGGCCGGCAACCGCGACGAGCGCGCTCAAGTGTGCGGCCATAGCCCAATTCCGCTCTTGGGGAGCGATTTGAACCTGCATTCCGCTCTATTGCCGGACGCTTCGAAATGGCCTGCTCTGGCGGGCGACGAATTGCGCTTGCGTGCGCTCATCGCCACACTCGCAAGGTACCGGTTACGACGTGCTGGTCGTCGGCGGCGGCAATGCCGGCTGCGCCGCAGCGATCGCTGCGGCTCGCCACGGCGCGCGAACGCTGCTGGTCGAACGCTACGGCTTCCTCGGCGGCACCGCAACCGCTGCGATGGTTGGCCCGTGGATGACCTTTCATTCGTCCAACGAGCGCATCGTCGGCGGCATCGCGCAGGAGATCGTCGACCGCCTACAGCGCAAAGGCGCGTCGCCCGGTCATCTTCGCGACTCTTCCGATTACGTAGCGACGATCACTCCGTTCGATCCGGAAGTTCACAAAGCGCTGCTCTTTGAGTTGATGCAAGAGGCCGGTGTCGGCTTGCTCTTGCACGCCTACTTCTTGTCGGCGCACGTCGACGGCGACGAAGTACGCAACGCGACATTTGCGACCATCGGCGGGAATCGCACGTACGCTGCGCCGGTCGTGGTCGACGCGACCGCCGATGCGCTGGTCGCTGCGTCGGCCGGTGTGCCGACGCAGCAAGGCGACGAGCGAGGCCGCGTTCAGCCGGCGACGTTGATGTTTCGCCTGAGTCACGTCGACCTCGCAAAGCTCGCCGAGTATCTGCGCGATCATCCCGACCAGATGCGCACGTCGCTGGCGCCCCAGGAGCGGGTCCCGCAGGCGCTGACCGCGGTCGCGGGTCTGGGCGACCTGTGGGAGCAGGCGCGCACCGACGGCCTCGTCGACGTTCCGCGGGAGCTGGTCTCGTTCTTTATCTCTCCCTATCCCGACGAAGTGACGGTGAACATGACGCGGGTCGTCAACGTCGATCCGCTCGACCCCGACGATCTCACGCGGGCCGAAGTCCAATCGCGTCTACAGGCGATGCAGCTGCTCGAATTCTTTCGCCGGCGCGTTGCGGGCTTCGAGAACGCGCGAATCGCGGCGACCGGTACGCAAGTCGGTATCCGCGAATCGCGGCGCATCGTTGGGCGCTACACGCTGACGCGCGACGACGTCCTGCAGGGCCGCAGCTTCGACGATGCGGTCGCCCGCAGCGCGTACCCAATCGACGTGCACAATCCCAGCGGCAGCGGAACGACGACGCATCGGCTGGCGCCCGGCGCCAGCTACGAGATTCCGTACCGCACGATGCTGCCGGTCAACCGCGAGCGGCTGATCGTCGCCGGCCGCTGCATCTCGACGACGCACGAGGCGCTGGCGTCGACGCGACTCACGCCGACGGTGATGACGCTCGGACAAGCCGCCGGCACGGCCGCCGCGATCGCCTGTGCGCGGGGCGTGCGGGTCGGCGACGTCGACACCGCGCGCTTGCGCGAGCAGCTGACCGCCGACGGCGTCGACTTGCGGCGCGCGCAATGAGTGTTCGAGCGCTTGCGCGCACGTACGGCGTCGCAGTCCGCTTTGCCGATCTCGGCGACTGGGGCGAGCACGAACTGCGCTCGGAGTACGATCCGGCACTGCCGGAGATTCGCGTGCACCTGCAATTGGCGCCCGAATTGGTCGCCTTCGCGATCGGTCACGAGCTGTATCACCATCGCGAAGCAATCGGCGAAGTTTCTTTGTTGCCGACGCGCGCGGCCCGGGAGGCCGCCGCCGACGCATACGCCCGCGAGCTCGCGGCTGCCGAGGGATGAGCTTTTTATTTGCGGGGATCGATGGCGGCCAAAGCTCGACGGTCGCTGCGATCGCCGATGAAACGGGCCGAATTCTTGCGCGCGGTCGAGCGGGCCCGGCCGATGAGATCGGCGTGGAGGCGAGTTCGACGCGTTTGCACGATGCTCTGCAGGCCGCGCTTGGCGATGCGTGCGCGCGCGCGGGCCTGGGCCCGGAGTGCGAATTCGCCGGCATCGTCGCGGGGGTCAGCGGCTACGAAGGGCGAGTCTACGGCCGCAAGCCCGAGTTTCGGGCGCAGCGCTTCGCGCTGCTGCACGATGCGCCCATCGCGCACGCCGGTGCGCTCGCCGGCGCGCCGGGCGTAATCGCGATCGCCGGAACCGGGTCGGTCGTTTACGCGCGCGACGAGCACAACTCGGAGCGAACCTTCGGCGGATGGGGGCCCCTCTTCGGCGATGAGGGGAGCGGCTTCGGCATCGTGCGCGAAGGGCTCGCGGGCGTGATGGCGGGGCACGACGCCGGCTTGCGCCAACGCGAGTCGGCCGCGGCCTGCGCGTTCTTCGGTGTGCGCACGCTGCGCGAACTGGCACGCGCGATTTACGCCGGTGAGATTACGCGCGACAAGCTCGCGTCGTTTGCGCCGGCCGCCCTTGCGTTTCCGTTCTTTCGCTTAGTCGCGCGGCGCGGCGCCGACCGGCTCGCCGGCCTGATCCGTAGGGCGGCGGAGCCGATCAGTCGTCCGAACGTCTCACTCTTAGGCGGCCTCTTCGCCGACCCGCCGTTTCGCGTGCGCGTTTCGCGTCGCGTCCTCGAGCTCGTACCCGGCGCGCGGATCGTGGAGCCGCGCTACGAGCCCGCACTGGGTGCGCTCCTCTTGGCGTACCGGGAGATCGGCCGGGCGATCCCGGAGTTGTCGGGGTGAGCCTGCTCGACGGCCTTCGCGGCGGATTGATCGTTTCGGTCCAAGCCTGGCGCGGCTCGGCGATCGACGATCCGCAGATCATCGCGGCGATGGCGCGCGCGTCGCAAGACGGCGGCAGCCGCGCGGTCCGGATCGAGGGTGAGGCGAACCTGCGCGCCGTCCGCCGGCGGGTCGCGCTGCCGATGATCGGCCTGATCAAGCGCGAGTATCCCGGTTTCGAACCCTACATTACGCCGTCACTCGCCGAGGTCGCCGCCGTCATCGGCTCGGACGCCGAGATCGTCGCCTTCGATGCCACGGCGCGCCGCCGCCCCGACGGCAGCGGTCTGACCGACGTCGTCGCTGCGGTGCACGCTGCCGGGCGGCTTGCGATGGCCGACTGCTCGACGTGCGGGGAGGCGATAGCCGCTTGCGAAGCCGGCGCCGACGTCGTCGCAACGACGCTCTGCGGATATACGCGGGAGACCGCGGACCGATCGCTCCCAGCCCTGGATCTCGTCGGAGAGATTGCGGCGCTCGGATGCTTCACCGTTTGCGAGGGCGGCGTTCGAACGCCGGAAGAGGTTCGCGCCGCACTGGACGCCGGCGCGAATGCGGTCGTCGTCGGCAGCGCCATCACGAACGTGGACTGGTTGGTCAGGGAGTTTGCAGGGGCCGCCGACGGGCGCTCTTAACAGCCCGTTTAGTCGGTGCGAGACGCTGCGCTGTGCCTTATAGTAGCTATTAGGGAGAGCATTCTTTGATAGAAAACAGAGCGGAGCCAGTCAGACTCGATAGTGGCTTTTGGGGTGCCACCGCAGTCCTGACCCTGCTCGCCGTTGCTTCGATCGTCTTCTGGTACGTCTTTCCGATCGACCGGTACCTGCCGGAGGCGATCGTTACGGCGCGCCAGGTCGACACGCTCTTCCGTTTCATGGCCGCAACCGGCAGCGCGCTCTACATCTTTGTCGCCGGCTACTTGGTCTTTTTCTCGATCGCCTATCGAGCCAAAGCGAGCGATCCGCCGGGCGCGGTCGGCGTCCAGATCCACGACAATCGCAAGCTCGAGTTTTGGTGGACGCTCATCCCCTCGCTCTTCGTCGTGCTCCTCTCGATCGTCAGCGTGCGCATCTGGTACGAGATCATGCTGGAGCCGGAGAACGGCCTGGTCGTGGAAGCGATCGGACACCAATTCGATTTTACGTTCCGGTATCCGCAGATCAACGGCGAGGTGACCGACGAAATGCACCTGCCGCTGGGCGTGCCGGTCACGCTCAACTTGACGTCGGCCGAGGTCATCCACGGCTTCTGGGTTCCCGCGATGCGCCTCAAAAACGACACGGTTCCGGGCCTCGTGACGTCGATTCGCTTTACCCCGCGCCTCGTTGGACGTTACCCGATCATCTGCACGCAGTTCTGCGGGGTGCTGCACAGTCAGATGGATAAACAGGTGCTCGTGATCGAAAACAAATCCTCGTTCGATCGCTGGTTCAAGGGGTGGCAGCAGAAGAACGCGCACGCGAGCAATGCGCTGCCGGCCGCCGGAGGGGGCGCCATCTCGCTGCAAGGCGGTGACGTTGCTTCCGGCAAGCAGCTCTTTTCGCAGAAATGCACGGCCTGTCACAAGCTCGCGCCCTTCGATCAGAAGCTCGTCGGGCCGGGTCTTCTCGGCGTGCTGCACGACCCGTCGCACCCCAATCTGGTAAACGGTCAGGCGGCAACTCCGCCAGATGTTGCAACGATCCTTCAGAATGGATATACGGGGAGCATGGGCGCCATGCCCAACGCGAGCGCGAACGGGCTTTCAGCAAAGGATATCGCCGACCTCGTCGCCTTCCTCAATACACTGAAATGAGATTACGCAAACAATGGCAGTAGCAGCAATACCCGCGGGCGGAATCGCCGGTCACATCCATCCCGAGCCTCAAGGGTTCGTCCGGCGGTACGTTTTCTCGCTCGACCACAAGATCATCGGCATTCAGTACATCATCACCGCCTTTGTCTTCATGGTCCTGGCCGGATTGCTCGCCGAGGTCATTCGCACGCAGCTGCTCAACGCCAACGGCGGGTTCGTCGCTCCCGATACGTATAACGAAGTCTACAGCGTCCACGGGAGCGCGATGGTCTGGCTCGTTATCATTCCGCTCTTGACCGGCGGCTTCGGCAACCTCGTGTTTCCGCTGCAGATCGGAGCGCGCGACGTCGCGTTTCCTTGGCTGAACATGCTCAGTTTCTGGATATTTCCCGTTGCGGGCTTGATGCTGTTCTCGTCGTTCTTGATGGGCGCGCCCACGGCCGGGTGGATGGAGTACCCGCCGGTCTCGCTGCAAGGAGCGGCCGGGACCTCGATGTGGGCCGCGGCGATCTTTTTGGTCGGCGTCAGCTCGACGATGACCGGCATAAACTTCGTCGTCACCATCCTGAAGATGCGGGCGCCCGGGATGACGTTCACCCGCATGCCGCTCTTCGTCTGGGGCCAATTCGCCACCGCTCCGCTGCTGATGATCGCGACGACCGCGCTCGCGGCGGCGCTCGCCGCGCTCTTTATCGAGCGCCAGTTCGGCGTGCCGTTCTTCGACCCGACCAAAGGCGGCAGCCCGGTGATGTGGCAGCACATGTTCTGGTTTTATTCGCACCCCGCCGTCTACATCATGATTCTGCCGGCCTTCGGCATCATCTCCGAAGTGCTCCCCACGTTCTCCCGAAAGCCGATCTTCGGTTACAAGCTGATCGCGTTCTCGTCGATGGCGATTGCGTTGGCCGGCTTCATGGTGTGGGCGCACCATATGTTCACCTCGGGGCTCGCGCCGTTCTTGCAGGTCCCCTTCATGATCATTACCTTCGTGATCGGCGTCCCCACCGGCATCAAGATCTTCTCGTGGACCGCGACGCTATGGCGCGGAAAGATCCACTACACGACGGCGATGCTCTTTGCGATCGGCTTCGTGGGTCTCTTCACGCTCGGCGGCATCACAGGTATCTTCCTGGCGGCGATTCCGTTCGATCTGCACGTCCACGGAACGTACTTCATCGTCGGGCACATCCACTACGTGCTGGTGGGAGGGAGCCTGATGGGCGTCTTCGCCGGCATGTACTACTGGTTCCCCAAGATGTCGGGGCGGCTGCTGAATGAGACGCTCGGCAAGCTGCACTTCTGGCTCTTCTTCATCGGCTTCAACGGAACGTTCATCCCGATGCACTGGCTCGGAATGCTCGGCATGCCGCGTGAAGTCGCGACGTACGATCCGCAGTTCACCTTCTGGAATCGCTTCGAGTCGTTCTCGTCCTACCTCATGACGTTTGCGATCCTGATCTTCTTCGTCAACGTGCTCTGGAGCATCCGCAACGGGAAGCGTTCCGGCCCAAATCCGTGGGGCGCGCGGACGCTCGAGTGGCAGATTCCGTCCCCGCCGAACTATTACAACTTCAAGCACATCCCGACGATCTACGGCCTGCCGTACGACTTCAGCCAGCCGTTGCCGTATAAAGGGTTGGAGGATGAGCTCACCGATTCTCCGCCGCCGGCTGCGGCGGGAGCTCACTGATGTCGGTTGCCGCGATCGGCGCAGACGGTCACGATGGAGTAGACCAGCTCTACGTCGAGACGCGCGAACTGCGTCTCCAGGGCTTCCTGCTCTTCCTGATCAGCGACTGCGTCCTGTTCTCGTCGTTCATCTTCGCCTATCTCTACCTGCGCAACAGCGGGCAGGGCTGGCCGCCGCCCGGCATCCAGCGCCTCGACGTAGCCTTCGCGGCGTGGAACTCGGTCGTGCTCTTCGGATCCGGCGCGACGATGCACTACGCGCTCGAGAACTTCAAGCACGGCAACTTCATTAGGTACATGTGGTTCCTGCTGGCCACGATCGTGCTCGGCGCCGGATTTCTCGGCGGGCAAGCCTACGAATACAATCACCTGATCTTCGGCGAGCACGTGACCTGGTGGGGCAGCGGCATCTTCGGCGCGTCGTTCTTCACCTTGACCGGCATGCACGGAATGCACGTCTTCTTCGGTGTCTGCTATCTCACGGTGCTCGTACTGCAGTCGGCGGCCGGCGTCTACACTAAGGGAAAGTACTTTGGGATTACGGCGGGCACGCTCTACTGGCATTTCGTCGACGTGATCTGGGTCGTGCTCTTCTCGATCTTCTATCTAATTTAAGGAGCGACGTTCGTGAACGCACAACTGATCGAACGATTGGGAGCCGTCATCGGCGGAGTCATCGTCGCCGTCGTGGCTTTTTACGCGCTCTATAAGGATTGGCAGGCGACGGGCATAGAGAACCAAGTTTTCAAGCTGATGCTGGTGCTGCTCGGCGTCGGCGCAGTGCTGGCGCTCTTGGCCGGGCTCAACATCGTCGGCTTCGCGCCGAAGGGGGCATAGGATGATCGTTCGCGACGACGAGTACATGGACTTCAGCAAAGTTCCCGAGAGCCGCGGCATTCCGCCGGGCCTCATTCGGATCGCCAGCGTCGGGCTGCTGATAATTTTCGCCATCGGCGCGGCGGTCTGCCTGCAGTCCGGCTACGGGCATCACTGGCCCGCCGATACGACGCAGCGCGTCCCTCTGAAATAACTCGTTCTAGAGGTCGACGCGTTTTCCGCGACGCGTTGCGATGCCGATCGCGAGCAGCGGCAGGTCCTCATCGGGCAATACGCCCGTAGCCCTTCCGTCGATTTTGTGAATCCCCGCGTAGAGCGAGAACTCGACCAGCGCCGGGATCGTCGTATTCGGCAGCCGGCGCTGACCGAGCCACTCCCATTCGCCGGCGAGCTCGCGATCCGCAAACAGCGCCGCCGCATAGCCGCAAGCATCGCTGCGCGACTGGTCATCGGGCTCGCGATAGCGGACGTAGCCGTCGAGAATATAGATCGGCCGGAACGTGTGCAGGTAGGCGACGGCCGGGGCGACCAGAACCGCGACGAAGTAGCCCGCAAACGCGAGCGCGCCCAGGGCGAAAATCCAGGCGATCTTGATCAACGTGGCGTCCGACGCGACGTGCTGCGCGCGGTAGACGATTCCCCATGTCAGCAACGCCATGAAGACCATCCCGATCAGCGGCTCGATCGCCAGTGCGAACCGGCCCGTGAGCCCGCGCCAGACAATACGGCGTTCCTGGGCGGTCCAGCGCCGGTGCGCGAGACCGCGTTTGCGCCGGTCGAACTCCCGCGCCTTCATGCCGCTTCCAGCGGTGCGGCGCGATCGACGATGCTGCGGAAATCGATACCCGGCGGCAGCGTCCCCAGCGTTCGTCCCACCGCACCGAGACGGCTGCGCAGAAAGGCTTCGGCAGCCAAGCTTGGTGCGTAGCGGTGGAGCAGCGCCGCCTGCCAGAGAAGCGCCATTTTCTCGCCCAGCGCGCGCGCTTGCGCCTGCGCGAGAGATCGATCGCGCAGGTCGCGTTCGAAGGCGCGCAGCTCCGCCGCGATGAGCGGCTCGTCGAGCGCAGCTTCGAGTTCGGCTCGCCAGGCCGCGTAGGCTTCGGGCTGTTTTTGCAGCACGCGAACGACGTCGAGCGCGTTGACGTTCCCGGAGCCTTCCCAGATCGAGTTTAGGGGCGCTTCCCGGTAGAGCCGCGGCATGACCGATTCCTCAACGTACCCATTGCCGCCCAGGCATTCGAGGGCTTCTGCCGCGATCGCGGGTGCGCGCTTGCAAATGTAGTACTTCGCGAGCGCTGTTCCAATGCGTTTGAGCGCCGACGCGGCGGCCGACTTCGGTGAATCGTCGATCGTCCGCGCGACGCGCAAGACGAGCAGCGTCGCCGCCTCGGACTCAAGCGCCAGGTCTGCCAGCACGTTTTGCATCAGCGGCTGATCGATCAGCGCTTTGCCGAAGGCGCGACGGTAGGTTGCGTGGTGGATCGCTTGGACGAGCGCGGCCCGCATGAGGCCGGCCGAACCGAGCGCGCAGTCGAGGCGCGTGTGGTTGACCATCTCGACGATCCGGCCGAGGCCTTCGCCTTCCTCGCCGATCAGCCACCCATGCGCCGCGTGAAATTCGACCTCGGCCGACGCGTTGCTGCGATTACCGAGTTTGTCTTTTAGCCGAACGAGCTGCATGGCGTTGCGGGTCGCATCGGGGAGAACGCGCGGCACGAGAAAGCACGAGATTCCGCCCGGCGCCTGCGCGAGAACGAGGAATGCATCGCTGGCCGGCGCGCTGCAAAACCACTTTTGGCCATTCAGTAGATACTCTTGGCCGCTGCCGGGCGTTGTTGCGGCAATCGCGCGCGTCTGATTGGTTCTAATGTCGGAACCGCCTTGCCGCTCCGTCATGCCCATGCCGCAGAGTCCGGCCGCCTTCTGCTCGATCGGCAGCGTTCGCGCGTCGTATTGCGGCTGCGTCAGCGCCCGAACCCACGTAGCGTTGCGCTGCATGCCGCGTACGACCGGTACCGCGGCATAGGTCATCGAGACCGGGCAGCCGTGGCCCGCTTCGACCTGCGACCACAGAAAGAACTTCGCGGCGCGGCGCACGTGCGGGTTCGGCCTGGTATCTTCCCAGGCTAGGCCGGCAAGCCCCGCGTGCAGTGCGTGCGTCATGAGCGTATGCCACGCGGGATGAAAGCGAACGTCGTCGATGCGTTCGCCGAACCGGTCGTGCGTGCGAAGCTCTGGAGGATGTTCGTTGGCGTCGAATCCGAGCGCGATTGTTTCGGCTCGCCCGGCCAGCTCGCCCAGTACCGTTAACTCGCCGTTTACGCCGTCTGGCGCCTCCCGCGCTACCGCCTCCCGCAAAACGCGATCCGTTCGGAAGAGGTTGTAGTTCTCGAGCGCGGGCGGTTGATTGTCGAGCATGGCAGGTGGGCCGTTAGGCAGCCTCCTCGATCGGACGCGTTCGCTCCGCTGCGCGCGGCTTCAGCGTCGCTGCCAGCACGACGGCAACGAAGGCGACCGCGCAAAACGCGAGGTACGCGTGCCGGTAGCCGGCAACGTCGCTCTGCGCGGCGCTCAAGAAGCCGCCTGCAAGCGAACTCCCGAGGATCTGCCCAACGATCAAAGCCTGGCTCAAGAGGCCGACTGCCGTTGCGCGAGCGCTTCGCGGCGTCTCGTTGGTGACGATGTAACGCGTCGGCGCACCGAGCAGCGCGCCGAAGCCTGCACCCGCGACGACGATCGCGAGCAAGGCCAGCGGCAGCGACGTAAATCCCAACGCGAAGACGGCGAGGCCGATTTCGCTGCAAACCGTGCCGGCCAACAGAACGTCGCGGCTGCCGATTCGATCGAGCGCGCGTCCCGACGCCGGAATGACCAGGACGAACATCAGCGCGCCCAGGGCGGCGATAAAGCCGGCGGCGGCATACGATAAGCCCTGCGCGGCGACCAGTGCTGCCGGAATGAAGAAGAGCGAACCCTCCAAGACGCCGATGACGACTTCGAGCGCGTACGTTTTGAAGAGTTGCGTCGTACGCAAAACGCCGATCGGCAGCAGGGGATCGTCGGCTCCGAACTCATAGGCGACGAACGCGGCGAGTATCCCGATTCCGCCGATGCCGACGGCCAGCCGCATCGCGATCAGGCCTTCGGTTACCGCGAGCAGGCCGACGCAGAGCAGCGTCAACCCGACGAGATCGAGCCGGCGTTTGCGCTGCGGAATCGCAACGGGCAGGTCGCGCATCGCCATCCAGAAGACGGCGGCCGCGAGCGGGATGTTCGCGACGAAGATGTAGCGCCACGAAACGTAGTGCGTAACGAGCCCGCCGAGGCTCGGACCGATCACGGCCGCCAAGCCCCACGTCGCGGCAACGATTCCCAGCGCCGCGCCGCGCCGCTCCGCCGGCACGACGTCGCCGATGGCAGCGGTAGCGACGGGAAAGATCCCGCCCGCGCCCAGCGCCTGAATTCCGCGCGCTGCGAGGAAGACGCCGTAGTTGGGCGCGAGGATCGCGACGATGCTTCCAGCGGCAAAGAGCGAGATGCAGACGAGATAGACCGGGCGGCGGCCAAAACGATCGGCCATCGCGCTCGCAATCGCGATCGAGATTACCGTCACGAGCAAGTAAAGGGTGAAGACCCAGGCTAGGTCACCGCTCTCGACACTGAAGGTTCGGCCGAGCGCCGGCAGCGCCGGAGAGAGCACGCTCAAATCGAGCGCGCCGGCAAAGACGCCGAGCGAGAGCGTCCAGAGCAGGCGACTCATCGCGGCTCCACTAGAGGACCCTGTCGATCACCATCACCGCGCACATCAAGGCGAGGTAGACCAGCGAAAAGCGGAAGAGTTTCCGCGCCGCGATCGTCCCATTGCGCTCGCGCCACGTTCGCCACGCATCGAGTATGAAGATGCCGCCCAGAACGGCGGCCGCGCCGAAGTAGAGCGCACCCATCACGTGCAGGGGGTAAAGCACGAGCGAGGCCGCCACGAGCAAGAGGCTGTAGTAGACGATCTCGCGTTTGGTTCGTTCGCGCCCGCAGACATTTGGAAGCATCGGGATGTTCGCCTTGCCGTAGTCGGTCTCGGTCATCAGCGCCAGCGACCAAAAATGCGGCGGCGTCCAAAGAAAGATCAGCGCGAAAAGCCCTAATGCAGGCCCGCCGAGGTGGTTGGTGACGGCGGCCCAGCCGACCAGCGGCGGCACCGAACCTGCGGCTCCGCCGATCACGATGTTGAGCGGCGTGATGCGCTTGAGCCACATCGTGTAGATGCCCACGTAGTAGGCGTTCCCCGCCAGCGAAAGCCAGGCGGCCAGCGGATCGACGAAGAGGTAGAACAGCCCGAACGACAGCGCGCCTGCCAGGACGGCGTAAACGGTACCCGCGCGCCGCGAGATTCGACCGGCGGGAATCGGCCGATCTTGGGTGCGCTTCATCACGCGATCGATGTCTGCATCCCACACGCAGTTGAACGCCCCGGCCGATGCGGCGGCCAGCGCTCCGGCGAGCAGCGTCCAAAAGACCAGCACCGGCGGCGGCAAGCCCCGTGCGGCCATCACCATCGAAGCAGCGGTCGTGACGAGCAGCAACGCGATGATGCGCGGCTTCGAAAGCTCGTAGTAGTCGCGTACCCGCGTTAGTGCAGTCAACGCCCAGACCCGCCGGATCCCACCTCGCGCGCGGCCCGCGGCACCGCCGCGTCCATCAACGCAAAGACCGTTGCAACGAAGAATGCCAAGAAGAGGAGCGCGGCGTTGACCGCGTGCGCCTCACGCAGATCGACCGGCAAGCGCAGCGCAACGTTGAGCAGACCCAAGAGGATTTGAACGGAAACGAGCACGACGCCCGTCGCGACGGCTGCGCGAACCCGAACGGGGGCGGGACGCGCCCACGCGAGCGCGAGCGCGGCGGCTGCGCTGGCGAGCGTGACGCCCGCCGCGATACGATGTACCATCTGCACGAACTGGCCCGTCGTGTAGACCACGACGTTGCCGGCGCAACCGGGTATCGAAAGACAGGCGAGCCCGGCGCCGCTCGAGCTCACGTACGCTCCCACGCACATCGTCGCGAATGCCAGCGCCGCGGTCGTCCCGACCGTGACGAGGAGGTATGGCGAGGAGCGCTCCAAGGATGTGCCGGAACTCTCTCCGGCGCCCGGCGAGGCCCCGGCGAAGACGGCCATCGCGGTCAGCGACGCAATGAAGGCCATTGCCGTCGCCCAGTGCAGGACCACCGAAGCGGGCGAGTTTCCGAGCCGCACCGTTTCGGCGCCGAGCACGACTTGAAGCGTGAAGAGGGCGACGATCGCGGCGAGGGTGGGTCCTACGAAGGCGAAACGCCGCCGCGCAGGCCACGCGACGGCGATCAGGGCGATCGTGAGAGGCGCTACCAGGAACGCGAGCAGCCGGTGCGTCCACTCCCACAGCGTCCCGCCGGTCATGGCCGGAATCAGGTGCCCGTTGCAAAGCGGCCAATCCGGGCAAGTGAGCCCGGCCCCGTTGATGCGCGTCCAGCTCCCGAGCACGATGGTCATCAAGGCGACGGCATCGGCGGCGAGCGCGAGGCACAGGAGTCGTTTCATCCGATCCCCAGCGTAGCCCGGTTGGAGTCGGGCGGCAATGACAAATGAAAGGCTCGGGCGAAGCGGTCGGCCGTGAAGCGCTGCTTGACCCTGGCCGGTCTAGCCTTGGGGCTCATCGTGCTGGTCGGATGTCGCGAGGTGCGCGTAAAAACGCTTGCAACGGGCACAA